>CAZGVL010000001.1:0-4139 GCA_964528965.1 uncultured Woeseiaceae bacterium
CTTCGCACCGCGCCTTGTTGACGGCGCGGCCGTACAGACTGAGTGTCACCTTATTTATCAAGCGGCCCACTAGGTACTAACCGATGCCCGCAGAATCTGTGCGCGGCGCGCCATTGTTGATACAGTAGCGCTCGCTCGAGACGCCACAGCCGCAAATCGTGGGTGTCAGGCCGGGCGACGAATCTGGAGGCTTTTGCATGAGAATTGGAGTACCTGGAGAGACATACGCAGGTGAACGTCGAGTTGCTACGACACCTGATGTTGCCGCTCATCTAATCAAGATGGGCTTCAGTGTGGCGGTCGAGAATGACGCTGGAGCTGCGGCCAATTATTCAAACGACGCTTATAAGGCAGCGGGATGCGAGCTGATCGCTACTCGCGATGAGCTGTGGAGCGATGCGGATCTGATTCTGAAGGTGCGCGCGCCCGATGCGAGTGAAATCGCATTGCTGCGACCTGAGCAAACCTTGCTGAGCTTCGTTTGGGCCGGGCAGAATCCCGATCTCCTCAAGCAACTGACCGCTACCGGCGCGACAGTGATGGCGCTGGATAGCGTGCCCCGCATTTCACGCGCGCAGAAAATGGACGCACTGAGTTCGATGGCGAATATTGCGGGCTACCGGGCGATAGTTGAGGCCGCGCAACACTTCGGTCGCTTTTTCACCGGGCAGATCACAGCCGCAGGCAAAATACCGCCAGCCAAGGTCATGGTTATCGGTGCCGGTGTCGCGGGCTTGTCAGCGATCGGCGCGGCCAAGAGTATGGGCGCGATTGTTAGAGCGTTCGATACGAGACCTGAAGTCAAAGAGCAGGTTGAAAGCATGGATGCCGAGTTCCTGATGCTGGACTTTGAAGATGAGGACGGTTCTGGCGAAGGTGGCTATGCCAAGACGATGAGTGAAGAATTCATCAAGGCAGAAATGGCGCTGTTTGCGGAGCAAGCCAAAGAAGTCGACATCATCGTTACAACGGCATTGATTCCGGGCAAGCCGGCACCGAAGCTGATTACGGCTGACATGGTTCGTTCAATGAAGGATGGCAGTGTCATCGTCGATCTTGCCGCCGAACAAGGCGGAAATTGCGAGCTGACGGAGCGCGACCAGGTCGTTGTTCGAAATGGTGTTTCGGTCATTGGCTACACCGACTTGCCAAGCCGACTGGCCGCGCAGTCAAGCCAGCTGTATGCGACCAACTTGCGTCATCTGCTGACCGAACTCAGCCCTGAAAAAGACGGCAACATCGTCTTGAACATGGAAGACGAGGTCATCCGTGGTGCAACGATATGTACCGGCGGCGAAACAACGTGGCCGCCTCCGGCGCCGAAGTTGTCGGCCGCACCCGCAGCCGCCAAAGCAGAGCCCGCGCCCGTAGTTGTTGAAAAAAAGTCATCGATCGTTGGCCCGATTATTGCGGTTGCCGTTGCTGCACTTGCGCTGCTCGGTCTGGGCGCTGTTGCTCCACCTTCATTCATGGCGCACTTCACGGTGTTCGTGCTCGCCTGTTTTATCGGCTACATGGTGATCTGGAATGTATCACCGGCGTTGCATACACCGTTGATGAGCGTCACCAACGCGATCTCGAGCATCATTGTCATCGGAGCGTTAATGCAAATCAGCTCAACCGAGAATACGATTATGTGGATTGCAGCGCTTACTGTGCTGCTAACGAGCATCAATATCGCCGGCGGTTTTGCCGTCACCCGTCGCATGCTCGAAATGTTCAGGAAGTGAGGTCGGCATGATTAGTTCAGGAATCGTTACCGTCGCATATATTGCTGCGACCGTTTTATTTATTCTCGCGCTGGGCGGCCTTTCCAACCAGGAAACGGCGAGGCGAGGCAACTGGTACGGCATCATCGGTATGACGATTGCGCTGCTCGCAACCGTACTCGGCGTAGTAACCGCACATTACACGATGTTGTTTGTCGCGCTTTTGGTTGGCGGTAGCGTTGGCATTGTTCTCGCACGACGCGTGCAGATGACGCAGATGCCGGAGCTCGTCGCGATCTTGCACAGCCTGGTCGGACTTGCTGCCGTTGCAGTTGGTTTTGCCAGCTTTATGGATCCAACATCGCATCTTGTTGGTGTTGAGCTCACGATTCACGATATCGAAACCTATTTGGGAATTTTGATCGGTGCCGTGACGTTCTCTGGTTCGGTTGTCGCATTCGGTAAATTAGGTGGCCGGATCAGCGGCAGCCCGATGCTCATGCCGGGGCGCCATTTATTCAACCTCGGCTTGTTGATTGCGGCTATCTGGTTTGGACGTGAATTCGTTATTCAGTCCGCCGCTGGCGGCGGTCTGGAGCCGCTGTTCATTATGACTGCCATAGCCCTGGTGTTTGGTATCCACATGGTGTTGGCTATTGGTGGAGCTGATATGCCGGTTGTTGTATCGATGTTGAACAGCTATTCCGGATGGGCTGCCTCAGCAACTGGCTTCATGCTTGGCAATGATTTGCTCATTGTTACTGGCGCATTGGTGGGCTCCAGCGGCGCGATTCTTAGCTACATCATGTGTCGGGCGATGAATCGGAAGTTCTTCTCGGTCATTGCCGGCGGTTTTGGCACAGCAGGTGGGAGTGGTGCGTCGTCCGGCGAAGTTCAGGGCGAAGTTGTCGCGATCGACTCAAATGAGACGGCTGAGCTGCTGCTAAATGCGAAGGAAGTCATGATCATTCCAGGTTATGGCATGGCGGTCGCTCAGGCGCAGCATACGGTGAACGAAATTACGCGCTTGTTGCGCGACAAGAAAATCAATGTGCGTTTTGGCATTCATCCGGTCGCAGGTCGCATGCCGGGACATATGAACGTCCTGCTGGCAGAGGCGCGAGTTCCGTATGACATCGTTTATGAAATGGACGAGGTCAACGATGACTTCCCGAAAGTTGATGTTTCCATCGTCATCGGCGCGAACGATATCGTGAACCCGTCCGCCCAGGACGAACCCGACAGCCCGATTGCGGGTATGCCGGTACTTGAAGTGTGGAAGGGTGCAACGACGATCGTTCTTAAGCGCAGCATGGCGACAGGATATGCAGGTGTGCAGAACCCGTTATTTTTCAAAGAAAACACGCGCATGTTGTTTGGTGACGCAAAAGAGACGCTCGATGCTGTGCTGAAGGCGCTGTAGTAATCTCGGGAGTTGATTTTTAGCGGGCAAAATGCAAACTACGGGTGCGCGACTTGTAAGATCAGGTGATCAGTCGACGCCCCGCAGGGCGCAAAGAGGTAAACCTATGCTCGCTGGTATCGCTTCCGAAGTATCGCAACAGGTACTGCGGACGGATGTGGCTGGAATGCCGCTGGAGTGGATAGACTATCGAGAGGCCGTCCGGCTGTATCACGCCGAACAGGTTGCCTACGACTGCGGGACTCGCCTGTACACGGTCTTTGGTGGGCACAGTGCGATTGATGGTCGACGCAGCAAAGTCGACGTGAATTCGATCATCGCAACCCACGGTACCAGCAAGAGTCTGGCCATGTCCCGCGACAAGTACGTGCCCCCTCTGAATAACCGAACCTTGTTCAAGCGTGATGCCAACCTTTGCCTGTATTGTGCGATGCGCTATCCAACCAGAGACCTGACCCGTGACCACATCACGCCGATCTCTCAAGGCGGCATGGACAAGTGGAGTAACGTTGCAACAGCCTGCCGTCGCTGCAACAACTACAAAGGCGGCCGCACGCCGGAGCAGGCGGCAATGCAGCTGGTCGCCGTGCCCTTTACTCCGACCTACGCCGAGTACATTTATCTGAAAGGCCGACGCGTCCTCACGGATCAGATGCAATATTTGCTCGCGCACATTCCGCGTTCGAGCCCCCTGCACGCGCGACTAACCGATCGCCTTTTCAATGGTGATGATATCCAGGAAAACCACTTCCACGAATAAGACAAGAGTAGGAGCGGGCCATGCCCGCGAATGAGCATCGCCCTATTCAAGCCACGTTGTCGCAACCGCCAGGCCGAACCAACGAATTCAATCCAAGCTCAAAAATGACCCAAGCTGGGTTCGCACCCGAGCGGCGATGGGGGTTATGACCGACCACCTGGTTAATGGCGATGATATCCAGGGAAATCACCTCCACGAATAAAACAAGAGTAGGAGCGGGCCATGCCCGCGAATGGACATCACTGTA
>CAZGVL010000001.1:4239-205921 GCA_964528965.1 uncultured Woeseiaceae bacterium
GATGGGGGTTATGACCGACCACCTGGTTAATGGCGATGATATCCAGGGAAATCACTTCCACGAATAAGACAAGAGTAGGAGCGGGCCATGCCCGCGAATGAGCATCGCCCTATTCAAGCCACGTTGTCGCAACCGCCAGGCCGAACCAACGAATTCAATCCAACACCAAAAATGACCCAAGCTGGGTTCGCACCCAAGCGGCGATAGGGGTTCGTTTCTTCGTTGAGCTTGGTTTGAGATCGTTGGTTCTTGTTGTCTTTGGTGACAACGCGCGATGTCCATTCGATGCTCATTCGCGGGCATGGCCCGCTCCTACAGTGGTTTTATTCACGGTATACTCCCCCCATGCAATATCTCATTGATGCCAGTGTCTATGTCTTCCGTGCCTATTTTTCCATGCCGGACGACATGGTTGATGATGAGGGCAATCCCGTTAATGCGTTGTATGGTTTTTGCCGTTTTCTGGGTGACTTCATGGAACAGGTGAACCCGGAGCACGTTGCAGTTCTGTTCGATGGCGGAAAGACGGAGTGCTTTCGAACTGACATCTATCCGCCCTACAAAGCTAACCGCGACCCGGCACCACCGGAGCTAAAACGTCAGTTCGGACAATGTCGTCGATTTGCCCGCGCACTCGGTTTGATGGAAAGCGCAAGCCCAAGGTACGAGGCGGATGACCTGATCGGCACACTGGTAATGCACGGCCGAAAACACGGACGAAGTTCTACCATCGTTACTCGCGACAAGGACCTTACGCAGCTGATATCCAAAGATGATGTGTTCTGGGACTACGCCGGCAAAGGCAAACTTGGGTATGAGTCTATTCCAGACTCCTTTGGTGTCTGGCCCGAGCAGATCGCGGATTTTCTCGCGCTTGCCGGCGACGCCGTGGACAATATTCCTGGCGTGCCGGGTGTCGGCAAGAAAACGGCCGTTGCGCTACTGCAGCACTTTGGCAGCCTTGAGGAGATCTACAGCAATCTCGACAAGGTTCACGAAGTCACCGTGCGTGGTGCCAGGACGCTTGCTGCGAAACTCGAAACCAACAAAGATGCCGCCGATATTGCGCGCCAGCTCACGGGCATCTATTGCGAAGCGCCATTTGAAGACCCGGAAACAGCAATGCGACGGTCTGCGCCGAAGTTGGGTGAGATCAACGCATTGTATGATGAGGCTGGCATCGGTATGGCCTTACGCCGTCAGGCCGAGCGTGTCTCGGATCTGAGCCGCTATTAGCGAGGAAACTCGCTGACGTCGCCCGATTCGTCGACCTCGTAAGTCTCGCCGAGAAAGTCTTCGTTAAAGACGAATAGTCTGGTTCCTTCCGGAGCCTTGATTGAAACAAAAGCACCCTCGAATCCCGGGTACATTTCGTGCTCAATGCCGTGCTGTTCAAGCAGCGCGGCGAGTTTGGTCTTGTCATCACACTTGAAGCAGAGTGATGGACCGTCAAGGGCAATGCTCTCACTCAAGCCTACAGGCGCAGCACCTGCATCAAAACGCATGTGCGTTGTGGGTTCTTCCCGAACACGCAGCAGGGCCGGCGCAACAGAGGCCCAAAAGCGTGCCGAGCGAACCGCGTCGCGAACCGGCAGGGAGATTTCAAACCATGTTCCACACGCCGAATTCCGGTCATCTTCGTCGCCGTGGTGAAAGGTACGTGCCTCGAGCATCGTCACTGCGTGGCCGTCGCGATCAGCGAGGCCCAGCTCATTGAACGCGTCTTCGTCGAGCTGCATGAAGTTGAAATCGAAGCCGTGGTCCGTCATCGAGCGAGCATGTTTCGCGAGGTCCTGTTGCACATAGCTGATCGACGGGGAGTTGAACTCACGGTCGTGCAAGCCGATGCACAATGTGCCATCACTGACGACCGCATACTTGTGTGACCACATGTCGCCAATCTCAAGCTCCGCGAAGCCGAGCGTTTTATAGAAGCCCAGCGAGTCGAGAATATCTGGAGTACGAATGCTGAACTCCAGATATTGACCCAGGCTGCTCACTGATCAGAGCCCATTGCAAGCGCGCGTTGACGCGATCTGTCCTGTTCCTGCTGCGCCTCGCCCGCGCTCCAGTCGGTCGACATCTCGGGCCAACCACCCAGGTGTCTTTCGATCAACCGGCTGAGGAAAGCGACATGGTCATCGCGCGCGTTCAGCGCGGGAATGTAGTGCAAATCACCGCCGCCATTCTCCTTGAAGAGCTCACCATTTTGTATCGCGATTTCCTCGAGCGTCTCAAGACAGTCAGCCGCAAACCCCGGGCAAACAACGTCGAGCCTGCTGACGCTATTCCTGCCAAGTTCGGCAATGGTCTCATCGGCATAGGGCCGCAGCCATTCTTCGCGGCCGACGCGCGACTGAAAAACGACCTGCCAGTCATCATCACCGAGCTCGAGAGATGCCGCGATGAGCCGAGCCGTTTTCTGGCACTGACAAAAATAGGGGTCGCCATCCAGCAGATTCTTTTTCGGCAAGCCATGAAACGAGAACAATAAGCGGTCGCCGCGACCATGTTGCTGCCAGTACTCCTGAATATTGGCGACATTGGCGGCGATATATCCGGGCGCGTCGTGGTACGCATTAATAAAACGGAACTCCGGAACCCAGCGCCTGCCGCCAAGTGCTTTGCACACCGCATCAAACACCGAGGCCGTGGTCGTGCCTGAGTACTGCGGGTAGAGTGGCAACAGCACAATACGGCTGGCACCACTGGCATAAAGCTTGTCGAGGGCGGCATTTATCGAGGGTTGCCCGTAACTCATCGCCAGTTCGACATTGACCGAACTCGAAAGGCGCGCGGCCAAATTGTCGTGGACAGCGTCAGCGATACCTTGCGAATACACCAGTAACGGTGATCCCTGGTCAGTCCAGACCTTTTGGTAGGCACGAGCGGATCGGGCCGGGCGAATGCGCAGGATTATTCCGTTCAGGATTAGCCACCACAGCGCACGCGGTGTTTCTACAACGCGCGGGTCCCAGAGAAACACTTTGAGAAAGCGGCGCACAGCAGACGTTGTCGGCGCGTCCGGCGTGCCAAGGTTGACCAGCAATACGCCCAGAGAGTCTGAACGTCCATGTTCGTACTGAGGAGAAGAGTGATAAGTCGGCATGGCCTGATGGGCTTACGAATCCATTGAGAACAATAATGGATTGGGAGCCCCTGCGCTAGCCGGGAGCGCTATAATTGTGGGCCCCGTGTGACAACTCAATGTGGCAAGCGCAATGGAAGAAGAAACAGATGACCTGAGCCCGCAGTCTGCGCGCATGGACCTGATCAGAGATGTTGCCGTCTTGCAGGTAAAGCTGATCGTAGACGGCCTGCGTGATCTGATTTTGCTCCCGGCATCGTTGATTGCGGGAATTATCAGTCTCGTCAGGCACGAGGACGGCCGACCAGGGCCGGAGTTCTATCAGCTGCTTCGCTTCGGCAAGCTCACTGAGCGGCGTATTAATTTGTTCGGTGTTTACAGCAGCAGATCAAACAGAGCCGGTGATCGGGATCGAGCGGGTGACATGAACGTCGATGATCTGGTGTCGCGCATGGAGAGTTACGTGGTTGACGGACATCGCAGCGGGCAATTATCAGCGCAGGCCAAGGCCAAGATCGATCAGGCGCTGGACGCGATCCAGGCAATGGCTAACAAACCCAAGTAAGCCGGGGTAAAGCTCGAACGGCTAGCTGCGACGCTCAGGATTCGGTCAAGCCGCCTCGATAATCGCCGTTACGCCCATGCCACCGGCTGTACACACAGAAATCAGGCCACGACCTGATCCTTTCTCTGCCAGCATCTTCGCCATTGTGCCGACGATTCGCGCGCCGGTTGCTGCGAACGGGTGCCCCATAGCGATGCTGCCGCCTTTGACGTTTAGCTTGGATAGGTCAATCGGGCCCATCGGCTCATTTCGGCCGAGGCGATCACGACAGAACTTTTCTGATTGCCAGGCCTTCAACGTGGCAATCGTCTGTGCCGCAAATGCCTCATGAATTTCGTAGAAATCGAAATCCTGCAGGCGCAGATTCGCATCTCTGAGCATTTCTGAGACGGCGTAAGCCGGCGCCATCAACAATCCTTCATCATTGATAAAATTCACGGCGGACACTTTGGCGTGAGTCAGGTAAGCCGCAATCGGCAGGTTTTTAAGGTTCGCCCATTCCTCATTGGCAAGTAAGACAGCCGCAGCACCGTCGGTTAGTGGTGTGCTGTTGCCTGCAGTCAGGGTGCCGTCCTCGCTCTTATCGAAAACGGGCTTGAGCGACGAAAGCTTCTCGAAGGTCGAGTCGCGACGAATATTGTTGTCTTCTTCGCACTCCATAAACGGCACGACGATGTCATCATACCAGCCGCTGTCGTATGCCGCCGCGGCCTTAACGTGACTCGCGAGTGCCAGCTGATCCTGATGTTCACGCTGCACGTCCCATTCCTTGGCCGTTAGCTCCATACTCTCACCCATAGATAAGCCGGTGCGAGGTTCAGTCACGCCAGGAAACACGGGCTTGAAGTGCGATGGCCGCAGCCGAAACCAGGGTAGTACTCGCTGCATCATCGAGCGGGCTCGAAATGAGTCAAACAAGATTGAACGATAGGCATCGTTGTAGACGACCGGAGCGTCACTGATGGAGTCCGTCCCACCGCCAATTCCTGAGTCGATCTGCCCGAGCGCAATCTTGTTTGCGATCATGATGCAGGCCTCCAGACTGGTACCGCATGCGCGCTGCAAGTCAACACCCGGAGTGCGCGGGGACAGCCCCGCCTCGATGACGCTTTCACGAGCCAGGTTCCAGTCTCGCGAGTGCTTGATTACCGCGCCAACGGCCACGTCGCCAAGAGTCTGCCCGCGAAGGTCGTATTTTTCGACCAGCCCGGAAATTGCCGCTGCCATCATGTCCTGATTCGTACAACCTCGATACACCGAATGAGAGCGGCAAAACGGGATG
This sequence comes from uncultured Woeseiaceae bacterium, assembly GCA_964528965.1. Lineage (GTDB taxonomy): Bacteria > Pseudomonadota > Gammaproteobacteria > Steroidobacterales > Woeseiaceae > UBA1847. The sequence continues at coordinate 9,175 of CAZGVL010000001.1, forward strand.
CGTGAACCACCGACAATGGCAACTCGATTGACTTTTCCATCATGCAACATGCTTGTCTCCGAACTATCACGTTTATCGCAGGCGCCGCACCGAAGATCCGCCATGGGACGTTTCAGCGGGCTGCTGTTCGCCGGCAACCTTACACCATTCGAGGCTTACAACCGAGCAAATCAGGTCACACTCTGCCACAAATTTATCGCTGTAAAGCAAGACGTTGCGTGTAATGATGGCGACAATTTCGAAATTGACGTCGGCAGTAATGAGCATGATGACTTCAACGGGTAAAAACTGGCGTAAGGAGGCGCGCGTTTTGCTGCGCCTTGCCGGGCCCCTTGTGGTCAATAATCTGGCCGTTGCCGGAATGAATTTCGCCGATGCAATCATGGCCGGGCGGCTCGGTGTCAGTGCGCTGGCAGCAGTAGCGGTCGGCGGCAGCGTCTGGTTTCTGTTCTTCACCGTCGGGCTCGGGTTGCTGATGGCAATTTCGCCGATCGCTGCGCGCCACTATGGCGCGGGAAACCCTGAGTTGATTGGTCGCTATACGCGCCAGGGCATTTACCTCGGGCTGGCGCTGGGCTTCCCGATTATTCTCATTGCTCAGTTTGCGGTCGAGCCGCTGCTAACGATGATCGAAATTGACATGGCATTTCGCGATCAGACGGTGAGCTATGTTCGCGCCATCACGCTCGGAGCTCCCGGCATCTTCATATTTCTCGCGCTACGCTTTACGACAGAAGGCATCGGTCACACCAGACCGATCATGTTCACCTCAATATTCGCTCTGTTTTGCAATGTGCTGCTGAATTACGCGCTCATGTTTGGTCATTTCGGTGCACCGGCTTTGGGTGTTGTCGGTTGTGGGTTGGCCAGCGCTATCTCCATGTGGATTGTAGCGGTGGTATTGGGTATCTATGTGCTGGTCAGCCCGGCCTACAAAGACCTGAAGATCTTCTCTCGCCTTGCGCCGGTCCGGCCCAAGGTTCTTGGCGAAATCCTCACGCTCGGCATGCCGATTGCTATTACGATTACCGCGGAGGCGGGGTTATTCAATGCGGTTTCGATTCTGGTTGGCAGGCTGGGGCCGCTGATAACCGCCGCACATCAAATAGCGATCAATTTCGCATCCACGATGTTCATGATTCCGTTGGCGATCAGCTCGGCCATCACGATTCGGGTTGGTCTGAAACTGGGCGCGGGCAAACTTGAAGAAGCCCGTTTGAGTGGAATCGTTGGAATTGTGCTGTGCGGATTTTTCATGCTCTGCTCGGCTATCATCTTGCTGGTTTTCCGAGACGCCGTTGTCGGCGTGTACACCAATGATGTTTCGGTGAAAGGCATCGCGATCAGCCTGCTGCTGATGGCGGCGATATTCCAGGTGGTGGACGGCATCCAAATTGGCGCTGCCGGCGCGCTGCGTGGCTACAAGGACACGCGCATGCCGATGGTGATCAACGCGTTCGCGTTTTGGGTGCTGGCGTTTCCGGCGGCCTACCTCGCGGCGGTCACATTTGAGTCTCCACCCAACTATATCTGGGGTGGATTTGTCATTGGCCTCACTGTCGCCGCCTGCCTGCTCAGCTGGCGCTTTCAAAGACTCTCAAAGACCTACGTGCTTCCAGTTTAGACCGTTGGCTTAATGTTCGCGTTCAAGCGGAACATGTTGCCCGGGTCGTACTTGTTTTTTAGTTCGACCAGTCGCGGGTAGTTGGGACCGTAGTTGCCCCAGGTCTTTTGCTCGGAATCTTCGTTGAGGTTGTTATAGAAACCGGCCATATGCGGCTCCATGGCTTTGTAATACTCGCGCACCTGAGAAACAGCTGCCGAGTTGTTCGCCGGATCATCGCCGACATACATGATGCCAAAATTGAACGCCACATCGCGGTGCGCATAGGCAGTTGCGTCTGACGCGACTCGGGACGTCGCTCCGCCAAGGTGTTGGAACCAGGACGATGCAAATCCGCCTCGGCTGGCGTAATCGACAACGATCTCGATGACATCCGGTGTGAGTTCTCTAATGAAGCTCGACTTGAGGTAATACTGTCGGCCGTGACCCAGAAAACCATCCGCACCCGTTTGAATGTCATGGTAGGACCTAGCGCCAAGATCGCCCCCGATCAGCCCCGGGAAGGCGAGCATGGGCGCAAGCGCTTTCTCGCCCGCGGCATGGTCGCCGCACCAGGTAACGCCAACACTGGCGATGATGACGCCATCGTCGCCCGGAACAAACTGTGGCTCGATGTTGGCGGCATCAGGCATCGTATCGTGTAAATCCGCATAGAATTTCAGGAAGTCAGCATTCAGCGTGTAGTTCAGAGTACCGCCATACACGGTCGGATTGAACGGATGCACGCGATATACAAATTCTGTGGCGATGCCGAAATTGCCGCCGCCGCCGCGCAAGCCCCAGAACAGATCCGCGTTCTCATCATCACTGGCGCGAACAACGTCTCCGCTTGGCGTCACCACCGTTGCAGCAAGCAGATTATCGACAGCAAGGCCCATCTTGCGGTCAGTGCGACCGAAGCCACCACCGAGCGTGAATCCACCGGTGCCTGTGTGGGAGACGATTCCAGTGGTCGTCATCAGATTGTGGGCCAGCGACGCGGTATCGAGATGCCCGAGAAGTGAACCGCCATCAGCCCGCATGGACATGCCTTCAGCATCGACGTCGACAGTGTGCATTTGCGAGAGATCAATCATCATACCGCCGTCGGAAGTAGACTTGCCCGGGAAGCTATGGCCGCCACACTTGACGGACACGAGCAAATTGCGTTCGCGCGAGAAATTGACCGCATTGACGATGTCGCCGACGGAGGCGCATTGCACAACCATGGCGGGTTGCTTCTGATCGAACATGCCATTCCAGATTTGTTTCGCCGCCGCATACCCTGCATCAGCTTGCAGATACAGGCTGCCCTGCAAGCTTTCGGCTAACTCGGCAACCGCAGCAGACTCGAGTGACAGTTCAGCACCGCTGGAACTGATCGCAGGAATCGTACTGCTGATACCTGGTCCAGATACTGACTTTCCGGAATCACATCCAGGGAGGGTGGCTGCAATGCCAGCGGCCAGGGTCGTTTTGCAGAAAGTGCGTCGTAGCATCGGATGAGGTCCTCTTGTTTTTCACAGCTATCCTGCAAGTCTAGTAGAGGATTAGCAGTCTTGCTGGTGGCCAGCAAGCGATTGAGTTGAAACGAGAAAAAGAAACGTTGTCCTAATCAGGGTCGCCAACGCCGAGAAACTCATCCTCCTCCAGCGTGTTTTTCCGATTGAGCAAGTGGTTACGATGCGGAAATCGGCCAAATTGTTCGATGATATCGGCGTGCAGCTCGGCGAACTGCGCGATGGTCTGGAACGTCTCAAGGTTGGTTGCCGAAACGACCTCGGCCAGCCGAGTGTAAATCTCTACCGATTTACTTTGTACTTTGCGTGATTCGGCACGCTGCAGGGGCATATAGAAGAATACACGCTGGATAGGTGTCAGGCCCTTGTCCTTTTTCTCCATTGCCCCTTCGACGCAGAGCTTCAGCGCGGCCTTGTCTTTCGCAAACGACTCGATCGTGTTGCGATGAATATTGCGGCGGAATTGATCGAGCAACAGGATCAGTGCCAGGCGACCGCGCGCATCATGCGCCCAATGGTCAAGCTTGCCCTCGGACGCCGTCTCCACGTCGGTGGCGAACTCCTTCTCTATTTCATGATCGAAGACCGGATCTTCGCCGAACCAGATGTCCATGCGCTGATCGATTTGCGGACCAGACAGCTCCTGCTCTTTGAACCAGAATGCCAGAATTGCATCGATGCGTATCTGGTCATCATCAGTGATGGTCGCATCCATGCTTTCGCTTAAAAGTTTTACCGACATTGCAATAGTCTCGTCACCGGGCCGACCCGGGCGCCGGCAGCCTTTCAGCCAGGGTTATTGTGCGAACCAGATCACAAATTGGGCCGTCGAGGCCGTTGGCCGAGCTGATTCTGCGTAGACTTTAGCAGATCATGCAATCGGTATCGCAAAAAGAGATGAATATGCCAAGCAGTGCTCTCAGTGGATTGATGCGACGTTATTGCGTCATTGCTGGCCTGGTCGCAGCCCTGCTTCTAGGCGCGTGTGGTGGTGGTCCGGTGAGCGGACCCGAGGAAAGTCTGCGCGAGTGGGTAGCCCAGGGCCAAAAAGCGGCAGACGAAAAGGACCGGCCGTCGATGGTTCAACTGATTTCTCCCGCGTATCAGGACGGACGTGGCAACAGTCGCGATGACGTCGAAAGAATTCTTCGCGGCTATTTCTTCCGCATGCACGACGTCGCGATGATGTCGCGAATCGAAGAGCTCAACATTATTGGCGAAACAGCCGCCGAGCTGGTGCTTGTTGTTGGCATGGCGGCAACTCATGATGGTACTTTGGGCTTCAGTGCTGATGCGTATCGTTTTGAGATGGAGCTCGAACGAGAAGGTGATGACTGGTTGCTGCTAGGTGCCAGATGGGGTGAGCTGGGCGGGGAGCTACGCTAACGCTCGTCAGACTGATCGATAAAGGACCGGGAAATGAACGCGCGAGAGATACCCATACTACGCTGCCTGCTAATTCTGTCGTCATGTGCGTTATCGGCCTGTGCCAGCGTAAGCAGCATGGTCAGCTCACCGGACGTGAGTCTTCGTGGTGTGCAAATGACCGAATTCAGTTTTACCGGCCAGACCTTCCTGCTGGACTTTGACGTAAGCAACCCGAACCCGTATCCGCTGCCGGTCAAGTCCGTGCAATATGGCATTGAGCTCGACGGCCACACCTTCGCCACGGGCAATACGAAAGGTGAGTTTTCTATTCCTGCCAGCGGTGACGGCAAATTCTCTATTAGCGTCGATTTGAACTTGTTGCAGACCGCACCTCAGCTATTGTCTATCGTCCGCGATGGTGCGAGACGTGACATTCCATACGCGATTGAAGGTGAGCTGGGCATCGATATTCCGTACGCGCCACCAGTATCTTTCAAAAGTGACGGCGAGATCCGATTGCAAAGCAGCGCTTTCTAGACTCAGGCAGCCGGGTTGCACTGCAAAGCCAAAACCATAGTTACGCGCGTAACCAAGCTTTGCTGTTCTCTGCCAGTACTAAATGCCTCTCCAATGCCCACAAATAGCGCCACAAACAAGCCGGCAGGCCTTGCCTGATGGTGGTTCTGCGAAATCGTGACATATACTAAATGGATGAGGTCGCTAGCGTAGAAACCTGCGTTTCTCATCTCGATTCTGCCCGGCTACTCTGGTCAGGTGGTTTTTGGCGTGACCCGGTCCGACGCAAAAGCGTCAACTCAAAGTAGGCATACAGTGTGGGAGCGCAACTCGCGCAAACCTCAGAGCGTTTATGACAGAACGAATTGTAAAAAGTTTGTATGACCCGGCGTTCGAGAAGGACAGCTGTGGTTTCGGTTTGATCGCCAATCTTGACGATCTGCCGAGTCATTGGGTTGTGGATACCGCTATATCCGCATTGGCTCGACTTACGCACCGTGGAGCCGTCGCCGCCGATGGAAAGACCGGTGATGGTTGTGGCTTGTTGATTAAATTTCCGACGGCCTTCTTACGTGCGGTTGGTGAGGAGCTCGGCTTTTCTCTCAACACTCGATTTGCGGTGGGCACGGTCTTTCTGAGCGAAGATGAGCAACAGGCAGCAGCGGGACGCGCTGCAATCAATGCAGCCGTCACGGAAATCGGACTCGAGATTGCCGGTTGGCGGGTAGTTCCGATCGATCCGTCCGTGTGTGGCGAGCAGGCGCTGCAAACCTTGCCACGCATTGAGCAGGTTTATGTGAACGCGCCCGAGAGTATGCCGCGCGGACGATTTAACAGGCGACTTTTCCTGGCGCGTCGGCGCGCCGAGAATTGCATGGGTGACGCCGATGTCTACGTAGCAAGCTTGTCTTCGGTGACGATCAGCTACAAAGGCATGATCATGCCGGCTGTCTTGCCGGATTTTTATCCCGACCTCAGGGATCCGCGACTTGTGACATCTGTGTGTTTGTTTCATCAGCGGTTTTCGACCAACACCCTGCCGCAGTGGAAACTTGCACAGCCGTTTCGCTTCCTCGCCCACAATGGCGAGATTAATACGATTAGCGGCAACCGAAATTGGGCGCAAGCTCGCGCCAAGAACTTCCAGTCGGATAAGCTTGACGATATTTCGGAACTTGATCCGATCATCTCGCTGACCGGCTCCGATTCATCCAGCCTCGACAACATGCTTGAAGTCATGCGAGCCGGCGGCATGGACGTCCTCCAGGCTATGCGCATCTTGTTACCGCCGGCGTGGCAGACGGTCGACAACATTGATCCGGACGTTCGCGCTTTCTACGAGTTTTTCGATTGCCAGATGGAACCCTGGGATGGTCCTGCGGGAATCGTTCTCACCGACGGTCGCTATGCGGCGTGTTGCCTGGATCGAAACGGATTGCGGCCAGCTCGGTACGTGATTACCAAGGATCGCCATATAACAATTGCGTCCGAAGTCGGCGTTTACGACTATGACGAGAAAGATGTGGTGACTAAAGGCCGACTCGGACCTGGCGAGATGCTCGCGGTTGACCTTGTCAATGGCGTCTTGCTTGAGAACGATGACATCCACGATATTATCAAGACCCGTGCGCCGTACAAGAAGTGGCTGAAGAACGGCGTCCGCTACCTCGATTCAGAGCTGATCGATACGCACACCGCTGCAGAACCCATGGATCCGGCGACACTCGCCAGCTATCAGAAGATGTTCAACCTGTCGCGTGAGGAATTGCACGACGTTGTTGCAGTTGTCGCGAAGGCCGAGCAGGAAGCCGTTGGTTCCATGGGCGATGACACACCGATGGCCGTATTGTCGAAACAGATCCGCTCGCCGTTCGACTATTTCAGGCAACAGTTCGCACAGGTCACAAATCCACCGATTGATTCTTTGCGTGAACGGATTGTGATGTCGTTGCAGACAAACATCGGCAAAGAGTCGAGCTTGTTCGATATTGGGCCGGAGCATGCACAGCATGTCATCATGAATTCGCCCGTGCTGTCGCAGCGCAAACTGCGCCAGTTGATTGGGCCAGACATGTTTGGCGACAAGTACGCGTTTGTTGATCTGAATGTCGATGACACGCTGCCGTTGGCTGAGGCACTGGAGCAAATTTGTGAGCAGGCGGAAGCGCATGTCCGCGATGGCAAGTTCCTGCTCACGCTTAGCGATCGCTATCTGGCGCCAGGCAAGCTTCCAGTACACGCATTGCTCGCAACTGGCGCAGTCCATCACCACCTCGTTCGCCGCGGCTTGCGTTGCGATGCCAACCTGATCGTCGAGACGGGTGTTGCTCGCGACCCCCATCATATCGCTTGCCTGATTGGCTACGGCGCCACGGCCGTTTATCCCTATCTGGTCTATCAGTCGCTACATGACATCGCACAGCGCGGCAATCTCGACAAACAAAAGCAACTTGGGCGTGGCTATCGGCGTGGAATCCGAAAGGGCTTGTTCAAGGTGATGTCCAAAATGGGCATCTCATCAATTTCGAGTTATCGGGGAGCGCAGCTTTTTGAGATTGTCGGCTTGCACGAAGAGGTTGTCGACAAGTGTTTCAAAGGTACAACCAGTCGGATCCAGGGCACCAATTTTGCTGATTTGCATGATGATCAAAAGCACCTGGCGGCGGCGGCATGGGAGCCGCGGCTACCGATAACGCAAGGCGGTCTGCTCAAATATGTGCACGGCGGTGAGTACCATTGCTACAACCCGGATGTCATCGCGACATTGCAGGCTGCGGTGCGTAGCGGTGATTTTAGTCGCTATCAGGAATACGCAAAACTGGTTAATGAGCGTCCGAGCGCAACGCTAAGAGATCTTATGGAGACGAAACCAGCGGGGCCTCCCGTACCGCTGCATGAGGTCGAGTCGATCGAGGATATCCTGCCGCGCTTCGATAGCGCCGGAATGTCGCTCGGCGCCTTGTCGCCAGAGGCACACGAGGCGCTCGCGATTGCCATGAATCGCATGGGTGGGCGCTCAAATTCAGGCGAAGGTGGCGAAGATCCTGCGCGCTACAAAACCGAGCGCATGTCCAAGATCAAGCAGGTTGCGTCGGGTCGCTTTGGTGTCACTGCAGAGTATCTGGTGAATGCTGAAGTGATACAGATCAAGGTGGCTCAGGGCGCGAAACCCGGAGAGGGTGGTCAGCTACCGGGCCACAAAGTGAACGACATGATTGCGAAGCTTCGTTTCGCGAAACCGGGTGTTGGCCTGATTTCACCGCCACCCCATCACGATATTTATTCGATCGAGGATCTCGCGCAACTGATCTTCGACCTGAAGCAGGTTAACCCGGATGCACTGGTTTCGGTGAAGCTGGTTGCTGAGCCCGGGGTTGGTACGATCGCGGCAGGCGTTGTCAAAGCCTACGCTGACCTGATTACAATTTCTGGCTACGACGGTGGTACTGGTGCAAGCCCGCTAAGCTCAGTCAAGTACGCAGGTAGTCCCTGGGAACTCGGTTTGTCAGAAACGCATCAGGTGCTTCGGGCAAACAACCTGCGGCACAAAGTCCGCTTGCAGACAGATGGTGGTTTGAAAACTGGCGTTGATGTGATCAAAGCAGCCATGTTGGGAGCTGAGAGCTTTGGCTTCGGTACCGGGCCAATGGTTGCGCTGGGCTGTAAGTACCTTCGTATATGTCATCTGAACAATTGTGCAACCGGTGTTGCTACGCAAAACAGCGTGCTGCGTAGCGAATACTTTATTGGCCTGCCGGACATGGTCATCAACTTCTTCCGCTTCATTGCCGAGGAGCTGCGAATGCAGATGGCCGAGCTCGGCGTCCGCAGGCTTGACGAGATCATCGGTCGCGTAGACTTGCTCGAGCTGAAGCCTGGAGAAACGGCGCGTCAGTCGAGACTTGATCTATCGCCGATTATTTCTGATAACGGAATGGCAAAGGATGCGCCCCAGTTTTGCACGGACCTGAGGAACCACCCGTTCGACAAAGGCGAATTGGCCGAAGAAATGCTGGCCACAACCTTGTCGGCAATAACGGCGAAAAGCGGCGGCAGTTTTGAGTTTCAAGTGCGAAATTATCATCGCTCTATTGGTGCGCGGTTATCGGGAGAGATCGCCAGGCGCCATGGCAATCACGGCATGCTTGAAGCGCCGCTCGATATTCAATTGCACGGTACGGCGGGGCAGAGCCTTGGTGCGTGGAACGTGTCAGGCTTGAACCTGAACCTCATTGGCGACGCTAACGACTATGTCGGCAAAGGCATGTCGGGTGGCCGCATCATTATTCGACCGCAGGCAGACGTTGGCTATGTTGCAAGAGAGACGGCGATCATTGGCAACACCTGCCTCTACGGTGCGACTGGCGGCCAGCTGTTCGCGGCAGGCAGTGCCGGCGAGCGATTTGCGGTGCGCAACTCAGGGTCCACATCCGTTATTGAAGGCGCGGGCGATCATTGCTGCGAGTATATGACTGACGGCGTTGTCGTCGTATTGGGTCGCACCGGCGTGAATTTCGGGGCCGGCATGACCGGAGGTTTCGCCTACGTTCTGGATATCGATCGCGACTTCGTCGACCGCTATAACCACGAATTGATCGATATCCACCGCATCTCTCCGGAGAACATGGAGGCGCAATTGCATCACCTGCGTCACCTCGTGATGCAGCACGTAGAGGCGACTGGCAGCGAGTGGGGCGAGCAGATTCTGGAAGATTTCCGCACTTTCTTGCCGAAGTTCTGGCTCGTAAAACCGAAGGCAGCTGAGCTCGGTTCTTTGATCGAGTCATTAAGGCAGGCGGCGTAGTGGCCAAGCATCCGTTGCAGTTTCTCGAAATCCCGCGCCGTGGCCCGGAAAAGCAACCGGCAGAGGTGCGTATCAAGCACTTCGATGAAATCTACGGCACTTATGACGGCGCTGATGCTGCGGCGCAGGCCGGTCGCTGTTTGTCGTGTGGCAATCCCTACTGCGAGTGGAAATGCCCGGTTCACAATTACATTCCAAACTGGCTTGATTTGATCGAGCGAGGAAAGCTCTTCGAGGCGGCTGAGCTGTCCCATCAGACCAACTCCTTGCCGGAAATTTGTGGACGTGTCTGTCCGCAGGATCGGCTTTGCGAAGGTGCGTGCACACTGAATGACGGCATTGGCGCGGTGAGCATTGGCAATGTCGAGAAATACATAACGGATGAAGCCGTCAAGCAAGGCTGGCGTCCAGATATGTCGCACGTTATTGATACTGGCAAGAGCGTCGGCATTGTTGGCGCCGGGCCGGCAGGATTAGCGGCTGCGGACGTACTAGCCAGGCAGGGCATTCGTCCTGTCGTGTATGACTCATACCCCGACATTGGTGGGCTGCTGACCTATGGAATTCCGCCGTTCAAGCTTGAAAAATCCATCGTCAGCCAGCGGCGCATGTTGCTTGAGGGCATGGGCGTTCAGTTTGTGCTGAACACTCGTATTGGCGACGCGGCCACTGACGATAAATCTTTCGCCGAGCTTCTCGCCGAACACGATGCTGTGTTCCTTGGCATGGGTACCTACACCTATGTTCGCGGTGGTTTTCCGGGCGAAGAGCTGGAAGGCGTGCATGAGGCATTACCGTATCTGGTGTCGAATGTTTATCGTCAGCTGCGCTACGATGATGCTTCGGTACCGTTTACCGACCTGGCCGGGAAGCGCGTCGTGGTCCTCGGTGGTGGCGATACGGGGATGGACTGTAATCGCACGGCGATTCGGCAGGGCGCAGCCAGCGTGACATGTGCGTATCGGCGAGATGAGGCGAACATGCCTGGCTCAAGGCGCGAGGTGCAGAACAGCAAAGAGGAAGGTATCGAATTCCTGTTTAACCGCCAGCCATTGGAAATTATTGGCGGCGACAAAGTCACCGGCGTAAAAGTCATTCAGACTGAGTTAGGTAAACCCGGTCCGGACGGTCGCCGCCGGCCGGAGCCTGTTGCTGGCACCGAGGAAGTCTTGCCAGCCGACGCTGTCATTATCGCATTTGGCTTTCGGCCCAACCCGTCGCCCTGGTTTACCGATCACAATATCGAAACATTGCCGAGCGGCCGTGTAAGAGTCGCGACGCTGGGTGATCACCCGTTCCAGACGACCAATGCGAAAGTGTTTGCCGGTGGCGACATGGTCAGAGGTTCCGACCTTGTGGTAACGGCGGTGTTTGAGGGCCGCGAAGCGGCGATGGGAATTTCGAAGTACCTCGGCGTATAAGCAAGTCAGCGCGACGGGTTAAGCTTCGCGCATATCGATCTGCACCGTCTGGACAGCCGCTTTATCCAATAACTGCGCCGTGTTGAAGAGATACGGAATATTATGCAGTCGGCACCATTTGCGGTTTAATGAGTCATTGCCGATTCCTGGGATGTGCTCGGCCCGGGATATCAGAACAGAATCAAGGAGACAATCATGTGCGATGAAATGACCGTCAGAGACAATGAGGCATTCCTGGCCAAGCGGGGCCTCACGCGCCGCGACTTTCATAAAATTGGCGCTGGCGCCGCGTTGGCGATGACGCTACCGCCGGTCGCAAATGCTGCTGATGTGATCGAGCAGGATGTCACGGTGGAAACGCCTGATGGCTCGGCAGATTGCTACTTTGTGCACCCAGCTGAAGGCAAGCACCCGGCAGTCATCATCTGGCCGGATATTATGGGTATACGCAGCTCATTCCGGATGATGGGCAAGCGACTCGCGGAATCCGGCTATGCAGTACTGGTCGTCAATTTGTATTACCGCGATGCCGAAGGTGCGGTTGTGCCGGACGGTTCTACTTTCAGCGACCCGGAAATTCGGGACAAGGTGATGCCTTTTGCTATGTCGCTGTCGCCTGAAACCTGCGTAAGCGATGGCCGTGCATTCGTGCAATACCTGGACAGCCAGGACTCGGTTGATACCGGGCGCAAGATCGGCACGATGGGGTACTGCATGACCGGGTCATATTCGCTGCGCCTGGCGGCAGATATGCCCGGACGCATAGGCGCGGGTGGTTCGTTCCACGGCGGCGGGCTGGTGGCGGACTCAGATGACAGTCCACACCTGCTGATACCGAAAATGGACAAGGAGGCGGGTTTTCTGATCGCGATTGCCGAAAATGACGACGAGAAGAATCCTGTCGTCACCAAGATGCTGCGCAAAGCCTTTGAGGAAGCCGAAATCGCGGCGGAAATTGAGGTGTACGAGGGGACCTTGCACGGCTGGTGCCCGCTTGATTCGGTGGTCTACAACGAAGCACAGGCAGAACGCGCCTGGGCGCGTCTGTTACTCCTGTTTGAAAAACACCTCGCCTGATACGGCCTTCCGATCAGCCGTGCGCGATGGGCTTGTCGGTGAACAAAAAGTCTTTCAGCTCTTTGTCAAAAGCTGGATCTTTGCGTCGTATCCACTCGAGCACCATCGCGGCGTGTTCTTTTTCTTCGTCGCGATTGTGAGCAAGTATCGCCGCAAGGTCTTTGTCCTTGCAGGCATCGACTCGCTGGTTGTACCAATCAACGGCCTCGAGTTCTTCCATCAGTGACGTAATGGCGCGATGCATGTCGCGTGTCTCGTCCGTCAACTCGTCCACAGGTTCGTGGTATCCCTCATTTGCCATTTTGCTACTCGCTGTTTGTGTCAGGTTGCCTAACCGTATCAAGGCTTTGCGGGCAGCGAAACCGTAAATCGTGCGCCACCCTCAATATTTTCGGCCCGGATTGTGCCACCGTGACCTTCTGCAATAAGCTTGGCAATGTACAAGCCAAGGCCCAGGTGATCGTTGTTGCCGCCGGCGCGGACCGAGACCATTGAGTCAAACACCTGAGTGCGCATGCGCTCAGGCAGCGCAGGACCCGGGTTACTTATTGCGATATCCCAGTGATCCTCCATTGGCAGTAGCGCAATGGTGATGAGGTCCTTGTCACTGCTAAACCCAACCGCGTTGTCCACCAGTTTGTCGAGCATCTGAATCGCAAGCTCCGGTGAGCCGAGAGTTAGCGCACTGCGGAGCTTTGTGTCGAACTGGATTTGCCGGTTGCCGTACACATCACGATAGGCAGCGACTGTCGATTGCAGCACCGTACATAAGTCAAACTCCTCCGCTTCTACGTGCTGCATTAATTCCTCAACTCTGCTGGCTTCACTCATGGCCGTGAGGATCCGGCGGAGTCGGTCAGCACCGCTCTTGGCTCTGGCCGCGTAATTTGCGGACGCTTCATTCAGCGGTTCATGTTCCAGGTTTTCCAAAGAAGACGTAACGATTGCAAGTGGCGTTCGCAATTCGTGCGATAGTTTTGAGGCCAGCGACCGAAGATACTCGTTGTAATCGCCAAGCTGTCCGAGCACGTGAGCAAAGCTCCGTGACAAGTCGCCAATCTCGTCACCAGCTTCAGCACTGGGTAGCGCTGCGCGAAGATCATCGTTGTCGAGTGCTTGTTCCGCTGCAACACTCAAGCGTCGAATTCGGCGGGATAGCCAGGTCGCATAGCCGAGCAGGGACACGGCGACCAGAATGGTTGCGATTAGCGTAACGGTGACTAGTCTTGCCAGTCCCTGATTGGTCAGGCTGAGAATCGCATCAGTGCTTTGTTGCAGGATAACCGAACCGATTATGGTGCCATTGGTGGCCACCGGCTCTGCGACCGCGACGATTGCCATACCGCTGTCGGCACTGCGGAACCAGCTAACGGACTCACTACCATTCAATGCCTGCGTTACGTAGGACTGTTGTTCGCGACCACTCGCATCCGGCTCGGCGAGTTGTGACGTCTCGCCGGACTCGACCAGAGCATCGTAGGCCACACGCATCCAGCCTGAGGTCATCCGATCAGGCTGTTTTCCGGGTGTGCTGAGACTGCCGACAGACGCAATTCTCCAGCCCACAGGATCTGTCAGCATCAAGCGCATGCCCGGCTGCACCATATTCTCAGCGATGCGACCGAGATCAGGCGATTTACTGACAAACGGGCCCGGTATCTGCGTTGCATAGCTGGGACTGCGAGTGCCCGGCTGGTTAGTGTTTGACGTGTTGATGACGATCAGCCCAAGGTGGGTGCCGAGCTTGCGTGCCGGGATTCGAGCCTCAATTCGATAACCGCCCGGTATGTCCTGCCAGTGAGCAAGGATGGTCGGCTCCGGTGCAAAACCGTAGGCGCTTCGTAGGTAGCTAACAAACGGCCCGGGTGCTTCCGCCGCAAATACGATCGTCTCTTCAAGATAGGGAGGGCTAATGCTGACCAGATTGACCCGGTCGGCATATCCGGGCCCTGCTTGCAGAGCAATTGTGCCCGGAGTGGCGTAGACCACATGGCTGTCCATGACCTCGACGTACAAGTAAACGGACTGTTCATGCAGGCCTATTGCGAATCGTGACAGGCCGTCAGTGCCGCGAAGGCTATGCAGCGAAGCAGTTTCGATTGACCAGTCGTCGAAGTAGCCGTCGATTTCCGGGCGAGTTTCAAGATCGTGGCCATACAGCTGGTCACCAAACTGCTGCTCCGTGCGGCGACTGGCAGGAAACTCTTGCGCGTACTGATTGAGTGAATCGGCGATCGCGCGAGCGGTGCCGGCGAGCATTTGCTGCTGGCCTGCACGCAGTGCCGATTCGGTTTCCCGGATAAACTCACAGCCCGCCCATGGCAGCACGAGTGTGAGCAGACTAACGAGCAGTAGTTGTCGCTTAAGGTTCATGCCGCCTGCGACCCGGCATCGATCACTCGCTCAGCCAGCGATAGCCCATCCCATAGACCGTCTCGATCGAATTGAACTCGGCATCAATCGCTGCGAATTTGCGGCGAATTCGCTTGATGTGTGAGGTTATCGTGTTGTCATCGAGCACCGCCTGTGCGGCATCCATCAACTGTTGGCGGTTTTTTACATGACCCGGATAGCGCGCCATCGCATGCACTAGCCAGAACTCGGTTAAGGTCAAACCAACCGGTTGATCGCGCCACAGAATCGTCATTCGGTCTGAGTCGATTTCAAGGTCACCGCGCTTGATCAGGCTTGCATCGCCCTGCGGTTTTTGCAGGGCGTCCAGACGCCGAAACAAGGCTGCAACGCGTGCCATCAAATGCGGCAGGCTGATGTCCTTGGTTAAGTAATCATCGGCGCCGAGACGCAAACCCGACACCGCATCGAACTCGCTGTCCTTTGCGGTCAGGAAAATAATGGGCAAATCGGCAGATCTCGCCCGCAAATTCCGACACAGTTCGAATCCGCCCTCAATGTCATCTCTGAGATTGACATCGATTATGACCAGGTCGGGTAGCCGTGCCTCGAAGGCTTCCAAAGCTGGCTCCCGTGCATCGTAGGCATCGACACCGTAGCCCTCGCGGCGAAACGCCGCCGCATAGTTCTCGCGGATAGCCGCCTCGTCCTCAACAATCGCAATACGTTTTGCCACAAGTCACTCCAAAGCTGTTCGCCGCGTGCTTCCGCCAGGCGTTGTCGTTCGTGTTCAGGCGCGGCACGCCACAATTTGCCACATTCCGCCGGTGCATTGCCATGCCGTAGTCCACGCCATGGCCTATTGCGTTGCTGTAATTGCTGCAACGTCCACAGGAGATCACCGATGCAAGCACCTAAACAGCCACAGTCTCGATCAGTCAAGCTTCGAGCAGCAAAGTCTGAGCAGTGGCACCCAGTACCTCGTTTGACCGAGCGCAAGGGTTCGGTGGGAAGCATGTTGCAGCGCCAGGCGATCCGGGTCTGGCACCTGTCGTTGCTTTGCATTCTTACGCTGCAGCCGGCTGAAGCAGAAGGCCCAAGTCCTGCCGAGCTGCAGGCTGGTGGTCTGCTTATGCGCATGGAAACGGGCTATGTGACGGCGACACTGCTGAATACCGATGTTGAGATGCAGGTCAACGGCATGGTTTCGCGCGTATCTGTCAAACAGGAGTTTCGCAACGAGGGTAACGAGTGGGTGGAAGGCGTCTACGTTTTTCCACTGCCAGCAACGGCTGCTGTCGACCACCTGCGCTTGTACATCGGGGATCGGTTTATTGAAGGCGAGGTTCGAGAGAAAGAACAAGCCAGGAAAGAGTATGAGCAGGCTAAGCAGGAAGGTAAAAAGACCAGCCTGGTGCAACAGCAACGCGCAAACCTGTTTACAACCTCGGTTGCAAATATCGCTCCTGGTGAAACGGTAATCGTCGAGATTGAATACCTGGAGGATTTACGTTTTGACGACGGTACGTTCAGTTTGCGATTCCCGATGACACTGACGCCGAGATATATCCCGGGCCAGGCGCTGCCAGATCGCCAGGGAAATGGCTGGTCACCTGACACGAACGTTGTCGATGATGCCTCGATGATCTCGCCGCCTATGGTGTCGGTTTCCAACGCGCTCAAGATATCTTTGCGCGCGACGGTCAATGCCGGCATGCCGCTGGAAATAATTGCGAGCCGGTATCATCCGGTGTCGGTTGCGCAAGAGAACGGGCGCTACACAGTGACGCTTGCCGGCGACACGGCGCCAATGGATCATGATTTTGAACTGCTTTGGCGCCCGATTCCATCCAGTTCCCCCAGGGCGCTGGCATTCGCCGAGACCATCGATGGCAAGCCACACTACCTGTTGATGGTGA
The DNA here is from genome assembly GCA_964528965.1 of uncultured Woeseiaceae bacterium. Taxonomy (GTDB): domain Bacteria; phylum Pseudomonadota; class Gammaproteobacteria; order Steroidobacterales; family Woeseiaceae; genus UBA1847. The sequence goes on from CAZGVL010000001.1 coordinate 25,755, forward strand.
TGCCGCCTGACGCGGCTGACTCCGGCAACGTGCCGATGCCGCGGGAGATGATCTTCGTTATTGATACGTCGGGATCCATGCACGGAGTGTCCATAGAGCAGGCCAGAAAAGCCTTGTTGCGTGCGATCGATGGCCTGCGCCCCGGTGATCTCTTCAATGTTATCGAATTCAATTCCACAACGAGCACTCTGTTTGCAGACAGCGTAATGGCATCAACAGAGAACACGAATAGGGCCAGGTCCTTCGTGCGCGGTCTGCAGGCAAACGGCGGCACCGAAATGCGGCCCGCGCTGATGCGCGCGATGAAGACCGTTCCGTCAGAGACCTACTTGCGACAGATTATTTTCATCACCGATGGCAGCGTAGGCAATGAGGAAGAGTTATTTGCCCTGATCGAGTCACGTCTGGCAGGTGCGCGCCTGTTTACCGTTGGCATAGGCTCTGCGCCGAACAGTTGGTTCATGCGCAAAGCTGCGGAAGTTGGGCGAGGAACGTTCACGACCATCAGTGCGTTGCACGAGGTCGGCGAGAAGATGGACCGGTTGTTCCGCAAGCTGGAGAACCCGCAAGTGACAAATATTGATGTGCAATGGCCAAGCGGCGTAATGGTCGACGCCTATCCCACGGTAGTTCCGGACCTGTATCTTGGGGAGCCGGTGACAGTGAAGGCGCGTTTAAGCGGTGAGATAGATCCGCACACCGAAGTCCGCGTGACCGGAGATTCACTCAGCGGTGCATGGTCGCGCGACCTGCGGCTTGATGGCGATAAGCAAAGTCACGGCATCGCTGCATTGTGGGCACGCGCGCAAATCGCCGACTTGCTGGATAAAGAAAGGCGTGGAGCCGGCGCTGAGGAGATTCGGCAGGCGGTAGTTGAGACGGCGTTGCAGCACCATCTGGTGAGCAAACACACAAGCCTGGTTGCAGTCGACAAGACCCCGGCACGTCCGAGCGCTGAAGCGCTTACCAAAGAACAGATCGCGAACCGGATGCCATACGGCCAAAACGGTGATGCGATATTCGGCTTTCCCGCGACCGCCACGAACGCAGCAACATTGCGGCAGAGCGGGTTGGCGTGGCTACTCGCGGCACTACTGCTGCTGGCTATCCGAGCCTGGTGGCAGAGGGATTCTCATGGTCTTGCGCGCTAGATCGCCGGCGGTCTGGGTCGTGGCCTGTCTGCTATGTCTTGGCTTCTGGCAGTTGGGCCAAGGTGCTTACATCCCGGCAAAAGCATGGGTAGCCCAGGAACTGATGCAGCGCGCCTGGAATCGCGCCAGAGACGGTGACGATCGTGCTGCGCCCTGGCCCTGGGCAGACACGTGGCCAGTGGCAAAGCTCACGGCCCGGGCCGGAGATGTTGATCTCATCGTCCTCTCCGGAGCATCAGGAAGAACGCTGGCCTTCGGCCCAGGCCACTTGAGTGTGAGCTCAATGCCGGGCGAAACAGGCAATGCCGTGATCGCCGGTCACCGGGATACGCACTTCAACTTTCTGCGGCACCTGCAGTTGGGCGAGACCTTGCTGGTCGAAACGCCTACCGGGACCCATCATGTGTATAGCATTGTCGGCATGGACGTCGTCGACGCGACGCGCGGCAGCTTGCTATTGGACACTGAGATGCCAATGCTCAGTCTGGTTACTTGCTACCCGTTTGATTCTGACGATACGGGCGGGCCACTGCGGTTCGTTGTTACAGCGAAGATGCTGCTCTAGCGGCGGCGATTCGCAATAGTGCGGCTACAGAGATCGCGTCCGTAATTTTGCCGCTGTTGACCATCTCAATGGCTTCTGCAAGGGGCAGCTTCTTAACCGTCAGGTCCTCGGTTTCCTCAAAGGCCGTCGCTCCCTCCGAGAGCGTTTCCGCTATGTAGACAATGGCAGACTCATCGGTTATCGAATTGCTGGTGTGCAATCGCATCAGCTCCGACCAGCGCGCAGCCGAAAGTCCGGTTTCTTCTTTGAGTTCGCGTTTTGCTGCGGCAAGTGGTGCTTCGTCTCTCGGCGCACCTCCCATTGGCAGTTCCCAGGAGTAGCTACCGAGCGTGTATCGATCCTGTCCAACCAGCCAGGTATTGCCAGCCTCATCAAGCGGAATGATTGCAACCGCGATGTTCTTGAAATGCACATGGCCATACTGGTTCTCGCCACCACCCGGATTGATCACGTGGTCCTCAAGGACTCGCATCCAGTCGTTCTCATACACGCTGCGTGAGCTCAGTTTGGTCCAGCTCATGACGCGTCGCTCGCTTTTTGTGATTCGACCAGCAACTTGAAACGTTGCATATCGCTGTCGGTTCGATCGCATATTTTCTTGCGCATAAAGGGCGACAGCAATTTCCTGATGCCGCGAAACGCGTGGTGTGCGTGGCCAACCCATCGGGTTTGCTTCTCGCCTACGATTTCGAAATAGTTGACTACCAACGACTTGCCCCATTCGGATTCGTAGATGCCAGCCATGAAGGCTGCCGGACGCTTTTCTGTAATCGTCTCGAGCAAGACGACGTTGCGACCGTTCTCGTCGTAAATCAATTCCGATATAGCGCCAACCTCACCCGGTGTGCCCGACTTGTGTGTGCAAGACTTCAACGTTGGTTGCCACCTGACGATATTGTTTGTGTCGTTGAACGCAGCCCAGACAGTTTCTCTGTCTGCGTCAATAATTACATCGAACTTTGTCTTCATGCGCCTATCCAATGATCAGCAGCGCACATGATAACAATTCGAATCCGGATCGCTATAATCTCGGCGATTGCGCGGTTGGTGCTCCTGAGTCATAGTTGGTCGCGGCACTGCTTTCTGCTTTGTCTATATTGGAAACCCGGATAGCAATGGAATCAGAAAGAGCCAGGCTTACCGAAGGCTCGGTAGGCCGCCATCTCACGAACATGACAGTGCCCGTGCTCTTCGGCATTACTACCATGATGGCGCAGGGATTTATTGATGCGTGGTTTCTTGGCCAGGTCGGCGATCGCGAGCTTGCGGCGCTGAGCTTTGGCTTTCCGATTCTGATGATAGTGACCAGTGTCGCTATCGGCCTTGGTGCCGGCACATCGTCGGTCGTCGCCCGAGCGATTGGTGCGAATGATCATCGCCGCGCGCGGCGGCTCGCAACAGACAGTCTCATCCTGTGCTTTCTCATTACAGCCGCGGTATCTGTATTGGGCGTGCTCACGATTGAACCTCTGTTTCGCTTGCTCGGCGCGCCGGAAGATATGATCCCGCTGATTCGCGGCTACATGTTGATTCTCTACGCCGGTGTGCCGTTTGTGGTCGTTGGTATGGTTGGCATGAGCAGCATGCGCGCCACCGGCGACACCCGACTGCCAAGTTTGCTGATGGTCTTGGCGGCTATTCTGAATGTGATTTTGGACCCGCTCCTGATATTCGGTCTTGGACCTTTTCCAGAGATGGGCCTGAACGGAGCCGCGATGGCGGCATTGCTGGCGCGCGGTTCCATCTTCATAGGCACCCTGTATCTGATGCGCTATCGGCTGAACATGGTGAGCCTGAACAAGCCTGATCCGGGCGAGTTGAGAAAATCCTGGGTGGACATCCTGCACGTCGGTATTCCAGCCGCAGGAACCAACGCGATCATTCCGATTGGCATGACCGTTATCACAGCGATGATCGCGCAATATGGGCCAGAAGCCGTCGCGGGCTTCGGTGTTGCAACCCGGATTGAATCGCTGGTGCTGGTCGTCTTCTACGCCTTGTCTGCCGTGATTGGCCCGTTCGTTGGGCAGAATTTATCGGGTGGCGCCGACGGTCGAATTCAGCATTCACTCAGACTCTGCGCTATCTTCTGCATGGGCTTTGGGTTGCTAATCGCGCTGCTCCTCGCGAGCCTGGCCGATTTCTTGCCAACTCTTTTCAGCGATACCCCCGAGCTGATTGAAGTTACGCGCTCTTATCTCGTCATTGTCCCCATTAGCTACGGCGCCTACGGTGTGGTGATGATCATGAATGCATCGTTCAACGGTATTGGCAAACCCATGCCGGCTGTTTATATCAGTGTTGGTCGCATGATTGTCTTGTATCTGCCGCTGGCATTTATCGGTCGCCACCTGTTCGGCATCCCCGGTATATTCGGTGCATTTGCGTTGGCGAATATCATCTCCGGGTTGATTGCTTATCTGTGGGCGCGACGATCTGCTCGCGAGCAGTGTCTGGAAAGAGCCGCCGTGTCCCGGCCGACAACCAAATCCGAATAGTAAGAAAACCGAACTAAGTATGGGGTCAGAGTAAAAACCGAACCAAAATAGACCAGTACCTAAAACACCATCCGGTTTTCGGTTTTTACTCTGACCCCATACATGGGAGAACAAGCATGAGCGTGAGAGACAGCAACGGCAGCGAGCTTGAAGCGGGTGATTCCGTACAAGTTATCAAGGACCTGAAAGTCAAAGGTACGTCCAGCACATTGAAACGAGGCACGACCTACAAAAATATCCGACTGACCAATAAGGACGAAGAGGTCGAATGTGGCAAGGGCAAGTCAACCATTGTGCTGAAGACCTGCTTCCTCAAGAAGGTATAACGACGCGAGAGTAATAAGCTCGAAGAGCATACATATTTCGGATTGACGCTTTACAAGAAAACCCATTTCGTTGGCCTCGGATTGATAATTCGTGTCGTACTCGACAGTAGCGACTGCAAAATGACCAATGCCGTTTGGTGAGTTTAGTGGTTGAAAATTAACGATTTGCCCGCATAACTCTGGGATCGAATTTCGCTATCTACCCATAAAATCAATTAACAAAAAGAAATCTAGGAGATGTAGCTATGAGTGATTTCCTAAGTTCTATTCTCAGTTTTAATCCCAGTATGGGTGGCCAGATTGGCATCAGCATTGTCGCCGTCATACTGGTAGCAGTTTTTCTGGCTAAAGCCTATCGACGAGTTGTGGAACCCAACGAAGTACATATTGTTCAGTCGCGAGGCGGTACGATTGCCTACGGCAAGAAGTTGGAAGAGGGTGAAGTAGGCAAATCACCCGGCAATAGTTACTACGAGTGGCCACACTGGTGGCCGATAATCGGTGTGCAGCGGATTATCCTGCCATTGTCAGTTTTCGATCAAAAACTCACAAACTATGAGGCGTACGACATCGGCAAAGTCCCGTTTGTTGTCGACGTCGTTGCGTTCTTTCGCATAAAGGATCCATCCGTCGCGGCGAAGCGCATCCAGGACTTGCACGAGCTGAATCTCCAGCTGGAGTCGATCCTGCAAGGTGCGGTCAGAACCATCCTCGCTAAGCACGAGATTGAAGACATCATGATGGAGCGCAGCACATTCGGAAAAATGTTCACTGATGAAGTCAAAGATCAGCTGGTCGCGTGGGGCGTCACAAACGTTAAGAATATTGAATTGATGGATATTCGCGATGGGCAGGACTCGAAGACTGTATCCAATATCATGGCGAAGAAAGAGTCCGTCATCGACAGAGAATCTCGCGTAGTTGTCGCGGAGAACAAAAAGCTCGCGGAAACGGCTGAGATTGATGCACGACAGGTCGTCGATGTTCGGGCTCAGCAAGCTGAAGAGCTTGTTGGTCTGAGGACCGCACAAAAGGATCAGGCCGTCGGTATCGCCGACGAACAGGCGCTACAGGAGATCAAGACCCAGGCGAAGGAAACAGCGGAACGCGATATGGCTGTCGAGCTGGTCAAGAACGTGCGCGCCGCAGAAATCGCCCGATCTGTCGAGGTTGTAAAAGCGGACGAGGACAAGCAGGCAATCGTTATTCGTGCAGAAGGCGATCGTCAGCAAGAAGTTATCGCTGCAGAGGCTATCCAACAGAAAACAATCATTGTTGCAGAAGGTGACTTACAGGATGCCCTGAAGGATGCCGAGGGTATTCTCGCTATCGGTACGTCCACGGCTGAGGCAAAACGACTCGAAGAGATGGCGGTGGTATCTCCGCAGATTGCGCTGGCCGATGAGATTGGTAGCAACGACGGCTATCAGGACTATCTGATTAAGATCAGAGGCGTTGAAAAAGATGAGACCGTGGGTGTCGAACAGGCCAAAGCGTTACAAGAGGCCGGTATCAAGGTAATCGTCAATTCCGGTGATGTGCAGGGCGGAATGGATAGCCTGCTTGACCTGATCACCACCAAAGGCGGCACCAATATCGGCGGAATGGTTGAAGCTATTCGCCAAACGGACGAAGGAGCTGCATTGCTGGATCGAGTCGGAATTAAGGGCAAAGACGACTAGCCTTTCAGCCACTTTTGATGATTGGAAAGGGCGTCCAGTCGGGCGCCCTTTTCAAGCGAAGTATGGGGTCAGAGTAATATTCGAACCGAACTAAAAGACTCACAACCCATGATTTGCACCAAATACCGTTAGACTAAAACCCTGAAACACCATCCGATTTTCGGTTTGTACTCTGACCCCATATTTTGGAAATCACGAATCTTCATGACGTGGCAGTTCGCGCATTCGAACATGTCGGCGGCTTCTTCGGCGCGGAGGAAGGAAAAGCCCCGCCACTGGTGGGCGTTTTTTTGTATCTCAATAAAAGAAACACACATAGGCAGTTACTCGTATGGAGACCGCCTCCCATACGTGAGAAAACTCCAACCTGGAAATCACTATTTTCAGCCCAATGACACGTGGAGAAATTACATTGAAATCAATCACTTCAACGCTGACGGTTGCAGGACTGACTGCGGCCCTGCTGCTGACCCAGATCGGGTGTACAGAATCCGGACAAGAGCCGGCCGCTGATAACCCGGCACTGGCTGCCCCGGTCCCTGCAGGCATGCTACGTGGCGTGGTGCTGGAGACGATGAACGCCGGCACGTACACCTACGTGTTCATAAAGACAGATCAGGACGAGCGCTGGGTCGCCGTACCGAAGACTGCCGTGTTGGTTGATGACGTGGTACAGACCCAACAGGGAATGCCCATGTCCAACTTCGAAAGCACGACCCTGAATCGCACCTTTGATCTCGTCTATTTTGCTGGCGGACTGCAAAACCTGACAACGCCTGCCGCTGCAGCGCCAGCCCCGGCAGCGGTGGAGTCCGGCGCGGCGCTGCCGCCCAACCACCCGACTACCGACACCATTGTTGAGACACCCGCTGCAGACATCAATGTAGCCGAGCTAACATCGGGTCAGGACATTGCTTCCGTGTACGCCAACAAGGACTCTTTGGCGGGGCAACAAATCAGCCTGCGCGGCGAGGTCGTTAAGTACAACGCCAACATCCTCGGCACCAACTTCATCCATATTCAGGATGGTTCCGGCGATGTGGCTGACGGCAGTAACGACTTGATCGTAACCAGCACCACCGAAACAGCGGTGGGTGAAACGATCGTCCTCACTGGCACCATTGTTCTCGACAAAGACTTCGGTGCGGGCTACACCTACCCGGTATTGATGGACGACGCCAGCATCACGACTGAGTAAGCTATTTACGTGCCGTGGATCTGCGCTAACAAATAGTCCACGCCCACATCGATAAACGCGAGAGCGGCGAATCCGACAATCGCAAGGATCGCCGCTCTCCGTCCTCGCCAGTCCAGCGTGTAACGTGCATGGAAGTCTGGGGTCAGAGTAATAACCGAACTAAAAGGCTCACAACCCATTATTTGCAACAAATACCGTTAGACTAAAACCCTAAAACACCATCCGGTTCTTACTCTGACCCCAGACTTCTGGACCGGCTTCAGTATTCCTTCTGCCGACTATTCCTCTCTGGGACCCACCGGGACCATGACATGCACTAGCGGTGTGTTATCCCACATGACATACGGCCCACCCGCATCAGGGTCGCGGCTCATGCCCTCAATCATTTCCGAAGATGGCATGAGCAGCATTAGATGGGGTCCTTCCTGAACCCAGACACCCCCATCATTCGGGTCTGTTGCGGCCGGATTGTTGTTGTTAACCATCGCATCGCCCTGCAGCATGTAGGAGGTGCCGATGACATCAGTAGCAAACGGTTCGCCAGCGGCAGCTGCCTTCATCCACGCCATCCAGACAGCGTCATTGCACATCGGGTGCATGTCACCCGGTATCAGGCCGACGCCCGGTATGCACGTCCAGCCGTTTGAGCCCTCTCGCAAGATCGTTCCATCCACATCCATAATCGTCGCATCGGCTGAAACGCTCGCTGGCGCTGCAGATATCGCACGCTCAATTTTTGTTTCGACCGACTCCCCATCTTCTGCAAAGACTGTCAACGACAGACCAAGGCAGATACACCCCACGGTACTCGAAATGACTTTTGTTATTGTATTCCCCAACATTTTTTCTTGTCCCCTAAAGATTGAAGCCGAAGTATTTCTTGTAGAATACTCTTTGGGAAAACACGATACACCAACGTGTCGGGGATTGTAAATTTGCCCGATTGCCATTCTTTGTACCTGTTCCAGTTCCTTCAGGAGTCAACGTTCATGCAGAAGTTGGAGGTTTATCAATCCCTGTGGGCGATGGAGCTTCGTCAGCCAGGGCATGCAGAACGATCGATGGCGGAGAACTTTCAGATGATCGCCGATGCGGGCTACGACGGTGTCAGTATCGATCCGAGTGTTGCCGAGATTTCTGACTACGCCGAGGTTGGCCCGCTTTGTAAACAGCACAATCTGGGCTGCATGGTGAATGCATTCCCGTACTCTTTGGATGATATGCAGCCCATACTGGAGTTTGCCAAAGAGCTTGATGCCTGCATGGTCAATGTCATTGGCGGCGTAATGCCCGTCTACGCGAGTGACGCGATTCCGGTCATACAGCGCTGGAGGGATGATGCAGAGCGAATCGGCATGCCGATGATATTTGAAACTCATCGGGACAGCCTGCTAAACGATATGTTCTATACCTTGCAGGTTCTCGATGCTGTTCCTGATTTGCGTTTGTGCGCGGACCTTTCACACTTCGTCGTCGACAGAGAGATGCGAATACCGTTAGGCGAAGCCGATGCGGCTTACATACAACGAATTTTAGAGCACTCCGATTCGTTTCAGGGCCGTGTCGCGAATCGCGAGCAGGTGCAGGTGCAGATCGATTTTCCGCAGCATCAGGAGTGGGTAACAACCTTTAAAGGTTGGTGGAGGACCGGCCTGCAATTGTGGCGGGAGAGAAACCCCGGTGACGCAACGTTGCGGTTCTTGTGCGAGCTTGGACCACCTCCCTACGCGATCACCGATGCCAATCAGAAGGAGCTGTCTGACCGATGGGTGGAGGCATTGCAGATACGGCAATGGGTGCTCGAGATGTGGGCCGACCTTGAGCAGGACGAGCGACTCAATTAGATCGTGGGCAACACTTTTCTGCGATAGATAATGTGCATGCCTATGCCGCGGCTGGCCATGAAGATCGTAAATGCCAACCAAAGTCCGTGGTTGCCGAAGTCTTGCAACAGGTACCACGCAGGCAGAAAAACAAGCAGCGCAGAGATCACCATGATGTTACGCATTTCGCGTGCTCGTGTTGCGCCGACGAAGACACCGTCATACAGGAAGGACCAAACTGAAACGATGGGTGATATGACCAGCCATGGCAGGTATTGCAGGGCCGTGTCACGGACGTCGACCAGGTCGGTGAGTGTGTAGATGAGCAGCTTGCCGAGCAAGGCATAGGCCATGCAGAAGCAAATCGCGAAGATAAATGACCAGCGCAGCGTCAGTCTGACGGCCTGTTCAAGAGCCTCGCGGCGGCGTTCGCCAACCGCCTTGCCTACCAGCGCCTCGGCCGCGTGAGCGACGCCATCAAGTGCGAATGACGTCAGTGTCTGCAGGTTCATTAATACAGCGTTGGCAGCGAGCACCAGGCCGCCCATTCGAGCGCCTTGCGCCGTAACAAAGGCGAACGTTGAAACCAATGCAATGGTGCGCACGAAAAGGTGGCCGTTGACTGAAAAGAAGGCAGCGTACTCGCGAACTCTGATCAGTTTTTCGGCCTGCCAGTGACCTGGGTGCCGTCTAAGCTCAATCGCCGCAAATGTCAGGCCAACCATTACGCCGGAGTACTCAGCGATAACAGATGCGAGGGCGACGCCATCAACCGTCATGTGCAAAGCAAGCACCAGGTATAGGTCGAGCAGTATATTGACGACATTGATCGTGAGCACGATAATTAATGGTACCCGCGCGTTCTGCAGGCCAATGAACCAACCGATCAGGGCATAGCTGGCGAGTGTTGCCGGAGCGCTCCAGATGCGAATGGAAAAATACTCCAGCGCGAAAGCCTGGACATCGGGCTCCGCGCCGATCAACGACATCGCGATGTTGCCGATCGGCACATGCAACGCTATTAACGCCATTGCTATCAGCAGCGCAACAATGACGGCTTGTCCGAGTGACACCCTGAGTCCGTCGTAGTCGTTGGCGCCAAAACACTGCGCGGCGATACCGGTTGTTCCCATGCGCAGGAAATTAACGCCGGTGTACAGGATCCCAAAGATGGTTGCGCCGATGGCGACAGCGCCGAGATAGGCGGCATTGTCGAGGTGCCCGGTGACACCCGTGTCTACCATGCCGAGCAAGGGCACGGAGATGTTGGATAGAATCAGCGGCGCAGCTATGCGCCAGACATCGCGGTTTCCAGGAAGTCGTTGCTCGCTCAAACCACGCTCATCAGAACGCGTTGACGCCAGTCAGTTCTTTGCCAACCACTAACTGGTGAATGGTCTCAGTTCCTTCGTAGGTAATTACGCTCTCAAGATTGAGCATGTGCCGTATCGGAACATACTCGGCACTGATGCCACTGCCGCCGAGAATATCGCGCGCATCTCGCGCGATATCGATTGCTGCACGACAGTTGTTCCACTTGGCCAGCGATACCTGTGTTGGATTGAGCTGGCCCCTGTCCTTGATACGCCCCAGCTGCAACGACAACAATTGAGCGGTGGTGATGCGTCGACTCATATCAGCCAGTCGAATCTGAATCGCCTGCGTATGTGCAAGCGGTCGGTCGAACAGAACCCGGTCGCTGGTGTAATTGATGACCTCATCAAGACAAGCCTGAGCGGCGCCGATCACACCCCAGGTGATTCCATAGCGTGCTTGCGTCAGGCAGCCCAGCGGTCCTTTCAGCCCGGTCACGTTGGGCAGGACGCTGGCTTCCGGGAGGCGCACATTGTCGAAAAACAGCGCTGCAGTGACAGAAGCGCGCAACGAGAACTTGTTCTCAATTTCCTGGGCCGTGAATCCGGGCATGTCTTTTTCTACGATGAAACCCTTGATGCCTTCCTCGGTAGTCGCCCAAACGACGGCTGCGTCAGCAATGGTGCCATTGGTTATCCACATCTTGGAGCCGTTCAGGACCCAGTCCGTCCCATCGCGCTTCGCATGGGTTTTCATGTTGCTCGGATCAGAGCCGCCTTGCGGCTCGGTGAGGCCGAAGCAACCGATTGCCTCGCCACGTGCCATCGCGGGTAACCAGCGTTGTTTTTGCTCTTCTGAGCCGTAGGCGTGGATCGGATACATCACGAGACTGCTCTGCACCGATACGAAACTGCGCAGGCCACTGTCAGCTCGCTCCAGCTCCTGGCAAATCAGGCCGTAGCAAATGCTGTTGAGACCCGCACAATCATAGCCGTCGATAGAGCTGCCGAGCAGGCCGAGTTCCGCGACTTCGCTGATCAGCTCGCGTGGGAAATGATGTTGCTCAAAAGCTTCGCGCATCTTCGGGATCGCACGGTCATCAACGAAGCGAGCCACGGTGTCCTGCACCATGCATTCTTCTTCGGACAACTCGGAGCGCACGTTGTACAGGTCGAGGGGATTCAGTCTGGATTTGCTTGCAGCCACGGAAGGCTCCTTTCGCGAGGCATTCGTTGTGAGGGCGTCGATTCTAAACGAAGTCGCTTGCCCTGGTACACACCATCAATAAGGTATTCCGGCTCGCCGATAAAGAACCGATAGCAGCCATGCCGGGCCGATCATCATCATCTGCAGATCCTGCACAAGCGGTCGGAGACCGCCGTTGTGCCGCTGCCCAAGCCACAGGCCTATGATTCCCCCGACGAGCAGGCCGCAGGCGACGTGAGTCAATGAATACTCGGACTGGACCAGCCACATCTGGATTGCAGCGCTGCCGACCATGAACGGCAGCATGCCGATTGCGAGGGAGATCGAAATGATGAAATAGTAGACGGCCGTTGCCATGAGAAATGTACTGCCCCAGTTGAGGAGCGGGGATATTTCGTAGAACGCATCCGGTATGGGTAAGGACCAGAGCAAACCGACCGTGCCCAGAACGACCATCGGTACAGCGGCCCAGTACACGAATGGGTAGTTAAGGTCGCGATGACTCTCTTCGTATCGCGCCAGCCAGCTATCGGTCTCGGTCACAGCAATTCTCATTACAGCGGGCCATGTATTCTACACGCCGTGCGGCATAGACATAACGAGCCGCAAAGGAGACGTATCGCTCATATCGGACAATTGTCAGATACTTTGCGTCGAACAAAAGCTACATTAAGTGTCTGTTCAGGTTAGGGGCGGCTAAATACGCCCACAAACCGCATTTGCGGCGCGATGCGCTGTCTGTGCCAACAATTTGAGCGACTCTGACTCGCCTGGAACGATGACTCAGAGGCGCCACTGGAGGAAAACCATGAATATCAAATCCAAGTTTATGAGTGTCTTGTTGCTGGGTGCTGTTGTACTCACAACGGGTTGTGAAACCCTGAATCCTTATACGCAGGAATCCGAGATGAGCAACGCCACCAAAGGCGCGCTGATCGGTGCTGCCGCTGGCGCTGTCGTTGGACTAGCGTCTGGTGATGATGCAGTGGAGCGTCGTCAGCATGCGCTCATAGGCGCGGGTGCTGGAGCACTTGCGGGAGGCTCGATTGGTTACTACATGGATCGTCAGGAAATGAAGCTGCGCGAGGAATTGCAAGGCACCGGCGTTAGCGTCACGCGAAACGGCGACCACATCACGCTGAACATGGCCGGTAATGTGACCTTTGCTACCAGCAGCGCGGATCTGAAGCCCGCATTTTTCGATGTGCTCGTTTCCGTGAGCAAGGTTCTGAAGGAGTTTGACCAGACGATCGTGGAGGTTGCAGGACACACCGATAGCACCGGATCGGAGTCCTACAATCAGGCCCTGTCCGATCGTCGTTCCGCCTCTGTCTCCAAGTATCTGGAAACACATGGCGTAGCGAACGAGCGCCTGATTACCATCGGTCTGGGTGAGTCTATGCCGGTCGCAGATAACGGTACTGACGTTGGCCGCGAGGCGAATCGCCGCGTGGAAATTACAATGGTGCCACTTACAGCCAATTAGTGGCATTTTGAAGAATCGAGGCCCGGCATCGAGACGACGATTGTCGGGCCTTTTTTTTGGCCTATACTGACAGGCATGCCCTGAGAGCAGCCATTAACAAAATATAATAAGAACAAAGGCCGCGACATGAAACGCACTTACGAGAAGCGCGATTCCGGGACCTGGATCGAGGCGACGGGGTTCGTCAGACGAGTGTTGACGGACGATAACGAGGGGTCACGACACCAGCGATTCGTGCTTGATATGCGAAGCGGACAGACTCTGTTGGTCGCACACAATATAGATCTGGCGCAAAGAGTGCCGGTTGGCCTGGGTGATCGCGTGCATTTCCGTGGCATGTTCGAGTGGAACGACCTGGGAGGTCTTGTTCACTGGACGCATCATGATCCGCACGGGGTGGAGGACGGTGGCTACGTTCGCTATCGAACCGAAACTTACGAGTGATCGGCGTGATCAGGTTGTCGTTTGTACTGCACCAACGGCCAAAATAACTGTTGCGCTGCCGTAACGGGCTCGAGATTTTCAACGCCGAATTCATCCGGATATTTTCGCGTAATCCTGGCCGTGCCGAATAACACGTCCCAGAAAAACAGCAGGTTTCCGTAATTGCCCTTGTAGTTGGTTATGCCATCACTCTGGTGTTTCCCGTGGTGAGCGGAATGCGTCGCTGGTGTAGAGATTGTTCTTTCCAGCACCCACATCACAGGCGATAACCAGGGGATTCTATAGAGAGGCGCATCCCATCGAACGTCAGAATGGGCGGCACAGATAACGGTGAGCTTGACCACCAGATAGACCGCGTACACCTTGCCCAGGCCCATGAAGATCAACGCGCCCGAACACCAGATTCCCGGCATGACGAGATAGTAGAAAATGTTGTTTCTGTAGACGACGCGCACGCTCAGGTACTCAGCGTCGTTGTGCGGCCGGTGCAGGTTGTACAGCCACGGAGTCTTGTGCGTGATGCGATGCTGCCAATACTGCGTCATGTCATCGAAGACGAGCAGAAGACCAATCTGAGCCATTACTGGCAGATCGATGAGAACGTCTTCGGAACCAGCAAAGAAAAACCCCATTAACATCCCGCTGGCGAGCAGAATGAACGGCTGAGTGAGCACCAGCAATGTCCCCGTGCTCACCGACTCCACGATGCCGTCTTTGCGTTGCTGGCCAGGTTTGTGAAACAGATTCGTTCGCCAATACTCTGCGATGCCGAATGCGAGAAAGACGGCAAGAGCTGCGATGATCTCTGGTTTCACAGGTAGCTCCATCTAACAAGGTTGCGGGCCAAGAATACGCGGCTTCTGATTCTTCCCACAACCGGCGCTATCTTGCACGGTTGATCAAGATCGATTGTCGGGATGGACCGGATCAGATGTTGTACGTTATTGTGATGAAACTGCTGACTCTGAGGCGCCGTTGTCTTTTCAGCGCGGTATCGTCTCCAGTCGTTTACACACTGTAAACCATACCCATTCGGGAACCACTGATGATTGACTCTTTTCTTGCGTGCATCTCGAAATACCGGAAGCACTTGTTGGGGGTTGTCGCCGTCCTGTGCGCATACGCGGCACTGGGGTTCTTTCTTGCCCCGTGGCTCGTCAAGAAAAACGCCATAGCTGCAATTGACGCACAATTTGATGCTGAACTGGCCATCGAAAAGGTTGCGATCAATCCATTCGTCCTGAGCTTGCGCATAGACGGGTTGCATCTTAATGAGGCTTCGGGCGACAGCCTCGCGAAGATCGAGCAAATATTCGTCAACTTTCAATTGAGCTCAATATTTCGCAGGGCCTGGACTTTCAAGCAGGTTCACTTTACAGGCCCTGAGTTTTTCGTCGCTCGGGACCAATCCGGGGAGCTCAATTTAGCGAGTCTCGCGCCAAAGCTGGCAGCTGAAGAAATCGAAGCACCAGAACTGGGTACCGATGCTGAGCCTGCCAGATTGCTCATATTCGATTTTGCAGTACGCGATTCCGCGTTGCATTGGGATGATCTGGTCCCAATTGATCCTGTGCACACGACCTTCGGCCCAATCAACATTCAAATAACTGAGCTGAATACGTTGCCGCTGCGTGCGGGCCAACAGGACGTTGTCATTACGACGGAGACATTGGGCGCGTTGAGTTGGTCAGGAAGCTTGCAGCTCAACCCGATCAACTCCAGTGGTCGGGCAACGATCACGGGCTCGCACTTTCCTCTGACCTCTGCCTATATGCGATACGAAACGGGCTTCGACATCGTCGAAGGTACGGCTGACGCAGGCCTGGACTACAGCGTCATGACGCAAGCCGATGGAACGATTCGGGCGACCGTCGATAATTTCGACCTCACGTTTTACGACGTGCTGGTGCGATCGTTTCATGGAGCAAATACAGAGGGTGGTGATTCGCACGACTTGATCTCGATTCCATCTATAGAACTCAATGGCGGTTCGTTGCGTTGGCCTGAAAAAGCGGTGGAGCTTGAGTCGTTGGCGATTAGCGATGCGGTGATCGGCCTGTACCGAAACGCGGTTGGTGATTTCGATTTCGGGACGGCCAGTCGCGCGGACGATGCTGATGCGCAGGTGAGCGCAAGTGCCGCTATCAAGCAAGACTCAGATGCATGGAGGCTCTTGCTGCGTAAGCTGACCGTAAAGGACATGTCGGTAGGACTGCGGGATGATAGCGTGCAACCGCCGGCTGAACTGGGGATCAGCGCTCTGAATCTAAGCGTATCTGATATCAGCAGTGAGTCAGGAGCTATCTTTCCGACCGAAGTCGATCTGCTTTCGCGTAGCGGAGGGTCTGTTTCTCTGAGCGGCACATTGACCGTGCTGCCGGAACCGATTGCAGACTTCCATTTCACGGTGGATGCGATGGCACTTGCCAATGCACATCCTTATCTCAAACCCCTGGTGGACGTGAATCTCGATTCCGGTGCCCTGAGTCTATCGGGTCGACTGCGAAGTTCGCCTGATGATCGGCTGCAGCTGAGTGGCGATCTTTCAATTGTTGATTTCCTGATCACGGAAACGGACGAGGGGTCTCGCCTCGGTAGCTGGGCTCGTTTTGATGCCAATAAGTTCGCATTCAGCAGCGCTGGTCAATCCCTTGAGATCACCGAAATCCAGCTGGACGAGCCGTATGGCGACATCCGGATCGCCAGGGATGGCAGCGTAAACCTGGGTCGGGTCAAAAAGTCCGACGCAGCAGACGGCGAGGAGTCGATCGACGAAGACCCAGCGGCCAGAGAGATTAGTTCAAGCGCCGCCGATACGACATCGCCGCTCGCGGTTACCATTGGCAAAGTCGTTATCAATAATGCGGCAGCGGATTATGAAGACCTTTCTCTGCCGCTACCCTTTGCTGCCAAGATCGCCGATCTGAATGGAGATCTGACCACAATCGCGACCGACAGTAGTGAGCCTTCGACGGTGGCGCTGGAAGGGAAAGTCGATGAATTTGGATTCGTGCGCGTATCGGGTTTCGTCACGCCATTGGATACATCGCGCAATACTGATCTGAAAGTCTCATTTCAGAATGTGGCCATGCCAAAGTTCTCTGCCTACACAATTCCATTCGCAGGGCGAGAAATCGCCAGCGGCAAACTGGACCTGGATCTGGGTTACAAGGTAACAGCGAGCGAACTGGTCGGGGAAAACAAGGTCGTGCTGCGTGACCTGGAGCTGGGCGATAAGGTGGAACACCCGGGAGCCATGAGTTTGCCGCTGGGCCTCGCTGTCGCGCTGTTGAAGGATTCTGAGGGTAAGATCGATATCGATCTGCCGGTCCGAGGGAACGTCGATGACCCGGACTTTCGCTACGGTGGTGTCGTAGTGAAGGCGTTCGGCACGCTGATCGTAAAGATCGTCGCTTCTCCGTTCGCGCTGCTCGGAAACCTCCTCGGGGTTGAAGCGAGCGAGCTGGAGTTCATTACGTTCCCGCCTGGCCGTGCTGACCTGACACCACCGGAGCTTGAGAGGGCCGCAAAGCTCGCGGAGGCGCTCGCACTGCGGCCGGAGCTGGTGCTTGAGTTGCGCGGTGTCATCGATCGTGAAATGGACGGCCGCGCACTAAGAAGCGCAATGTTGGACGCATTGGTTGAGGCGCGTTTAGCGATCAATGCAGCTGGAGGTGCGGACGAGGCGATGTATGCACAGCAGCAAAGAGAGGTCCTTGAGCAGCTGTTTTCCGAATCCGAACCCGATGCTGCCGCAACGCTCGATGGTCTGCGTTCTCAGTTTACCGGCTCCATCGAGGAAGCGGACGACGGCGACTCAGGCAGTCAATTTGATGAGCTCGCGTATGCCGCGGAATTGCGGCAAAGACTGATCGACGTTCAACAACTCGAGGAGACGGAGTTGGCCGCGCTCGGAAATGAACGCGCCGCGAATACAAGGCTGGCTATTCTCGCGGCCGATACTGAGTTAAGCGAACGTATCGTCATTGGCGGCCCGCAATCGATCGACAGTGATATCGAAGACGGTGTCCGCATGAAAGCGACTCTGGGAACAGGGTCTGAAGATTCCAAGGCCGTGCTGGACGACTTATGATGCGGTGAGAAATGGACTACCATTGCGCGAAGACGTGCCAGCAACAATTAGGGAAAGGCCGTGGTCATCACCAATCTGGTACAAGCCCTGAAACCGAGACAAGCAAAAGAATGATGATCAGAAAATTATTCCGCGAACCGCTTTTTCATTTTTTATTGCTGGGCGGAGCTCTCTTCTATCTCTATGCCAGTGTGAACGGTGATCCGGCCAGCGCTGGTAGCGAGATCGTTATTGATGAGCAGCAGTTGAGCACCCTTTCTTCCGCATTTGAGCGCGTCTGGCAACGTGCGCCGACCGAGGTTGAGGTACAGGCGCTGGTCGATGCCCATATTCGAGAGGAAGTGATGTACCGGGAGGGCGTCCTGCTTAGCCTGGATCGCGACGATGCCATCGTTCGACGCAGAGTAGCGCAGAAGATGTCGTTTATTGCGGACGGTCTTGTACCGAATGCTCCGACCGAGGCAGAGCTGGAATCGTGGCTGGCAGACAATGCGGGCGACTATCGAGTTCCGGCAATATTCTCATTGCGCCAGGTGTACATTGATCCGCAGCGCCATGCGGATGATCTGGAATCGGTCGTTGCAGGCACGAAAGCAGCGTTGTCCTCGACACCCGCCGAGGTCCTGTTGGGGGATTCGACCATGTTGCCCTCGATGACTACCAATGCGAGCCAGCTAGCCATTGAACGAACATTCGGCAGCGAATTCGCTGCGGCGATTGAGGCCCTCGAAGTCGGCGGCTGGCAGGGTCCTGTCCGATCAAGCTTTGGGCTGCATTTTGTCGACATATCAGAACGAGTTCCGGCTCGCGACCCCTTGTTGGACGAGGTTAGATCTGCCGTCCAGCGTGATTTTCTGAATAGCAGGTCACAAGAAATAGGCGAAGCTTTCTATCAGTCTTTGCTAGAGCGCTACACGATTCGTTACACCAGCGCAGAGTGACAGCGTGAAACTAGCTCGTACGTTGTTTTTGGTCTGCGTTTTACTGACGCTAACTGCCGCTGCTCTCGCAGATGTGTTTCGACCCGCCTATTTGGAGCTGCGCGAGATCGATCAGGAGTCGTACGAAGTGCTGTGGAAAGTTCCCGCAGCTGGCAACGGTCGCCGTCTGGCAATACACGTTGTTTTTCCAGAGGGCACTGAACAGAGCAGTACACCTGTACCGTACGCCACAGACGATGCGTGGATAGAGCGCTGGCGAATTCATTATCCGGGCGGGCTCGCCGGCCAGTTCGTGGCCTTCGAGGGTAACGCTGCGTTCGTCAGTGATGTCATAGCGAGAGTAGAGCGTCTTGATGGGTCCAGTCAGGTTGAAAGACTGTCTGCGGGCTCTTCGGGTTTCGTCGTCCGACAGCCAGCAGATACGCAAGAGGTTGCATGGGCATACACTGTGCTTGGCGTCGAACACATTCTCGGCGGCGTTGACCACCTGTTGTTTGTGCTGGCGTTACTGATTATCGTGCGCGGCGGCAAACGCATAGTGGTGACGATAACGGCATTTACGATTGCGCATAGCATTACCCTGGTAGCGGCATCGGTCGGTCTGGTTGATATCCCGGGACCGCCGGTCGAGGCGATCATCGCGCTCAGTATCGTCTTTGTAGCGTCGGAGATCATCCACGGATCACAGGGGCGTCCTGGATTGACTGCCCGCGCACCCTGGATTGTTGCCTTCAGCTTCGGGCTATTGCACGGATTCGGATTTGCCGGTGCATTGGCCGAGGTAGGATTGCCGCAAATCGATATTCCTGTCGCGCTGCTAATGTTTAACGTTGGTGTCGAGATCGGCCAGCTATTATTCGTTGCAGCTTGTTTGCTGCTTGCAGGAATTGCCACTCGCCTGTCCCCGCGGTCACTGGCGTGGACAATGCCAGTGACCGCGTACGCGATCGGGACGGTCGCCGCTTTCTGGACAATTGAGCGTGTCCTGAGCTTCTGGGCCTGAGGCCTGATCAATCCACTCTATTGGCCAGACACAAAAAAGCCGCTCATGGAGCGGCTTTTAATTGCACTGTTACGATGACGCCGGTTATCAGGCGGCCATCGCGGTACGCAGCTTCTTGATGGCATTGGCCTCGATCTGACGAATACGTTCGGCCGACACGCCGTAAACTTTAGCCAGCTCATGCAGCGTTTGCTTGTCTTCGGTTAGCCAACGACTCTGTAGAATATCCTGACTTCGCTCATCAAGCGTGGTCATCGCTGCCGTCATTCGCTCCGTAGCATCTTCGTTCCAGTCAGTCTTCTCAACCAGCACGGCCGGATCTGCATCGGGGCTTGGGAGGTAAGCCGCCGGTGTATACAGGTGGTCGTCGTCTGCATCAGGGGACGGATCAAAAATAGCATCACGTGCGCTCAAGCGCCGTTCCATTTCCGTGACTTCTTTCGGCGTGACGCCAAGGTCTTTCGCGACCGCCTGAGTTTCTGCATGCGTCAACCAGGCAAGAGTCTTTTTGGACTTGCGCAGATTAAAGAACAGTTTGCGCTGAGCCTTGGTCGTCGCAACTTTTACGATGCGCCAGTTTTTCAGTACGAATTCGTGAATTTCTGCGCGGATCCAGTGAACAGCGAAGGATACAAGGCGAACTCCGAATTCCGGATCGAATCGCTTGACGGCTTTCATGAGGCCGACGTTGCCTTCCTGGATCAGGTCAGCAATCGGCAATCCATAGCCGTTGTAACCTTTGGCGATGTGCACAACAAATCGCAGGTGTGCCATAACCAGGGTGCGAGCCGCGTCGAGGTCTTCTTCCTCGCGGAAACGGACGGCGAGCGCCTGCTCGTCTTCCTTGCTAAGCACAGCGATTCCGCCGACTGCCTGAATATAGGCGTCGAGGCTGCCTACCGGTCCGGCCAGCATCAAATCGTGGTTCATTGTGGCTACTGCTGTAGTCATGTAGTACCTCCTCTCTTGGGTGCTGATTTTAGCACTCGGTGGGTTAGAGTGCTAACACCGGCAGGAAGTTCCGCGACAGCTGCAACAATAAATCGTTTAAAAACAATTAGTTGAGTATAAATAGGTGCGTGGGTTATGTAAAGAAGAATAACTCAGATCGGCGCTTGTGCGTCCGGTTATCGCTAGCGAGGCTCGATGCGCCGCATGTGTCTGGCGGCTGCAAACCATGACCCGGTAAGGCCCAGGGCAACAGCGATTCCAATGATAGCCAAACTTTCACTCAGGCCCAGAGGGATAACCGCGATACCGCTCTGATACAGGCCCGCGAGCCGCGCTATCGGTTGTTCCAGTAAATACAGTCCATATTGGACCAACGAAAGTGCCAGCAGCCCGCCAAACAGGCCATACCAGAAGCCTGACCAAAGAAAGGGACGACGGACAAAGGCATTGCTCGCGCCGATAAGCTTGGTGACTTCAATCTCGTCGCGACGGTTCTGAATATCGAGGCGAATCGTGTTGCCGATAATGACGACAATGGCGATCCCGAGCAGCGACCCGCCGATGCCGATCGCGTGCCGCACAATATCCAGAATTGCATGAAAACGTTGTACCCATTCGGTGTCGACCTGGACGAGATCGGCCTCTGGCAAATTGCCGAGCTCATCCTGAAGCACAATAATTGACGGGCCCGTATTTGCAGCACTGGGTCGAACGACCAGTGTGTGCGGTAAAGGGTTCTCGGCAAGATTATCAAGGGCATCTCCAAATCCTGATTGCCCTTTGAACTCGCTCAACGCCTGCTCCGCTGAAATGAGCTCGACAGATTCAACATCTGCTCGCTGTCCGATGATCTGAGCAAGTCCTTCTGCGTCCTCAAGCGGCAGTCCACGCTGCAGGTAGATCGAAAAATCCAGTGCATTGTTCCAGCTGCCACTGATCGACTGAGCATTCTTGACGATCAGATTCAGCGCCGCCGGCAGAGCCAGCGTTACCGCGATCACAAGAATGATCATCAGGCTCGCAAAAGGTTGTCTGACCAGTCGGCCCAGCGCCCCGATCGAAGTACTGGCGTGCCGTGTCAGCCAGGTCGCAAATGCCCCGGAAGATCGCACTGGTTTGATGGCGTCGGTGTGCCTCGTTACCGCCATGAGCCATCTTCCGTTGCAGTAACAACTGGCGACTCGTAATCGCTATCCGGGTCATCGTTCTCGACCTGTACCTTGCCGCCCTCCAGGGGAATACGGCGACAACCGAGACGATCAATGAGTGATATGTCGTGACTTGCGATGAGCAGAGTAACGCCGACTTCATTAAAGCGCCTGAAAATACGCATAACCTCAAGCGAAAGATCGGGGTCGAGGTTACCCGTTGGCTCGTCTGCGATCAGTAGCTTCGGGCGTGTGACGATCGCCCTGGCAATACCGACGCGCTGTTGTTCGCCGGCGGACAGCGTTTGCGGATTCTGCTTTTCCTTGTGCAGCAGGCCGACCTGCTCGAGCGCTGCGCGCACGCGACGGGCGGATTCGCGATGGCCAGCTCCTGCGATAACGAGCGGAAGTGCGACGTTATCGAAAACGGGCCGGTCATAAAGCAGTTTGTGATCCTGAAAAACCATGCCGATTTGCCGACGATAGGCGGGGATCTTGCGTCGCTTCACGCGTCTCGTATTCTGGCCGTCAACAATGACCTGGCCATCGGTCGGGCGCTCGATCAGTGCAATCAATCGCAGCAGCGTACTCTTGCCGGCACCGGAATGGCCGGTGATAAAAACCATTTCACCACGATCAATCGAGATACTGAGGTCGGATAGTGCTTCATGACCTCCCGGATAACGCTTCGTGACATTGTCGAGTTTGATCATCGCGATTAAGTCTCACGGCCTGCGAGCAGCGCATCAACGAACTCCTCAGCCGAAAATGGCTGCATGTCTTCTGCAGCTTCACCGATTCCAATGAACCGCACGGGCACGCCGAGTTCGTTCGCAACCGGCAAGAGGATGCCACCCTTGGCGCTGCCATCCAGCTTGGTGACTGTAATTCCAGTCAAGCCGAGTGCCTCGTGAAACTTCTGCGCCTGAACCAGTGCATTCTGTCCCTGGCTGGCATCGAGCACCAACATGATTTCATGCGGTGCATTCGCGTCCTGGCGTGAAACCACTCGCTGTATCTTGGCGAGTTCGTCCATCAGGCCCTGCTGATTCTGTAGTCGCCCGGCAGTGTCAGCAAGCAATATATCAACGCCGCGCGCCCGTGCTGCTTCCCAAGCGTCGAAAATTACCGCCGCAGGATCAGCTCCGGATTGCTGTGCAATGACAGGTACATCATTGCGCTCCCCCCATACCTGCAACTGCTCGACTGCAGCAGCACGAAACGTGTCGCCGGCCGCGAGCATTACCGAATGGCCCTGCTCTTTGAATCGTCGCGCAAGTTTGCCAATCGTTGTGGTCTTTCCGGCGCCGTTGACGCCAACCATCAAGATGACGAACGGCAAGTCCTGTTTCTCAATTACGAGGGGGCGCTCGACCGGTTCAAGCAAGTTCAATAGCGATTGTCGCAATCCGGACTTCAGCGCTTCGATATCCTTGAGCTCGTTTCGCGCCAGCTGTTTCTGCAAGTCATCAATGATCCGTGTCGTCGTAGTGATACCGACATCGGCCATGACCAACTGAGCCTCAAGTTCCTCGAGGACGCCTGCATCAATCTTCCCACCGGGGGCAAGATTGGCAAGATCATAAGTGAGCCAGCTGTCTCCCTGATTGATTTTCGCGCGCAGGCGCTTGAAGAAGCCTTCTTTCGCAGGTGGTTTTTCCTTTCTTGAGAACATTACTATTCGAATTCACCTGTTGAGGAATTAAAGTGGCGACAAATCACCTAAACTAACTGCGCCGGCCAATTAGCGCACGCAATGGAAATCAGGACAAGCATGGCAAAACATGCGAAAAAATCTCAACCCGGACGGTTGCGTATTGTAGCGGGAATCTGGCGCAGCCGTCTGTTGGATATAGCTGACGCAGAGGGTTTGCGGCCCACATCAGAACGCATTCGCGAGACGCTTTTTAACTGGCTCACGATGAAGGTCGTCGGTGCAAGGTGTCTGGACCTGTGCGCCGGTACAGGAGCTCTTGGGCTCGAGGCCTTATCCCGAGGTGCGGCCGAGTCTGTGTTCATCGAGAAATCGCCGCTGGCGATAGCGACCCTGCGACAGAATGTGGCGGCGCTGGAAACCGATAAGGCGTCAGTGCTTCAGGCTGACGCGCTCCAGTACCTGCGAAGCGACCAGTGCGGCCAGTTTGATATCGTATTTCTCGATCCGCCATTTGCTGCCGATATGCTTGAAGATTTGTGTAGACTCCTAGAATCGCAGGCAGTACTAGCAGCTGGCGCCAGGGTGTATCTGGAGCAGGATCGGGCGGGTAAAGAGCCGGCCCTGCCAGAAGGCTGGGAGACGCTGAAAACAAAGTGCGCCGGCAACGTGCGCTATTCGCTGATCGAGCCGGGTGCGGGAGGAGTCACAGAATGACAGTATCGGCAATGTACCCCGGAACTTTTGACCCAATTACTCTGGGCCATGAGGACCTGGTCCGACGATCATCGCTCCTGTTTGACAAAGTGGTTGTTGCAATCGCCGCCAATCCGGAGAGCAAGGCGCCCATGTTTTCGGTGGATGAGCGTGTAGCAATGGCTACCGCCGCTCTTGCAGATATCGACAACGTCGAGGTTACCGGCTATACCGGATTGACGGTCGACTACGCCCGCAAGCATGACCTGCGTGTGATTGTTCGTGGGTTGCGCGCCGTGTCTGATTTTGAGTATGAATTTCAACTGGCAAACATGAATCGTCATCTCACAGATGAGGTCGAGACGACCTTCCTGACGCCCACAGAGAAATACACCTTTATTTCATCGAGCCTGGTTCGCGAGGTCGCAAGTCTTGGCGGCGACGTGTCCGAGTTTGTGTCACCAAGAGTGAAATTGGCACTTCTGGAACGTTGTGGGCGAAGCTAGTTCGCCGGACGCGTGCGAAGCTAACGAGCAGCCCTCTAGTGCTGGCAGGTCTTGCAATAGAACGTTGAGCGCTGTCCAAGCACGATGACGGATATCGGTCTGGCGCAAGTGCGGCAGGCCTCGCCGTCACGCCCGTAGACTTGCAGCTCCTGCTTGAAGTACCCGGGCTCGCCGTCGCCACCGTAAAAATCACGCAAGGTTGTGCCGCCGGCTTTGATCGCCTTGGCCAACACGTCCTTAATTGCCTCCGTGAGTATCTCGTAGCGGTGCAGTGCGATCCGTCCAGCGGCGCGCCGTGGGTTTATTCCGGCATTGAACAACGACTCGCTTGCATAAATGTTGCCGACGCCGACAACGATGGCGGCGTTCATAATGAACTGCTTGACGTTGACGCGGCGACCCCGTGATTTCGACCAGAGGTAGTTGGCGCTGAAGTCGGCACCCAGCGGTTCCGGCCCGAGGTCCCGAAGTAGCTTGTGATTGGCGACATCCTTGCTGAAATGCAACGAACCAAATCGCCGCGGATCACGAAAACGCAGCGACTTGCCGTCATCGAAAATTATATCGAAATGATCGTGCACGCTAGCCGGAGTGTGTGACTCGACGATGCAAACACTGCCTGACATACCAAGGTGAATAATGGCTGTGCCGCCTGTTGTGTTGATCAGCAGATACTTTGCTCGGCGGTCAACGGACGTGACCGTTTCGCCAGGCAATAACCTGTCGACATCCTTGCTGATGGGCCAGCGCAGTTTCCGTTGTCGGATCGCTATGCCTTCAATTGAACGATCGACGATATGCGGCGCAATGCCGCGCCGGCTGGTTTCAACTTCAGGTAACTCAGGCATGCAGCGATTGTATCCCAAGGATTATTCGCACTGATCATTCCCAACGACCAATGTCCCAACGACCTGGCGGTAGAACAAGCGTGGCGCAGAAAGTGACGGGCAAAAAAAAGCCCGCTCATGGCAGGCTTTTCGGCAGCATATCGACGCGACGTCGATGGTTGTAAGTCGCGTCGCTGCTACTTGATCTTCGATTCTTTGTAAATCACATGCTTACGGATAGTTGGATCGTATTTCTTCGTTTCCATCTTTTCCGGATGAAGCTTCTTGTTCTTCAATGTCGTATAGAAATGGCCGGTTCCGGCGCTCGATACGAGTTTAATTTTATCACGCACAGTCTAATCCTCCGGCGCTTAAACGCGCTGTCCAGCAGCACGCATGTCGGCGATGACTTTCTCAAGGCCGACTTTATCGATGATTCGCATGCCGTTGTGCGATACACGCAAGCGTACGAAACGCTTTTCGGCTTCGAGCCAGAATCGCTTGTTCTGCAAATTCGGCAGAAAGCGACGACGAGTTCTGTTTTTGGCGTGAGAAACGTTATTTCCGCTCTGCGGGCGCTTCCCCGTGACCTGGCAAACCTTGGACATGGTGTATAAGTCTCTGTTTTTGCAATAAAGTTGCCCACGACGGGTGGGCAAAGAGCGGAACTTTATACCAGCACAGCAGAAGCAATACAAGCACCTGATGCGCTATATCAAGCCGCGGCTCGCCAGCGATGTGGTCTTGCCATCGCCAATGATCAAGTGATCGAGCAAGCGGATGTCCATCAGCTCCAGCGCGGCCTTCAGTCGCCGCGTGATTCTCTCGTCTGCCTGGCTGGGTTCTGCGACGCCGGAGGGGTGATTATGGGCCAGAATTACCGCCGCGGCATTGACCGAGAGAGCCTCCTTGACGACCTCCCGTGGGTAAACGCTAGTGCCGTCAATCGTGCCACGGAACATCTCATCGAAGCGCAGAATGCGATGCCTGTTATCGAGAAACAGGCAACAGAACAGTTCGTGGCCCAGGTGGCGCATTTTGGCGATCAGGAACGCTTCCGTATCGGCGGGACTGCGTATAGCTCGCCCGGCAGGCAGCGACTCCTCGAAGTAGCGCTGCGCCAGTACCGGCAACGCCTGAAGGATGGCCAGCCGGGCATCACCGATGCCCTTCTCAGCGGCGATTTGATCGGCATCAGCGTGCAACAGCTGCCGCAGGCCGCCAAATCGCTGCAACAGGCGTTGGGCGAGGTCAGGGGCGGCCGTGACCCCGCTACCGCCATGAATAAAGAATGTCAGCAACTCGGCATTGTTCATCGCGGTCACGTTGTGCAATAGCCGTACCGACTTCGTTTTGTTGCCCATGACCTATCCTTGTTGTTGAGCGCTCGTCCAGACCTTCATTGTGCCGCTGCGACTCCGGCATACAACTCGACAATCCGGTCTGGATGCCCGGTTTTGCTGGAAATGCGCTCCGGCAAAGGGCTAAGCTGGCACTATTGTTCGACTATCCGGGCAACCGGGCGATGTTGGGAAGAGCTGGATGAACGTTGTTCTTGGAATAACTGGTGGGATCGCGGCGTACAAGACGCCGGAGCTGGTGCGGCGTCTGCGTGACCGCGGTGCTGACGTGCAGGTTGTTATGACGGCTTCTGCCGAAGAATTCGTCACGGCAACGGCGCTGCAGGCGGTGTCCGGGCATCCTGTTCGGTCAAGCTTGTGGGACAAAGAGGCCGAGGCGTCAATGAGTCATATCGAGCTTGCCCGCTGGGCTGATCGTGTCCTGATCGCTCCGGCTACCGCTGAGCTTATGGCGCGCCTGGCGGGTGGCGCCGCCTCCGATTTGCTGACAACGCTGTGCCTGGCGACCGAAGCGCCGCTGGCAATCGCACCGGCCATGAACCACGTCATGTGGAGCAATCCGGCCGTACAGGCCAATCGAGAGTTGTTAGAGGGCCGGGGTGTGCAGATGCTTGGCCCGGACCACGGTTCGCAAGCCTGCGGCGAAACCGGTGCTGGTCGAATGCTCGACCCGGATCAAATTGCTGCGGAGATCTGCGGCCCGCAGCTGGTTCCGAGAGCTCCGGATAGCTTGCTTGAAGGAATGACGCTGTTGGTTACCGCTGGCCCGACGCGTGAGCCGATAGATCCGGTGCGATACATCACGAATCGCAGCTCGGGAAAGATGGGCTACGCCATCGCTCGAGCAGCGGCCGCACAGGGAGCGAAGGTTCTGTTGATCAGCGGGCCCGTGAACTTGCCGGAACCACAGGGCGTTGAGGTGTGTAACGTTCAGACGGCCGAACAGATGTTTGCAGAAACGCACGCACGAATTGCTGCCGCAGACATTTTCATAGGAGCGGCTGCCGTTTCTGACTATCGGGCCTCGAGCTCGGCGCCGCAAAAGATCAAGAAGAGCGCCGCCACAATGAGTCTTGAACTGGTCAGGTCGCCGGACATTCTCGCCTCGGTTGCCGCATTGGCAGACGCTCCATTCACTGTGGGATTTGCCGCCGAGACAGAAAACGTGCGCGAGTACGCGGTTGGTAAGCTTGAGCGCAAGAAACTCGACATGATCATCGCCAATAAGGTTGGCGATGATTGCGGCTTTGACTGCGATGACAATGCGGTGCAGGTTTACTGGGACAATGGTGAGCGAGCGTTTCCAATGGTCGCCAAGACGGAGCTTGCGCATCAACTAATAGAACTCGTTGCCGAGCGGTACGTTCATTCGCGCAATGCCAGCGGCACCGACAAACCAGTCAGCGCCGCAAACTCCACCAATAAATAAGGGACCGAACACCTTGCGATCCATTGAATTGAAGATCATGGATTCCCGCGTTGGGGATTCAATTCCATTGCCGCACTATGCGACGGATGGCTCAGCCGGACTCGACATGCGCGCCTGCATTGATGAGCCGATTGTTGTCGAACCGGGCAGCACCGAACTTATTCCAACCGGTCTTGCGATTCACATTGGCGATGCCTCGCTTGCGGCTGTGTTGCTGCCGCGGTCAGGCCTGGGTCACAAACATGGTTTGGTTCTGGGCAACTTAACTGGCTTGATCGATTCTGATTATCAGGGGCAAGTCTATATATCCTGCTGGAATCGCAGCGCAAAAGCGTACGCAGTACAGCCAGCAGAACGCATCGCACAAATGGTCTTTGTTCCGGTTGAGCAGGTGCAGTTCAATGTTGTCGAAGAATTCGACGGCAGCGATCGTGGTGCGGGCGGGTTTGGCCACTCGGGGACTGCCTGAGCGGCAAGTCTGGTGTCGCTAGTCGTTCAGACCTTTGAGGGTTCTGAAACGGCTGATGTCGCCGTCGAACCGAGCGATGATCGTTTGCTCATTCGTCTGATACTTGAGTAGGTTTTTCTGGTGGCGCTGGATCGTACCCTTGGTTTCCAGCAGATCATCAGCCAGGTCTGGTTCGATCTGCGGCGCACTTTCATCTTTGTTGTACGGCCTGTATTTTGCAGCCTCGATCAACAGGGCGTTAAGCCGTGTATCGAGATTGCGCAGGTAGAGTTCAGTTACCCGTGCTTGCGCCTGAAACAGCTCAACACGACGATCGCGGTGCATTACGATTTCATCTTCCGACAGATACGTTGCAAGCAATGCCTGATCAGCACGTTGTTCCAGCTCTTTCTGCGTCTCGAGTTCTTCGGCAGCACGCTTGGCTGCAAGTTGCTCCGGCGTTTGCTTGCCTTGCACGTTATCAACGGTGATGCCGTGGTCATTCAGAATCTGCTTCGGCAGCTCGGCGTACTCCGTTGGAATGCTGTCGTCAAAATGCACGACGCCCTCGTCATCTACCCAGCGGTAAACACGTTCCGTATCGGCGGCCGCGCCGGAGACCAGAAAAATCAGTACAGCGCCTGTTATAAAACTATTCTTCATCTGCTAACTATGCCATGAGTCCGTTTGCCCAAACCGGGACTGGTTCGCGATTTTGAGCTTAATCTGCGCCGAGGCATCTGTAAACTGTTGTCGCTGAATTTAGGGTTTTCAATAACTTAAGACTCAACGCCGTATTTTTTGCGATAGCTCAAAACTGGTTCAAGGAATTCTTCATATTCACTTGATTCTTCTAGAGTATTGATCAAATCTGCCAGTCTTATGATGCCGATTACCGGAATTCCGAGCGATTGTTCGAGTTCCTGCACTGCCGAGCGCGCCGATTTGCCGCGCTCCTGACGATCCAGTGAGATCACCAGACCGCCGACCTCCGCGCCGGCCGATACAATAATCTGACAGGCTTCGCGAACGGCAGTTCCCGCCGTAATCACGTCATCGACAATAAGTACTTTGCCCGCAAGTGCCGCGCCGACAATGCTGCCACCTTCGCCATGCGCCTTCGCTTCTTTGCGATTGAACGCGTACGGCACATCAATGTCCTGGTGCTCTGCCAGCGCAGCAGCAGCAAGTGTTACCAGCGGAATACCTTTGTAGGCGGGGCCGAACAACATGTCGAATTTGACGCCCGATTCGGCGATCGCGGCCGCATAAAAACGACCGAGCTTTGCGGCTGCATAGCCTGTGCTGAACAAACCTGCATTGAAAAAGTAGGGACTGACCCGACCGGACTTGAGCGTGAACTCGCCAAATCTCAATACACCGAGTTCCAGTGCGAGGGCAATAAATTCTTGTTTATAAGCACGCATGATGTTGGTCTTCTACAGGGCTTCTGTATGATGATCGCCTCCGAGGTGAACCCGGCGCGAGGAGTTGGACACGTTTCTGTTGATGCGCGCCAGAGTATGCCATACGTGTTACGTTTTTTGCCTATTGAGTCGCCAATCGTTCTGCAACAGAACCTCCGGGGAGTACTACATTGTTTCGAGTGATCAGCCTGAACGCTAATGGAATCAGGGCAGCTGCGAGAAAGGGGTTTTTCGACTGGCTGAAAGAGCAGGATGCGGATGTCGTGTGCATACAGGAAACCAAAGCGCAGGTGCACCAGCTTGAGGATGAGTGTTTCCGTCCACAGGGCTATCACTGTTACTACGAGGACGCGGTTAAAAAAGGCTATAGCGGTGTTGCGATCTATACGCGACACAAACCCAGGAAGATTGTTCGGGGCTATGGCGATGCTGAGTTCGATAATGAGGGCCGCTACATCGAAGTACAGCTCGACGGTATCAACGTCGTCTCGGTATACCTGCCGTCCGGATCGTCCGGTGACGTTCGTCAGGACGCCAAGTATCGCTGTCTGGATTCATTCTCCGAGCAGTTGAAGGCACTGCGGCGACGACGCTCACAAAGCATCATTTGCGGCGACTGGAACATTGCGCACAAAGAAATCGACATCAAGAACTGGAAGGGCAACAAGAAGAACTCCGGGTTCTTGCCTGAAGAGCGGGCCTGGATGGATAAGGTGTTTAGTGAGTTTCGCTTCGTTGATGCGTTCCGCCAGCTGGAGCAGGAGCCTGATCAATACACCTGGTGGTCGAACCGTGGCCGTGCCTGGGACAATAATGTTGGATGGCGACTGGACTATCAGGTTGTGAGCACCGGGCTGGGCGAAAAGGTTTTGCGGACCGCCATCTACAAAGATCAGCGCTTTTCCGATCATGCGCCGCTGACGACGGATTACGACTGGAGTCATGGTGACTAGCTCAGCGCCACGCGTGCAGGTATCAATGAAGGACGCAATCCTGAACCGGCGCATGCTGATCTGCGCTTTCACCGGGTTCACGTCAGGCCTGCCGCTCTATGTCCTGATTCAACTGGTACCGGCGTGGTTGCGCGTGGAAGGCGTAGGGCTGGCAGAAATCGGTTTCTTCGCACTGATCGGCTTTCCTTACACGTGGAAATTTCTGTGGTCGCCGGTCATGGATCGCTACACGCTGCCGTTCCTGGGGCGGCGTCGCGGCTGGATGTTCGTGACGCAACTGGCGCTATTGGTATCGATTGGGACATTGGGCTTCTTCGAGCCAAAACTGTCTATCTGGACGGTCGCCTACCTGGCCGCCGCCGTCGCATTCTTCAGCGCCAGCCAGGACATCGTGCTGGATGCTTATCGACGAGAATTGCTGCCAGATCTGGAGCTGGGCCTGGGAAATACGATCCACGTGCAAACTTACCGGCTGGCAGGCCTGGTGCCTGGGTCGCTGGCCCTGATCCTCGCCGATCACTTGCCGTGGAATATTGTGTTTGTTGTGGTCGCGGCGTTCATGGCGGTCGGTCTGATCCTGACCCTGGTCATCCAGGAGGCGATCTCCGAACCGACCCCACCCAAAACAATGCGCGAGGCCGTTGTTGAGCCATTTCGCGAATTCGTGCAACGCAAAGGACCTGCCACTGCGCTGCTCATTCTTTCGTTTCTATTTCTCTACAAGCTTGGTGACAATATGGCGACAGCCCTGTCGTCGGCGTTCTACATAGACATCGGATTTACTCTCACGCAGATCGGTTCGATCGCCAAATTCGCATCACTGGTTGCCGCAATTGTCGGCGGTGTCATCGGTGGCCTCATGATGCTCAAGTTGGGCATAAACCGCGCGTTGTGGGCCTTCGGTGTCGTCCAGGTAGTCAGTATTCTGGGTTTTGCGGTGCTGGCTGAAGTGGGCGCCAATCCATGGGTGCTGGGCATGGTCGTTGCCTTTGAGTATCTGGGTGTCGGGTTAGGCACCGCCGCATTCACGGCATTCATCGCGCGAACGACCAACCCGGTTTTTGCGGCAACCCAGTTCGCCTTATTCACCGCTCTGGCGGCCGTTCCTCGAACACTCGCCAACGCCGTGACCGGCGTCATTGTTGAGAGTGTCGGTTGGACGACGTTCTACCTGATTTGCGCGATTGTCGCGATTCCGGGCATGCTGCTGCTCTTCAAAGTAGCGCCGTGGAACGCGGATGAGTGAAGTTCTTGAAGTTCAGGTGGGTCGTCTGGACGAACTTGCCGACCCCGGCTGTCGCGAGTTCACGATTGGCAAGGGTGACTGGCCTTTTCGCGGCTTCGTTGTACGTCAGGGCGACGCCATTTACGCCTATCAGAATTTCTGCGTGCACGTTGGTCATCAACTGAACTGGCAACCCGACGAGTTCCTGACCAAAGATCAATCGGCGTTGATGTGCGCTTCTCATGGAGCGCTATACGATATTTCGAGCGGTGCCTGCTTCGCAGGACCGTGCAAAGGAAAATCGCTACGGGTGGTCGAGGTAGACGTGCGCGATGGAGTTATCTACGCCACAGGGCCCATGTCCATGTAAACCATTGCCCATGAAAATCATGGACAACGACCATGAGCTTGCTGGATGTGGCCAAAGCCCCGCTCAACCGATACGTGTCAACTTATACGGTCGAGAAAGTCCAACGGGTTATTAAATCCAACCGGGATCTCGCTATTGTTCTTGCCAGCAAAATCTTCGGGATCCATATCGACTGAACCGGACCAGTCTTCGGGAGCGGCTGCCTCAGTGATGAGCAGATCTGGCCAGTTTTCGAGCTCGATCTCACTGATCGTGCCATCGAAGAACTGAATTTCGACCGTAGTGCTGGCCTCATCCACTGCGACAACTTCAAACAACGCCCCGTTCGGACGATGAAACCACATGCCAATAGTAGGGTATGCAACAGCCATTTAAGTGTGCCCTCAATTTGCACCATAAATAATGCGCTCTCTATAGTTATAGTTGAATAGTGGGATTCCGCAATACACCGGGAATTAACGATCCAGTCGCTCAAAGCGCCAGTCCCGAATTCGGTGACCGTGCCGCAGACCGCGACGCTCGAACTTGGTCATGGGCCTGCTTAGAGGGGCATCGCCGTCGTGCACGCGGCTTTCGGCACATTCGAAAAGGGTTGATTGATCCAGAGTCTCGCTAATGTGCTCTGCGTAGTTTTCCCAGTCGGTCGCAACGTGCAGCGCCCCGCCTTGCTGCAAACATCGGGCACACAACGACAGAAATGAATCCTGGACAATGCGACGCTTGTGATGGCGTTTCTTCGGCCAGGGGTCCGGAAAATAGAGATTGATACGCTGTAGCGAGTTCGCCGGAAGCTGCGTTTGCAAGACCTCAATCGCGTCATGAGCAATCAGCCTCAGGTTGGAAAGCCCAGCCTGCTTTGCGGCGCGGAGGCAGCGGCCAACGCCCGGTTCATGCACCTCAATGCCGATAAAGTCATGGGATGGATTCTCTTCGGCCTGTTGCACCAGTGTTGTTCCATTGCCGAAACCGATCTCGAGTGTTTTCGGTGCGGAACGTCCGAAAACCTGGTCGAGATTGAGCTCCTGTCCGGAGAAGTCGATACCCAGCTCAGGCCATAGCTCATCAAGCGCGCGCTGCTGCGGTGGTGTCAGGCGCCCGGCCCGTCGGACAAAGCTGCGGATCGTCCGCCGCTTGCCAGTTTGTTGCTGTTCGTCGCTCACAGTAGTCGCTTATTTCCTGTCTGCCAGCTTGATCGGCCCGGCGTTCTCGGGTCGTTTGCCCTCAATTTTCTTGTAAAAATCGCGGAATTTTTGCATGTCTACGTCCGGGTCGCCGCTTAAGTGAATCACCGGGCCAATACCGACACATTTGCGGCCATAGTCGAGAAACCCGGGTGCTACGGGGACGCCGGCCTCAAGCGCAATACGGTAAAACCCGGTCTTCCATGCCGGAGTCCAGCTGCGTGTTCCTTCCGGTGCAAGGCCAAAGAAAAATTGGTCGCTTGAGTTCATCAGATCGACAGCCTTTTGTACTGCTGAACCGGCATGCTGGCGGTCCAGCGGTATTGCACCCATTAATCGCACATAGCTACCCAGCGGAAACCAGAACAACGAGTCCTTGAAGAAAAACTTTATGTCGAATCCGATAGCAACCTTGTAGACGAACGCCCAGTAGGCATCCCAGTTCGATGTATGTGGTGCGGCGATGACGACCGCCTTCTTGACGTCCGGCACACCGCCTTCGTAGCGCCATCCGCCGAGCCAAAACAGGAATCTAGCTACGCGTGGCCAAAACATGTGAGGTCGCCTTGTTGAAGATCATGCATTGAAACGCAACAGCTGCGTCGTAAGCAACTCGACGCAAATCTGCCGGCCTGTTCAGGCGCTGCCGTTCGGCCGCCCGACAAGTGCGGCGGCCGCGCCTGCAGCAAGCATCGCGCTACCAAGCAGCACATTGCCCTCGAGTGCCAAAGTAAGAACACCGCCAAGCAGGCCGGTCGCGGCGAGAACCAGCCAGAAACGCTGTTGCCGTTGTGCTTTGAGTTCGTCGCGGATCTGCTGCAGCTCAGGTGAATCCATTTTCAGCTGTAAATCGCCGGACTTGATCTGCTCCGCCAGGTGTTGCACAACGCCAGGTAACTCGCGCAGCGCGTCGCGCATCTGCGGCAGATTTTGCCGCAAATCGTCCAGCATTGCCCGACCACCAACCTGCTCACTCATCCAGCGCTTCAAGACCGGGTGCGCGGTCTTCCACAAGTCCAGCTGCGGATACATTTCGCGACCCAGGCCTTCAATGTTGAACAGTGTCTTATGCAGCAAGATCATCTGCGGTTGAATTTCGACGTCGAAGCGTTGTGCAACGCGGAACAAACGCATCAATACTTGCGCGAACGATATCTCGGCCAATGGCTTGTTAAAGATGGGTTCACAAACCGTGCGTACAGCGGCTTCGAGTTGATCGACTCGGGTGCCTTCGGGGACCCAGCCCGAATCGATGTGCAGCTTCGCAATGCGATAATAATCGCGATCAAAAAATGCCAGGAAGTTTTCCGCAAGATAGCGTTGATCCGTTGGGCTCAGGGTCCCGACGATGCCAAAATCGACAGCCGCGTATTTGGGCATTTCGGGATCTGTCGTGATGACGAAAATATTGCCCGGATGCATATCGGCGTGAAAGAAGTTGTGTTTGAAAACCTGCGTGAAGAAAATCTCCACGCCGTTCTCGGCAAGGACCTGAATATTTGTTCCGGCGGCCTTCAGCGCATCCATGTCGCTAACTGGCGTGCCGTAAATGCGTTCCTGGCAGAGCACCTCTGGCCGACAGTAGTCCCAATAGACGTCCGGGACGTACAGCATGTCGGACCCTGCAAAATTGCGTTTCAGCTGCGCGGTGTTGGCCGCCTCCCGCATCAGGTCCAGCTCGTCAATAATGGTCCGTTCGTATTCCGCAACAATCTCAAGCGGACGCAGTCGTTTGCCATGCTCCCAGTATTTGTCCGCAAGGCGAGCGATCATATGCAGCACACCCAGGTCGCTCTCGATTTTCTCCTGCACGCCGGGCCGGAGGACTTTCAAAACGACTTCCTTGCCGTTCGGCATTTGTGCGCTGTGCACCTGAGCAATCGACGCGGCGGCAAGTGGCTCGAAGTCGAAGCGCCTGAACACCTCGTCTACCGGCTTGCCATAGGCAGCATTCAATATTTCTTTAGCCTCCTCTGCAGGAAAGGGAGGAACGGTGTCTTGCAGCTTCGCAAGTTCATCAGCAACGTCGAGTGGTAACAAATCGCGTCGCGTTGAAATGGCCTGGCCAAATTTCACGAAGACAGGGCCCAGCTCCTCGAGCGCCAGGCGAATGCGCTCACCAAGCGGAGCGGCGCTGCTGCGTCGTCTGGGCAACAGGTAGAAGAAGAACCGCAGTGGGCGCAGGAAGTGTGTGGCTGAAATAATGTCATCCAGCCCGTACTTCACGAGTACCCTCTGAATTCGCAGAACCCGGCGCAGGGTACCTTTGCGTCGCGTGCTCATGCTGTGTCGCCAGACCGGTCCAGCCGATTCAGTCTTGCTTCGAGTCGGTCAACATCGTCGCGTAGCGCGTCAACCCGGGACGAAAATCGATCCGTTTCGTATCGGCTGGGCACGTCCCGGCTTTCTTCCTGAACGTATTCACGAATGTTTCCGCCCATGGTTGAGCGCGCATCGCGGGCCCAGTTGCGCAGACCTCGGGCAGCCTCGCCCAGGCGGTGAGCCGCCACATCGCCAATGATTCCAGCCAGTTCCTCTTCGACATCGGGTGCTGCCAGCCGCAATAGTTTTTGAAACGCACGTGCGGTGCTGGCATTTCCAGTCAGCTCCAGCGCGCCGTCGCGAATGGCCTGTTCGCCCGTGTCGCCCGCCATCTTGGCGAGCGTCAACAGCGATCCCGTGATGACAACGTCCGGTTCGGCTTCAGTGTCGGATAAGAGGGCAACGCTGCCGTCCTCAATGACGAAATACATTGCGAGTGCAGTGTCTCGGATGCGAATGGCCACCCGCGTTCCATCCAGCTGCGCACATAATTCTCGCGCAGGTGTGGTCGCGCGGATATTGCGATTGAGCAGTCTGGCGATCGGCTGCAATACAAGTTCGAGCGAATCAGTCATCCTGCTGGCTCAGATCTTGTAGCCGACATGCAAGGCGACAATGCCGGCGGCCAGGTTGTGGAAACGACAACGTTCGAAACCGGCGTCCCTGAGCATGCCAAGCAGGGTCTCCTGGTCCGGGTGCATGCGGATCGATTCGGCCAGGTACTTGTAGCTGTCCTCATCACTCGCGACCAGCTTGCCAACCGCAGGCAGGACCTTGAACG
Source organism: uncultured Woeseiaceae bacterium (assembly GCA_964528965.1). GTDB lineage: Bacteria > Pseudomonadota > Gammaproteobacteria > Steroidobacterales > Woeseiaceae > UBA1847. Next base: position 62,764 of record CAZGVL010000001.1, read on the forward strand.
AGTACAGGTCGTAGGCGGGCTTAAGTGCACTGGCAGGCTTGGAGAACTCCAGAATCAACATCTTTCCAGCGGGCTTGAGCACCCGATACATGGAAGCCAGCGCAGCTTCCTTGTTGGTGACGTTACGCAATCCAAAGGCAATCGTTACGCAGTCGAAGGTATTGTCTTCGAATGGCAGGTTCTCGGCGTCGACCTGCGCGATCGAAAAATTGCCGGCCACACCGGCGTCAACCAGTCGGTGCCGACCCTGTTTGAGCATCTCGGCATTGATATCCGCCAGTACGACATGGCCTTTGGGACCAACCTGACGCGAAAACTTGATCGCGAGGTCGCCGGTGCCTCCGGCGAGATCGAGCACTGTATGCCCCGCACGGACGCCAGCCTGATCTACGGTGAAGCGTTTCCACAGTCGGTGCAAACCGGCAGACATCAGGTCGTTCATGATGTCGTAGCGAGTCGCAACAGAGTCGAAAACCCCTCGTACGAGCGTAGCTTTGTCGTCGCGAGTTACAGTCTTGTAGCCGAAATGTGTAGTTTCGGCCGAGGTGTCGGATTTAGCCATTATCAAGTACTTAGTCGGGCGATTGGCGAGCATACCCTGCTGCCGCAAGGCGGTCGAGGTAGCTGCGCCAGTTTGACTCTTTCTGCTGGCCCAGTTCGTACAAGTATGGCCACGTGTACAGTCCGGAGTCGTGGCCATCGTCAAATATCAAACGCACCGCGTAGTGACCGACCGGTTCGATCGTTTGCAAGACGACATTCTCCTTGCCGGTTTGCAGCACCTCCTGGCCCGGGCCATGACCCTTGACCTCCGCACTTGGCGAATGTGCGCGCAGATACTCAAACGAGTACTCGAACTCGCTGCCATCGTCGAAATTGACGGCGAGCAGGCGGGACTCGGTACGGAGTCGAATTTCGATCGGGGTTGCTGACATCGTTCAATTGTATCCTGCGCCGACCCTCATGGGGTGATTACAGCAGCGCTTGATGGCAGTGTGGCGGCCGAGCCTAAAGCCGGTAAGTCAGACCCAGGTAAGCGGTTCTGGGCAGGCCAGGACGTGCCCCTGCCGGGCGACGGGCAGCGACGTATTGTTCATCGAGCAGATTATCGATCTTCATGTAGCTCGACAGCTTTGTTGTAAATTCCCAGGAGGCAATGAAGTCCATGACAACGTGGGAATCGATGCTGGACTGCGGCTCAAGCGGTCCCTGGCCAGCATTGGTGCGAAGTTCGCCGATGTAACTCGCCGCCAGATTAAGGCGCCACTTTTCAGCGACAAGCCCAGTGCTAACTCGCAACTGGTGCTCCGGTATGTACGGCAGCTCATCGCCGACTTCGACATCGCCCCAGGGCTCGTAGCCACTTTCAAAAGCGCTGTTGAATTGAGCTTCGTTGGTCCACGTATAACGGAGTCCGAGCGGAATGTAGAGGTTGCCGACGTCCCAGCCATAATCAGTGTTTAGCTCAAGGCCGCTGACAGTAACTTCGCCGCCGTCGTGCTGGTCGCCGACTTCGCCACCGCCACCGGTGGACTCGGATACCGTGCCGACGAGGTTGTCGTAGTCGTTAACGAAATAAATCGCTTCAAAACTGAGTGTGCTGTTGTCATAGCGTGTACCGACCTCAATGTTCTGGCTGCTTTCGTCCTCTGCACTGCTGCCCGGTGCCGGTGGATTAAAGCCTTTGTGAATTCCGGCCAGTAGCCGCCACTCGTTGTTCACGCGATAAAGCGCGCCAATGCCGGGAATCCATTCCGAGACGGAGTTGCTGCGTACCTGTGTCGGTCCCTCTTCTCGATCCGGGTCCGCGGTCGAATAGTCCAGTCGTTGCATGTCAACATTCTCAAAACGAATGCCGGGTGTGAAGATCCACTTGCCACTGCGAAACTCAGTGTCAATGAATGCCGAGATTACATCGGCGCTGCTGACTCTGTTGGTCCTGGAACCGGGTGCGCCGGTGGTGGTCAGCAGCAACGTACTATCCTCCATGCGATAACTGTCTTCGTGCTGGAAGCGGTCTTCTTCGTCTTCGTGAATCCGCAAACCGGTTGTCAACGCGACCTCCGTTTCCCCCAAGTCGAAGCCCCAGTCGACTTTGGCCTGAACACCCTGCGAGTAGTAGCTGCGATTGTTGGCGCGCTTGGTGATGGCGTCGTCCGGACTGGTGTTCCCTTTTAGATAGCTGAGTTCGGACGCATAGGTTTCGGGGTCGTCAAGGACATCGCTGATGCCGGTGCCGTCAACCGCCTGCAACTTGTACCAGTTGCGCGCGAAATTGTTGCGATAGGCCGTGATTTCGCCGCTCCAGCTATGGCCTGGATCGATTGCATAAGTGAGCTGGAATTGTTCATGTTCACTGACAAACAGGTCACCCGCCGATGCGGCATAACGTCGGTTGGGGTCAAGTGCAAAATCTTCATTAGTAAGGCCGAGGTAGGTTTCATCCGATTCCTGATCGGTGTAACCAAGCTTGAGTCTCAGGCTTTGATAAATATCGGCTGACTTGTCACTGTCCAACTGCAGCTTTGCGACGTAGTCCTGAAGGTCGTAGCCGGTATTGCCGCCGACCGGTCCGTCTATGGTCTTAAATCCATCGCTGGCTGCTTGCACGGTCTCGAGCAGCCATGAGATGCGCTCACCGTTGCCACCGTAGTTCAAGAGCACGTCTCTGGATGCGTGTTGGCCGACACGTAAATCGACCATACCGCCGCTAGCATCCGGAATCGGTGTCGAGATCATGTTGATCGCGCCGCCTGTTGTTCGTGGCCCGACGACAATGGAGGCCGGGCCCTTGAGTACTTCCAGCGAGTGCATCCGCCGTTGTGTGGGGAAGTAGTACGCGGACGGTGCGGAATAGGGCGCTGGCGCGATCAGCACGCCGTCTTCGAGGAGTGCTATACGCGCGCTTCTGTCCAGACCCGAACCACGAATGCCAATGTTAGGTCTGAGCCCGAAGCCCTCTTCTTCCTGAACGTAAACGCCCGGAACGGCCCGCAGTACACGCATGATGTCGGTCTGGATGAGAACGCCGAGTTCTTCGTTGCCGAGCACGTGTGCGGAGCCCGGAACGTCGGCGACATCCGTTCTTCGTCCGATGATGGTGACGGTGTCTATCGGTGTGACAACCGCACCCGGGTCGTCAGCGGCAGTTTGCGCGCTGACGGACTGCGAAATCAGGAAAAATGCGGCTGCGCCCAGAAAGGCGTGGCGTTGAGCGTGGCGAATCATGGTCTTGTCCGGGACGGCTTGTGATCGAATAAGTCGGGACCATAACGCGAATGAGAATGATTCGCAATACGGAAAGTACCTAGGCGCCAGGACAACGCAAACTATTGGGTGAGGAAATCGTCGAAAAGCTAACCTTTCGACGATTTTATCGACATATCAAAGAATATAGCGACTCAGATCTTCATTCTTGGAGAGCTCTGCGAGCTGCTCATCGACGTAACCGGCGTTGATCTGTACATGTGAACCACTCTTGTCCGATGCGTCAAAAGAGATACCTTCGAGCAAACGCTCCATCACCGTGTGCAGGCGACGGGCACCAATATTCTCCGTGTTCTCATTGACCTGAAACGCCACCTCGGCAATTCTTTGCACGCCGCTGTCTGTAAATTCCAGATCGAACTCTTCCGTTGCCAGCAACGCGCTGTATTGCGAGGTCAGTGACGCATCGGGTTCAGTCAGTATTCTGACGAAGTCGCCTGTTGTCAGAGACTTGAGCTCAACGCGAATCGGAAAGCGTCCCTGCAATTCCGGAATCAGGTCTGAAGGTTTCGCGACGTGGAAGGCACCGGACGCAATAAACAGGATGTGATCGGTCTTGACCATGCCGTACTTGGTGTTGACGGTTGACCCCTCGACGATCGGCAGCAAGTCACGCTGTACGCCCTCGCGAGAAACATCCGCTCCTTGTGACCCGGAGCTGCGAGCTACTTTGTCCAGCTCATCCAGAAACACGATGCCGTGCTGCTCGACGGCTTCGAGCGCCTGAGTTTTAAGCTCCTCATCGTCCAGCATTTTGGCCGCTTCCTCGTCAGTCAGGTGCTTAATAGCCTCTTTGACTTTGAGTTTGCGTGTCTTGCTGCGATTGCCGCCCATGTTCTGGAACATGCCCTGCAACTGGTTAGTCATTTCTTCCATACCCGGGGGCGCCATGATCTCAACGCCTACCGGCATTGCCTGCAGGTCGAGTTCAATCTCCTTGTCGTCGAGCTTGCCTTCCCTGAGCATCTTGCGAAACTTTTGTCGCGTGTCCCCGCCCTCTGCCGTCGGCGTTTCACTGGCAAGGCCCACGCCGGGTGAGGTTGGCGGCAACAACGCATCGAGAATTCTTTCCTCCGCTGCATCCTCAGCCCGGTGCCGGACTTTCGCCATAGCGTCCTCACGGATCATTTTGATTGATACATCCATCAGGTCACGAATAATGCTGTCCACCTCGCGGCCAACGTAGCCGACCTCGGTAAACTTGGTTGCCTCGACTTTGATGAACGGCGCTCTTGCCAGCTTGGCGAGGCGTCGCGAAATTTCGGTCTTACCAACACCGGTTGGCCCTATCATCAAAATATTCTTCGGCGTGATCTCTCCGCGCAGTGGCTCATCAACCTGAACCCGCCGCCAGCGATTTCGCAGCGCGATCGCTACGGCCCGCTTGGCCTCATCCTGGCCAATAATATGCTTGTTGAGTTCTTCGACTATTTCTCTGGGTGTCATCTGTGACATGGTCATTATCCGTGAGTATCTGGTTACGCCGCCGGAAGTTCTTCGACGATGATGTTGTGGTTGGTAAAAACGCAAATATCGCCAGCGATATTCAACGCTTTCTCGGCTATGTCTCGCGCCTCGAGGTCAGTGTTTCTGAGCAGGGCCAGTGCCGCGGCTTGCGCATAAGGCCCGCCCGAGCCAATGGCCATGAGGTCATCTTCGGGTTCAATCACATCACCGTTGCCGGAAATGACGAACGAGGCTTCTTCATTGGCGACGCACAGCAGTGCTTCAAGTCTTCGCAGACGGCGGTCAGTGCGCCATTCCTTGGCCAGTTCGATGGCCGCGCGCGTGAGATTGCCGTACTGCTCGAGCTTGCTCTCGAATAGCTCAAACAAGGTAAACGCATCAGCGGTGCCGCCGGCAAAACCGGCTATTACCCGTCCACCGGCCAGCTGCCTGACTTTACGGGCGTTCCCCTTCATGACGGTGTTACCCATACTGACCTGGCCATCACCGGCTATGGCGACTTTGCCATTGCGGCGAACCGAGACGATGGTAGTCCCTCGAAATTGTTGCATGGTGTTGTTCCTGTAGCGGGGGTCGTGGGCGCCTGTGCGGCTAGTCTTTTTTGCGGGCCCTGGGATGTGTCTTGTCGTATATCTGGGCCAAATGCTGGAAGTCAAGGTGTGTGTACACCTGGGTCGTAGAGATGTTCGCGTGACCCAGCAACTCCTGTACCCCGCGCAGATCATGGCTCGACTCCAGCATATGGGTTGCAAAGGAGTGCCGAAACAGGTGCGGATATACCTTTGTATCGATGCCCTGCTGCTTCGCCCAGTGTGACACTCTGGCCTGTACTGAGCGGCTACTGATTCGAGTACCGCGATTACTGACGAAAAGAGCCGTCTCATCAGTGTCTGCGAATTGTCCACGTGACTTTGTCCACAATGCGAGTGCACGCAATGCGTGTCGCCCGACTGGAACAATGCGGTCCTTATTGCCTTTGCCGGTTACGTGCACGGTCGCGGTATGCACATCGACGTCGCCACAGTTCAGTCCGGTCAGCTCGGCAAGCCTGAGGCCGGATGAATACAGCAGTTCCAGAATGGCGCGATCACGCTCGACGATAGGGCCTTCGCCCGGTATTTCGAGCAGCCTGGCCATCCGGTCGGCATCCAGGTTGCCGGGCAAGCGTTTGGGGCCCTTCGGCGCGGACACTGATGAAACAGGATTGCGCGCTACACATTTTTCCCTGAGCAAGTAACGAAAAAAGGTGCGCGAGGCAGAAAGCTGACGTTGAATACTGCGGGCGCTGAGGCCGCTGCGATAGCTGCTCGCGGCAAAGGCTCTGAAATGTTCGCTGTCGAGGTCAGCCCAATGTTCGACGTCAGATTTGTCACAAAACCTGGCTAGCGCGAGTAAATCGCGGCGGTAGTGCTTGCAGGTAAGAGGTGACAGGCGACGTTCGTAGGTCAGGTGATGGATGAACCTGTCTATCCACTCTATCTCAGGCTTATCCACGCAATGGATCCATAATGACTCAGAACTTTTTCAAGGCTCCAGCCACGAGATCTCCGACCCGCCGCAGAAAATCGACGCTCATGCCCGGGTGGAAGCGGTCGCCATCTGCACTGCCGATCGCCAGAAAGCCAATTTCCGTTTTGTTGCCCAATGGCACAAGTGCCACTGAACCGATGTCGTCGGCATCCGTGTGAAACAGGAATTCTCGCTGTGCGTCGCGAATCTGGCCGCAACGAGGAGTGCTGGCTTTGAGGAAGGTCGCGAATGTATTGAGTTCCGGGTTGTCGGTTTCTACAACGCGGAAGAAGCGGCCTGCGTTGATATCGGCAAACAGCGTCGGGTCGCCAAACAGGACCAGGACCGCCTGATCCGCTCCAAAACCACTGCGCATTGCCTCTTCGATGGTCGCGATTGTCGCTGCAAGGTCCCTTGCCACAAACAGCTGCAATGACAGCTCATGAATCTTCGCGGCGAGAACATCGTTGGAGCGGGCAACATCAATCAGCTCTTTGAGCTGTCGTTCCAGTTTGACTTCTTTTTGACGCAGCACGGATACCTGTCTCTCAACGAGAGAAACAGCACTGCCGCTGGTATGCGGGACCTGCAGCAGACTGAGCAAGGCACCGTGGCGCTCGAAAAATTCTGGATGCTCGGCAAGGTAGTCATGCACCGCCTGTTCGGACGGCTCTTGCTCGGCGAAATCAGGTTTGCGTTGTGTGCTCATAGATCAACCGTTCCTTCGCTAATGAGTTCTGCGTTGCCGGTCAACCAGACCGGCCCAGCAGCGCCGCGCCAGCTTACCACGAGTTGGCCACCCGGCAGGTGCACAGTGATTTCCTCATTGAGCAACTTGCGCTGCTGCCCGGTGACGACCGCCGCACATGCGCCAGTACCACAGGCCTGAGTTTCGCCCACGCCGCGTTCGTGTACGCGCAGATCAATACTGTCTCGATCTCGAATGCGCATAAAACCAACATTGGTGCGGGCTGGAAAACGAGCGTGATTCTCGATCGCAGGTCCTAGCCGGACAACATCGGCTGTTGCAATATCGTCAAGCAGCAGAATGCAGTGCGGATTGCCCATCGAGACGACAGCTACCGAGACTGACGAACCGTCAACGCCCAGCGCGTAGGTTTCGCATTGCTGCTGCGCGGTAAACGGTACGTTGGCGGGATCGAAATCGGGTGTACCCATATTGACGGCGACCATCTTGTCATCAATAACACTCGCCGCAATGGGTCCCGCCGGACTCTCGAGCATGAATTTTTTCCCCGCGCCCTCGTCCTGCGCGAGCATCCACGCGACACAGCGAACACCATTGCCGCATTGCTCTACTTCTGAGCCGTCGGTATTGAATACCCGGTAACTGGCATCCATGCCCGCGACCGAAGGCGGTCCAACCCACATCAATTGATCAAAGCCGGGGCCGGTATCGCTGTCGCCGAGCAGACGCAGCGCAGCACGATGCGGAGGAGGCTGATTGCTTCGGCGTTGATCAACGACAAGGATCTGGTTGCCTGCACCGTGCATTTTCAGGAAGGCAGTTCGCATCACAGAATTGTAGCAGTGTGATAACTGTTTCCTGCACACAACGTTAGTCTGTTGTAGATAGCAATCGGCATCCTGTTGCTGCGTTCGCTGACTGGATGGACATTTGTTGCCGGCCTCTGTAGTTTACATAAACTGCCAACTAGCGGTTTATGTAAACTACCAACTACACTAACAAATTGCCCTTGGGGAGAGTCATGCGGCACATAATGGTTTTAAATGCGAAGGGTGGTTGTGGAAAAAGCACCCTCGCCACAAATATTGCATCCTATTTTGCCACCGAAGGGGCGAGCGTCGCCCTGGCGGATTATGATCCGCAGCGTTCGAGTCTTGACTGGCTTGATCGACGTCCGGAAAACAGACCAGCGATAGCTGGAGTTCCCGGTTTTGAGAGCGGCCTGCGACGTGTGCCGCGTACATCAGATTTCGTCATCATCGATGCGCCAGCACGGTCGCATGGCAAAGAGCTGTCTGATCTCGTAAAACACGCTGAAACAATCGTCGTGCCGGTGCTTCCGTCGACTATCGACATGCAGGCAACGAGCACGTTCCTGCAGGAATTGCAGACGGTTGGCAAGGTTGAGCGCAAGCAGGCCAAGATCGGCGCGGTGGCCAATCGGGTTCGCGACAACACGTTGATATTCGACGATCTTGATGAGTACCTGACAAAAGCACGCGTGCCGTATGTTGCAGCACTCAGAGATGCGCAGAACTATGTTCGCGCCTACACCCGGGGCCTCGGCATTTTCGAATTGCCTGAGTATCTTGCGTGGCCCGACTGGGACGAGTGGAAGCCGTTGACGTCCTGGTTACGGAGTGTTCGCAGCCAGCCGTAAGGAGCGCCGCGGCGGCTTTTGCATACGCGGTTATTGCGTTTTTGCGAGGCCGTCTCTGATGCCGTCTTCTGCGTTCGCGTAATCGGGCGTAACCCCGAGTACCGCGCGCATCTTGCCGGTGTCGATGCGCCGCGACTCAGACAGAAAAGACATCCGGAGCGGCGAAAATTCCTTTTCCGCCTGCGCTCTGCTGATTTCTGGTCGCGCCGGCAGGCCAGCTTGACGCGCAACCTCGTGTGCGAACCAGGTTGAAGTTCTGGTGTCACCGTCGCCAACATTATAAATACCCGCAGGCACGTCAGCGTCGGTCGCTCTGATACAGCAGCTCACCAGGTCATTCACGTGGATGCGATTGCCTGGATAGGCATCCGCTTCGGTGAGGACGGGGCTGTTATCGCGAACTGCCTCGATGCCGGTTCTACCGGGCCCGTAGATTCCGGGAACTCGCAGGATAACCAGGTCAGTTCCTGGCAGCGTGCAGCGCTGTTGCAGCAACCGTTCTGCAGCCAGCCGCTGCTCGCTGCGTGCAGAGCCGGGCCGCGTTTCGGTGTTTTCGTCGATCAGGGCGCCATCATGGTTTCCGTAGACCCCGGTAGTGCTGATGTAGACGAATCGCCGCGGCATGGGTTCGAGCCGCTCGAATAATCTGCTCAGGCGCTCGTCTGCGTGCGCACCGCCGGCCGGCGGTGCGGTGTAGATCAAAGCATAAGTGTCTGGCAGTTCTACTGCCGAGCCGGAGTCCCGGTCCAGATCAAGAATGCTGATCGAACAATCATCAGTCGCATCGGGAATCGTACGACTAAGGCCTATCGCCGTTGCATCGGCCATACGCCGTAATATACGTACACCTGTGTATCCGGTGCCGACTACGACGGTAAGCATGGTCTGTCTAGTTCTCTCCGGACAGCAACATTCAAGAGGCCTTCGGATCGGCCGCCAAGTGGGGGATGGCCAGCAAATCATTGTTCGCTACCATGCCCAGTCCCGATCGATAGGCGTCGGCAGACGCGTCCGCCTCACCCAGTTGCGCGAGCAGAAGCCCATATTCCTGGTAGGCCTCGGGCGTTGGCCTGAGTGTGATGACTGTTTCGAGGTAACTTCGGGCTTTGCCCCATAACTCCGTGCGCAGGCACAGGCGTGCGGCGGCGAGCAACAAGTCCGGATCGTCACCATGCTTGCCCAACCAACCTTCGGCCTTCTTGAGCTGCTTGGTTGCATCAGGTCCTTCAATCAGACCGAACAAGCGTACTAATGGTCCGCGCCAGTTCGCTTTCAATGCAACGGCAAGATCTTTTTCGGCTTTGTCGTGCAGGCCGGTACGCATAAGACTCAAATAGTAGGCATCTAACAGCGGCAGCTCGTTTTTGAGGTCTTTGCCGATCGACTTCCACTCTGCCAGTACCGCATCACTATCGGTCGCCTGCCGCAGGTTCTCAGAGTGCACCCGAACTGCCCACAACTTGAAGGTCTCTTGATTTACACGACCATGCTTTTTCAGCCGCGGCAGGATTTGTGCAAGTTGCTGCCAGTCCTTCAGCTGATAATACAATCGGCCAAGCAGGGCGAGCGCATAGCTATGATCTTTTGAGTTTTCCTCAAGCCGCCGCAAGGTAGCCAGTGCCTGCTCATGCTGGCCACGGTCGAGCTGAAATTCAGCCTGAGTCAGAAAGACGGCATTGGCGGCCTCGGGGTTGTTCTCGAAGGCCAGCTTAAGCCACTCGTCGCGGCGCTCATCGAGCCCCTGGAGATGCGCTGCTCGGGCAGCTTGAAGATAATTGAATAGTGGCGTATCGCTGGTTTTCGCCGCCCGCGCGAGCAGCTTTTCTCCACGCGCAAAGTTGCCTTCAGCAACCTCGATCATGCCCTGCGTCAGCTTCAGTCCAGAACGTCCAGAACGGTAGCGGCCCGCCGCTTCGCCCAGCTTACGTGGCGCCGCAATCATTCTGCGGATCAACCAGACAGCGACAAACAAAGCCGCAATTGTGCTTAACAATACCGGCACGGACATCTCTATGAGGTAGCCATGAAAACTAATTATGACGTAGCCTGCGTCGGTCAGCAGGAACACCGCGGCGAACGAACAAAGCACCAGTGTGGCTAAAACGATAAGGCCGAATTTCATTGCGCAGTCTCAGCGAGCGCTCGGAATTGACGTAACAGACGCAACGAATTTGAAATATCCGGCGGTGCCATTGCAAACTCTGTGTCACGTACTTCGTCGATGGTCTGCAAAGATGCTGCGACCTGTGTGCTCTCGGTATCGAAGTAAGTACGCAACCAGTCGCCGGCATCATCCAGACTCTGGTCGAACACCGCGGGTTCACCACGCAATAGCGCAAGTCGGGCAACCTGAATCTGCAGCGTCAGGTTGGTACGCAGGAAGTAAACGGCGTCCGGCGTTATAAGCGGTGCCGCGGCCTGGTCCGGCGGCGTGATTTTGACTAGCCCTGACATCGCGTCCTTCATTGATGCAAGCGCGCGATCAACGCTGCTCAGATCCTCTGCATTAGCACTGTCGCCGACAGCCGAATGGCCGTGCTCTGATGTCTTGAGCGGCAACGAATCGACCACTCGGGCAAGACTCGAAAGTGTCATTGTTATGCCTTCGATGTCGGGCTTGAGCATGACATCAAGTGCGGCCAGTTCGTCAGCAACGGCGGTGCGCACGGCAATCAAGGCCGGATTGCCAAGTTGTACAATACGCTCGTCAGCCATACGCAACGCACGCGCTGCCAGGTGCGGGTTACCCGCGAGCTGCAACTGCGCATTCGCGATTCGCATGTAGTATTCGGCTTCCGACAAGAGCCAGGTGTCGCGTGTACCTGCCGAGACACCCTGCAAGGCAGCAACTGAGCTCTCTACCCCCGATATTCGTACCGGCAGCGAATCCAGCAATTGAATGCGCTGGCCGATACTTCGTTGCTGCGAGTCCAGCCGTGTAGCCAATTCCTCGTCAGATCGGGACAGTGCGGCTACGTTGTCATCCAGACTCGCGAGATTCGCCAGGTCTTCCTGTAATTCTTCGACTTGTCTCTCGAGCTTCGCAATCGAGCTACTGCTCTCGTCTGTTGAATCTGCGGATTTCCATCTGTCGACGAATGCGAGGCCGACTCCGGCAAGCGCCAGAATCGCAACCAGTAGCGCGATCCAGGCAACACCGTTGCCCCGTTTTGGCGGCGTGTCCTGCGGCGACGCAGGCGTGTCATCAATGTCGACGTCAACCTCCGGGGTAACAGCCGCCGCATGCTCGGCATCATTGGCCTCGAGTTCAGCTTCGTCCTCAGATACCAACTCTACGTCGGATGACGTTTGCGCCGTGTTCTGGTCTTTACTTTGCTTACTCATTAAAAATGTCCGGGTTCGGTTAGCCCGAGCGCGATGATCGCGTTGACCATATCGCTGGTTTGTGGCCCTGCGGCAAGCGTTGCCGAGGTGCCGGGAAATGTATCCAGTGCTACTTTTAACACACGAGCGGCAGGCGCCACCAGTGAGCTGCGATGGAGTTGTTGTTTGCACCATTTCGGCAGCAAAGCATCGAAATTGTGAACGGATTCGGCACTCATCAGCGCAATGACATCGATTCCGTCTGCGCGCCAGCGAGATTCGAGACCCGCTAGCTGCGCGTCGCTGTAGGCGGGCGTCGTACGCGCATAAACCGGTAGATACTCGACCTGCGCACCGCGTTCTCGCAGGGTCTCGGCGAGCAGTTCGCGCCCACCGTTGCCGCGCACGATACGAACGACCTTGCCGGCGACATCGATGAGATCGGGCTCTGCAAGCAGATGCTCGCTGTCAAAACCCGCAGCGGGTCGGATGTCGACTTCGCGTCCGGCTGCCTCCAGTACGGCGGCAGTTGCCGGTCCTACAGCGGCGATTCGGCCGGTGGCAATGTGAGGCAGCCCATATTGCGCTGCGTTACGGCTCACGAAAACAACAAGATCCGGGTCCTGTAGCGCTGCAGCGTCCGCAGCTATATCGGCAGCTTCTCGCGGCATGATTTCGATGACTGGAAAGAAAATCGCGTTGCCGCCGAGAGCCTCGATGCTGTCGGCCAGATCCTGCGCCTGTAAGATCGGGCGGGTAACCAGAACACTGACGCCCATAAGCGCGTTGTCAGGCATTTGTTGTGTCCGACTCGGCGAGGAGTTCTGCAGCACCTTTCTCAAGCAACTTTTTCGCAAGGGCGGTACCGAGCTGCAACGCATCGCAAGATGGGCCACCGACCGACTCTCGAATTGATCGACTGCCATCGGGTGCTGCTACTAAAGCGGTCACGGTCAAGATGTCGTCAGCAATGACCGCATGGGCTGCCACAGGCGATTGACAGTTCGCCTGCAACACCTTGGTGATGGTTCGTTCGGCCAAAGTCGTCTTGACGGTACTCGCATGATTGAGCTCGCCCAGAACTGCCTGAAGAACGTGATTTGAATCAAGGCACTCGATACCAATCACCCCCTGCGCAGCGGCGGGAAGCATTTCCTCGGGCGTGAACTGCTGGCTGATGTGCTGTTGGAGTTCAAGTCGTTCGAGACCCGCGGCTGCAAGAATGATCGCGTCATAGTCACCGTTCTCAAGTTTAGCGAGCCGCGTATTGACGTTGCCACGCAGAGGCTCGACGCGAAGGTCCGGCCGCATCATCTTCAGTTGTGCCTGGCGACGCAGGCTCGAGCTACCAATTAGAGCGCCATTGGGAATGGCGTCGAGTCCGGAGTCATCTCGGGTTACAAGTGCGTCGGCATCGTTGGCTCGCTCGAGTACTGCTGCAATGCAGAATCCATCGGGCATGTCCGCCGGGACGTCTTTCATCGAATGCACGGCGATATCTGCTTCGCCCGCCTGCATGGCGATTTCGAGTTCTTTGATGAACAGTCCCTTGCCGCCGATCTTCTGCAGGCTGCGATCGAGAACCTCATCGCCGCGGGTCGACATTGGCAGCAGCTCAACTGCGTCAACCTGGGGAAGGCGCAAGAGTGCATCAGCTACATAATTGGCTTGCCAAAGTGCGAGAGCACTCTTACGTGTCGCTATTCGAATCTTCAATCAACTTGTCCTGTTTCAGGTGCCCTTGAGGCGGCGCCGTACGTCCGCAACGTGCCGCCGACTGATTATCAGCTGATTCTCATCAGCATGCGAGCTGTCGCGCAAAATCACCTGGGTTTTTCCATCCGTTGTCTTTTCCAGTCGTTCGACCTTATTGACGGCGACCAGCGCACTGCGGTGAACGCGAACAAAGTCATCCGCAAATTCGTGCTCGAGAGATTTGAGTGAGTCGTCGATGAGGTTTTGGCCACCAAGGTGATGTACGCAGACGTATTTTTGATCTGCGCTGAAGTACTCGATGTCCCCAAGCTGGATCAACAATGGCTCTCCGTGTACGAGCGCGCAAACATGTTTCCGGCGTGACTCTATCGCGAGCTCGTTCAGGTCACTGTGGGTCAGGCGCGCAGCGTGTTGCAGAGCCCTTGCGAGTCGTTCTCGTCTGACTGGCTTCAGGACATAGCCGATGGCGCGCGCATCAAAAGCGTCTATCGCGTATTCATCGTAAGCAGTAGTGAACACAACGGCCGGCGCTCTCTTCATGGCATTTAAGTGATGCGCCGTTTCTATACCATCAACGCCCGGCATGCGGATATCAAGCAGTACGACGTCGGGCAGAAGGTCAGCGGCCAGCTCCAGCGCCTGTTCGCCATTCGCCGCCTCGCCAACAACATCATGTTCGTCAAGGTCGGAGAGAATCTGCCGCAGCCGGTCGCGCGCCGGCTTTTCATCGTCAACAACCAGAATTCTCATGCTCTGTTCTCTTCGAGAGGAAAGCGCAGTTTGACCGTGAATATCGTGTCGCCATCATCAACTTCGACCTTGCCGCGGTTGCCGTAGGCCAATTCGAACCGTTGTTGAATATTGCTCATCGCCATCTTGTTGCCGCCTTTCGCGCGTCGCTTGCCGGGGGCAACGGGATTCGAAACGCTGATCTCGATATGTTCATCGTTGCGCTTGCCGGTAACTGTGACCTGCCCACCGTCCGGCAACAGCTCAATGCCATGATAAATGGCATTTTCCAACAATGGCTGAATCGTCAGGCTCGGAATCAATGCGCGCATGGGCAATTCCGCAACGTCCCAGCGGACATTGAGCCGCTCGCCAAGGCGCAGCTTCTCGATTCGCTGGTATATTGCGGCGACTTCAAACTCGGCTTTGAGCGACGTTCTGTCGCCAGAATCCGAGAGGTTGGCACGCAACAGATCTGAAAGATCCTCAACCGCCTCTTCAGCCTGACGGGGATCAGTGCGGGTTAATGACGCAATCGTGTTCATGCTGTTGAATAAAAAGTGTGGCCGAATCAGGGCCTGCAGGGCGCTAATCCGTGCCTGAGCTTCCAGCACAATACTGCGTCGCCATTCGCTGGCGACATACAGGTAGCGCATCATCAGCGCGAGAATGATCACGCTTATTGCGAACGTCCGCAGCATGAAGGTTGCATGGGAGCTGCCGATGATCAGCGACAAACCGTAAGCGTGGGTGATTCGGTAGGATACTTCGGCCAATATCATGCAGATCAATTCGAGTAGCAAAAAGCTGATAACGAAAGCCTGCTTTTTACCCGCACTTTCCAGTCGGCCGCGAAACTGACACATGATCGCCGAACCGAGCAGCGCCGGCCACATTACGAACAACGACATGTTGGAGAGTTCGATCAGAAACAGGTCCGGAGCGTCGTTGGCGGCGAGGGTGAGTACGATCGCGATCAGTTCGACGATAAGAACCACAAAGAACAGCGTGCTGGGTGCACAGAAGTCAGGCAAGAAAGCCTGTGTCTGCCTGTTTTCAGAATCTCCGGGCAAGCTCTGCGCTCCAATCTTTCGGTAGGCCATCGAGCAAACTAAATCAATCAATCCAATCGAAGCAAGTCGATCAAACTACGTTGATCGATTCAGTCAATTGTCCGATTGTAACGCTACCGCGCGAGCGCGTCGTTGTCAGGCGCCGCAATATTCCTGAATCTGGGCATCAATTTTGTTCATCGTTGCCTGCCGCTCTGCCTCATCCTGATAGATGCGATCGCCATTGGCGTCTTGGGTATAGAGGGCACGTGAACGCAGGTACGCGTCGCGCTGCTCACGGAATGTCTGACATTGCCGCTGCCGCTGCTCTTTTTCAGCTTTCTTTTCTTGCCGGGTCATCTCTATGGGCGCTTCTGCCTCAACCTGATCGGCTGCGGCTCTGGCCTCAAGTCTTGCCTGGGTTTGTTCGTTGATTGCGACGTTGTCGGTCGCGCGTGATTCGATATTCATGAGCTCAGCGGCCTGCTCTGCGGTTGGGCGATCCTGGTAGTGCACGCTGCCCTCATCGTCGACCCATTTGTAGATCTCGCTCGACATTGCCGCGCTGCTGGCGCCCAGTGCAATTGACGCGACTGCGATTAATAGCGTTGCTCGTTTCATCGGAACTCTTCCCAAAGTTAACTTAGATTGCTGGTCTTTGATAAGACTTTGAACAATAACGCATTAAACCACGAGTACGCGGTATTTTTCGTGACCTTTGTCACAGCCATTTTTGTGCGTTCGGCTTGCGATCGCAGTCAAAAAAACGGGCCCGAAGGCCCGTTAAGTTATTGTTAACAATAAAGAAAGATCGTTCTATCAGGATCATGCGGCGAGCCGAGACTCGACTGATTTATGTCAAGAACGAATCGCCGCAGATCAGGCGTTCCCCTAGTCCGGTGCCGACGCGAACTCGGGATAGGCCTCCAGACCGCATTCGCTGATGTCGACGCCTTCGTATTCCTCTTCTTCAGACACCCGGATTCCGAGCGTCTTCTTGATGATAAACCAGACGACGAAACTCGCACCGAAGACCCAGGCCAATATCGAGCCCAGCCCTAACAGTTGAGCGCCAAAGGTCGCATCAGGATTGGTAATACAAACGGCGAGCAAGCCCCACATGCCAACGACACCGTGTACCGAAATGGCGCCCACTGGATCGTCAATCTTGAGCTTATCAAGCGCGACGATGGAGCCAACCACGAGCAAGCCACCTGCGGCACCAATAAGTGTTGCCGCAATGGGCGTCGGTGTTAATGGTTCAGCGGTAATCGCGACAAGACCGGCCAAGGCGCCGTTCAATGCCATCGTTAGATCAGCTTTGCCAAACCACGTTCGCGACAGGAGCAATGCGAAAACGAGACCGCCTGCTGCTGCCATGTTGGTGTTGACGAATATCAGCGATACGGCGTTGGCCTCTCCTACGTCGGAGACTTTCAACTCCGATCCGCCGTTGAAGCCAAACCAGCCCAACCAGAGAATCAGCGTGCCCAGCGTTGCAAGTGGCAGGTTGCAGCCGGGAATGGCATTCACCTCGCCATTTGGCCCGTATTTTCCCTTACGTGCACCGAGCAATAGAACGCCGGCAAGTGCTGCCGCGGCTCCGCAAAGGTGGACGACACCGGAACCTGCGAAATCCTGGAAGCCCGCTTCCTGCAGAAAACCACCGCCCCATTTCCAGAAGCCTTGCACCGGATAAATGAAGCCGGTCAGCACAACGGAGAACAGCAAGAACGACCAAAGTTTCATGCGCTCTGCGACCGCGCCGGAAACAATGGACATTGCCGTTGCAACGAATACGACTTGAAAAAAGAAGTCGGATAGATTGGAGTAATAAGCGTCTCCGGCAATTACGTCGGCGGCGCTGTTGTCGGCGCTACCAAGCATGCCGCTGCCGATTGTCGACAGGCTTTGAAACAGACCGCCTGCAAACTCATCGCCCGGATACATGATTGTGTAACCGCACAACATGTACATGATGCAGGCGATTGAGTAGAGACCGACGTTCTTGGTCAGAATTTCGGCCGTATTTTTTGCTCTGACAAGACCCGCTTCGAGCATCGTGAAACCAGCCGCCATCCACATGACGAGTGCCCCCATGACCAGGAAGTAGAATGTGTCGAGTGCGTAAGCAAGCTCTGTCACCTGCGCCGATATTTGTGTTATGTCTTCCACGAGAAGATCCTCCGCGTAAGTGGTTGTTAGACGGCTTCAGAACCGGTTTCACCGGTTCGGATGCGAATGGCCTGCTCGATGGCGGAGACAAATATCTTGCCATCGCCGATCTTGCCGGTGCGTGCGGTGTTCGATATTGCCTCAACAACTTGTTCCACAATGTCGTCGGCAACCGCGAGTTCGATTTTTGCCTTGGGTAAGAAATCGACGACGTATTCAGCGCCACGATAAAGCTCTGTATGACCGCGCTGTCGCCCGAAACCTTTGACTTCAGATACGGTTATGCCCTGAATACCAATGTCGGCAACCGCCTGGCGGACGTCATCAAGCTTGAATGGCTTAATGATCGCTGTAATCATTTTCATAGTGTTCCCCTTTGAATATGGAGAGGGGCGGCCTTGCCGCCCCTTTGCAGACTAGAGATCGAAAGACTTGCCGATCGTGAATACGATGGACTCATCGCCATCGCCAACAAGATCGTCGTTGGAGATCAGAAAATAGACACCCAGGTCGATTTCAGCGACCGTCGTGCCGTAACCGGCTTCAAAGTACTCACCTTCAAAATCCTGCGTGAAGCCAGCGTACTTTCCATAGAAGCCATTCTTCTCAACAGTAAGCGAGTAGTAGGCGTAATCCGATTTGCTTGGGTTGCAACTCGGCGGGATCGACCCCGTGCAGATGGCGTCTGCAGGCGGCGAATCGTATTCGCCGACAGCAACGTCAAGAGTGACGATTCCGTAACCAGCGCTGAGGTTGATTTCCTGGTAGGTGTCATCGAAGTCGCCGGTGTAGAAGTAGCCGGTATAGCCGATGCCATAGTTGAAATCACCGACTTCGCCGCCGTAACCGAAGTAACCGTCGACCTCAAGGCCGTCGCCTACGTCAGCCGTCCATGCTCCAGCGTAGAAACCACTGCTTTTGTAGTCGAGACCGGCACTTGCTGATGAAGAGTTCTGGAAGATGCCACGGTAGTAGTAGTCACTGGCGAATCCGACGTTCGCGGACCAGTCAGCAGATGCTGCGCCACTGGTAAGCAGCACCGCTGCGATTAGTCCGGTTTTCATTGTGGCCTTCATTGGTTTAGCTCCGTAAAGAAATTGATAAAGTCAGTTCTCATAAAGCAGAATTCATGCCACATTGCTTAATCGTTTTGAAAACAAATACTTACCGAGCCGCGCCGTTCAGTCCCGCACCGTATTGGTGCGCGCCAAGACTGGCTTGCCCTATTTTGGTTGGCGAAGCACAAATTTGTGCGAATGGGCGGCTTATCGGGCTGGCGTTTCGCCCCATGCTGCGGTATCAAGCGTCTATGAATAAGGAATCCATAGAAAACCTGGCTGGCAAGCTGGCCGATTCGGTACCGGAGGGCCTGCGCTCAATGCGCAATGAACTCGAGGAAAATTTTCGCTCGGTGTTGCGCAGTGGTATTGGCAAGCTGGATCTCGTGACTCGCGATGAGTTTGAGGTTCAGGAAGCGGTACTTGCCCGAACACGAGAAAAGCTCGCTGTGCTGGAAGTGCGGCTTGCGGAACTTGAAGAGACACACACCAAAAGCGCCTAAGCACTGTGAATGTGCTCGACGAGATTTTGCTGGCCATGGAGGGCTGACAAATCACCGGCCTTGCGATCCTTAATTGCCGCGCCCAACTCGGGACTGATGCTCCGCCGGTCACAATAGAAATATTTCTATCCGGTGGCTTGCCGACATTTTCTGTGGTTGGTATGGCGGAAACGGCAGTGCGCGAGAGCAAAGATCGCGTTCGCAGTGCCATCATGAGTTCGGGGTTCAAGTTCCCCCAGGAACGCATCACGGTAAATCTTGGTCCTGCGGATATGCGCAAGACCGGTGGGCGCTTTGATCTCGCTATTGCGCTGGGCATTCTCGCGGCAAGCGGCCTGGTTCCTGCGACGACTTTTTCTGCGCTTGAGGTTTACGGCGAGCTTGCTCTGAACGGCGATGTCCGGTCTGTACCCGGGGTCTTGTGCGCGGCACTAAAGGCTCGCGAGTCTGGTAATAACATCATGGTGCCTGTCGACAATGCAGCAGAAGCTGCTCTCACCGCTGTCGAGGTTCGGGCGGTTAGTTCGCTGCTGCAGGTTACTGCGCACTTACATGGCAGCGCTCCGATCGAACCGATGGCTCGACTGCGTCCTCCGACGACGGCTATCGAGTGCGCGAATTTATCCGATGTAAAGGGCCAGCAACAAGCGAAACGCGCACTCGAAGTCGCCGCCGCTGGTGGCCACAACTTACTGTTCATAGGTCCTCCCGGCACAGGCAAGAGCATGCTGGCGCGTCGCCTGCCTGGTGTGCTGCCGAAAATGACCGAGGCGGAGGCGCTCGCGACGGCCGCGATCGACTCGGTTCTGGGTCATGGGCTTGATCTTGGCAAGTGGCGGCAACGGCCTTTTCGTTCGCCGCACCATACGGCATCTGCTCCGGCCCTCGTTGGCGGCGGGTCTGGTCCGCGGCCTGGCGAGGTATCCCGAGCTCACAATGGCGTGCTGTTTCTGGACGAGTTGCCTGAATTCAATCGCAATGTTCTCGAGGTACTTCGGGAGCCACTGGAGGCCGGCTCCATAACGATTTCACGTGCGGGCCAGCAGGCTGACTTCGCTGCGAATTTCCAGCTCATCGCTGCAATGAATCCTTGTCCGTGCGGCTATCTGGGTGATCCAAAAGGTGACTGCCGTTGCAGCGCTGATAAGGTCGCCAGGTACAGGGCGAAGATATCAGGCCCGCTGCTGGATAGAATCGACCTGCACGTCGTGGTCAGCAGGCCACCGAGGGAAGCCTTCCGCGCGGAATCCGCCCTGGCTGAGAGCAGCGAAAAAGTTATGCAACGAGTGGCAAAGGCGCGTGCCTTGCAGCTGTCTCGAAGCCCGGTATGTAACGCGCGGCTGGAAGGTGCCTTACTGACAGAAAGCGGCAATTTTGATGCTGATGCCTGGACGGTCCTGGATGCCGCGAGCGACAAATTTAACCTGTCGGCGCGTGCCTACCAACGCGTGATGCGAGTCGGGCGCACGATTGCTGACCTTGCCGAGGAGCGCGCCGTCACCGGAGCACACATTGCAGAGGCATTGGCGATGCGGCAGCTGGACAGGAAGCGAGCGTAATGCAAGCAAATTTAACGTTGCTTATTGCGACTCGCTGACCATGTAGTCAACCGCGTCGCGGATTTCCTGATCAGACAGATCGACACGACCGCCTTTTGGCGGCATGTAACCGACGTTAGTAAAGCCGTTAATCGCATGGCCCTTAAGCACATCGTCTCCCTGAGCAATTCGTGGTGTCCACGCATCGACGTCACCAAGAACCGGCGCACCACCGATGCCACTTCCGTGACAAGCGAGACATGCTGAGTTGTAGACCTGCGGCCCGGACAACGTGGTCGCAACCGGTGCGACGTCTGAAACGGTTTCTACGGTTGGCGCTTCGGCGGCATGTTCCTCACCCGGCAAATAGACTTGCCCCAGCGGACGAATCCGCTCTGTTACCGCGGCTTGATACTCGCCAGCATCGCGAGTGTATATGCCTTGCGTCATGTCGGACATCTTGGCAGATACGATGTAGATGGCGATGGCAATGGCGGCCAGCGCACCGATGACGATGGAATATCGGTCAAAAAAGGATTGATCACGCTTCAACTTACTGCTCCGGTACTAATTATTGTATTGATGTGGCCCGGTACTGTGGTCGGGGGCGAGTGATTATATAACAACTCATCGGCCTGTTGCGCCTAAAGGAACAGCGCCAGAGCCGCTCCCGTGTACAGGAGCATTGCTACGCCTGCCGCCGCGAGGGCAATAGGCAACTGGGTAAAGACATGGTCCATCAGGTCCGCGCCGCACGCTAGCGCGGATAATATAGTGGTATCCGAGATCGGGGAGCACTGATCCCCAAAAACAGCACCTCCCATCATTGCGCCGAATGAGAGCAAAACATAAGTGGGGTCGGGTGAAATAGAATAGGCGAGCGGCAGGGCAATGGGAAAAATTACCGCGTAAGTTCCCCAGGAAGAACCGACCGAAAATGCGACTAACATACAAATCAGCATCAACAATCCGGGCAAGATGAAGGGCACCGCAGTGAACAGGTTCGTGCTGATCTGAATAACATAGGCAGAGGCACCGAGTACCTCCGAAACCTTCGCAAGTGTTACCGCGAGCCCCAGGATTATTGCGCCAACGGTGACTCCTTTGATTCCGTCAACGAGCCCCTCGAACGCATCCGTAACTTCCATGCCTCTAACAATGGAGACAACCATGCTGCTGATGACGGCCAGGCCAAAGGCCTCAAAGATCATCGGCGATCCGGTCAGCAGCCAGGGAATAATTGAGAATCCGAGCAGTACACCAATCGGCATGAAGAAATCGATAAGTGCTGGCTCATACCCGTCCGCAACATTCAGATTGGCAAGCTCGACCGACACCATCGGCTTGGCGTCCGGTGCATCGAGTTGCCCGGTTTCACGGACGCGCTTCTGCGCAGCTCGCATTGGTCCGCCTACAAAGGGAAGCTTGTCGAAGGCAAACAAGAGGGTAAACAGCACAGCCAGCCAGCCGTAGTAGTTGTAGAAGATTGCGCTCAGGAACATGCTAACGGCGGCATCCTGATCAGGAATGAAGTGGCTCATCGACGGAATCGCGATCAGTCCGGCAACGTATAAAGGCCACACGTTAAAGGGAATGATGGTGGCAATGGGCGATGCCGTTGAATCCACAATGTAGGCCAGTTCCTCGTGCGACAATTTCTCCCTGTCGGCTACCGGCCGAACTGTCGTGCCGGTTAGAACGGTGCTGATAGTGCCACCTTGATGGAAAGTTACGCCCATTAGCCAGGCGAAGAACATCGCTGAGCGACGTGATTTCACAAATCGCTGTGAGACAAACGATGCGAAATGATAGGCGCCGCCATTGCGATTCCACATGCCGAGCAAACCACCCAGCGCCCAAAGGTAGACCAGCAGGATTTGTGCATAGCGCTCTGTGCCCAGGCTGGGAACAAGAAAGTGCTCGATGATGTTGTAGTGGCCTGTGACCAGGCCGCCGAGGACCACACCCATGAAGAGCGCAAGGATTACATTTCGGGTAGTGAAACAGATGACCAGTGTAAACAGCGCCGGCACCAGAGACAGGAACCCATAGTGACCCTGCTCGGCCAAACGCTCGGGGCTGATTTGTGCGGCATACCAGGCAATGAAGACGCAGAATACGAGCACCAGGACCCATGAATACTTCTTGAGATATTCTTGCATCAATGAGTCCAGAGGTGGCAGGCAGGACAGCAGTGTACTGAAGTGATCGGCCGATTGCTGCGATGTATGCGCCTAGCGGCGTTCAGCCAGCCTGGGCAGGTCAAGCAGGGCTAACGCTCAATCCGGTAAGAAAAATCGACGCCCGATGACTTGTCGCCGGAAGTTGCTTTCACGCCAAAACCCTTCTTCAGGTCATAACGGGCGCTGATTACGTTCTCTTTGTCGAACAGGCCAATTCCATAACTGACAAACAGTTTCGGTGCAATGTAAGTACCGAAGTCGACCGCACCGACACCTTGCTCATAGTCGAAATCACTGCCTGTGATCAGCAGAGTCAGTGCGCGCTCTTCGGTTGTCAGAGGATACGAATAGGGTTCAATGGTTTGGCGCTGCGCGGAACCGGCGACGAGAACACCGGCTCGCTTGATCTGTGAGTTGCCATAGATTTCACGCTCGGCGCGCACGCGGATGAACGGATTGTTGGCCGGAACATTGGGGAATCTGATCATGCCTTCAGTTATCGAAAGTACTTGCCCGAATGCCTGTATTTCACCGCTCATGTCGTAGCGACCATTCACAATCGGCATGGGGTCTCCCGACCAGGTAAACATCGCGCTGCCGGCAACCTCCGCTTGTGCGAGGTCGAGATCGATGACGATGTCGTCGCCAAGACCGATCTCTAGTTCACCCAGGATTTCAATCCTGCTTTCTTTCTCATGTACGTCGTCGTCGGGCAGTGATCCTGCAACAATTACTACATCATCGCTTTCGGAGGTGCGGCTCGCGGTCAGGTTCTGTGGGGCAATCAGTGCGCGCGGAACAAAAACAGTGCCTCCCAGAACGAGTTTTTTTCCATCAAAGTTTATTTGCAAGTCGATGTCGCTGACTGCTCGCACGTCAGGTACATCGATGATCGTCAGGTTCTTACCGCGCAGTACGACCTCCAGTCCGGTTGCTGAAGTGTCCGCATAGTCTGCTCTGGTGCTTATATTGGCTCTGCCTTCGCCGGCAACAAAATGCCCCTCAAGCTCGATGCTCTTGTCGGCATTGACGTTGCCATTGAGATCAATATCATCGAGCCTCAGACCGAGTGGCAAGTAGGTAAGCCTGGCATCGACAGCGGCAAACTGACCCGTCAGTACGGGGTCCGCGACCGTTCCTCGAAGCGACATCTGTGCACTGAGGGCGCCGCTGGCGTCGTCGACCAGTGGTGAGAGTGCAGCAGCGATGCCTATGTCGTTGAACGCTATGTCGAGACTTCCCTCAATACTACTTTCGGTCCCCAGGGAAACGTCAATGACTGAAAACTCGCCCTCAATCTTTCCGCTTCCGGGCATGGGCAGGTTAATGGTGCCTGCGAGCAGGTTGCCATCACGCACATCGAATTCGATGCTGCCGGGATCGGTGTTGACTACAACACCGGAGCCTTTTGTGTCGCGGATGACACCCGAAGTCAGTCGGACATTGGCGCCACCGGTAGCGCCAGTGCCGGCCGCCTGACTCCAGTCGATCGTGCCACTGATCAATTGATCGAACTCAATTCCGATATCGGTAAAGAGGTTTACAAGGCCAACAGGAATATCCGTCAGGTCAATATGAGCGTTCGTAGTCCCGCCCGCAGCCCACGAAGCCTCTGCGCAGAAGTGCGTTTCTGCGTCGTGGCCTACGCAGAAACGCTCAACACTTGACGACTGTGTGGATAACCGCAGTGGAGATGGGCTGGTGAGGGAGATCTGGCCCCGCTCATCGATGGCGATAATCAGCTCATCCAGAACACCGGACCATGGCGACTCACTCGGCATATCCCAATTCTCGAACGCGCCTCGGACCGCGACGTTGGCTTCTAAATCGCCGGAGCGTAGCGCCAGGGCAATAATCTGCTCATCTCGCGTGACAGACGTTTGCAGGCGCAAGTCGGTCAGGTTCTGACCCAGCCCGAGCAGGGAGGCGGCTGAGACTTCGACGTCGATGAGATGATCCGTACTTTGCCGATCGACTATCTGCACGCCAGTCAAACGGTAGTCGCGGTAGCCGATTTCGTCACTGGCAGCGTCAATGCGCAGGAACGGTTTGTCGGCAGCGAGCGAGAGCTGGCCCGTCGCGCTGACGGAGCCGTAGGAGTCGTCCAGATAATCACCCAGATTATCGAGTTGCGCGTCAAAGGTGAAACCTTGCTGTGCGTACAACGAGCCGTGCAAAGACAAGCTCGACTCGCCGTGGACTACGCGCAGATTTTCGGCTGCCAGCTCGCCACCGTCGATGTCGATCGTTCCGTTTGCGGCAAGCGGTTTACCGCGCAGGTTGCCATCGATCTCTTCGAGAGACGCACGCACCTGCAGCGGCGACAGCTGTCCAGCGGCGGTGACGCCGCCGGAGATCACGCCAGGCCATTGTGGCAAGAGAGTGCCAATGGAAACATTCTTAAGACCCAGAGCGCCGGCAAATGCTTGCTCATCAATCCACGAGTATTCAATACGTCCCTGAATGTCGCCGCCAAGAACATTTCCCTCGAGAATCTGCAAGGCAAGACCCTTGCGATCACCACCACCTTCGACCATGAACTGGCCGCGCGCGAAATCTGCGGCCTGAATCGTCGTGGTCCCGCTAACTCTCCAGTCGTCAAACGTGCCTGACAACAGGATCGATCCCTGCTCGCTTGCAATCTGTGGTGCCGGCTCGGCAATTGGCCACTGAATATCCGTCCAATGCAGGTCGCCTTCGACGACGTTCGATGTCAGGTTGATATTCGCGTTGAGCCGAACACTGGCGCTTCGGTCAATGAGGCTGAGCGCAGCATCTTCAACCAAGAGGCGGTCATTCGTGAGCAGCATTGACAGTTCGCCAGTCACTTGCTCCGGGCTCGGCCAGCCTTGCAGCAATGCAGCTGGGTTGAATCGATCCAGCTGAATCGTTGCCGTTGCCCGCCGCGGTTCCGACCATTTGGCGCCGCCTGTTGCCGATAAGGCAACATCCTCGCCATCTATTTCAATTGTCGAAAGGTCAATGGACTCCAGCGTCCCCGCGCCGGCCAACCTGATGGAGACTGCTTCGAAGCTGGTTGTTGCCGCAACCAGTACGGCGTTGACCTCGTATCCGTCGATG
This sequence comes from uncultured Woeseiaceae bacterium, assembly GCA_964528965.1. Taxonomy (GTDB): domain Bacteria; phylum Pseudomonadota; class Gammaproteobacteria; order Steroidobacterales; family Woeseiaceae; genus UBA1847. The sequence goes on from CAZGVL010000001.1 coordinate 88,735, forward strand.
TCGCCGATGCTGGCTATCGCCAGATCATCAATCTGTAGTTCCTGTTCTTCATCAAGTGCCTGGTTGTAGCCAGGAACTTCGGCGGTGAGATCCCATGACGGCGAACTGAGCAGGTTACCGAGCTGGCCCTGAAGTCGTGCCTCGATCCCCTGTGTATCGACTGAGATTAATGTCGAGTGAAGATCCCCGTTGGCCGCGATATTGGCACCAGTCAGCTGCGGGATATCGGCGAGTGCAAATGTAAGCTGGCTCGATAAATCCAGCGCGAATGGTCGGTGAAGTTCGAAAGCGGCAACAACGTCAGCGGTCCCCGTGCGCTCATCGACATGCAGTCTGTCGACCTGAATCGTGTCTTTCCATTGGCCAACGAGTTCCAGTGTCGAAATCTCGATCGGCCGCTCGCCTGTCAAACCAATCAGCGTTGCATCCTTAACCAGTAAATCGGTAACTAACAGACGAACGGGTAAGGCCAACCCTTCAAGTAGAGTGGTGATATCGGTTGTTTGTGTCTGATCAGGCTCTTCGCCGGCAAATAGTTCGACGAGTACTGAACTGACATGCAGCGTCGTGATCTCAACGGACAGTGGCAAAAGGTCGATATCAAGGGTGATCTGTATGTCTGCTGCAGAGGCCGATACTCCATCCATGGTTAGAGTCAAACCTTGCACTGTGGCGCCATTGCTTAAGTCACCGCTGACCGCAGACACGCTTAACTCGCCGGGGATGGTCTGCTGCGCCGTTTGTATGATCCGTTGCATTCCGGACTCGGTATGCAGCAGCCAGAACCAGGTGCTGGCAATGCCCACAAGAATGGTGGCCGCGATCGCAAGGAGGAATCGTCGCAGCATCACAATAGCGGCGTCCCAATTGTAAAGTGCACTCTCCACGGTTTGTCGGTGAAGTCCAGAGCCTGCGCAACATCGACCCGAATGGGTCCTGCTATTGAATACCAACGCACGCCGACACCCACGCCAGTTTTTAATTCAGGGTTCGACCAGTCGTTGAACGCATTTCCTATATCGACAAACAACGCCGCTGACCATGTGGGCAGAAATCTCATTTCAACTTCCGCTGATGCGGTGATGACGTTGTTTGAACCTACGTTGTTATTACTAAGTTGCTCGAAGGCGTAACCGCGAACACTCTGGCTACCGCCAGCCTTAAATCGGTAGAAGTTGGGCAGGCGGGTAACGGAAAGCTCGAGGGCGCCGCTTTCCGTATCAATAGTGAATCCGTTTACCTCGGCATCTGTGTAGCCGACCTCCGCGCGCAGCAGAAATTTCCATCGATCGCTGGCGACATAGCTGCGCCGTGTTGAAAAGTAAAGTTGCGTAAAAGAAATCTCAGAGCCGAACTCCTTCAACGACGTAAACACCGATGCTCGCTCCCGGTGCCCACGGGTATCGAAACCCTTGCCACTAATCAGGACGAGGTCCGCGTCAATACCCAGCGAAATAGCCTGATCGACGCGATTGAACTGCTGGTCGAACTCAGGGCTCAACAAAGGGTTGGTACCAGGTGGTTCGGTCTCAACCGGCTGGTAACTTCGATTACTATTCAGATACTGAACAAACGGTGTTGTGAACAGCTGTTGGTCACCCGACTTGAAGTTCTTGATCTTCAGCCGTCCAAACTTAAGGTTTTGTTCCGCAATGTCGCCATTGGCGACGGTAATGAAATTCTCATCTTCATCGTCAATCTTGAAGTCGAGATCCACATTCTCGAACTTGATGGTCAGGTCGGTTGTCCAGAACTCGCGCGCACGGGCGCGCCGAGGTTTTCGATACACAGCGCGTATGCCGTATTCGTCGTTCAACTCCTGCCAGCCGATACCGACGTCGAGACGATCGCCGCTAGCCGACATTGGGTGGCGGCTCCAGTCGGCTTGCAGCCGCACGCCTGTATCAGTGCCTACGCCAAGAGCGCCCTGATAACTGTTTCGTGTTTCGGTCTTGGTGCGAACGAGCAGATCGACCGTGGGCGGTGTTGCATCAGGCCGAATGACTTCTTCGACTTCAATATCCGTGAAGTATCCCGTCTTCCAAAGATCACCTCGGAAGTGATCCATGCGACGCGATGTATAGATGGCGCCTTTGCTGAACCGGGCAACATACTCAAGAATGCCGGGCTTGAGGACGTGCTCCCCGTAGTCGATGGCACCCATATAGAACTGCGGACCTGTATCCAGCAGGAGCACGAGATCTGCGGTGTTCTTGTCGAGGTTAATATTCAGCGTATGCGCTGAAAACTTCGCCGCAAGAAAACCAATGGCCTCAATCGACTCCAGAATCTCTTGCTTGTTCTGTTCCCAAAGGGTCTGGTCGAGAATCTTGCCTACATTCAGGGGCCACTGCGTACGCCAGATTCGCACTTCTTCGAGACTGGATCCCTCACCGACGACGTTCAGGTCGAGGCTGGATACAACAATAGGAGGGCCCGGGTTGACGTCGAGAACGAGGACGTGACCGCGTGCCTGATCTCGTGCAATGCGACCGGAAATGACGGGTGCGTAGTAGCCGAAAGGTCGAAGTGCTCGCCGCGTATTTGCGACGGCCTTCGCGACGACGCTGTCGTAGTCGCGCTCGGACAATCGGACCTCACCGCCCAACTGAACGGTATCGACGAAGGCGATGATATTCGATTCGAGTTTGTCGCCGACACCTGTAATCTTATATGACAGCTCGGCCGAAACTGGCGCGGCAAATGCTATTGCCGCCAACATGGCTGGCAGCACACAGATTCGCGTACAGGCGATTCGCATAGTCAGGCTCTCAGGGTCCAGCGGCCAGGCGAGAGTCCCGTGCAGGCAGTGGCGAATGAAATGTCATGCATTTTGTCTCGGCTTGGCGATGATGGTAAAGGAGTCTGACTGAGCAAGCGGGGGTGGATCATATCGTATACCTCCCGATGAGTTAGGCTCATCAAGTACGGTATAGTTCGCTATTGAGCTTTGTCCTTCGGGTTTCGCAATTCGCGTGCCTGCAGTGACGAGAATTACACATTTGCGCTGATATCGCTTGCTCGAGGGCCTTCGTGGCCTCGCTATTATGTCTCGCGATGAAATCTGCGTATTGAATCGCCGCCTACCGTGAATAATGGCGGTTTTGTTGCTTTTTTGAAGCTCGGGGACAACGTCGCCTGGCTATGAGGGTTGCGAGAAAGATGAAAGTTTCAGGATTATTGTTGGCGGGATTATTGGCTGTTTCGGCCGCCGTGCAGGCAGACGATATTAGCTGGCCGCAGGAAATAACGAGCGACGGCGGTGCTGTGGTTACTATTTATCAGCCGCAAGTCGAAGTTTTCACGGGCAATGATCTGGAGGCACGTGCGGCTGTTTCGGTGAAGAGTCCATCCTCCGACAATGTACCTGTATTTGGCGCTGTATGGATTACCGCCAAGCTTGATACCAATCGCGATACTCGAACCGCCGAAATTCGTGATATTGACGTTAGCGACGTGCGCTTTTCTGATAGCACCGACGAAGCCAGGGAGGCCCTCGCCAAGCTTATCGAAACCAGCATTGATGGTGCGACGCTCACCATTTCGGTTGATCAGTTACTGGCTGATCTGGATGCCGAAAGTGCCGGGGCGGTAGAAGCGGATCTCAAACACGCTCCGCCGATCATCATGTTGTCGAAAGAGCCGGCATTGCTGGTCTCAGTCGATGGCGAGCCGGTGTTTCAGGAGATTGAGGGATCCCGCTACGAAAGAGTGGTGAATTCAGCGTTCCTGATTGTGCGCGGTGGCAATACACACTACTTATACGTTGGTAGCAATGCGTGGTTTCAGGCGACCGCTGTTGCAGGACCCTGGACTCTTGCGACGGTCGTTCCAGGTGATGTGGAAGAGCTGGTCGAACCCAGCGAGGATGACGGGGTTGACCTTAGCGATACAAAGATCATTGTCGCTACAAAGCCGACGGAGCTCATTGTTACGGCTGGTCCGGCAACCTGGGCACCGGTTGAAGGCATGGACCTCTTGTATCTGGAGAACTCGGATAGCAACGCGTTTCTGGAGTTATCGACGCAGCGCTACTACGTGTTGTTATCGGGCCGCTGGTATCGTGGCGAAGGCATCGTCGGTGAGATCAAATGGGTACATGTGCCGAACGACGAGCTTCCTCTGGCATTTGTCAGCATCCCTCCCGAGTCTGTCAACGGCGCGGTTTTGAGCCAGGTGTCGGGAACAGACCAGGCACGTGATGCCGTACTCGACAACACCATTCCACAAACAGCGGCAATCAATCGTGATGACTCGTCATTCAGCGTTGAATACGACGGTGAACCTGACTTCGCGCCCATCGAAGACATTCAGGTTGAGTACGCGCAGAATACGTCGGCTGCAGTCTTCAGGTACGGCAACCTGTATTACGCTTGCAATGATGGTGTCTGGTACGTTGCAAACAGTTCCACCGGACCCTGGTCCGTAGCAACCGAAATCCCCGATGCCATCTACAAAATTCCTGCATCAAATCCGCACTACAACGTGACCTATGTGAAGGTCTACGATGTCACACCAGAGGTCGTCTACGTCGGCTACACGCCGGGTTACTACGGCAGCTACTATTATTCGGGTGCCGTGGTTTACGGCACAGGCTGGTACTACCGCCCCTGGTACGGACCGTACTACTACCCGCGTTACCCAACCTGGGGATTGCATGTCAGCTACAACCCCTGGACTGGCTGGGGTGTCGGTGTTTCGTGGACCAACGGACCGTTTCGATTCACGTTCAGCAGGCACGGTGGTTGGTGGGGCGTTGGCGGGTATCGCCCGTATCCACGGCCGCATGTGCACGGCGGCTACCGCAAAACCAATATCAACATTAACAACACCATTAATATCGGCAGCGGCAACGTTGGCAACGGAAATATTGGCAATGGCAATGGTAATGTTGGCGGTGGTCAAAATCGGCCAGAAAGCCGGCCCAATCTTTATGACCGGCCTGAGAACAAGACAAGAAACGCGGATCGACCGGCGACAACCCAGAACAGGCAGGCACGCCCTGCAACCGACGGCCAGAACAATGTCCTGACGGACCGTTCCGGCAATGTTTACCAACGTGGTAACGATGGCGATTGGTCGCAACGCGAGAACGGGCAGTGGACAAAGCCCAGCAACATGGACACGGCACCGGGTAATGGTAGCCAACGGCCAGCAACTTCGGACCGCAGTGGTTCACCGTCTACAGGACAATCGGGAACGGCAAATAACAACGCTTCATCGTACAAGAATCAGTCGGCGACGAGGCCGCAGTTGGAGCGCGATTACAATGCTCGACAGCAGGGGTCACAACGCACTCAGAGTTACCAGCGTCAAGGTGGTGGGCAGCGGCGAAGTGGTGGGCAATCGCGACGCAGGTAAAAGCGAGTTTTTTGTTCTATTGCGCATAGGGCTTGTGCAGCAGCGGTCCTGACAGGTCGCGAACGGCAAGTCGGAATCTGGATGTGAAGACTATTATCAAATTTGTACTTTCGTGCTTCGCTCTGTTGGGCGGTGCACCGCTGTCCGTGGCCGAGGAAGCTGCAGGCGTTCATCCTCTATTGACCGATAGATTCATACTGGAGGTTGGTGGTTATTTCCCGGACCGAACAGTGAAAGTATCTGCGGGTATCGATGGCATCCTCGAAACGCAGGAGTTCGAACTCGGCGACGATTTTAGGGTACGCAGTTCCGACGAGACTTTTTCGCTCGATTTCAGTTGGCGGTTTGGCGAGAAGTGGAAGCTGGCGACGCAGTACTTCAGCTCAGGGGGAGGTCAAGCCGCAATTCTTGAAGAGGATCTTGAATTTAACGATTTCGTATTTGAAGCAGGCAGCAATATCGTTACGGGTACCAAGTTCACGATGGCGCGCTTGTTCTTTGCCCGCAAGTTCAAGGCTAGCGAGAATCAGGAGTTTGGTTTTGGGCTGGGAGTACATTGGCTTGAATTAAGGGCCAATGTGCAGGGTGAGATTCGTGTTTCCGACATGGAGAATCTGTTCCATCGTGAATCCGTGAGTGTCGCCGCGCCGTTGCCAAACCTGGGCATCTGGTATACGCACTCGTTCTCCGAAAAATGGGCGTTAAAAGCACGATACGACTACTTTAGCGCGAGCATAAGTCCCTACGATGGAACGCTGGAAAATGCTTCTGTTGGTCTGAACTACAGAGTGTTCAAGAATGCCGGGTTGGGATTGAGTTACAACCTTTTTGGACTCGATGTCGGCATTGACGATTCGCTGTGGTACGGCAACGCCAACGTCAAGTATCGGGGACTATTCGCTTCTCTAAGTTTTTACTGGTAGCAACCACCAATTTTCTAAATTGTGATCGTCCCGCGAATTCGAGTTTGGTACCACAAGTACGCCCGGCGTGTTGCTCGATATCAAGCCTGGGCTAATGCTGAAAAATAATCAGGCGTCCAGAAAAATGTCCTCTACTGCTGGTGAAAGCGCGCAGCGCTGCCCAACACTCAGGTCCCGGGAGAAAAGTCGAAGCTCATGCCTAAGACCAGCGCGACGCCGGGCTTCTGGATCGAGTATTGTTGGCCGCCGAGCAGAACGTCAGCGTCTTCCAGCGGTGCCCAGGCGGTGAGTCCGAGTTGGAAACGGTAGTTCCAGCCTCGTCCCAGTGTTGCCATGTTGAATCGCAGGCCAGTGGCGGCGGTAACTACACCACTGCCAGCCTTCTCTGATTGCTCGCTCGACGATCTATCCTCCAGGTCGAGCTGCTCACTTCTCCAGCCGATACCAACTGCGCTGTAGAAACTGATCCAACGGGTAGATTCGTTCCAGTAACGCTCCCACTCGAGGCCCGCGCCAACTTGCTGGCTCACCACATAGAGCGACTCGTCGCTCCCATACTGTGGCTCACCGTATCTGACCTCAAGAAATACAGATTCATGCCATACGGAGTCCACTTTGGCGAACCAGTGTGACCGAAGCTTTCCGAGCAATTGAACATGCACATCGGGGATAAGGAATCCTAACTCGATGCTGCCGCGCGGTTCTGCGAAACCTTCGTTAGATGTTCGAAAGCCCGACGAGACCAGGCTCAGCTGTCCATAAGATCCGTCGTTGTTGAGCTGCTGCACCGTTTCGAATACAAGCGCGCCTAATTTGACGCCAAGTACGACAGCCGTGTCGTCTTCGGCTTTGGCGGTTGCCACCTGTACATCGTCGATACTGTAACCTGTGCGCCAGTCCCGACGTACGCCAAGCCACAGCTTCAATGTTCCACGACTTGCGACCGCGGCCACGCTAGCCGCACCGTCCCACTGGCCGTCAGATGTTGTCAATCCGCGTGCCTGCAACCAGTAGCCGAAACTCCAATCATCGTATTTACGAACGTCGCGATAGCGGTGCGCGTCGAACCATATGGCGAGGTCTGTGCTTTCGGTATCGACGTAGGTCAAAGTTTCAACCTGGCTTGAAACCAGGCGGTGAAAGCCGTTCTGTATTCGTTCGCCCGCGAAGTCGCCTGCGCTTCGAACGCCGGCCCCAATGGCCAGCGTGTCCATCCCACTCTGGCTCTTGTTCTCAAGCAAGCGATAACCGAGAGATGCGGACATTTGGTCCACTCTTTCCCGCACAGGAGGATCGATTAGTGTCAGGATGCTGTGGTCGACGACGAGAAACCACCTGTCGGCAAGTCTTGCAACGACGTCCAGTTGCTGTGTTCGAAAGTCGTCTACTGAGCCACCACGGCCCAAAAAATCATTGCTGAACGTGAACGCGAAGTCTCGCTCAATTTGCGGCAACAAGGTTGGCGGTATGCCTGGAATGTCGCCCGCATAAACAGGCTGCTCAATGAATGCGAGAAGGGCCAGCAGCCATAAAGCGATTGAGCTGCGGCATCCGCCAGTTTGCACGTCTATTCCGGCGATAATGGTTTGTACGTGAATTTCGCGCCCGAGATCGTGAACTCACCCATCAGGGCAAGGCGGGTGACAGTAACCATTGCGACACCATCGTTGTACGCAGGAGTACCTGCAATACCTACGGTTGCCACTGCTAGTCCGGCTTGTCCGAGGAACTGCAGCTTGCGTGCTTTGAAATACTCCAGTGCCTCCTTGTCTTTGAAGAACAGGATCATGCTGAAGTTCCTGATGCCGCCCTGGATTCCCGAAGTGAACTGCCAGAATCCAGTGCTGCCAATCAGATCATCTCCCTCGACTACCAGACCTTTACCGTAAGCACCGCCAAATCCCACACCGAACCTCGTCACCGACGGCAAAATGGCGTAGCCATACGCATCTTCAAAATACGGCAGGCTACGCGGGATTCTCTCCTTGATCTGCGCTATCGCTTTCTGTGCAGCAACTTGAGCCTTGTTATTCTCATCGGGCTGCCACTCGGCCGATGCGAACGGGGCTGACAATAATGTCGTAACCGACACGACTGCGATAATCAGGCGGCGAACAGTCGTTACGCTACTCATCGGGTGCACTCCAGATGTGCGGTAAGCCAGTCGGCACCGCCGGCTACGTCGCCCAACAGATCGGAGGTGCCGAAAATGCCGGATCGGTGCACAATGGTCAGTCCGGCATAACAGCGTTGTAACCAGTTCGCTTTGGAAATTCGGCGCAGCGGAAAATCGAGGGTCATCTCAAGATAGTTCAGGAAGCGGGACGTGTTACCGCCACTGGGTTCCTGTTTTCGTTGCTCGGCGATCGGCACCGTTTCTGCATACGACATACCAAAGCCAAATCCCCAACGGAACCATTCTTCATTGCTCCACGGCGAATAGCCGCGGCCGCGGGCAACAATATACGCCGCGTAGCTATTGAAGTTGCCATTGTCTTCGTCTTCTTCGAGATGACGGTATAGTGACAGCTTGCCGACGAAATCGATGCGTTCACCCGCGTTCAGAAGTTTTGCATAGGTAAAGCCGGCAATATTGGTGTCGGCGACAGTGCTCTTGCTGAAATCGCCCTGATCGATTTCGCTCACGATGTTGCCATCTGCCTGATAGCCGTAGTTGACTCGCCAGGACCATTCGCCTTGTCTCTCTTTGTCCGAGATGTAGTCGGGTTTCAATGCATTGCCGAATACATAAGTGCCACCGATAAACGCAGTTGATGCTGCCGTCTCAGCTACGAGCGGACTGTCGGTGACTTCGGAGCTTGCGCCAGCAAAGGCGATGTTCGCAAAAAGTACGATGCGGTCAGTGGCGTGCCAGGCTGTATTCAGGCCGAACGAAAGCCACTCCGACCCACCCGGATCGTACGCGGGCCGATCTTCTCTGGCTTCGTTTTCGCTAACCCCATAGTAATAGTCGGTCAGGTTTGCGTCCTGCCAGCTGTAGCTGATAAACGGAGACAGCGTCCAGGCGCCAGCCTCGAAATTGTAGCGGTAGCTGATCTCGGCTTCCTGACCATGGTGTTTGTTCAGGGTGTCTGTCATGTACGTCAGTTTGGTGATGCCCCAATCTTGCTTGAGTGCAATTTGCAGGCCTGCGTCCATCGTCTGGTCACGCGCCTCAAGTCCTTCGTAGTATTCATTCCGCTTCGGGTCGAGCTTCTGAAATCGATATCGAGCGTAAAGATTGAATTCGAAATTATCCTTCTTGAGGAAATGAATGCCGCCAGCGGTGCCACGCGAGAAAAGATACTTGCCCTCGTAGAGGTACAGAGGAATCAGATCACTGGTTCGCAGTTCTTCATTATTATTTTCGAAATACAAACTCTGGCCAGAGCGAATACCGCCGCCCAAAGCAGCAGTGCCGGTCGGTGCATTAAAAAAGGGGATTTCCGCCGCTTCCTGGGCCCCCGCTGTGCCAACTAACAGCAAGCAGGCAAGAGCGCCGAGTTGGCAAATAGTGCTTCGCAGATATGGGGATGAGGTCATACAAGTGGGGGCTTGGTTTGTTCGTGCCGACTGCAAATACTAGCAAACTAGCTGCCAGTTAGACCAGACTGTATGTAGACTTGCGATCACAGCAAGTGTTTGGCCGCAGGTCGAAGTTCTCGCAACCGGCCAATTTTCCTGCCAGCTTTAAGTGTAATGCAGCAGGTCGAAAATGTAATGTAAGGCGAGCTTGCCTTACGTTAGACTGACAACCATGTGAACCACGATTTTCGGAGTGTTGCGATGAATTTTCTAAAAACCACCTTGCTGGGTGGGTTGTTTCTCTTGTTACCCATCATGTTGTTGTGGATCGGTATACAGGAGATCGGGGGATTGCTCGTGGCCATGGCTACGCCAATCGCCGACATGCTACCGGGGCAGATGTTTGAAAACCTGGTTGCTCCGGGTTTGGTCGCAGTCGTCCTGATTGTTGGCGCATCTTTCTTGCTAGGGTTGGCGGCAAAGGCGACCTGGCTTCGCGATCTTGGCCGAAAATTCGAGGACTCAATTCTCTACAAGGTTCCGATGTATCGAATGCTCAAGATCATGTCGGGTGCATTGATCGACTATAACAACTCACATGTCGATGCAGCGTTGGTGAAGGATGAGGCGGGTGGTGGCGATCCTTGCTACGTCATCGAAAAACATGCGGATGGGCGCGCGACTGTCCTTCTGCCGTGGTCACCGGCATCGTTTGCTGGCAGCATCAAGGTCGTACAGCAATCGCAGCTGGAAATTCTCCCTTGCACGCTGGACGAATTCTCCCGCTCGCTAAGCCAAATAGGTGTTGGCGTGGAAGAGTGTATGACCACACCACCACCAGAAGACAAGCAATCCTGAGTTGCGCCATTCACTCGATCATGGTCTGCGCAAGGCCAAACCTGGAAACAACACGATGATGACACCTAAGGCACAGCTTTCTATTTGGCAAGCCACGGCAATCTGCTTCTTGAGTGCGATGGTTATTTGTGGAAGTCAGTCAGCGTCGGCCGACGAAGGGGATACGTTTGCTGACAAGATTTATCTAAAGAATGGTGATCGCTTAACCGGAACGATCAAGGAACTCGACCGCGGCAAGCTTCGCGTCAAGACGACGACAATGGATACCGTGTATTTGAACTGGGTGGACGTTGAATCTATCGAGAGCAATACGTACCTGAGGATCGCGAAGACCGATGGAACCTTCCGCTACGGTCGAATCCACAAGTCCGACATGTCGGAGGGCCTTGAGATTGAGGAGAACGGCAGTGTCTCCGAGGTCCCGGCGCTGGAAGTTGCGTCAATGAAGCCAATTCGTTTCGACGAGTCCTGGTGGCAGCGGTTTGAGGGCGATATCAGTGCCGGTATCGACTACAGAAAGGCCAGTGACATCCTGTTGGGCAATCTGACGTCCAGTCTGCGTTTGCGCGAGGAAAAATACGAATTCGATCTCCGGCTCAACTGGAACGAAACTCAAGAGGCAGAAAGAGACAACTCTTCAAGAGCAGACCTGAGTGGAAATGTGATGCGCTTTCTTGGTGATCGCTGGTTCTGGAAGGGGTCATTGGCATTTCAGAGAAACCAGGAACTTGGTATTGATATGCGCTCAATACTCTCCGGCTCCGCTGGTAAATATTTCATCCAGACCTCGACCATGCGCTTCGAAGTCAACGCGGGCCTCGCCGTGAGTACTGAAGATCGCACGGACAACACAACCATAGAGAGCGTAGAAGGGTTGATTCAATCATCTTTCGATATCTTTAAATTGAATATCCCGATTACGCGACTGTCGGCGAATATCTATGTTTACCCTGGCATAACAGAGAGTGATCGAGTTCGAATTAACACTGATATCACATTGCGCAACGAGCTGGTGCGGGACTTTTTCTGGGAGCTTGCGTTTTACAGTAACTACGACAACCAGCCGGCCGACGGCGCTGAGAAGGACGATTACGGAATCATTACATCCATTGGCGCATCGTTCTAATCGGGTGTATGAGACTATGTCAATGGAAGACCCACTAGCAAAAATGGCCGGCATGCCGATGCAGAAAACCAAGAGCTTGCACCTGTGCACCGCACTGCTCGTCACCGTCTTCTGCACTCCGCCATTGATTGTTCATGCGCAAGACGCAGAGCCTGAAGCAAAGTCCTTCCAAAAGTTCTTCGCATTACCGGTCGAGGTAGATGCCGACTACGGTGCCACGAACGGAGACGCCACCATCCTTCGCCTGATGCCGCTGTACGGGCGACCTTCGAAAGAGAACTGGAAGATCATTCATTTGGACCTTCTGATGTTTGCGGATACGCCGGGCGGCATACCGGGACAACCTGGAAATCCGAATCCTGAGCCAGGTGACAGAGTGTCCGGATTCGGTGACTGGATTCACGCGAGCTTTTACACGCCGCCGTCGGCAGGCAATCCGGTTTGGGGTGTAGGGGCAATGGTGAGCATCCCTACTGCAACCGACGTAAGGCTCGGTAGCGGCAAGTGGACCGCCGGACCTGCTTTTCGTTTTGCCTATAAGACCGGTCAGTGGAATCTGGGCTTTTTTGGTGGACAAAGATGGTCCTTCGCGGGCAGTGACAATCGTAAGGCGGTCAGTCAACTGATGCTGCGCGGCACGGTCCGCCGCGCGTTGCCTAACAATTGGTATTTTGTCTCGGCACCATTGATCACAGCGAACTGGGACAGCCCCGATCAGAAGTGGCTGGTACCGCTCGGTGGTGGCTTCGGAAAAGTCTATCGGATCGGATCAAATCCTTGGGCGTTCTCTCTGCAAGGCTATTACAATGTGATCAAGCCGGACGGCGCACCTGACTGGTCCGTTCGATTCTCCGTGATTGCAGCGATACCCCTTGGAAAATGATGTCAGCTAGTTGCTTCAATGCTCTGAAGCTATGCCTTGTCTTTGTGGCATCGGCGTTCATGGTCGACAGGGCGCGTGCTCAGGAAGTCGGAATCAACGAAGTTCACTGGGCCTACAGTGCCTATTTCGGTACTGGTTGGTATCAGGTCAGTGGCGACCGGGACGTATTTGTCCTGCGTATGACGCCGCGCTGGGATGTTCGGGACGCGAACTATTCTACGGATGGTGAAAGAACGATCGGTATCGAATTCAGGTTTCCGATTACATTAGGTCTGGACCGGTTCAACCTGGATGACATCCCTGAGCTTATCGACCTGGACAATGTGGCGAGCGTCAGTGTGACGCCCGAAGTCGATATCACGATACCGATAACGGCGCGGTGGTCATTGCGACCTTACGCGGCTGTCGGATGGGGCGCGGTGTTGGGCGGAAGCGAATCGTCATGGACGTATTGGGGTGGCGTAAAGAGCCACTATGCATTCAACAATGGAAAACTCGACTGGGCGCTGGTTAATTCGGTGTCCTATGTCGGCTACACGCCCAACCGGGGAGAATCCGAATATTTCGTGCCCATAATGGCCGGGCTTGAATTTGAGTACCCATTTGGCGAGCGGAAGCTGGACGACGAGCAATTGATGCTCAGCTGGCATGGGATGTACACGAGCTTCGAGTATGACCTGGACTTCATCCTCGATGATGGGCCACTGGCATCCAGCGATCCGATCACCGATCAATGGGAGTTCGGTATTTCTCTGCATAAGCAAAGCAGCCCTATCCAGATTTGGTTCTTAAAGTTTGACCGGTTGGGATTGGCTTATCGATTCAGTTCATCGGGCGACTTGAAAGGTATCAGTTTTGTGTTGCGGTCAATGTTTGACCGATAAATAGCTTGCATGTAGCCACGCAAATGAGAACCAGATTATGATCGAGTTATTGCTCAGTTTTATTCCGTTCCTCCTTGTTGATGTGCTGAACCCGGTGCTGTTCGCGCTACTGGTTGTCGCCGTTGGAACGGACAGGCCGATCGCGAACAGTACTGCATTTCTTGCAGGCCATACGCTTGCCTACTTTGGTTCTGGAATCGCTATCGCGCTCGGGCTTGAGTATATTGCCGATCGCCTCAGCAACCCGTTGCCGATCGATTTCGTTTTGGAGCTACTCATCGGCTTGCTCTGCATATGGGCGGCGACCAAGGCCGGTGGCGGCAAGGCGAGTGAGAACAAGAACCCTGAGGGTGAGTTGCGGCCTGTTTACTGCTTCGGCTACGGCGCGGTAGTTAACTTTGTAGCGGTTCCGTTTGCGCTGCCCTATTTCGCGGTCGTCGGCCAGGTTCTAAAGGCGGAGTTATCCGTCGAGCTGTCCGTGTTGGTTATCGCCGCTTACAACCTGGCCTATGCGTTTCCGTTCTTGCTGATTCCGCTGGCGGTGTTGCTGATCGGTGATAGCTGCAAACCTGTCCTGCAAAAGATAAACAATGTCCTGGTCAGCGTGGCGGACAAACTGATGCCGCTGCTGCTGTTGATTCTTGGACTTGCACTATCAGCAGATGCAATTGCGTTTCTTACGTCCGGTGAGGGACTCTGGTAACAAGTACCAGCGTCCAGCGACCAGCATTATCAATAATAGCCGCGATCCAGGTGTTGCCTCGAGCTACTAAAAATCGAAGCCGCCCATGTCCATATCCATCATGCCAACATCAGGCATGCCCATGCTCGGCATCTGCACAGCAGATGGCCCCTGCGGAATGTGCGGAATATCCGGCCGACCGCCGACGTAAACCGGGTAGCCTGAGTGGCCACGCCATGGTCCGCCTCCATAATATCCGCCGTAGCCCGTTCCGTAGTGAACCCGAGTGCTGCCACTGCCACCGGCACAGGCGGCAAGCATCAGCATAGTGAGTAGCGCAATTAGTGCTTTGATGTGATTCGTTGTCATTGTTTGCTCCTCACTTCCTGTATCGCGAACACCCCACCCGTCGGGTCCATAACAATCGCGGCCGGACCCTCATGCTCGGATTCGTCGGACCGAACCAACACAGCACCAGCTGCATCGCTTATGTTCTGCAGCGTCGCGTCAAGGCTGGCGACCGGAATGTACGGTATCCAGTTGGGTTCAACGTCATCCCAGGGAAGTTGTACGACCGTAGCTCGTGGTGTTCCGTCTGACCCGAGCACAATACGCTCGTCGCCGTCCGGATCGGTTACCTTGAGTGAGCCATAGCCGACCACTTTCTTATAGAAAGCGACTGCGCTGGCCTGATCGTCAGTCCATAACTCGGCCCAACTCCATTCGTCCAAAATAACCTGCCGATCAGAATCAGCGGGGTCGCCGCCAGTTGCTCGCAGCAGCATTAGCACTGCGCCTTGCGGGTCGCCAACGACAGAATAACGGCCGCGACCTGGCAGGTCAGTAGCAGGTTCCAGGATTTCGCCGCCGTGCTCGCGTGCGAGCTTGGCGGCGGCATCGACATCGTCCACCGAGATGGACACCAGCCATCTTGCGTCTCCGTCCACTGCTTCGCCGGTGTCATAGCGAACGATGGAACAAATTACATGCCCGTCGTGCATCATCTCGACAAAACTCTCGTCGTCGTAGTATTTGGCCTGCCAGCCAAAGGCGTCGGAATAAAATTTCACAGCCTTGTTCGTGTCTGTCGTGACGAGATCAACCCAGACCAGCTTGCCATTATGATGCGTGTTGGTAGGAACAGGCGTTACCGGACTGACCCGCAGCTTACTGGCATCCTGTGCGATAGCCGCATTGCCCGCAACGATGCACAGTACTATCGCGACGAGTTTCAGAATTTGCTTTGGAGCATGCAGGCCTGATTTCACTCGATTAACAGGGGTTCTTGGCAAATCTCTTTTCATGTCTATTCTTCTGCTTGTGGCCGTTTGTCAGTTATGGGCAAACGGCAATTTAAAATCCAAAGCCGACGGATACGCCGAGCACGGCTGTTACTGCTCCACCTTCAATCATATCCAATACAAACTCCGGTGAAGCGATCCACTTCCCGGCGAACGGAATCTCATAGCCTACGCCGAACCGCAGCAGGAATTTTTCGTGGTCTCCCGACTCCAGGCCCGGGCCTGAGAAGAAACGCCATTGTTCATTCGGGTGATAGCTAATGGGAAACGCGGCGACCCAGGAACGTTTTGCATCGCTGCCGAACAGTTTTTCAAGATCAAATCCGAGGCCCCACTTTTCGTGGTACTGAAGCTCGTATTCGAGACCGACGGCGGTTCCGCTTTCCTCGTGGTCCTTGCCATCATTCTCGAAGCCGATACCGGCGAAGAACGCGATGTGATTGTGTGGCAACGTATGATGGCCCGCTGCTTCGTCTGCAAGGCAGTTGGAACCAGCCAATCCAAGCAGAACCGCGACTGTGCCGCATATGAATTTACGTGCTGAATTCTTGTTGAACATCGTCATGTTGTTTCGGCGGACCTCTCTACCCAAGACCGGAAATAAGTCGAGGGCTCAATTCGTGGTGCAAAAACCTCGGTCGCAAACTACTGCGCGCCAAGGGGCGGCAAGGGAAAATCGTTCATCACCGCTGCCACAGCTTCGTCAACTGTCTTTTCAAGATTCTTCAGGTCCTTGTCGGTGATGCGACCAACGATTGACCCTTCCCAGACCAGTTTGTTTGTTGACGCGTCGACGACATCAATATTTAGAGTGCCTTCAGTGTACTGAGTAATCCGGGTTTCGGAGCCGCCGTAGCCACCGTAGCCACCCCAGGGGTCATAGAACGGGTCCCGGTACCCGTAGTACCCCCCGCTAGTCGGAACCGACCGCGCCTGAACTTTTTCCTGGGTATTGATATAAAAATTGACGCGAAGCTGCGGATTCTCCGGATCATGTTGCAGACCGCGACGATCGAGTTCCTGAGCAACCGCAACTTTCAGGAAGCTGCTGACCATCGATTGATACTGAGGGTTGTCTGTTGACAATTTTGCGAAGTAGCCGAAGCTCTTGTATTGACCAAAGTCGGCGCTTGGGTCCGAGTTGGAAAACGTGTTTGGCGCTGAAGCGCAGCCACTTAGCAACAACATCACCGCTGCCGCAAACAACCACTGCCTGTAAATGCTCATGTTCGTACTCTCCTGCGTATGCCTATACGCGCGGTGTGCCGACGATTATCGGGATGTCCGGGCCGTAACGTTTGACGATCGGCTTGATCAAGCAGTACCCTGTTTCTATGAGGTTCCATCTCAATGGCCGAAAGCTAAGCAAATGCCTTGAACTCTCGTTTCCAGGGCAGGCTAAGTCCCCTTGTAACAACCTGGTTCGGAAATGTATCGCAAAAGGACAGAACTGTCTTGATAATCGTACCTGATACGCATAGCATCGACAATCTATAAACACCATTGCTCAACACAAGGCAGCAGTATCCTGATGATTCACCGTAATGTGAATCACGGACCTAAAATTATGCAAAACTTAATTATCGAAAAGACTCTCAAGCGAACCTTCGTATTCCTCATGGCGATGACCTTCGCCGGACACGCACCTTTGCTCAGCGCGCAAGAGGAGGATGAGGAAGAAACGACAACAGAACCGGCAATAGATACCGCTACAGCATCCAACTCAGATCAGACTAAAGCGCTCGACTCAACCGCTTCGCAATGGTCTTTCCAGGCCGCCTATCAGACGATGCCGGATTACTTTGACGACGAGATGAGTGACGGCCAAACAAGACCGGCGGGTGCTACGGACTATGTGCAGCTGCGCGTTGTTGCGCCACTGGCCTATGACAATTTCACGATCCTGCCACGCCTGACCTTGCGGCACTATGAAAACGCACAGGGCGACTCGGGCATCGGCAACACCGAATTATTTGCTCTGATCATTCCAAAAAAATGGGATTGGGGCACAGGCCGAATGGGCATCGGCCCCCTGATTACTTTACCGGGTGACGAAAAGGTGGCCCGAGATGAGTGGGGTTATGGGCTTGCGGCAGCGTATGTAAACGGCAAGGGCAATTGGTTTTACGGCATCCTTGCGACTCAATCGTGGCGGTCTATTGACCCTGCAGCGCTGCCTGTCGGCACCAGTGACACCAATCCCCTGGGTCTTGCACCGATCGTTAACTACCTGATTGGCGGTGGCTGGTACATTAGCAATGGCGACATGATTATCCAGTACGACTGGGATAATAAAGAGTGGAAAGTTCCACTCGGCGTTCGTTTTGGTAAGGTGGTCGTCAAGGACCAAGGGTCCTGGAACTATTATTTCGAGTATCAGACAACCGTCGTCTACGACAGCTGGCTCGGCTCGGCCGTTGAGAACTCTTACCGATTCAACGTTACGTACACGATGCCAGGATTCTAAGATCGTCTTGTTCGCCCTTAAAGTAGCGGGTCAAGCTTAAGGTTCAACCTATATTCCGTCTGACAGGCGTTTAAATGCCTGTGTCAATTCTCAGGAGAGAACAATGCAAGTTCGAAAAAATATTCACAAACTGCTGCTAGTGATCACGATGATGTTCACTTCAGCAGCAATGGCCCAGGACAAGCCGAACATCCTTGTCATCTGGGGTGACGATATCGGTCAGTTCAATATCAGCGCCTATAACCAGGGCATGATGGGATACAAAACGCCGAACATCGACAGTATCGCCAAAGAAGGCGCTCTATTCACCGACTGGTATGGCCAGCAAAGCTGCACCGCTGGTCGCGCTGCGTTTATCACCGGCCAATCGCCGATGCGTACTGGCCTGACGAAAGTCGGACTACCCGGCGCCCCTGAAGGCATGAAGGTAGAGGACCCGACCATTGCAGTGCTGCTTAAGGCTGAAGGTTACATGACCGGTCAGTTTGGCAAGAACCACCTCGGTGACCGAGACGAAATGTTGCCGACCAATCATGGCTTCGATGAGTTCTTTGGCAATCTATACCACCTGAACGCGGAGGAGGAGCCCGAGCATCCGGACTACCCGGCCGATATGATACTCGCCGACGGCGCTACCTTCGCCCAGAAGTTTGGCCCCCGTGGCGTCATTCACAGTTATGCCGATGGCAGGATTGAGGACACTGGCCCACTGACCAGGAAGCGTATGGAAACGGTCGACGTAGAAGTTACAACCGCCGCGCTCGACTTCATGGACCGGGCTGTTGCAGCGGACAAACCGTTCTTCGTCTGGTGGAACAGCACACGCATGCACGTCTGGACGCACCTTAAACCTGAATCTGTGGGCGTAACCGGCCAAGGCATCTACGCCGATGGTATGGTCGAGCACGACGGGATGGTTGGTCAGCTGCTCGAGAAACTTGAAGAGCTGGGCATAGCAGATAACACTATCGTCATGTACAGCACCGACAACGGCGCGGAAGTATTCACATGGCCGGACGGCGGTTCGACAATGTTCGCTGGCGAGAAGGCCACGCAATGGGAAGGTGGCTTCCGAGTGCCGACCGCGATTCGCTGGCCTGGCGTCATTGAGCCTGGCACGATCATCAACGACATCGGCGCGCATGAAGACATGCTGCCGACGCTGCTTGCGGCGGCGGGTGATGCCGACGTGAAAGAGGATCTATTGAAGGGCAAGAAAGTCGGCGGCAGGAAATATAAAGTCCACCTCGACGCTTACAACTTGCTACCCGCTCTCAAGGGCGAAGCCGAGTGGCCGCGCAAGGAATTCCTGTATTGGACCGACGACGGCAACGTCGCCGCCCTGCGCTACAATGACTGGAAGGTCACGTTCCTGAGGCAGAACGCACACGGAATGCACGTCTGGGAGGCTCCATACGAAGCACTGCGCATGCCGATGATCGGCAATCTACGCATGGATCCGTTCGAGCGTGCCCATCATGAGGCGATCGGCTACGGCAGATGGCAGTTTGATCATATGTACATGTTCGCGCCAGCTGGCTTCTATGTAGGTCAGTGGCTGCAGAGCTTTAAAGAGTTTCCGCCGCGGCAGAAACCCGGCAGCTTCAGCCTCGATCGGGTAATGGAGTCGATAACCAAAGGCGCGGGCGACAAATAGCAACTTGTTGACCCGACCATAGGTACGTCAAATCGTACCGATTTGAAAACAGAAAAGCCCATGGACACCCGTTGTCTGTGGGCTTTTTTTATGGGTTCCCGTTTAGTGCGGGTAGAACCGCCTCTGCTCGTTGCCGTTGCTTTTGAGCCCGAAACCAGCGAGATCGGGCCCGCTTTAAACCGCTCGCCAGTTGGGCGGCGTGTGACGCATCTGTATTTGAACCGAGCTTGCGCGACACTTCGCTGGCCATCTGTCGGGATTGCTCGTCGCCATACTTCAGCAAGAACTGGTCCAGACGCGCCGGATCTGAGCTTGTATTAATACGGTCAAGCCAACGCATCGTGCATCGAATTACAGCGGCTTGATCGCCCGCACGAGATGACACCATTACCTGCTTGAAATACGCAGCTTCGGAATTCTTTCTGGCTTCACGCCACGTCGCAAGTCGGCGCATTAGGCTGGCCCCAAAGATCACTGCGATGACAGCCGCGATCGCTATCAGGCTCAGCACAAACCACACAGGCCTCGACTCCTGACCCGCCGCGTTCTCCCCTGTCGCTGAGTCATTGAAAGCTCCGGCGGCTACCTGCAGCGATCGCCCCGGTAGCTCAGCTTGCTGTAGTTCCGAATTCCGGACATTCCACCAGGAAAACACAAGCGTCGGAATCTCTACGCTACCGGTTTTCTCAAACACATAAGTTACCGTTTCGGTTCGGGTGCTGCTTAGATCGCCTCGGTTGAACTTGTCCTCTACCGTCGGTTCTCGGGGGTAAATTCCCACGCCCTCGATTGCTGCGTATTGTAGTGGCGCAAAGGCCATTGCAGATACGTCCTCTGCACGCAGCGTGACGATACGCCGGATTGCATCACCCACTTTCACGTCCTCAGTTGCGGGGTCCCAGTCCTGGCTCGCTGTCAGTGAATGGGTACTGACAAGCCCGCGCAACCCTTCGCCTCCGGGTGGTGTGTGGGCTGTGAACTCAACCACCGGCAGGAACAGGCGCTGCAGGTTCTTGCCTCCACCGGCTCCCCACCGGGTGACTTCGACATCAACGGGTGTGGCCGGTAATGTCAGCTTGCCGTCACGTTGTGCGAATATCATGAACTCATAGCGTTGCCCGGTGTAGGAATCACCGTCGATGACCTCGCTAAGCCGCGTGCCTTGCGATTCAAGTCGCATCACGTAGGCGCCGTCGATTTCCAGGTCGCCAACTTTCTTTAGTTGTGCCCACGCGCCTTTAGCGAGTACATCGATCTTCAGCAACGTCTGTTGGCCGATCCACGGATCCTCCGGTGTCACGCTAGTTCGAAACAGAAGATCGTCGGCTGCCTGAATTGTATTGCCCAGCAAGAAGAAGGCGAGGGCGAAAGTAGCGGGGACGCGCAGTCTGATCTTCACTTGGCCGCCTCTTGCCCAGGCTCAGGCCGGGTTGCGTACTGGTAGGCAAACTTGGCGGCAAGGAAATCTGCGGGTTTGGTCTGTACCTGTCGCAACCAGATCGCGTTGATCTCCGCATCACTCATCGGCTGCCCGCCGTCGGTCTGCTCCTCGCCGGACGACGGGGCTGACGAATTTTCCGAAAAGACGATGTCATCGGCGCCGAGCATACCGCCAGTCCCTTCTCCGCCCTCTTGTTTGAGTCTGGCGGCACGACCCAGCGCTATATCCCGGTTAATTTGCGCGTCATCCCACTCGGCTCGTAACTCCAGCGCTCTTGAATACGACTCGGCCGCCGCGTCGTAGCTGCCGCGCAGTAGCAACGCGTTACCGCGATTGAAAGCTGCATCCGCAGTATCAAACCCGGAAAACACGCCCGCTGCCTGTTCGAACTCACCTGCCTTGAACAAGGCGACGCCTTTCCACATCGGATCCCGAAACTGTGCCGCCGCCGTGTCGACATCGCCTTGCTGATAGGTGCGCCAGGCATTCTGATCCGGTGTCAGTAACGTGACTGAACCGCTCAAGAGAAGATAGCTGCCGGCCACAATAGCGCCGATGCAAACGGTAGTGACCACACGCCCTAAAAGTCCGGATTGCTGCTTCATCGGACCAGCCATCCTCGTCTGGACCACATCAATGCCATAAGGGCAAGGAATGGCAAAAAGTAATACCCGGCATCGATCCAGCGCTCTCCCTCGTGCATAGAGTTGATCGACTTGAAACTCGATGCCGCACGTTGCGCGAGTTTCTCAACGTCTGTTTTCTCAACGGCAAGTTCAACGATGGGTGCACCGAGGCTATCGGCAGCATCTTCGAGACCGCCATCAATCAGTGCGCCAAACGCCTGGACTGATAAGAATTGAACGGGCACGACATACTCGCTGTCAGCGAGAAGCTGGACTTGCGCAGGCGATACACCGTCCGCCATAACCAGCACAGAACCGGGTACGCCACTATCTTCCAGAACCTGCTCAGCGAGGCGCAAGGCATCCGCCAGCGCATCGCCGTCCTCCGGCATCAGGTCGGGCGTCAGATCTTCCACCATCGCGCTGATAATTCGATCGTCACGCGTTAGCGGCATGACCAGGTGAGCACTGCCGCTATAGACGATCAGTCCGGTCGCTGCGCCTTCTCGTGCTTCCAGCAAGTCGCGAAGTTTAAGCTTGGCGCGATCAAGTCGAGAAGGCTGAACGTCAGTTGCCATCATTGTTCCGCTCACCTTCAGCAGCACAACGAGCCCGGCCTCATCATCAGAAAACGGCGACGGCTCGGTTTTCCAGCTCGGTCCTGCAAGGACAATTGAGGTGACCACCCAGAGCAAGAGCAGCAAGTGGATAGGCCGCAGTATCGGGCGATTTGATTCACCGACAATCAAGTGCTCCAGCAGATGTTTGTCGATGACCTTTGCCCACGAATCGACATTGTCTTGCTGGCGCCAAAGCCCAAGCCACACCAGTAATGACGGAACCGCAAACCACAGCAAGAGCGGCCGAAGAAAGTGAAACTCATCCATGTTGAATCTCTCGACGCCGGCTCAGGAACAAACCACCGTGGTAAAGCAACGTGAGCAACGCAAATGCGGCAATTGGCCACTGGAACAGGTCAGTTCGTGGGCGGTAGGATTCACTCTCTACTTCCCTCGAATCTATCTTGTCCAGTTCAGTGTAGATCTCCTGCAATTGATCGCGATCAGCGGCGTGGAAATAACGACCGCCGGTCGTCGCGGCGACGTCTTCTAAAGTCTCCTCATCCAGCTTCTCTTCGCCGGTCGCTGTCGGATCGCCAACACCGACAACATGAATCACAATGTCGTTGTCCCGCGCGATCTTTGACGCCTGCAAAGGCGGAACCTTGCTGCCAGTATCGTTGCCATCGGTTAGAGCAATCATCACGCGGCTCTCTACTTCGCTACGCTCAAACATCGTGATGCCGAGTCCGATAGCGTCGCCGAACGCTGTCCGCGGCCCAGCCATGCGAACCGCCGTTTCATTTAGCAAGATTCGAGTAGCCGTAAGATCCTGCGTGAATGGGACCTGTACAAATGCCGCATTGCCAAAGACGATCAGTCCTACGCGGTCGCCCTGGCGGCGCGTCAGGAAATCATCAAGAACTTCTTTCACCGCGCTTAGCCGGTCAACCCTGTCCCCCTGCAAATTGGTGAAGTCGTTTGTCTCCATCGAACCGGAGAGGTCGACGAGCAGCATCAGATCTCGCGTCGGTACGATGCGACTGATCGGTGCCTCAATAAACTGAGGTCGCGCCAGCGCGACTACGATCAGCAGCCACAGCAAGAACATGAAAAACAAAGTCATGGTTCTGGCCGTCGTTACGGCGGCGCCATCCGCCGGTTGTTGCTGTAGCAAATTCGCCAGGCGCTGAAACCACGGCACGCGTATTGCCTGCCGGGACTCCCGGTAAGGAGGGACGACGAAGCGCAAGACCAGAGGCAGAAAAGCCAACAGCAGTAACCAGGGATGCAGGAAGGAAATCATTCCGCGCTACTCATAGCGACCTGATCACTGACCCGGTGCCGCTGAATCCATGTCCTGGCGAGCGAGACCAAATCGCCGCTCGGGTTGGCCGAATCTTCTCCCACTATCGCGGCGGCGAACGATACCGAAGGGCAGGTTTCCTGCAAGAATTCGACCCAGTCGTCGCCGTACAGTGACGCGACACGCTCGCGAGGGAATGCAGCCAGAGCAACCCGCTTCATGATCACCGATACATCACGAGCCGATGTGGCGGTACTCAGCAACTGCAGCCCGGCACGTCGATACGCGTTTCGCCGTCGAACAATCATCAACCGCCAAATAATCAGCCCAATCGACAGAGCAACAACGCCAATAGCAATCCACAACCCGGTCGCAAAAGGCCAAAGCGGCGGCGGGTCCGGAATGACAATATCCCGCAGATTATTCAGACTGTAAGGATCGCTCGTCATGGTTAGTGGGCCGCTTGACAAATAAGGTAACGCTCAGCAGGCAGGACAGCCGTCGGAGCAAGGCGGTTAAGTGCGGGCATAGCACCGCTATGGCCGTACAGACTGAGTGTCACCCTATTTATCAAGCGGCCCACTATTGGGCTCTGCCCGGAACACCGAGCAAACGCCGCACCTGATCGACGACGCCGCCCTCGTTGCTGATCATCAGCAGCGGCGCAGCGAGCTTACTCAGAAAACGCTTGATGTGTTGCTGCTCCGCGGCGTAGTCAGCGGTGATTTTGTCGCGGACCGATTTTTCAGCAAAATTGATCTCCATCTGCAGCGCCCCGTCCGAAACGGTGAGGTTCTGGCTCGCGGGTTGCAATCGGGCAGGATCATGGATCATCAGTGCAAGTACGTCGTTGTGCTCAGCCATCCTCGTTGTCAGTTTTTCTGTTTGTTCGTCTACTCCGGAAAAGTCGCTGACAATAACAACAAGGGTGTCGTGTGATATGAGCTTGAGGGCCGTGTCGAGCGCGCGGTTCAGCATGCCGGGATTCGGCTCGACATCGGAGTCAGCGCTCAATGCATGGTTCATGTCCAGCACATTGCCCAGAATGGACATAACCGAATTCTGGCTTCGCTGCGGACGTACGTCGACGAGTTCGGTGTCATTGAAGACAACCGCACCAACTCGATCACCCACGTCCACGGCGCGCCAGGCGGCGAGAGCCGCAAGCTCGGCGGCGGTTACTGACTTGAGCCTGTTCCTGGTGCCGAAAAACATATTGATGCGCTGATCAACAATCAACACCACCGACCGGTCTTTCTCTTCTGTGTAAACGCGAACATGTGGAGTGCGGGTTCTCGCGGTGACTTTCCAGTCCATCGTGCGCACATCGTCGCCAGGCAAGTAGCGGCGCAATTCTTCGAAATTAAGACCGCGCCCGCGCAATCGAGACGCATATCGCCCGGATAGAACGCTGCTTACGGGTTGCCGCGGCAAGAACGAGAAATCGCGGGCCTCAAACTGAATCCGGATCAGATCATCGAGATTCGCGTAGACACCTCGAGGTTTGTCGGCTTCGACAGTCTTTCGCTTTATTTTTGTCCAGTCCATTACAGGTCGTATCAGGCAACGGCGACCAGTTTGACGATCTGCGCAATGACTTCGTCAGTCGTAAGTCCGTCTGCCTGTGCTTCATAACTAAGGGCGATACGATGTCGAAAGCAATCACCAATAACTGCCCGGATGTCATCGGGAGTCACTGTGTCTCGACCGCGCAACCACGCGTGCGCACGCGATGTCTTGTCGAGCGCAATAGAGCCTCGCGGACTGACACCCACCTGAATGTAGCGCGCCAGATCTTCGTTGAACTCAGCTGGGCGTCGCGTTGCGGCAACCAGCGCGACTATGTAGTCTTCCATCGGCTCCGGGATAGTGACTGCAGAGATTTCCTTACGTGCTTCGAACACCGCGCTTTGCGCAATGGTCTGTGTTTCAGCTGCGCCATCGGAGGGAGGTTTTTCGCGCGTGTCCTCTTCGCCGCGTACCAGGCGCATGACATCGCGTTCCGCTTCGTCGTCCGGGTGGGTGATGAATACGTGCATCAGGAATCGATCCATTTGCGCTTCCGGCAACGGATATGTTCCCTCTTGTTCAACCGGGTTCTGCGTGGCCATCACCATGAACAGCGGCGGGAGCTTATGCGTCGTTGAAGCAACAGTAACCTGCCGTTCCTCCATGGCTTCAAGCAATGCCGCCTGAACCTTGGCCGGAGCACGATTGACTTCATCCGCGAGCACGATGTTCGCGAAGATCGGACCCGGTTGGAACACGAAACGCTCATCGGCGCTGTCCCCGAGATACATCTCGGCGCCGGTAATATCCGCCGGCAACAAGTCCGGCGTGAACTGAATCCGGCTGAAGTCCGTTTCCAGATTCTCCGCGAGGCTCTTGACGGCACGAGTCTTAGCGAGGCCGGGCAGGCCTTCCAGGAGCAGGTTGCCGTTGCAAAGCAGGGTCAGCAGCAAGCGTTCGACGACTTGTTCCTGTCCGATAATTGACCGCCCCATACGATCTTTCAGGTCGAGAATAGATTCGTGCGCATTCATGGTACGAAAGTCTCCGTAATTGGTAATCGGTACCGCGTCAGATTTACTAGCAAACGCTCAACATTTCACAGGCATTGATAGCCTGAATAGAACTTGCCACTACGGGACTCAAATGTATAGATCGAAATTTTTAATCTGGGTAGAATACGCGCCCGACCGCTGTTCGTCCTGTCCACTATTGCAAGGCCGCTAATGTTCACTCAATCAAAAACTCTTCTAACTGCACTGATTTTTTCCTTTTTCAGCAGCAGTATCGTAACCGCACAAGAGGTGTTCGAGGAGGCTGAAAAGCTTGAAGAAGCCACTGATGCGGAAGAAGTCGCGGAGGCTGAAGAGGAAAATGCCGACGAAGAGAAAAAGGGCTTCATGGCGCAAATGAAAGACCCGGAAGATGGAAAGTTCGACATCAGTCAGTACTTGCTCGATAACATAGTCGGGTTTTTGCCAGTGCCGATCATCATCACAGAGCCGGCGGTCGAAAACGGCCTGGGTTTTGCGGGTGCCTTTTTTCATAAACCGAAATCTGACCAGATGCAGCCCGGCGATGAGAATCTGATCCTACCCAACATTTCTGCCGTTGCTATCGCCTACACAGGCAACGATTCCAAGATTATCGGTGGCGGCCACTTTCGAAACTGGGGAAAGGATCATTATCGCTATGAGATCGCGGGCGGCTACGCCGACATAAATTTGGATTGGTACGGTGGCGAAAGCACGCCGGACCCGGAAAACGGTCTGCGTTTTAACGCAAAGGGCGGATTGCTCGACCAGAAATTTCTGATGCGGCTTGGCGAGAGTCGATGGTACATGGGACCTGAGCTGCGCATTGTGAGCTCCGAGGTTTCGTTCGATTTAGGTTTACCCATTGACTTGCCACCGGTCGAGAACAATATAGTGGGTCTCTCGTTAACTGCCCTGTATGAGAATGTCGACTACAAAATAAGTCCGCGCAGTGGCTTTCAAACAGAATTGAAAGTAACTGTTAACGACGAAACAATCGGCAGTGATTACAATTTTGAACAGTTCTCGTGGCAAGTGCGACAGTACTTCGAATTCGCCGACAAATACACGTTGGCCTGGCGCTTGGACGGTTCGTCGACCAGTGGTGACGTGCCTTTCTATATGGAGCCATTCGTACAAATACAGGGCATTCCCGCTATGCGCTATCAGGGTCCGACCGCCGTCACCTTTGAGGTGCGTGGTGGGATGGATCTGAATCCGCGCTGGTCGCTGCTTGGTTTTGCCGGTGGCGGACGTGCAGCGGACGGTTTTTCCGAATTGTCATCAGCAGAAACGCACGGAGCCTATGGCGCTGGTTTCCGCTATTTGTTGGCACGACGGCTGGGGATGCGGATAGGTATTGACGTTGCTAAAGGTCCCGACGAGACGTATGCCTATCTGGTGATGGGCTCGGCCTGGTAGGTATTACAAACCCTGTCTCAGAAATGTACTGTACTGTGAGGCTGGGCATCACTACGATACGTTGAACGATAGCGTGGTTTACGCGCAGCCGAGGTGGACGTAATTGCAGTCATGGCGAGTACCTCTGCATCGCACGACACTCCCTTGCTGGACTCATGAGCCTTAAACGAAGAAAAATTCTGACAGGCTCAATGGCAGCAGTGTTGCTACTGTTGCTTCTGATCGTCGCAGGACTGTTGCCCATCAACCTCTGGTTCGTGAAGAGCGCTCTCGAGCAATATGCGGATGCGAATTTTGATACTGATATCAGGATTCAGGGCCCGCTTCGACTTCGACTCGGTCCGAATGCTCGTCTTTCCGCCTCACTGATTGAAGTCCGCAAGTCCTCTGCCGAGGACGAGTTGCTAGCGCGAGTCGGCACGTTGATTGTAAAGCCCCGCTTACTTGACCTGCTGCGCGGCAATATTCACCTGAGGGACATTGGCGTTCGCGACGTCGAGGTCGACTACTGCGCAGAACTTCCGTCGTTCGAAACGACGGCAGCCGATGACAATGTGCCGCCAGATACAGCAACTCCCTCGATCGCAGTAAACTCGTTCACCCTCACGAACCTGCGGTTTCAGTGTCAGGGCCAGAAAAAAGAACAACTCCCCACACTTATTGTTCAGGAAGCTAACGGCTCGGCCCGGGCAAGCGAAGCGATTGCGATTAACGTGGACGGGCAAGTTGTGGATACATCGTTTCGCCTTGAAACGCAGAGTGGAAGTCTTGCTGATCTGGTGTCCGGCGCGAGCGGGTTTCCATTGCGTGCGCTACTGACTGCGGACGGCTTGAGACTTTCACTGGACGGAGAGCTGAACAACGCATTCGCCGATCTTGACCTGCGATTGACCACCAGCCTGAGCGTGCAGGAGCCGCGGACTTTCCTGGCTGGCTTTGACATTGAGATACCGGCCATACCGGACCTTGAGGTTTCAGTGGAGGCTACGCTGAGCAGCGATGCTGTAGACATCACGGGCTTCGAGGCGACGGCAGGGACAAGCGACATTCGCGGGACTGCTGTGGCACGTTCTACTTCAATGCGAGAGTACTTCGAGCTCGATGCCTATAGCCGCCTGCTCGACCTTACGGCACTGGGTCTTGAATCCGCCGATAGACCGGACGATGACGATAGTGCGAGTCAGTCCGACCTTGGGCCGTTATTTGACGCTTTGCGCAGTTTCGACGGTAAGGCTCACCTTTCGGTTGAGGCGCTGACATACAGCTCGATGCTATTGGACGATGTAGAGCTGGACGCCGACTTGAACGATGGCTTGCTGAACATCCCCGCGGCGAAGGCGCACTACAATGGGGCGTCACTAGATGCATCCGCAAGTCTGGATTTGCAGTCAGAGTGCGAGCAACTTGTGGCTGCGCTGCAGGCATCCAGCGTCGACCTGAGGCGGCTGGCCGAGGCGATCGAGATTGAAATTCCTGTCGACGGGAGTATCGATAGCTTGATGCTGCATGCCCAGAGTTGCGGCAATTCGATTATCGAACACAGGAATACGGCGAAGCTCGACATAGACGTAGCCGGAGCTTCTGTCACTAGTGAGGGTCAGGGCGCACCCGTTTTTCTGGACAAGCTCAGCGTAAGCACTGGCTGGTCCAGCCCGACAAAGTCTCTCCTCCGAGGCCGCGTTCTCGGTGAGAAGGTATCCATCGATGTGCGAGGCAGCACAATAGAGAGCTTGCTGGCGGGCGAGCGCTGGCCGATCAACGTCGAAGTGCGCGGTGCCGGGACCGATGCGAAAGTTAGCGGCGTGGTTGCGGCTGGAGATTCGGAATTAGTCGACCTGCACGTGGCCATCGAGGTGCCGCGAGCAGGATCGCTGCACCGGTTCATCGGTGTTGAGCCGACGAGTGAGTTGCCGTTGTCAGCGCAAGCCGCCGTTTACTGGGATAGCGCCGAAGTGCGAATTGATGAGCTTGGTATTGAGCTCGGTCAGTCGACCATCACAGGACGGGTCGTGTCTGTCAAAGAGGGCCAGGACGTGATCCTCGATACCACATTACGATCCGAGAAACTGGATCTTCGCGAGTTAGAGGGCTTGCTCAGCGCGGCCGACGACCTGGACGAAGCAGATCAGCAAGCGGAGTCGGCCAGCAACGACAGCGGGCTGTCATTATCAGACCTGGCGCAGCGTTTTCCGTCCGCCAATCTGGATCTTTATATCGAACTTGTGGAGGGGGCTCGAATTGATATCCGCGAGATTCAGATTAAGGGCGGCTCGCGGGATCGATTTATAGACAATGCGACCGTGAGCATGCGCGTTGACGACATCTTGTTTGTGGGAGCCGTCGATCTCGACTTGCGTAGTCAGCCTGGACAACTCTCGTACCATACGAGCGTCGAGAAAATGGACGCAGGTCGTTTGTTGCGGAGTTTGGACGTAAAGGTTTCCGCGGATATTTCAGCGGAGCTAATGACCCTCGACTATGTATCCAGTGGAGATTCGCTGCAGGAGTATGTGACCAATGGCGAGACCCAGGTAAAGATCCGGGAATTGAATTGGCTTCGCGACGAGCGCGGCGACAAGTCTGGTCTCGATATGAAAATCGCCCGCTTTGAGATTACCGCAGCACCGGAGCAGAAAACGATCTGGGATGCTTCTGGGACTCTGGATAGCATACCGCTTGCAGTCCGCGCAGAAACGCCGCCTCTGGCAGAAGTTTTCTATGGAGATCGATCCGCACAGGTGCAAGTTGCGATTCAATCGCAAGGTAATGTTTTCCTGCTGGACAGCGTCGTCAACTGGAGCGACCCTGAGCAATTTGTCGGCGAGTTGATGTTATCGGGCCAGCGAGTGAAGTCTGAGTCCGTTGATCTTTCGCTGCTGGAAGGTCCGTTTGCTCAAGCCGCAATTAGTGCGGACCTGATGATCAGTAAACACGAGATAGTCGCAACGAACATCGGCGCAAGACTCGGAGCCAGTACTGTGAACGGGAATGCGGTCTTCCGTATGGCTGGACAGGAACAGGAATTTGAACTGAAGTTGCATGCGCCACACATTCAGACATTGGATCTGGTTGCGCTGATGAATGCACTGCGCGCCGATCAGTCGAACGACCGCAGCGATACAAAACCGGATGAGATCACTGCTTCTGTAGCGAGGCCGCGTGACATTGTTCATGTCATTCGGGATTACATTGACACGCAAACGCAGGGTCGGCAGTTCGATGTGCAAGTTGAGGTCGACGAAGTCTACGCCGGAGATCACTTCATGGGCGGGGCGGAAATTGGACTGCTTATCGATAGTGATGAAGTCAGACTATACCCTTTTACCATGTCGCTCCCCAGCGGTGACATCAATGTTGAGTACATTGTTGAGAAAGTTGCCGACGGCTTTGACGTACGTCTGAACATGGATATTGAACAGCTCCAGTACGGTGACCTGGTGCAACTGTTTGATGCAGATGCGCCTGAGGAACTGCGCGGACTGGTCTATCTGGATACCGCGCTCACCGCATCCGCGCCCAGCATTGCGCAAATCGGCGGCGCCTTGCAGGGAAAAGTAAACATGCTGGTGGTGCCCGAGGACATTGGAGCCGGTGTTCTGGATCTTTGGGCGGGAAATCTTGTGCTCGCTCTACTTACACCGAAAGACTCTGGCGTTCCCAAGAAGTTGAATTGCATGGTGGCGGAGTTCGCGGTTGACGAAGGTGTAATGAAAAGCAAAGTAGTTATGCTGGACTCGACCGACGTTATCGTTCGTGGCAAAGGTGAGATTGATATCGGCAATCGGACTATCGATATGGTCGCTGCGCCACAAGCGAAGCTTGAGAAAATATTCAGTATGTCTGCGCCAATCGTGGCAACAGGCCCTTGGGACGATATGCAAATTGGTCTCGGCGGTGGCGGTTTTGTAGGCACGCTCTTTCGTTGGTATATGACACTAATCTACGTGCCCTATAAATGGATTACCGGCGAGCGATTTCCGGCCGATGGTATGGCGACCTGTTTTGGGGTGACGGACTGGGAATTGCCCGGCGAACTGGCACCGGCCAACGACGTTCGCTAAGGGCGTCGCACCCACGCCTCGCTATGGTTGATGACCGCCGTTAGTGTTGCCGGGACCGATCAGCCAACAATTTGGGTGTTAGCTTCACCAAGGCCAGAACATTGTTGGTCGTCCAGTACAGCACCATGCCGGCCGGGAAGGTATAGAACAATAAAAAGAAAGCGCCCGCCATCCAGAACAGTCGGGTGCGTTGTGCGCTGGCCAGGTCAGGTGTCAGTGCTGCATCTTTTTGCAGCCAGGACGTTAATAACGTAAATGCTGTCATCAGGCACGGCAGCAAATTCAGGTACCCGCCGAAGAATGGTAGCGCGAACGGCAGCGCCAGCCACTGATCGGGCTTCGACAGATCAGACATCCACAGGAACGACGTCTGGTGCAATGCAAAGCTGTCGCCCAACATGTCGAATGCGGCAATGAAGATAGGAATCTGTAGCAGGAATCCAGCCAGGCTTTTCATTGTGTACAGTGGATGCACGTTGTGTTTCTTGTACGTGGCGAGGACCCGGTTGTGTGCCTCCTCGCCTTTAAAGTCGCGTTTGATAGCGGCAAGCTCGGGTTGCAGCAGTGCGGCGGTGGTATTGACGGACTGCTGCAAGCGGTCTGCAGCTTTCGTCAAAGGTGTCATTAAGACTTTGACGGCCAGCGACAGTAAGATTATCGACATTCCGACGTTGCCGACAACACCGTTGATCATTGTGAACAGCCAGGCCATGCCGAAACAGAGCCAACGCAACCAGTCCCACAGTGCGGCGTACAACATCTTCGACAAGACGGGGTCTGCAGCACGGAGAGTCGTATGCTCAATGGGCCCTGCGTAAAGTCGAAACGTTATTGATGAAGCACCAGCGGCAGGGACCAGCATCAAGCGTGGTTCATTCGTGGTGTCGATATTGACGGTCGCAACGGCCGCTGAAACGTCTGTGAGCAATAGCGCGTAAAACCGGCTGCGAATACCCAACCACACATCATCTGTGCTGTGATCGCCGTTCTCGAGAGAATGCTGGCCATCGCCATCAACTGCGACTGGCCAGACGTCGCCATACATTGCTCCGAAGCCCGGCAACGGTTCAGGGACAAAACCGGAGTCGCTGAACAATTCAATGGCAGCGCCGTCCGGTATCGCTATGCTGATATCTGTTGGCCGGCCGTCTGCGACCATGGTTCGAACCGCAGCAGAGGCATTCAATCGCTCGCTCGCCGCCCTATTTCCTGGCACGACGTAGCGGAATCGAACTGCGCCATCAAACAGGCTGGGCAGACTGCTAGCTGAATCAATATCGGAGTGGGAGTCCTGTGCAAATAGCAACGCACCCGGGAGCCACAACATGGTTAGCAGGATTAGTCGTTTCACTTTAAGAACCGGCGCTGTGCCTCAAGTGCTTTTTGCACCAGTTCGGGGTCCAGTTTGGCGTCGTCAACAGATCGACCATCGTTGCCGACGATCTCGATAAATCCGCCGGGGTAGAAAACGATAGCGCCGTTGGGGTCAACAATTGCATGGTCCGAATAACTGCCCGCCATCATCCAGTCCCATGACTCGCGAGTAAACAGGTTCTCGCCGACGCTGTATTCACTCGGCGGATTCTCACAACCGAATACATCTTGCAGCAATGTAACCGGAATATCGTGATGCATGGTGCGCTTGTCATAGGTCGCCGCAGGCTTGCCTGGCCACTTGATCATCAGAGTTGAGCGCAGCTGGGTCGGCGTGAAGTTGCTCGCATGTTGGTAATGGCCAATACGATTATCATCAAATTCGTAGCCGTGGTCGCTCGCAATAATTACGATGGTGTCGCCGAGCAGATCCTGATCCTGCAACGAACTGAGAACCGTGTTGACATGTTCGTCAAGCACACGATTCGCGAGCCGATATTGACGCCACAAGTTGCGAGCCCTGTCGGCGTGTGTAAATCGATCATCCATCGGTAGTGCTTCCGACGGATCCTGCGTCATTTCGGCCGTCGGCGGATCGTAAAAGATAAAGCTGAAGAACGGCTGATCCTTGTCCCGCTGGTCGAGAAAGGTCAGCAGGTCGGCAGTGACAACATCGTTCCGTTCTCGCACCGACAGGTCCTTGCGCTTGTCCGTCAGGTTCGGCCAGCCCGCAAACTCCGTGCGATCCATCAGTGTCGGCCCGCCGAATCCGGGAGCGCTGAACAGGCCCACTTCGTAGGATTGCTCGCGGATCTTATCCATCAGAATCGGTGCGCGCTGCATGTCGTAAAAGGCCTGCCAGTAAGTGCTGGGCAAGCCATAGAACATCGCAAATAAACCCATGCGCGATGAATTTCCGCCACTGTAAGCCTGATTGAAGTTTTGCGATTCATCGCGAAAAGCAGCGAGTGTCGGCGTTAGCTGGGGATCAATAACGTCAGGCCTCAACGCGTCAATCAAGATGACGACGATATTCAGCAACTGGTCGTCCGACGCACTACAGCGCATCGGCTGCGTTGGGTAGTTCAGCTGTCCGTCGGCGACATCAACACTACCACGCAACCTGCGTTGCTCGCGGGCGGTTTGCGGGTCGACCAGACCGAGGCGTTGCATGTCACCCTTGGCCGAGAGCGGCAGGTAGACCGGCATGAATCGCGTAAATCTTGTGACCTGCGTGTAGCCAATCGCGTCGGCCCAGACATGTATTCCCTGGCTGCCGATCCAGCAAGCCAGGATCACCGCCGCGAGCAGGCGGCCACGTTTGGGCTGCTTGGCTAGCGCCAGCTTGCGCCAGACCAAATCAGCGAGCATCGCCTCAAACGCGAGAAAAATGACAAAAAGTATGCCGACAAAAATCCATGTACTGGTTTCGAACAGGCTGGCTGTCAGTGCATTGAGGTGGAAGCGATGTTCGGCAAAAACATTGGTGTCGAGAATGAGAATGCTGAGGCCGTAGGCAGCGAAAACTACGCCAACAAGCATCATGGTTTTTCGTGCCCGCAGTGCGACCAGTGGTAGCAGCAACAGGAACATGGGGACAACAGCCAGAACGGCAAGGTGGCTGACAAATGTCAGCATTACATAGACAGTGCCGAGAAGGTCATCAGGAAACTCGTAAACCCACAGATAGCGCTGGGCGATGAGTGTAAATAATGCCGCGTTGGCAATGCCGAACCAGCCGATCCAGCGTAGCTGCTGACGACGGGTTGGTTGTGAATTATCTATTTGATCAGTCACTCGCGAGTTCATCCGATATCTTTGCGATGGCTTCGGCGGCGGCTGCTGAGCTTGCACCGAAATTGAATACATTGTCTGCACGAAACGTCGTCACGTGTTCACGAAAACGATCTGGGTTCGAGACAAGACGGTGGATTTCATCGGGTATGTCAGCAAGACGATCCGGCGCCACAACCGCACCGATCTTTTCACGCACCGACATCTCGAAGGGTTCAAGACCGAGGTCCTGCCAATTGCTGTTGCGAGACTTTGGCGGAACATCGATGTACAACACCGGCTTCTCCAGACCGAGGCCGTAGTCTATGCCTGCTCCGGACCAGTCAGTAATCATAACGTGTGAATCATACAGTGAGTCGCTCTCGCTCATTTGCTCAACAAGGTGAAACCGGGGGTGTTCGCCATATTGATCCGTGATTGCATCAATGATGTTCGGCGTGTTCCAGCGAGTCTGGAAATGCGGCCGCAGCGTCATCGCAAATCCGGCATCAAGGAGTATTCCGGTCAATTCAACACCGTACAAGTTCAAGATCGTTTGATCTCCCCAGGATGGCGCCAGCAGCACGTTGATCGGCACGGAATCACCAGGCGGCTCGGGTTCTCGTCGCTCAACTTGTAACTGCTCGATTCGGTGATAGCCATGCGGGATGAGTTGCTTTGCAGGCAGGCCCTGCATTTCCTCCCGTTTACGAATCTCGTTTACGTGGTGGGGGCCAGCGCAAAGTACGGTGTCGTAGTGATCGAACGAGTCTTCGTGGTCTGCCATATGTGCGCTAACCATCGAGTGAAACATATGTACGTAATGCACGGGGTGCACGGATCGTTTCAGGTCCTTGTTGTTGAGGTCGAGTATTTGCGTAACCAGCACATCGGCTTGCAAAGTCTGGCAAAGCACAATGCGAAAAAAGCCATCGCCGACACAAAACGGCAAAATATTGGGGTGGTTCTGATGTAAGCCCGGATCTGTCGGGTCGGATGCGACGTAGCAGATGACCCGCCCCATTCGGCCGACGAGTTCTTCAATAATTGTCGCGTGGTGATGCCAGTCCTGCGCGCTCTCGGACAAGAATACGATCCGGCGTTGCTTCGCAGCTAGACGCTTGAAGGCTCGATACTGCTTCCAGTTCGAGAAAAAACGGCCGCTATTGCTCAATTGTCCGCAGTGCTCTCCGAGTTTTCGGTAGCGGCAGGCGTATCGCTATCGGCTGCCACGGACGGCTCGTCCTTGCGAAAGAACGACTTAAGTTTGTACCAGTAGGTCTTGATCGCAAGCGCTGCTGTGGCGAACAGGCCGACTATTGCCGAAATGATCATGCTGCCTGTGCCAGGGTCGAGGTACGCCCACGCCGGTTGCGCGAACAAAACAACGGCGGCGACGGTCGTGAATTGTGTGCAGCGACTTACGCTCTTGGATGAGTTCTGTTTCATGATATGTCTCAATCAATTCTGACCGCTATTCTACAACGATAGCGGCGAGTTTTTGGATTTGCGGGTAAATGTCCTTGCGCGCTCGTTGCAGGTGAGACGGGTCATCTATCTCTGACCAAATCAGGTCTGCGATCAACGGGCAATGAATGTCTCTCTTTGCGGCAGCGGCTACCAGACAATCGGTCTCGTAGTCGTAGCGTAATGATGTCTTGAACTCGGCATCGGCGATGTCCAGCATCAGCGCAAACAGCGCTGTAGAAACCTTTGTGATACCGACCAGCTCGCCCGTCGGTTCTGCGCCGAGCGTGCCGGGGTCCTTCGACATTGCGACGAGATTATTGGCCTTCGTCTCAATCCAGACCTCATCTCCAGCATGGCTGGGTCCGGACAGCAGTATCGCGTCCTGAGCCGGGTCGGACAGCAGCGCATCGAGTGCGCGTGGTTCGTAGGTCAGATCCGATTCGAGCAACAGAAAGTCCGAATCGACCGCATCGCGAGCCAGGCTTAGTGAATACATGCTCCCCGATTCCGCGAACAATGGATTGTGCAGGGTGCGAATAACTCCGTTGTACTTGTCCGCCAAATGGTCGTAGTACTCGAAGCAATGCCCGGTGACGATAACAATGTCGCTGATGCCGGCGGCAATCAGCCGATCTACCGACTCCTGGATAATTGGCTGGTCGCCAAGGTGAAGAAAACCTTTCGGATAATCCTCAACCTCACCGCGTAAACGCGTGCCCATCCCGGCCGCAAGAATAACTGCGGTATGCGTCATACAGTTTTCCCAAAAACGGCATCAAAAGTGTCCAGCAATGCGTCGAGATCGTCGGCCCCGATCGCACCCATATTCGCGATTCGAAATACACTCGGTGCGAACTGTCCTTGTCCGGAATAGATAACAAACCCTGCCTGCTTAAATTCGTCATGCGCTTGATTGTAATCGCAGCCATCAGGCAGCAAATAAGAGTGCAGCACACAGGAGTAACTGTCATCCGACAACAATGATGCGATTCCCAGCTCAGAAAGCTTTTGTCGAATCGTCTGTGCTCGCTCGCGATAGACGCGTTGCCTTTCTTCCCAGCCGCCTGATTCTTTCAACTCGGCCAATGCTTCGCGCAATGCGAAAGCGGCTGGCACAGCCTGCGTAAAGGGCGAAAATCCGTCGCCATGCTGGCCCGCAAAATACGCCGCCAGATTCAGGTAGACGCTGCCGGCATCCATCTTGTCGCCTGACCACAGATTGTCGTGCGCGATGACAAACGACATGCCCGGGGCACCGTGCAAGCACTTGTTCGCGGTGGCGGCGACTGCGGCGAGATTCCATTCGTCAGTCCTGATGGTTTCGGCAGCAAAACTGCTGACACCATCCAAAAGCAACGACAGCTTACGCGATTTGCACATTGCTCCGACGGCGTCGAGGTCATTCAGACGGCCGGTTGTTGTTTCGTGGTGCACAGTTACAACGTGGGTGATTTCCGGGTGATCGTTCAGCAATGATTCTGCGGCTTCCAGATCAATGGGTGCCAACCACTGGGCCTGCAATAGTTCGTACGGCTTACGATGCGCAGCAAGCATGTTTGCCATCCGCTCACCATAAACCCCGTTGGCGAGCACAAGCGTGCTGTTGGCATCAGGCGCGAAACTTGCGAGCATCGCTTCGACCGCGCTGGTGCCGGAACCGGACAGGATAATGGCGGCGTAATTTGCTTCCATCTCAGGATAGACCTGCACCAGGGCAGTGTTGATCTGTTGGGTCAGTTCGGCGAATTCGGGTTCCCGATGGCACCAGTCGTCGCTGCTGAGTGCATTGCGTACTCGCTCGGTCAGTGTGACTGGCCCTGGATTCAAAAGTACGTTGCGCTTCCTTGTCACGACTTATCTCCGGCGGCGATATGCACCCGCAAGCGGTCGGCGACTTCGGCCGGCGTAATGGTCGGCCTGGGCAGACCGTCCGGCACGCCTGGCAGCGTCGGCGCATAGATAAAAGTCAGCTGCGAGGAGGCATTGCTGAGCTCGGTCGCCAGTTTTTCGGGAGTATCTGCCGACGTGACGGATGGATAACCAGATGCAGCCGCCAGCGCACAGAAGTCGACAGATTCCGAGAGCGTACTCTGGCCACCGGTCGATTCGTGAATTCTGTTGTCCAGCAAAATGTGGGTGAGATTGGTGGGTCGCTGGAAACCCAGCATTGCGAGTGCGCCAAGGCGCATTAACAACGCCCCGTCGCCATCCAGGACAATAACCTGTCTGTCGGGACACGCGAGCGCAACGCCAAGGCCGAGACTGACGGCGCAACCCATCGATCCGACCATGTATAGCTGATTGGATCTGTCGTCGAGCGCATACAATTCGCGACCCGTGTATCCGGTTGTTGCGATGACAACCGACTTC
This sequence comes from uncultured Woeseiaceae bacterium, assembly GCA_964528965.1. Lineage (GTDB taxonomy): Bacteria > Pseudomonadota > Gammaproteobacteria > Steroidobacterales > Woeseiaceae > UBA1847. The sequence goes on from CAZGVL010000001.1 coordinate 127,348, forward strand.
GCGTCGACGTTTTGCTGTACGGCTTGCAGCATTTCGGAACGAGATGCCGTTGCGGCGGCGGCGGGGACGGACTGAGCCTTGGGTGCGGCTACCTCGGGCGAAGAACGTAAATCATGCTTTGCGACACTACCTTTGCGCATGACCAGCGCGAAAGGTTTGCGCTCGCTGTCCATTGTTGCCACAGCGCGTTCAAGTGTTGCTTCGATATCGGCCTCATCGCTTGGAAACCAGTCCCACGCGACGCCCATCAGCTCCAGCAGGTCGGTTGTGATCTGCCCCATCATTTCATGCTGCGGTTCGTCAGCGGGTCCGCCAGGTTCCCCGCGCAAGGTGACGATGATCAGAATTGGAATTTGAAACGTGTGCGTTAGCGACGTGAGTGCATTTACTGTATTGCCGAATCCGGAGTTCTGAAACATGACAACGCCGCGCTGGCCGGCCAGCTCGGCGCCCGCTGCAACTGCAACCGCATCACCTTCATTCGCCGCCCCGACGTAACGCAGATTCTCATCGTTAATAACGTAGTTGATGAACGGTTTGAGATAGGAACAAGGAACTCCGCTGTACAGGGAAAACCCGCGCGCACGTGCAGGCTCTATAAATGCGCCGGCCTCAATCACGCAAAGCTGCCCGCGGCCAGCACGTCGTCAAGGCTGTCAACATCCAGCCAATGACCGGTCGTGTAGACGACTCGGACCGAATTCTTGTCCTGCCTGGCCAGTTCGGTCAGAACCCGATGTAGTTGTGCTCGTTGATTGTCCGGATCGGCTGCCAGCTCGCGGACGATTGCCATGAAACCCGGCAGTGCTTTCGCAGACACTCTCAGAATACCCATCCACTCGCCATGAATCTCCTGGTCCGGAATATCTCCGCCCGCGTCAACGAGCGTGATGTCGCGGTAAAACGCATGCCGGGAATTCGCCTCGGAACAGCGGACGTAGTCAGCAACGCGGCCCCGATTTACCGATGCCTGCCAGTCTGTGTCGACGGCGATAACGTAGTCGGCATCGACCTCGGCCATGCCGTCAAGAATATGGCGCTTGAACAGTACGTCACCAAACGATACGTACAGATCGCCTTGGTCATCATCAGTGCTTTCGTCGGCCAACGCCTGTTGCAGCGACAACAATTCGCCTGTCTCGGCAAAATCAGTATTGTCGACGTACTTCAATGACGACAGGTTTACGGCTTCGGGTTTATATCCGCGTACGACTGTGATGTCCTTGATCCCCGACGCGTTATACGCCGATACGATATGTCCAAGCAGCGGTTTGCCACGCACTTCCACCATGGTCTTGGGACGCTCCGCGGTCAGGTCGCCCAGATCGCCACCGCGTGAAGCTGCGAGTACGATCGCATGCGCCGGTGTCTGTTTCGGCAGATAAAGTTCCTCGGCGTCTTTCAGCTCCGTTGCACCCTGCAGACGAAAGATCTCTTTTACGGTCGCAATCTTGTCTTCCAGAGGTAGCAGGCTTTGTTCGCGAGCGAGAGTTTCTGCGCACTCCTGCATGGTCGTTATCGCCGCACGCAACATGTGATTTGCCCATATTGCGATGGAAAAGCCAGCGTCACGAAGTACATCCGTTGGCGTGGCGTAGTATTTGGTTGGCACAATGACGACGGGTGAACGATCTGCCCACTCTCGCTTGAATTCGAGAATTTCTGTCGGTGTGCTCAACGCACTGTGTATCAAAATGCCGTCCGACCCTGCTTCGTGATACGCCTCGGCACGCTTCAGCGCTTCTGCAAGACCCCAGCCAGCGATAAAGGCTTCTACCCGCGTAATGATCGCGAACTCGTCGTCAGTTTGAGAGTCTTTGCCAGCCTTGATGCGGCTGCAAAACTCGTCGATCTCGGCGAGTTGCTGCTTGTTGCCATCAATAAAACTATTGGTTTTGGGGAACAACTTGTCCTCAATACACACTGCGGCAATGCCACGCTGCTCAAGCTTGCGTACCAGCCGGCGAACATTGTTGAAGTTGCCATAGCCCGTATCGCCATCAAGAAGAATAGGGATGCTCGTCGCATCGGCCATAAACTCCAGCATCTCCAGAATCTGGGTCCAGCTGGCCTCGTTGCTGTCACGAACGCCATATTGTGCGGACATGCACAGGCCGCCCGCCCAAAGCCCCTTAAAGCCAGCTTCTTCACCTATTTTTGCGGTGATGCCATTGTGAGCCTCAAGCAGGAATTCCAGCTCGCCACTATTCAGTATCTGACGAAATTGAGTTGTCTTTTTCAGCGGATTGTCCTCTATCGGCGATTGAACATCAGTACGACTATTCAGGGGCACTGAGAGCCAGTGCACGGTGTGTCGCAGGTCGGCACGAATTTTACTATCGTTGCCGATTAAATGCGCCCTTGAATTGATTTTGTGCTCAATCGGCATGTACGGCGTGGCTGGGCGTCAACGCGGACAGTTTGACCGACAATGGCAAATGATTGGGCCCGATGGACAAACAATACCCATAGCCGAGACTGGTCCTTCTCAAGTATACTGGCTCCTAATAATTTCGGAACAAATCAACAGCTTGCGTATGTCGTCGAAGCAACTCTGATTCGAATGACGCGCTCGCAGAGCTGAACGGAAAACACTATGTCTGGACTAATCGACACCATAGCGGGCCTTTATTACCGCATGGCGGTAAGCGGCTTTCTCCCCGTTGCGTGGTTTCGCGACGTTGATCCGGCGACAGTCAGCAGAACGAAACGGAGCGGCAAGCTCAGCCTCGAAATTGTCAGTCATTGCTGGCAGTACGCTCACTTCCTGAGCTATCAGCTGACTTCGCTGGTTAATCACCGCACCGACAAGCTCGATATCACGATGACGGTTTTTTATGCGGAGGAAGACCAGAAGGTCAAAGACGTACTCGACTTTTTTGCCGCGATTGAAGTGCCTGGCGTTACGTGGAACTGGCAGGTACTGCCTAAGCAAAAACTGTTTCGCCGCAGCATTGGACGTAACCTTGCCGCGAAGTCGACCGAGGCCGACTGGATCTGGTTTACCGATTGCGACATCATTTTTCACGAGTCCTGCCTCGATACATTGGCGGACGAGTTACAGAATCGCGATGACGCGCTGGTGTTTCCCCGTTTTGGATTGGGTACATCACTGTTGCCGGATGACGATGATGTATTAAACGTCGGCCGTGAGGGCCCCGCGTTGCGTGAGATACCACTTGAGGATTTCACACCTTATGGTGGGGCCCGCAACAAGGCAAAAGGCCCTTACCAGATCACGCATGGTGATACTGCACGGGCCTGCGGATATTGTGCTTCGATTGGTCTGTACCAACAGCCTGCGGATCGATGGCGCAAAACTTACGAAGATCGCGCCTTCAGGTGGTTGCTCGGCACACAGGGTACCGCGCTGGATGTCCCGGGCGCGTGCCAGATTCGCCACGTGGACAAAGGTCGTTACAAGAAAGACTCGTTCATGTCCAAGGTCCGGAAGTTCGTGCGTAAGACAGAAGACAAGCTTTCCTGAGGCTTGTTGCACGCGTTTTGATACGTATTCTTGGTGCGGTATAAGGCAATGATTGAAAAAGAACTCTCGCGAGGAAATAAACATGCTTGATGAATTCAGCAAAGAACGACTGGCAACAACGGCGCCCGATGTCGTCGGCGATGCTTTGGAGGAGGGCCGTATTGTAAAGTTCATAGACTGCCCGATTGAATTGCCGAATGACGAGAACCTGGGCATATTGCGGACAGATTTGCTGGAGGCGCTAAACAAAAAGAACGTTAGTTACCACCCCGAAGCAGACCGTGTCACTGGCATAGATCCTGAGAGCCCAATTAACGACCTGGCGTACGAGGTGTTATCGAAGCACCGGGATCGAGTTACCGCGTTCTTGCAGACTGTCATGCCGAGCCTCACAAAAAATATGCACGTCGGTACCTGTAGTTTTCGTCCAATAGAGGAACAAGGACGAAATTTAAAGCCGCATGCCAGTAATGAGCTTGTACACATCGATGCTGGTGCCTATGGCGCGACCAATGGTGATCGGATACTGCGTTTCTTTGTTAACGTAAACCCGCAGAAGAACCGGGTTTGGGCGAGCAAAGGCACGTTCACCGAACTGTTTCAAAAGTACGCCGAAGAAGCCGGTCTTTCCGGCGACCTGTCGCCCACGCTTGAGCGCGGCCCAATGGGCAAATTACGCACGTCAATGCTGAATGGCCTTGCTCACATGGGAGCGCCACTGGCACCCATGCTCGATAGCAGTCCTTACGACAGGTTGATGCGGAAGTTTCACAATTTCATGAAAGATACCCCGTCTTTTCAGCAGTCCACTGAGAATCACCAGGTATTCAACTTCGAACCATTCTCAGCCTGGATGGTGTTTACCGACGGCGTCAGTCACGCGTCACTGTCTGGTCAGCATGCCCTGATATACACGGCGTTAGTGCCGTTGGAATCGTGTCGGCACCCGGAGTTGGCACCCATTAATGTACTGCGCGCCGCCGCCTAGTGCTTCGAATCACCGCGGTGCGAAGAGGTCATGTATTGGCCGCCCTCGCGGTCATTGGGATCGCCGCGGCAGCTGTGTACGTAACCTCGTCTCAGGAGGACCAGCTTCCTGAGGTAAGCACGGAACCGGCCGGCGGTTCGCCATGGGTCTACATGACGACCGGGATCAAAGTTGGTGAGGTTACAAGTACTTCTGCGATTGTCTGGACTCGCCTGACGCGTGATCCCGAAACAGAGCCCATGTCCGAGTTTGGCCGGCTGGTCACCGGTCATGCCGGCGACATACGGGTCACGTACTGGCTGGAAGGTCAGGAATCATCGTCTGTGCAAACACCCTGGGTCGCTGTCGATGCAGACAAGGACTTCACGCGGCAGGTGCCACTGGTCGATCTCGTTCCCGGCGCTGAGTATGCGCTGTTGGTCGAAGGGCGTCCTCCGGAGCATCAGAGCAACATCACTGAGCTGAAAGGAGGCTTCAAAACGGCGCCGAACCAGAATGAGTCGGCGCACATCTTATTCTCGGTGGTTACTTGCCAACTTTATCCGCGGCGCGACGATCCGGTTAACGGATTTCGTGTGTACGACAGCATGGCCAATCTGGATTTGGACTTCTTCGTGCACACTGGTGACAACGTCTACTACGATCAGCCGGAGCCGCACGCAACGAATGTTGCTCTGGCGCGATTCAAGTGGAGTCGAAACTATTCGCTGCCGTTCGTCAGGTCATTCCTGAGAAATTCTTCGAGCTATTTTATGAAGGATGATCACGACACGCTGAAGAACGATAGTTTCCCTGGCCAGGAGTACGGCAACATTAGCTGGGAAAAAGGCCTGGAGTTGTTTCGCGAGCAGGTGCCGATGGGGGAGAAGACGTATCGCACCTTCCGCTGGGGCAATGACCTGCAAATATGGCTGGTCGAAGGACGGGATTTTCGCAGTCCGAACAAAATGCGCGATGGACCGGACAAGACGTTGTGGGGCAAAGAGCAAAAAGACTGGTTATTTGATTCGGTACAGACTTCCGACGCGACATTTCGACTCTTGATCAGTCCGACTCCGATAGTCGGGCCCGATCACTCAAACAAGAAGGACAATCACGCCAATCCAGTCTTCAAAACAGAAGGCGACGAAATCCGCGCTTTTGTTGCCAGCCAGGAGAACATGTTTATCGTTGCGGGCGATCGGCATTGGCAGTACTCGTCGAAGGATCCAGTCACGGGTGCGCTGGAATTTGGAAGCGGCCCGACCAGCGATGCATTGGCGGGCGGCATCGAGGAGGACGAGAGATCACCGATGCACACGTACATGAATATTGTCGGCGGGTTCTTGACCGTTGAAGTCGACAACACAGACGGTGCGGCCGAGATCGTATTCAGACATCATGCAGTTGATGGCAGTATCAATAATGAAGAACGATTCTCTGCTGTAGCCCGAGCTCAGGCCTCCTTGTAAGCATGACGACCCCGACATACAGAGCGGATATTGATGGCTTGCGAGCTGTCGCGGTCCTTGCCGTGCTGTTTTTCCACTCAGGTTTTGGGTTGGTGAGTGGTGGCTACGTGGGTGTCGATGTGTTCTTTGTGATTTCGGGATACCTCATAACGACCATCATTGTTCGCGAAATTTCAGCCGGCCAGTTTTCCATCGCAAATTTCTATGAGCGCAGAATGCGGCGCATATTGCCTGCGGTCGTTGTCACTGTTGCGGGCAGCTTGTTGATTGGCTACTTTCTGTTGGAAAGTCAGGACTTCCAGAATCTTGCACGCAGCTCCATTGCCAACAACCTGTTCCTGTCGAACATCTATTTTTACTGGCAAACCGGTTACTTCGATACCAGTGCCGAGCTCAAACCTCTGCTGCATACGTGGTCCCTGTCGGTCGAAGAACAGTATTACGTCGTTATACCGCTATTACTGATGCTCGTTGGTCGCTTTTTCGGGCAGAGATTCTTAACGTTTATAGTGCCGCTGTTCATTCTGTCGTTCGCAGCCTGTGTGTACGGCATGGAATCGAATCCTTCCGGCGTTTTTTACATGTTGCCTACTCGTGCCTGGGAGTTGTTGATTGGCAGCATTCTGGCGATCGCTGTTCTCCCGCGCCTTGAAAACGAAAACGCCATGCAGGGTCTGGCCTTGGCTGGCCTGCTGCTGGTGATGTACAGCATCTTCATGTTCGATGATCAGACCGCATTTCCAGGAGCTTACGCTGCTATTCCGACTGTCGGGACAGCTATTCTTATTTACACCGGGCGCGCTGGTACGACGCTCGTCAATCGACTGTTGAGTATCAAGTCCGTCGTCTTCGTGGGCCTGATTTCCTATTCTCTGTACTTGTGGCATTGGCCGCTCATCGTTTTCTCCCGCTACCTGAAAGCCGGGGAGTTGGGCGAGATAGAAAGGCTCGGTCTGGTCGTACTGATGTTTGGCGTCTCGATACTCTCCTGGAAGTTTGTTGAGACGCCGTTCAGAAAGAAGAAGTTGTTGCCGACGCGCAAGGGAATATTCGTCGGTTCACTGCTTGCGACCGCGCTCTTGCTGCTTGCCGGACTTTCCGCCGTCGTCTCCGTTGGTGACAAGGAATGGAAACAATGGCGAGCCTGTGAGGACGTTGCAGAAAGAGTAGCGGAAGGCAAAGGACTGTGTGTCATCGGCGATGAATCGGCACAGCCGGACTTCATCGTGTGGGGAGACTCCCACGCCCGATCTTTGATGTCAGCGGCCAACGTAAGCGCTATTCGATCAGGCAAGGCAGGGTACATCGCGAGCATGTCTGCCTGCTCTGCACTGCAGGGAATGGATCGAATCGGCAAGCAAGGGTGTCTCGAGTTCAATGAAACGGTGCTGGATTTTGTTGAGCAGCATCCCGAAGTTGAGGCCATTATCCTGATCGGACGCTGGGCAATTTCGGCAGAAGGGACGCGTTACACCAATGAGGACGGCGACCCCTTCGAGCTCGTCGACACCGTTGCAGGCCCGGAGAAGCAAACTGATCCCGGGAAGATGTTTGAGACGGGTCTTGAGCGAACGATCCGATCACTGACGGAGGCTAACCGGCGCATAGTTATCGTGGGTCCTGTGCCAGAGGTTGGTCACGATGTGCCCTCAATAAACCATATTGCTCAGATCACCAATCGCGATGTCAATGCAATGATCGCTCCGACCGTTGCTGAATTTGAGGCTCGAAACGCGAAAGTAATGTCAGTGCTGACAGGGCTGCAGGCCAAGTACGGCATAGAGTTGCTCAGCCCGGCCAGCCTGTTATGTGACGACGCTATTTGTCGCGTCGCACTTGACGACGGTACCGCGTTGTACCGGGACGACCACCATCTTTCGACGTTCGGCGCCAAGTACGTGTCGGAAATTTTTGACGACGTACTGGCGAAGTAAGCTCGAGCTAGCCGCCGTTGCGCAACATGTGCGTCAACAGCGCCTCTGAGAGTTCGCCCGTTTCAAGCAGGTCCTTGCTCTTTTGATATTCAATGACAGCCTGATTGAGCTGCGATCCGCTCTGCCCGATGGGTCCAGGTTCATAGCCGAGCCGAATCAGCGACTTCTGCGTCTCAGTGACCAGCACCTGACTAGCGTCGTTGGCCTTTGCCGCAACTGCCTGCTCTTGCCGATAGTGTTCTTGCTCGGCCTGTTGGCGTGCCGCCCACTCGGCCTTTCGCTGTTGCATTTGTGCCTGGCGTTGCTGTTCCTGTTTGCGCCGCTTGTTATGACGGCTCGCGCCCACTACGCCACCGATAACAGCTCCGACAGCGGCACCGTCACGGCCGCCGACAAGGTCGCCAAGAATAGCGCCGCCAAGTGCGTCACCAAAGAAACCGGCGTGCGCCGCCGGTATTGCCAGCATCGAAATCACGACGGCCGACACGACAAACCCGGTTCGAGTACTCATTCTTCGTCACCTTTTCGTTTGCCGTCCGACCATATTTCACTAACTGCCCTGCCGTCGACCGTAACCGTATCAACCTGGCCGTCGGGCCAGCCAGCCTTAAACTTTCCTATCGTTTCTCGTCCATCGGCTTCCGTAAACCTTCCTTCACCCTCCGGCAGGCCATCGACAAAGTCACCGACGTAAACATCACCTTCCGGTGTTTCATAATGACCTTCGCCTGAAAATTCGTTATTGGCGAAGTTCCCCTTGTAGTAGTCGCCGTTCTCGCCAAGCCACTCACCCGCACCTTCCAGGTTGTCATCTCGAAATATGCCGCGATACTGTTCGCCGCCAGACGTGATCAGATGTCCTTCACCGTTCGCCTTGCCTGCCGCGAGTTCGCCCGTGTACTGGTCGCCGGCGGCGTTTGTCACAATGCCGCTGCCAGCATTGGTTGCGGTATTCATCAGCCCTTCAAAGGTAGAGCCATCGGCCAGTCGGGCCCGCATTGGACCGTCAATTTCGTTGTCTTCGAACTCGCCTTCGTAGCGGGCAAAGCCACCTTGCTCCGCTACGGAATAGATGATGCCCATACCGTTCGCCTTGCCGTTGCTCATGGCGCCGTCGTAGCGACCAACCAGAACGCCATCTGCAATCCAGTTCAGGACTCCATCGCCGCTCGCTCGATTACTCTCGTCGCATTCGCCGGACCAGCTAACCAGCACGGTGCTGGTCGGGTCCTCGTCATCGAATACGGCGCAGCCTGTTATTGGGTCCGTATGCCAGGTTTCGGCTATTGCCGCTGAGCCTGCGAGGGCGGTCAGCAGCAGGGCTGCATTCAGAAATTTGCTAGTCATTAAAGTATCTACCTCGATTCGCGGTTATTGACGCTTAGTGGTTGTTACTTGTCGCCCTTTGCGGACTTTAGAGCCTGCATCATATTGTCACGCATGGCAGCGACGACTTCCGAGCCCATCTGCACCCCTTTCATGCCAGTCTCGCGGATGTCGAAAAGTCCGGACATGCTTTGCCGCAGGCGCGCTTCCTGTCGCATATAAAAGGCGAGGCTTTTCTCAAGAAAGGGTCCAACGTATTCCTGCATCGGATGGCCGTAGTGTCGAATCAGCGTCATCAGCATAGCGGATGACAACATCGGCTTTCCCGCCTGCTCGCAGCTCGCCATTATCTGCAACAGGATGGGTCGTGTTATGTCGTCGCCCGACTTGGAGTCGATTATCTCAACGTCGGTTCCGGCATTGATCAGGTCACGAATCTGATCGAGCGAGACATACTCTTTCTGCTCGGTATCGTATAGGCGGCGATTCGCGTGCTTCTTGAATTGTCGGGTAGTTTTCACGTGCTGATTCCAACGCATAAAAAAGGGCCAGTGCTCATATTAGCACTGGCCCTTCCGGATGCTCGCTTGACTATTGCGTTATTTATTTCTTCGCCTTTGCCGCCGGCTTGGATTTTGCTGCAGGTGCGGCTTCTTCAACTACCACGTCTTCTGCCGTCCATGCTGACTTGAATTGCTGCGGAATCTCACGGAAGTTCGCAACAAGTTCACGGCCAAATGTACCTACTGTCAAACCCAATCCGGAGTAGGCATCGCCCGTTCCATTTCGGTAATCATCAAAGCTTGCAGCTTCAACAGGCAGGCGCACCTGGGATATGGCGAATTTGGAGACTCCACCGGCCAGCGCCAGGTTCCTCTGGGTCGCGGTTTCAATGATGTCGGCCACACAGCCAAGGACAGATTTCCCCTTTGCGGTGATGTCGTTTTGAATTTCTTTTGCTTTGCTCATGTTGTTTGCTCCTTCAAGCGCGATCAGATACTTAAAGGGTATTATATACCTGTATCTCGCATATGCAAGATAATATTTTACCTATAACTAGTTGAAAGATAATAATATTAAAATATCGGGAATATAATCACTCGCAAAAGCAATAACTCTATTGAGTAAACGCCATGACCAGCCATTCCGCGATCAGCGCAGGTTTTTCCTGATTCTCAATCTCGATGACCACTCCCATGGTAATCAGGTACTGACCCGGCCGCTTTTCCTCGAATTCATTCAACGTGACCCGGGCGCGAACCTGATCATTTACTTTAACCGGGGACAAAAAGCGTAGTTTGTTGATGCCGTAGTTGACGACGAAGGTTGTGTCGTCAAGATGGATTCCGTTCTTGCCCGCGAGGTCGGTCAGCAACGAGAGTGACAAAAAGCCATGGGCGATCGTAGAACCGAAGGGCGTTTGGGCGGCGGCGGCAGGGTCTACGTGAATAAACTGATGATCGTTAGTTGCATCCGCGAACGTATCAATCCGGGTCTGTTCGATCGCCAGCCAGTCGGACAGGCCGACTTCCTTGCCGACCAATTCAAGTGCTTTGTCTTTGGAAACGCTTAGCGCCATCATTCTGCCCCTTAATTGTCCGTCGTTACTAGCCGTTGATGTACGTGCCGGGGGCCGCATCCAATTCTGGAAACTTCTTATTGCCTAGAGACTTCGGTGCGTTCTTCTCACTGCCCGACCGCTCCTTGTACCAGGCAGCCCAGTGTTCCCACCAACTGCCCTGTCGTTTCTCCGCCTGTTCCTGCCAGACCTCGGGATCCGGGCCGGGCTCGCCCCCCACATAGTAGGACGCTCTCGGGTTGCCGGGAGGATTCACCAGGCTGGCGATATGTCCCGCATGACTGAGTACGAATGTGCAGTCGCCGCCCAGCATTTGTGTGGTTTGATAGCAGCCCTTCCACGGCGTCAGGTGATCATTCGTAGCGCCCGTCACATACGTATCCGCTGTGATGTTTTTTAGATCAAGCGGCGTGCCAAGCACTTCGATACCGCCTTTTTCGACCATCTGATTATGTAAGAAGATATCAAGGAACTCGGAGTGCAATGCGTAAGGCAAGCTTGCTGAATCGTCATTCCAGGCCAGAATATCGAAACTTGGTGGGTCTTCGCCCATCAGGTAATTGTTGACCCAGTAGTTCCAGACCAAGTCGTTGGGACGGAACCAGGTGAAGACAAAGCCCAGGTTCGGACCGGGCGTAACGCCCGCCTTTTTCGCTCGTTTCTTGGTGTAATCGATCAATGGTTGGGACTGCAAAGCGCCAATTTGTGACGGCAAGCTCCAGTCAAGGAGTGTCACCGCATAAGCAATCGCGTTGGCGCGAGTATCATTTTCTGCCGCCATGTAGGAAAGCAGTGCGGTCATTGTAATACCGCCCGCGCAGAACCCGATCGAATTGAATCTCTTGACTCGGGTAATACTGTTCATCGCAGCTATCGCCTCAAGCAGTGCGGTGACATAGCGATCGAGACCCCAGTCGCGGTCCTCCTTGCCCGGATTACGCCAGCTCACCATGAACGTCTGAATTCCTTGCGCGACTGAATACTCGACCAGGCTGCGGCCAGGTGCCATATCCAGAAAGTAGTACTTGTTGATCTGTGGCGGAATGACAATGACTGGAATCGACTGAACCTTTTCTGTCGTAGGCTGATACTGAATTAGTTCGAGGATCTCATTTCGAAACACGACTGCGCCGGGTGTCGCGGCGACGTTCTCACCCTTGACGAAAGGGCTGGCATCCACGATGGAGGGCATACCGCCGTTGTGACGAACATCGGATGCGAAATTACCGAGCCCCTTCGCGAGGCTGCTGCCCTTCGTTTCAATGGCTCTCTTTATGGCAGCCGGGTTTCCGAGCAGTGCGTTGGTTGGGGCGAGGGCACTTGTGGTGATATCAAGCGCGAATTTTACTCGCTCTTGTGTACGCCAATCGGCTTTGTCGCTGATTATTCCGTTCGCACCATTGCAAAAAGCGAGGTAAGACTGGCTAAGGCGCTTGTACACGCCGTTGCTCTGCCACACATCGTCCTTGAATCGCCAGTCCCGTTTATCGGGCTCGATGTCGGAGGAACCGATCGCGATCTTGACCAGCTCCGCGCCGAAATTCAACGATTCCTTGGCAACGGCGAGTGGATCGATTGCTTTGCCCATCGACCACAAGGTCTCAGAAACACTCAGGTCGACCCCGTCTGAGTCGGAATCTCGTTTTGCATCAGTCATCGTTAGCTCTCCTGAACCGAAACGTGCGAAGGTGCAGCTGCAGATGCTACCGAAAATTCGTCAACGTTGATAACTTCACTGACCAAGCGCCTGTACTCTCGTAGCGTTGCGCCTTCTATTTCGTTAATCGCGCCGGCATCCAGCGCTTCACGAATTGAAGAATCGTCTGTCATGGATGCTGTTTTTGAGCCGCGGATCTGCTTGGCTACCTTGAGTTCGATGGTTTCAGCGGCTGCGGACTGACTGAGGGTTACATTCAACAAGCCAACCGGGTCATGTTCTGATTCGGGAGCAAAAACGCCGGCGGTCAGGCGGTCGCGACTTGCGGAAGGCGCAAGCAAGAGCGACGCGATCTTGTGCCCGAGTTCGTCGTCAGGAGCGTTATACGGGCGACCTAGTGGCAGTACGACCAGGCGCAACAGGCGACCGAGCAATTGAGATGGGAAGTTCTCCAGAATCTCTTCAATTCGACATTGAATGGTGAACAGCGAGTCGCGAGCCGCCCATTCGACGAAGGGGAGATCAGCTTCGGGTGACCCGTCGTCCTTGAATCGCTTCAGTACGGCAGACGTCATATACAGGTGGCTCAGCACATCACCGTATCGGGATGACAAGCGCTCCCTGCGTTTGAGGTCACCGCCGAGCATCAGCATGGCAACGTCAGCCAGAAAAGCGAATGCCGAACTCATACGTGAAAGCTGTCGATAGTAGTCGCTCACGTGATCGACTTTTGGTGCGGAGGCGAATCTCGCGCCAGTTAAGCCATGTCCAAATGAACGCACGGCGTTGGCAACAGAAAAGGCGATGTGCTTATAGAACACTGCGTCAAACCGTTTTAGCCCGGCCTGCGCATCGGTTTCCGCCGCAGCCAGCATTTCTTCAAGTACAAACGGATGACAGCGGATAGCGCCCTGGCCGAAGATGATCATGCTTCGCGTAAGAATATTTGCGCCCTCGACCGTGATAGCAACCGGTACGGCACGGTAGGCGTTCTGCAAGTAATTTTTTGGTCCGTCGCATATCGCCCTGCCGCCATGGATGTCCATCGCGTCATTCAATACCTGTCGCATGCCTTCGGTATTGTGATATTTCAAGATGGCAGACAGCACCGACGGCTTCTCGCCCTCGTTCAGGGCGACCGCGGTGAGCAGTCGAGACGAATCCATTCTGTAGGTCAGGCCTGCGATCCGAGCGAGGGCTTCTTCGACGCCCTCGAACTTGCCGATTGACGTCTTGAATTGTTTGCGTATCCGGGAATACGCTCCAGTAGTCATGCTGGTCAGTTTGCCCGCTGCGGCGCCCAGCGCGGGCAGGGAAATTGCGCGGCCAACTGACAGGCAGTTCATCAGCATTTTCCAACCGTGGCCGACCTGTTCCTGGCCGCCGATGATCCAGTCCATCGGTACGAAAACATCTTTGCCACTATTGGGCCCGTTCTGAAAGGCGGAGCCGACCGCATGTCTGGCACCAATGGTGACGCCTTTCGCCGTTACCGGTACCAGAGCACAGGTGATGCCGAGGTTCGCAGCTTCACCCAACAGTCCATCAGGGTCGGTTGCCTTGAATGCCAGACCTAAAACCGTGCATACGGGGCCGAGCGTGATGTAGCGCTTCTGCCAGTTGACACGAAACCCCAGTGTTTCCTTACCGTTGAAGATTTCTCTGCAAGCGACTCCCATATCGGGCATTGCGCCTGCGTCTGATCCGGCGTGTGGGCTGGTCAAAGCAAACGCCGGAATTTCGTCACCTACTGCCAGCTTCGGCAGGTAATGGTCTTTTTGCTCTTGCGTACCGTAGTGCATGAGAAGTTCGCCAGGCCCAAGGGAGTTCGGGACCATGGCCGTAATGGCTGTCGCTACGCTTCGTGTAGCGATCTTCATCACAATTTCTGACTGCGCTCGCGGCGAGAACTCGAGACCGCCGTATGCTTTAGGAATGATGATCCCGAAAAAGCGCTGTTCTTTCAGGTACGTCCAGACATCGTCCGGCAGGTCGTTGAGTGATGTATTGATGTGGTAGTCATTCAACATTCCGCATAGCGTTTCGACAGGTCCGTCCAGGAACGCCTGTTCCTCTGCTGAAAGTTCCGGGGCTGGTGTGCGCATCAAGCGTTCCCAGTCCGGTTTGCCACTAAAGATTTCGGCGTCCCACCAGGTCGTGCCAGCGTCGATTGCCGCTTTTTCAGTTGCGGACATCGGCGGCAGGACAGAGCGAAACCAGCGCAGCGCGTGCTTGCTGAGTAACGGTCGCCTGATGGCCGGTAGTAACAAGACCAGTGCTGCGGCAACCGCGAGCACCCATACGATGTTCCAGAGCATGATCAGTCTCCTGCGATAGCGCCGAACAGTGGCAGGCCGAAACCGGCGGTCATGCCGCCGTCAATTCGAATTTCCTGCCCGGTGATAAATGTTGACGCGTCGCTTGCCAGAAAGTTGTAGATGCCGACGACTTCACTTTGCTTGCCCAGGCGTCCAAAGGCGTTCAAGGTTCCGAGAAACTGCGCTTCCGGGCCGCCATCGTCGTCCGTCATCATTCCGGTACCGGCGATCAGCGCGGGGCAAACCGTATTGGCGCGAATACCACGCGGTGCCAACTCTATAGCGCTGGTTCGAGTGAAATACGCAGCCGCAGCCTTGCTGGCCGCATAGGTTCCAGCACCTGCATTTGTGTTGCCGGACCCGGATACGGAGCCGGTCGTAATAATTGAGCCGGCATCGTGCATATGCTGAGGCGCGTGTTTCAGGTGGTAGAAAACGCCGTTGCAGTTTAGATCCATCATTGCGCGCATTCGCGCACTGTCGAATTCCTCGATGCTGCCTTCGTCATCCGCCATGCCGGCGTTGATAACAAGGATGTCAATTTTGCCGTGTGCAGCAACCGTCTCGCGCAAGCTGTTTTCAACCTGATCTTCATCCGTGGAGTCGCAGCGCACAAAGTTCGCACCGATTTTCGCTGCGGTTTCCGCACCGGAGTCGCGCCGCCCGGTGAGTGTGACTTCTGCACCACTGGCTACGAAGTTCTCTGCGACAGCGAGGCCGATACCGCTGGTACCGCCGGTAATTAAAATGTTCTTTCCCTGTAGCGAATGCACGTCTTGTTACTCCATTGCCAGATTTTGCTGTTGTTATAGTTGGGTGTGCAGATAAACTTTTCCGCACCGCTTGCTTTCTTGCACATCGAAAGCGTCGCCCGCTTTCGACATGGGGAACTCGTGCGTGACCATAACGTCGATCCTTCGTTGCACGTCTTTGTTGAGTAGAGCTCGCATCAAACCTTCCCGGTCTCTTGCACGAACGTCATGCTGGCCCTGCAGATTGTGCGCCGGGTCGATGACATGGTGCAGCGGGCTGAGCGGCAGCTTGGCGCCCGGGGTATGGCCACTAAAATTGACGTTGCCGTACAAGCGTGTTGCTGCCATGAGCTTGTGCTGGTAGTACTCGACGCCAGATCCATCGACGCAATGGTCAACTCCCTGTCCGTCATACGTGAGTGACTTCACCTGCTCCAGCCAGTCGTCATCGGCCGGATTTACGAAGTGCTGCACTCCCATCTTCTCCAGCAAGCCCTGGCGGTATTCATTGCGCATCAAAGCGATCACCGTCGCGTTCCGATAGAGGGCGCTTATGATGTGTCCCATGCCAATGAAGCCAACGCCACCAACCAATACGGTGTCGCCGGCTTTGACATTCATGATTTCCTGATTGGAAAAGCCGACGCCAAACGAACAGTTGGTCGCTGCGGCGTAACGAAAGTCGACGTCATCAGGGATTCGATACAGGTTGGCGAGCGGCGCCAATCGATATTTCGCCATCGCAAAGCCACCTGACTCGCTTTCATTCTTTTCTTCAATACCATGCAGCGCGTTGCCGCCGTGCTCGGGAATATTCGCTACGCAATAAGTCGGTGAGTAGCCGTTGCGGCAGCTATGACACTGTCCGCAGTGATCACCCTGAAAGACTGCTACCCGGTCGCCTTTCTTAAACGACGAACCTGGGTGAATATCGTCAATGACGCCGACACCTTCATGTCCGAGATGGTGCGGGTCATCGGTAAACTCGAAATCATGCTCGGTCCAGATCCTCGAACCTTCAAGGCACACGGGTGCGATTTCGGTTCGAATGACTGCGTAGCCCGCCTTGAAGTTCGGGTAGGGGCGTTCGACGAGTTCGAATTTCCGTGGCTCTGGAATCGTAAGTACTACATTGCTCTTGGTCACGAAGTCCCTCATAGCGTGAGCGTCTGCTGGCGCATTCGCTGCCTGACGATTGGAATTATTGATGGCGTAAATTCTAGAAACTCAGGCGGCAAAATGTAATAACATTTCTGACCCTAATGAATACACTTATGACCAAGGATTGCTGTGATGTATCGATTGTTCAGGGAGGGAATTATTTTAAAAACAATGGGTTGCAAAGCCGCGTTGAAGGTTGGCCGACAAAGCCACTCCATGTGGCCGTAAAAGCCACTAGATTTTAGTCGTACTGCGCTATTCTAGAGGTCAACTCAATATCTGATCTCCGGAGCCTTCCAATGAAGTCAGCATCAGAACTCGACTACTCGCTGCACCATCTTTGTATTTACGATGACAAGCCTCGCGACAACATGTGGCCGTACCTGCGCTGGCATCACGGCATTACCAATTACTTTTCGGGCTCGGTCTTTCACGTAACCGGTGAGGGACACTCCGACTACACTTTTCTGGGATGCGGCGGCAAAGCCTATCAGGTGCAGATCGAGGCACCGCCGTTCCAGTTCGAATATGAGCGCAACTGGTGGCGCGATCATGGTCGTGGCTATAACCATGTCTGCTGGTTAACCAGCGACGCCAGAGCGTCGATGGAGCAACTGCTGGCCAACGGCGCGACAGAAGTTATGCCGTTCGAGAAATTTCCAACCTACGACGGCTTCGTTGTGCACGACCCGGAAGGTCGCTGGATTGAGATCATGGAGTACACCGACCCAACATTCCGTGTGCAGGAGTTCACCAATGCACCATCCGGCGAGTGCGGCCTGCAAATGGTCGGCAACTCCGAAATCTGTGCAGACGTCGACGCAATGAGCGCCTGGTACCAGGAGATTATGGGCATGCACGTGCTGGAAGAGTTTAGTTCCAACGGCTACAAAGAAGTAGTACTGACGGACAAGGACTATGATGCAGACTCACGGCGATCATTATTTGTGCTGCACAGCGCGCGCCATGACTTTGAAAAACAGCATCTGGCTGATCACGGCCCGTATATCAGCTCGATTATCTACCAGGCAAAGAACATCGAGCGAGCCTACGAAGACGCGATCTGGGCCGGCATGAAAGAGGTTCAGAAACCGGCAAAGGATTCGTGCTCGGGTATCGTGACCGCTTTCTTGCGAGAGCCTTGCGGAGGGAACATCCTGACGCTGACAGAGCCTTACGCACCATAAGGATGCTCAAGTGATTCTAGGATTCGCACACCCATGTCTCGTTGTCTCCGATGTTGACGCTGCGCGTGCATTTTACGAGAAGATGTTCGGCTTCCGACTGCTCAGTGACGAAGGCTGGTCCAATGCGCCAGGTGTTGATATTGCGATAGGGTCTAAGAATTCTGCATGCCGCGGTTACATGCTCGAGGGGCACAACTGCCACCTCGAGATGTTCGAGTTCACCGCACCACAACAGACAGGCCCGGACCCTTCATCACTGGGCCCACACGAGCAGGGCATACGGCACCTGGCATTCTATGTTGACGATTGTCGGGCGGAGTACAAAAGACTGTTATCGCTCGGCGGAAACATGCTCGGCGAACCGGTCGATATCGGCGGTGGTATCTACACTGCGTACTGTCGAGATCCCTTTGGCAACATCGTCGAGTTGTGTGAGATACCCACTGAGGCTGAAGATCCGCGCAACCTGGCAGGCATCAAACAACTCGGAAACTACTCGGCATAGCGCCCGCAATCAGGAGTTCAGCATGTTTTCCCTTAAGAACAAGAACGCATTCGTAACAGGCGGTTCTTCCGGAATCGGCAAGGCTGTCGTCGAGGCGTTTATTGCACACGGCGCGTCAGTCGTCATTGCCGACATAGCTGACGCTGCAGACATCGCTGCGCAGATGGGCGCAAAGTATGTTCGGGCAAACGTCGCCGACGAACAGAGTGTTGAGCAATCCCTCGTTGAAGCAACAAAATTACTGGATGGCAATTTGGACATTGTTGTTCTGAACGCGGGAGTCGGTGATGTCGGGCCGACATTCGAACAAACCGACCAGGCTTTGCTTGAGAAGGTGACCAAGATCAATCACTGGGGTGTGCTGTACGGCTTGAAGCATGCGCCGGCGTACATGAACGACAATGGCTCTATCATCGCAACTTCATCCATGGCTGCATTCATCAACCTGCCTGGTTCCGGTGTTTATTCGGCGGGCAAGCGGGCGGTAACAAGCATGACTGAAATGGCGGCACTCGAATTGGGAACACGCGGTATCCGGGTGAACTCTGTGTGCCCGGGCTACACGGCAACAGCGCTCGGTAGTGGTGAAGAAGGCCAAAAATTATGCGAGGCATTCACGGCGTTGGGCCGGGTTGCTGAAGTTGGCGACATGTCGGGTGTGTATGTGTTCCTCGCGGCGAAAGCCAGCGCTTACATGACCGGCCAAGCGTTGAAGGTTGATGGTGGCTGGCATTGCGGTCCAACGAGCAAGTTGCTCGAAATCGTCACCGGAGATACGGCTGCGCCGGGCTAGCGCGACGTTGTGACAAAGATGAACGATGTCAATTCATGGCCGGCACGTATTGCGGCAATAACCCTGAATGTCGTTGGCATTACTTACTACAACATTATGCCGCTGCTTCTCGGCGGTGCTGCAGATAACTACGGTGTAAACGAGAGTCAGCTTGGCTTCGCTGCGGCAGCATTCACCGGCGGCCTGGCCGCGATCAACGTCGTTGGATTTTTATGGTTGCGCCGATTTAACTGGAAGACGCTGATGCTCGGCGGCAATTTGCTCGCTGCCGTGGCACTGATTGTTCCGGTCATTAGTTTTACGTACCACACCTGGTTGCTCTGCAATTTGCTGGCCGGGCTTGCAACTGGGCTGGGCTTCGGCGTGAGTATCGCTTGTCTGGGTGATACTCGCGACCCCGTCAGAAACTTCGCGCTTGCGTACGCGGGCCAAACATTCCTTTCTGCACTACTGATATTCAATCTTCCCAGAATTGATATTGGCCTGAATATTTTCGAACTGGGCCAGTGGATAGTCGCCGCGTTGCTGCTGGCAGCGATGTTGCTGGTGTACATTCTGCCGGCGGCGGGCGCGAAGACCGGCGAGTTGCCATCGGTAACAGGCGATGTTCGAACCCGCTTGCCACAGACAGCATTAATCCTGACGATGTTGATGTTGTTCCTCAATGTAGCAGCGGAGGGTGCGGTCTGGGCATTCCTCGAACGCATTGCGGTTGCAAGCCAGCTCGATACCCGCTTCGCAGCAACAGTTATTGCGATTTCATTTTTTACGGCTGGCGCAGGTTCTATTGCCGCTGTGATCATTGGAACTCGCTTTGGAACCGGCAAGCCTTTCGTTGTCGCTGTGGTGCTGTCAATCACCTCGGTGATTGTTCTCTGGTCAGGCAACAGCGCATACGCCTACATTGCGGGTGTGCTTCTGTTCGCTGCGGCATGGAACCTTGGGTCGCCCTATCGTATGGCGCTGGCAGCGCAAGCCGACGTTACCGGCAGATACGCTACCTTTATTCCCGCTATGCAGGCTTTGGGCGCAGCAGTCGGACCTGCCGTTGGCGGCATGCTGATTATTGGTGGTTCGTTTACCTACGTCTATCTGATGAGTACCGTCGCCTGGCTGGCAACAGTGGTGCTGTTTTTCACAGCACGTCGCATGCTCCGTGATTGATGCTCGTGTTTATTGCTTGCGCGTACAGCCGGGCAAACTGCAGAGCATCTCGAAGACGAGATTAGCGCCGAGTAGCGCTGTGTTGCCTGTCGTGTCGTACGGTGGCGATACTTCGACCAGATCGCAGCCAATCAAATTCAAGCCCCAGCAGCCACGAATAATCTCCACGCCCTGAGATGCGGCCAGTCCGCCCGGCTCAGGCGTGCCTGTACCGGGCGCAACGCTGGGATCAAGGCCATCGATATCGAAGCTCAGGTAGGCCGGAACATCCGGACCGATCATTTCTCTAACTTCGGCCATTAGCGGTGCCAATGATTTGTACCAGCACTCTTCAGCTGGCACGACTCGCACCCCCTGATTCCGCGACCAGTCGAAATCATCTGCAGAATAGCCAGTTGTGCGCAAGCCAATTTGCACCATTTTGTGTGGGTCTATCAGTCCTTCCTCAATAGCGCGGCGAAAGATCGTGCCGTGCGCGATTTTCTCTCCGAACTGGTGGTCATTGATATCGGCGTGCGCATCGACATGCACCATGGCGACCGGACCATGTACTTTGTTAATGGCTCTAAGGATGGGTAGCGTGATGGTGTGATCGCCACCGATCGTGGCCGGCTTGGCGCCATGCGTGAGTATGTCGTCGTAGAAGTTTTCGATGATGTCGATTGATTTGAGCAGGTCAAAACTATTGAGCGGAACGTCCCCGACATCTGCTATTTGAAACGAATCAAACGGTGCCGCACCGGTCGCCATACAAAAGGGCCGAACCATTGCGGACTCATTGCGAATCTGTCGCGGGCCAAATCGGGTGCCGGTTCGATTGCTGGTGCCAATATCCAGACCGACGCCCGCAATCGCAACATCCAGACCCTTTGCGGTCGTTTGCTGTGGCAGGCGAAACATCGAGCCTGGCCCGGCATAGCGCGGCATTTCGTTGCCGCCAATTGGTTGGTTAAATTCGTTGCTCATAGCTTTAGTCTACCTTTGTCATTGCTGGCCGGTTGCACGGAATTGTTGTGGCGTATTTCCCGTGTACTCCGAAAAAACGCGGTATAAATTCGCAGGATCTGAGTAGCCAACAAGCGACGCAATTTCGTTTGCCGGCAAATCGGTTTCCTGCAGATAGCGCTTCGCCATGGCGACGCGAAAGTTTTTGACGACATCCTGATAGGTCGTTTCATCTTCTCTGAGTCTGCGTCGCAAGGTGCGGACCCCCAGGTGCAGCTTGCTGGCCATCAGTTCCATCGACGGAATATTGCCCGGAGAGTTAGCCAGGATGCGATGTATTTCCGCGCTTAGCCCACTATGTTCATCCAGTACTTCCAGCAGACGGGTGCATTGAGCGGAGCACAGTGCGGCGATGCTGTCGTCAGCGTACTCGAGCGGTTTGTCGAGCCATTTTGCGGGGAAAATTGCCGTCGTCTCGGAATTATCGAAGCTGATTGTGCATCCAAGATGATCCGCGTAATAACGGCGTTGACCTGCGCTCGAATAGCCGAGCCGCACATGCTCAAAAAAGGGCCCGGTCTTGCCAATGACATAGCTCCATTGATTCCAGCCGACCAGCCACTCCTGAATCAGGTATTTGAGCGCTTGGGGCGACGGTTTCCAGCGACCGCGGCGTGGCACCGCTGTCAGCGTTGCGATGCTCTTGTTGCCGCCAAGTTCAACGGTTAACAAAGGCCCCTGCAGCAGCTGAAAGCGAACGTACCGCTGCAGGCTCTCACGCAAGGTCGGACTGCTCAGAATCGCGTATCCCAAAACGCCATGTTCGAGCATGCTCGTGTGTTCGCCGACCCGGAAACCGAGGTCGGGAATTGAGTAGTTCTCGGTCGCGTACTCAATGGCATCCAGGTAGGACGAAAGCGAGATTGTGCGGTCGCGATCCAGCAGGTCGGCGGCACTTGCACCAATATGGCGCATCAGATCATCTGCCTGTACACCGTGCGCTCGCAGAACTTCAACGAGCTTGATGAGATAGATTGCGTGAGTCGAGTCATACAGCACTGGAAGATTGTCCTCAAAAGCCGCCAATTACGCCACGAGTTGACACTTGCGCGCTGCTACAATGCACTTCTGACCGTTCGACATCAAATATAGGACATGTTGGAGACATAAATGCTCGATGCCGGAATGAGTCTCGAGTCCCGCCAGGCCGAGAAGAGTAAGATCGCGGCCAATTGGGTCGCGCGCATGCGTCAGTGCATGACCCACGGCGATGAGCCACAAATTCTGGTCGACGCCTTGCGCGAAGCACGCATCACTCCATCGCACCTTGATGGGCGCTTGAATCTTGAGCAGGCCCAGTTGGACAAGGTGATCGCCTCCTCCATTCGCCTTGTTCCGGACATCAGTCTGCGCATGTTTGCGCGTGCCGAACTCACGGACCTTGGGGTAATGGGCTATGCAGCGATTAACAGCGACAATCTCGGCAAAGCGCTCACTTTTCTGTATCGCTATCACGAGCTCACGTCTGACCGCTATATTGACACTCTGACCATCGACAATGGTGTCGTGATCGTGGCGCCGGTCCCGCTCATGTCACACATGCAGGAATTCAGGAGTATTGCCGAAGACAGCTTTGCCGGTAACTGGCGTGTACTACAGCTTTTGCTCGGCGATGCCGTGGACTACAGCGAAGCCAGTGTTCACTTCGCTTTTCCTGCGCCAGCCTACGAGTCGACCTACGCGGAAGTCTTCGAGTGCCGTATTGAATTTGATGCACAAAGAACCGAGCTGCACTTTCCTGCCAAGTGGCTGGAGCATCCGATTGCATCCGCGAACCGAACTATGTCCGACGTCTGTACAGCGATGTGTGAGCGCCTTCTGGGTGCCGGAGACTCGTCTCGTGAAACTTCACAAATCGTGCGTCGATTGTTGTTGAGCCGCCCCGGCAGGCGCATGTACCGGTTGGAAGAAGCGGCGGCAGAACTCAGGCTTTCGACGTCGCAATTGCGTAAACGCCTGTATCGTGCCGGCACCAGCTACAAACAGCTGGTGCTGGAAATTCGCATGGCCCTGGCCAAGCATTATCTTGAAGACACGGATCTCGCTGTGCAGGAAATCGCGTACTTGCTGGACTATTCGCAACCAGCCCCATTCAGCAGAGCGTTCAAGACTTACTACGGCGTATCGCCAGACCATACTCGCACTCACCTGCAGTAACCGTTCACTCGAACTCGATACCGCGAAGTATGACGGTCGATCAGAAAGGTAAAACAAAGGGTCAGAAACATCATTAACTATTGAGCCAAGACTATCCAAGATAGGCCCACATATTGCGGAAACTTCCCGAGGGATAGTCAAATGAAACTGTTTAGAGTTGTACCAGCACTGATCGCGACCGCTTTTGCGAGTAACGCCATTGGTCAGGAGCTGGCGATTGAAGAAATCACGGTCACTGCGACCAAGCGTCCGGAAAACATGCAGGATATTCCGATCGCGATCTCAGCATTCTCTGGCGATTATATCGATGAAGCCGGTGTTAAAGACATACGCGATATCGCCGGGCAGACACCAGGCCTGTCAATCAAATCGAGAGGCGATACCGAAGCATCTGTATTTATTCGCGGCATCGGTTCGCAGGCTCCTGGTATTGGTGCTGACCCCGCAGTTGGTATTTTTATCGACGGTCTGTATGCCGCTCGAGGCACGAATGCCACCGCGGCGTTTTTTGACGTTGAGCGAATTGAGGTCGTCAAGGGCCCGCAAGGCACGTTGTTCGGACGCAACGCTTCTGCCGGCGCAATCTCGATCATTACGCGCAAGCCGGAGATCGGCGAGAATTATGGATCCGCGCTGGTTGGATACGGTGATGAAGGCCAGAAGAAACTAGAGCTGATCTATAACGCAGCTACATCCGAGAATACGGCGATACGAGTCGGCGTTAAGCATGACGAGCGTGATGGCCTGTATTACAACGGCGCAACTGACACCGAGCTGAACGGGCGCGATAACACCAATGCGCGGCTGAGCTTTCACTACGATGCTGACGGCATATACACAACGACAGCTTCTGCGGAATACGTGACGTCAGAGAACACAGCAGGTTTCGTCCTTCCGGAAGAGGCGTTCGATGACGAAGTGTTTCAGGATGCTCCGCCCGATCAACAAACGCTGGACTCTTTGCGCTTGAACTGGACCAACAACTGGGATTTGAGCGACAGCGTATCGCTGACATCAATCACCGGCTATTACGACCATGACGTTAACGTAACGCCGGTTGACGCGGACAAAATAGACTTCTTTGTTGCCTCATTCGAAGAGCCTCAGGAAGCGACATATTTCAGTCAGGAGCTCCGTCTGAACGGTGCCACCGATGCGCTCGACTGGTTTGTCGGTGCCAGTTACGTCAACGAAGAGCTGAGTTTCAACAACAACCTGGCCTACGACGAGTTTGTTGTTGCTGACGTCTTCGGCCTGAACGAAGCGGATGCCGGCAACGGCGACGCCTGCGACGGCGAGATTGATTTCGGGGACGGTATGCCTATCACGGTTCCGGTTTGTCTGGGCAACGCTGTTGAGCAGCCATCGGGTGATGGCGAGACCACCAGCTGGGCAGTTTACGGCGATGCAACCTGGCACATCAATGATCGTTGGGACCTGAACGCCGGTGTTCGATACACCGAAGATGACAAGTCGCTCGACTACAACATGCCTTCAACTGGCGGGGTTCTGAGCGGACTGGATGGACAGATATTCGGTTCAATTACTGACGGTACGGTCAGCGAAAGTGGCAAGTTCACCTCAACCGACCCGAGACTGGCTTTGAATTTCCACATTAGCGACAGTGTCATGCTGTATGCAAGTGGTGCCAAAGGATATAAGTCCGGTGGTTTCAACCGTACAGTCGATCCGATTACCGGTGAGATTCTTCCTTTTGAACAGGAAGACAGCACAGCCTACGAATTGGGCGTCAAGTCCATGTTCTGGGGTGGTCGCGCACAGTTAAACGCAGCTGTCTTTCAGAACGACTATCAGGACTTCCAACTGGAGCGTCTGATCAACGGCCTGCCACAGGTTGAGAACGTGGGCGACGTTGATGTGACCGGACTGGATCTGGATTTCCGCTTTCTGTTTACCGAAGCATTCGAAGTTTGGGGTTCATTCGCTTACCTCGACTCTGAGGTCGTCAACGCGATCTCCGATGAGTATGAAGGCAAGCGCGCAGTACAGGCTCCCGAAACTTCGGGCTCGCTGGCCGGTAAGTACACGATTCCCGCCGGATCGGGCGACGTCGATCTGATGGCAGTCTGGAACTATACCGATGCCTACTTCTTCGACCTGCCAAATACCTACGAGCAACCGTCGTACTCAACGCTTGATGCACGTATCGCCTGGTCAAATGAGCGCTGGTTATTCGCCCTGGTCGGCGAGAACCTTGGTGACGAAGAATATCTCACGGACACATTCGATTTCCTTGGCGACACAGTGATTCGTGGCCCAGGTCGATTGGTACGACTGGAGGCGAAGATCAACTTCTAAGTCCGGTCGGCGAGACAGCTCTGCCGATTGTTTGAACAAAGTTTGACGAAAAAGGTACCCACAATCCGGTCGGGGTCGTTGCAACCCCCTTATGCGCGGCCCCGACCCGGTACTCACCAAAATCAATAACGTTGAGCGGACAAGATGAATCAGCCACAGCAAAAAAATCCGATGGATGCTGGCACGGTGATAGCCGCGGCATTGATAGTCTCGGCCATCGGTGCGCTCTTCTATAATGTTCTTCCTCTGTATCTCGGTGTTGCGCAGGACTATCGCGGGCTGGATAACAAACAGATTGGGTTCCTCAGCTCAGCTTTCTTTCTGGGCTACAACATCATTACGATTTCAGCCTTCTTCTGGGTTCGCAAAGTCGCCTGGACAACGCTGGTCGCCGTCGCGACGCCGATAGCGGCAATTAGCCTGTACGTGGGCACCTTGCTCTCGGGCTATTTACCTTTACTGGTAATGACGATTATTGCTGGCGGCGCTTTTGCAGCGTTGTATGGCATCGGCACTGTGATTCTTGGCGACACCAGCAATCCTGGCCGCTGGTACGGCGTGAAAATTGCGGCCGAAGCATTTGCCGGCGCGATATTGCTCCTTGTACTGCCGGGGACCACGATTGCTAAATGGGGTTTCGAGGGTGCGGCTATTGGCATTGTTATCTTCATGCTGTTCCTTAGTCCGTTCCTGTTCTGGATTCCGCGACAAGGTAGCAAGGGGCATATCGGTGACGAGACGAACTCTTCCGCTTTAGTCGCGCACAGCTCATTCATCTGGGGCACGCTATTAGCCACGCTGCTGTTGTTCACCGGCGCGTCTGCCATGTGGGCCTTTGTTGAACGTATCGGTGCCCAGGGTGGTTACGATGCGGAAGTGGTCGGCGTGCTGCTTTCAGTAACTCTGATAAGCGCGCTGTTTGGCTCCATTCTGGCGGCAGTCCTCGGCGGGCGCTTCGGCAACACACGGCCCTTTCTGGCAGGTGCGGTCGTATTCCTTGCAGGTCTGTTCTTCCTCGGTCAACCCGATGTGTTCGTCCAGTATGCAGCTGGTGCATGTCTCCTGACATTCGCCATCGGTTTCATGCTGCCAATTGCAGTGACCGAGATCGCAGAGCTCGATTTCGATGGCCGCTACGTTGTTCTCAGCGTGCCCGCGATTGGCATCGGCGCGATGGTCGGGCCGGGTATAGCAGGCGTGCTGACGCAAACCGGAAACTTCTTGCCGCTGCTGATTTTCGGCGCCGGCGCTCTGATCCTATCAACGATATTGCTGGCTTTTGCTGGCGCAAAAGCGCGGTCCGACGCAGGTGCGTCAGTCGGCGCGGAGAAATAAGATGGCAGCTACAAAGCAGGCAAATCTCGCACATTCCAACGCAGGTCTGGTTGCAGACCAACCACTGTGTTTCCTCAACGGTGATGGTGAACTGATTTCGGACCAGCACCAGATCAGCGATGAAAAGCTGGTCGCACTGTTTCGCGACATGTTGCGTACAAGGGCGTTCGACGAAGCCGCCATGCGGCTGCAACGCATCGGCCGCATTCCCGCTTACTACCCTTGTGCGGGCCAGGAAACTCACGTCGCGGTTCCATCAGCGCTGAACGCCGAAGACTGGATATTTACGGCCTACCGCGAGCAGGGCGTGCGACTCTCCCGCGGCGTGCCGGTACTCAACGAACTGGCATTGTGGCGCGGCATGCCGCACGCATTCTGGGATCCCAATGAATTCAATATCACGCCCCTAAACGCCACGATCGCAACGCACTTGCCGCATGCAACAGGCTACGGCTATGGCACGCGACTGATGGGCCGTGACAATATTGCCCTGGCAATGTTCGGCGATGGGGCGACCTCCGAGGTCGATTTTCACGCAGCGCTGAATTTTGCCGGCGTCTGGAATACGCCGACTGTTTTCTTTTGTCAGAACAACCGTTACGCGCAATCGACACCGATCGAACAACAGACGGCGTCTGCAACACTCGCGCAAAAAGCTCACGCCTATGGCTTTGAAGGTGTGCGAGTTGACGGCATGGACGTGATTGCCGTGCACACGGCACTTGATACAGCCATCGAAAAAGCACGCACAGGTGGCGGTCCCACGCTGATCGAGTCGCTGTGTTATCGGTATACACCACACTCGACCTACGACGGTGTGCCGGTATATCGAACGCGCGAAGAAGAGGCCGAATGGAAGGCGAAAGACCCACTGGTGCGAATTCGGATCTATCTTACTGGCCGTGGTCTGGTCGACGAGGCGTTCGAGACACAGATTAATGACGATCTCCGGCAGGAGATTGAGGCGGCGATCGATGAACTTGAAGCCATGGTGCTGCCGTCACGCGAAGAAGCCTTCAAGTCTGTCTACAAAAAGATGCCACCCCGTCTGGTTGAGCAATTGCGCGAAGAGCAAATTGCTGCAGGTGAAGACGTCACAGATATCTCCGACCTGGATATTCTGCAGCCCGAGGAGGAGATCGAGCCTACGGGTGAGCGCAAGGCGCTGACGATGGTGGAGGCACTCAATATTGCACTCGACCACGGCATGACCGAGCGTCCGAACACGTTGATCATGGGCGAAGACGTCGGCCGCGAAGGCGGTGTCTTCCGGGTGACCGCTGACATGTATGAGAAGTATGGCGCGGATCGCATGCTCGACACGCCTCTTTGCGAGTTAGGCATCATCGGCACGGCCATTGGCATGGCTATGGCCGGCATGCGTCCCGTCTGCGAAATTGAATTTGCCGGGTTCACGTTCACAGCATTTGACCAGATGATCTTTCATGTCATCCGCTATCCGTGGCGCACAGGCGGCGCGTTTCGTTTCCCGATGGTCATACGTATGCCAGGTGGCGGTGGTCATGAAGGTTATGAGGGCCATTCTGATTCTACGGAGGCGTTGTTCGTGCACGCACCGGGCGGACTTCAGGTGGTCTATCCATCCAACGCGACCGACGCAAAAGGCCTGATGGCCGCGGCCATGGAAAGTGAAGATCCAGTGATCTTTTTCGAGCCAGTCGTCAAATATTTTGAGCGGCAGGACGACGTTCCCGTCGAGCACTTCACAATTCCAATTGGCAAAGCACGCATTGCCCGTGTGGGCAGTGACGCAACCATAGTGACGTACGGCAACGCGGTCGGCATTTCAGAAAAAGCCGCCGAGCAATTGGTGGCCGATGGCGTGTCCGTGGAAGTCATTGACCTGCGCACACTGCGACCCTGGGATGAAGATGCAGTTCTCAAGAGCGTGCAGAAAACCGGGCGTTTGGTCGTGGTGCACGAGGCCGCCAAGAGCGGTGGTTTTGGTGCAGAGATTGTTGCGACGGTTGTTGAGAAAGCCGGTGATTATCTCGAGACCCCGCCGGTCCGGGTTGCTCATTCAGACATGCCATGGGCAGTTGCAAAACTCGAGCCGCATTCAATGATTGCGCCGGAACGCGTTGCGAACGCGGTTCGCACGGTAATGGAGGACTAGTCATGCCCAGAGAATTTCGTTTACCTGATCTTGGTTCCGGCCTTCAGGAAGGTCAGATCGTCAGCTGGTTGGTTGAGGTCGGGCAGGAAGTCACGACTGCCGATAATTTGTGTGAAGTAGAAACAGAAAAAGCGGTCATCGAAATTCCGGTGCCATTTTCTGGCACTGTTCTCGAGCTCGCGGTAGCCGCCGGAGAGATGCTTGACGTGGGCGCCGTCATGGCTGTGTTCAGTGATGCGGCCGGCGCTGCAGCTGCGGCACCAACGCCAGCACCCGTTAAAAATCCAGCGCCAGTTAAGGAAAAAGGAACGCCTGAGCCAGCGGCCGAGGTATCGGCGCCGACCGCTCCTGCGACCACCGAATCCACCGGCCGGGTAAAAGCGATGCCATCGGTGCGGCGAATAGCTCGTGAACACGGCATTGAGTTGCAGGCCGTTGCTGGCACCGGCCGTGACGGCCGCATTACGCGTAAAGACGTGCTGGCTATGCTGGATTCCACGCCGACAATTGCTGCACCAGCTGTTGAGCAGGCCGTGGTTGCAACGGGCGATTCGGAATTCGAAAAATTCTCGATGATTCGACGCACGATTTCCAATCGTCTGTCGCAGTCATGGCAGGAGATTCCACATGTCTTCAGTCGTATGGAAATCGATGCAACGCGGCTGCTGGTAGTGAGAAAAGCACTGATCGAAGAGCTCGATTGCAAGGTGCCGATTGAGGCGATTCTGGTCAAGGCCTGTCTGCCGGTCCTGAAAGAGTTTCCGCATTTCAACGCAACGATAGTCGATGGCGGCATTAACCTGCACAAGAACTACAACATCGGCGTGGCCGTGGATACAGCGAGCGGCCTCGTCGTACCGGTACTGAAAGACGCCCAGAACCTGTCGCTTCGTGAAACGGTCAACTCATTGCTGGAGCTGCTGCCACGTGCGGTCGATCGCAAGGCCAGCCCGGAAGAGCTGAGCGGTGGCACCTTTACTGTCAACAACATTGGCGCTCTGGGGCACCTGATGGGTACGTCGATCATTCCGCACGGTACGACGGCGATACTGTCGGTCGGCCGCGCGATTGAGAAAGCAATTGTCCGTGATGGTCAGATTGAAATCGCACCGATTCTTGAAGTGTCGCTTTCCTTCGATCACCGGGCCATCGATGGCGGTCTGGCACAGCGCTTCATGGCACGCATTCGAGAGAACCTCGAAGAACCTGTGAAAGCATTGCTTTGATGGTTTGCAAACAACTTTGAGTAGCAGGCATATGGATACTGAAGTTCAAAACATGATGAACGCCTATGGCGTAACGAGCGCCACCGAGCGATTTCTTCTTAAAGACCAACGCATGTTCCTGAACGGCGTGTTTGTTGAGAGTGAGGACAAGAGTACGATTGATGTCACGGAGCCAGCGACGGCGACGCATCTGACATCGATTCCGGCGGCAACCGAAGCGGATGTCGACTACGCGGTCGCCTCGGCGCGCAGTGCGCTTAGAGACGGCCCCTGGGCCACGATGAAACCGGCCGAACGCGAGCGCCTATTGCACAAACTCGCCGACAAAATTGAAGCGCATGCACAGACGTTGGGTGAGATTGAAACGCTGGATAATGGCAAGGCGATCGGTCCCTGTATTGAGATGGATGTACTCGGCGGTGTTGACCTGCTGCGATACATGGCGGGTTTTGCAACCAAGCTGGATGGAGCAACCCGGCAAGTTTCAATTCCCGGCGAACACATAGCCTGGACGCACAAGCAACCTGTCGGCGTAGTGGCCGCTATCGTGCCCTGGAACTGGCCGTTCAACATGGCCATGTGGAAGATGGCTGCTGCACTGGCGGCTGGTTGCACGATGGTCATCAAGCCGGCACAGCAAACGTCTCTTTCCATATTGTATTTTGCAGAGCTGTGCGAAGCCGTTGGTATGCCGCCCGGGGTCATCAACATTGTGACCGGTCGTGGCAGCACAATTGGTGACTACCTGGCTAATCACGCCGATGTCGACAAAGTATCATTCACCGGTTCCACGCCGGTCGGGCGAACCGTCGGTCAAGCAGCCGGTCGAGCATTGTCTTCCGTAACGCTGGAGTTGGGCGGCAAGTCGCCGATGGTCGCTTTCAATGATGCGGATCCGGCCGCGGTCGCGGCAGCGACACGCTGGAGTGTCTACTTCAATGCGGGCCAGGTTTGCAGCGCAGGCTCGCGACTGTACGCGCACCGGTCAGTTTATGACGATGTCATCGAGGAACTGTCAAAAGTGACCTCAGCGATGAAAATCGCGCCGGGGCTGGATCCAAAGTGCGATATGGGCCCGGTCATTTCTGAGTCGGCGTTGAGCAGTATTTGTGATTACATACAACAAGGCAAAGACGAAGGGGCTGAACTTATTTTTGGCGGTAGCAAGGTCGATCGCCCTGGTTATTTTGTCGAGCCGACATTGTTTGCCACAACGGACAATTCGTTGAGTATTGTGCAGGAAGAAATATTCGGGCCCGTACTGGTGGTTGTCCCATTCGACTCCGATGAAGAGGCTATCGAGCTCGCCAATGACAATATTTATGGCCTTGCGGGCAGTATCTGGACCAAAGATATCTCACGCGCGATGCGCTATTCATCGATGCTGGATGCCGGCACCGTCTGGATCAACAATCACGACATCGTTGATAGCAACATGCCTTGCGGCGGATTCAAGCAGTCCGGTTTTGGCAAAGACATGGGCCCGGAACAATTGCAGTACTTCACGCGCACCAAAGCCATCTGGCTAAGCGTCTGATAGTGTCACGACGATGATGGATAAGGCGTTCACCCTACTAACCACCCCGCCGCCCGAGTTTTCTTCGGCGGCTGCTGCAGACCTTCTGCGCGAAGGATTTGGCATAGTGGGGTCACTTAAGACCCTCGTCAGCGAGCGCGACCAGAACTTTCTGGTTGAACAGGCATCGGGCGAATGCTGTGTCCTGAAAATCACAAACTCCGCAGAAGCGGCAGGCGTGGCCGACTTTCAGACTGCAGCGCTGCTGCACGTGGCTGCTAAAGATCCGGATTTTCCGGTGCCCGGCGTACGCTGTACGCTGTCTGGCCAAACGGAAACGACAATCACTGATGCTGACGGTCGGGAGCACACAGCCCGAGTCTTGTCATGGTTGGATGGGATACCGCTGCGATTCGCCGAACCCAGGCCGGACAATGCCGAACAACTGGGCGAGTTTCTCGCGCGGCTCGGTACGGCATTGGCAGATTTCGAGCACCCTGCAAGCGACCATGTATTGCTCTGGGACATGTTGCACGCAGGGCATCTCGTCAAGCTGGTCGATAATATCGAAGATGAAGTTTTACGTGATCACTGTCGCGACTGGCTTGAACGATTTGAGGACGACATAGGCGCTCCGTTGGAGGGCCTGCGCTCGCAGGTGATCTACAATGATCTCAATGCCAGCAATGTACTGGTCGATCCGGAAAACCCGGAATTGCTGACGGGAATCATCGACTTTGGCGATATGGTTCAATCCCCACTGGTGATTGATGTTGCTGTAGCCGCTGCTTACCTGTGCGATGAGGGTGAAGATCCACTTGCAAGTATCGCCCGATTCCTGTGCGGCTACACGCGAGTCCGAAAGTTACAAGCGGACGAAGTCGCGCTGCTGTACGACCTGATAATCACGCGCAACATAATGACAATCGTCATTACAAACTGGCGCGCGGGGCAACACCCGGAAAACCGCGACTACATTCTGCGGAATGAGCCGCGTGCGCGAGCAACGATCAACACACTGATGGACGTAGGCCAGGGGCATGTTACAAACCTGTTTCTGAAGGCTTGCGAGAAATAGTCCCAGGAATATTCCCAAAAATAGTCTTTTAGGAGTCACCGTGAATACCAGTAAGGCCACAATGATAGAGCGCCGCAAGAAATTGCTTGGCTCTGCTTACAAACTTTTCTACCACGAGCCCGTGCACCTGGTGCGTGGAGAAGGAGTTTGGCTTTACGATGCCGATGGCCGCAAGTATTTGGATATGTACAACAACGTGCCGCACGTCGGGCATTGTCATCCGCACGTGGTCGAGGCGCTGACAAAGCAAATTGCGACTCTGAATACACACACACGCTATCTGCATGAAAACGTTCTCGAATACGCGGAGCGATTAACCGGCAAGTTTTCCGCAGACCTGGACACGGCTATGTTCACCTGCACCGGCAGTGAAGCCAATGAGCTGGCGTTGCGTGTCGCACGAAATTACACGGGTGGTACCGGCATTATCGTCACCGACTACGCCTATCACGGAAATACGAAAGCGATCTATGAGATTTCCACCTCCGATATAGCGGCTTCCGAGATACCCGACTATGTCGTTACGGTACCTTTTCCTGATGCGTATCGTGGCGAGTTCCGTGGCGCGGGTGCGGGAGAAAAGTATGCTGGCTACGTGCAGCTTGCTATCGATGAGCTGACAAAACGCGGAATCAAGCCCGCCGCATTCGTCATTGATACGATTATATCCAGCAGTGGCGTTGTGCAGCCACCGGCCGGCTATCTGAGCAAAGCCGCGGAGATTATTCGCAAAGCAGGCGGTTTATTCGTCGCAGATGAAGTCCAGCCAGGCTTCGGCCGTACCGGCAATAATTTTTGGGGCTTCGAAGCTGAAGGCCTGGTGCCCGATATCGTCACCATGGGTAAGCCTATGGGCAATGGACATCCGCTTGCAGCGACTGTTTCGCGCCGGGATATTGTCGAGCAGTTCGCCAGCAAGGGCCGTTACTTCAATACGTTTGGCGGCAATCCGGTTTCATGTGCTGCTGGCCTCGCTGTACTGGATGTCATTGAGCAGGAAGGTCTGCAGGAAAACGCACGTAGCGTCGGTGAGTATCTGGTGAAAGGTTTGCGTGAGCTTGCTGATAAGCACATGGCGATCGGCGACATCCGTGGCACCGGTCTGTTTATTGCTGTCGAATTGGTCAAAGACAGGGGATCGCTGTTGCCCGCGACCGAGTACACGGCTGATGTGGTCAATGGACTCAGGCAGCGCGGAATTCTCACCGGATCGATTGGCCCGGACGCGAATATTCTAAAACTGCGGTCGCCAATGGTGTTTTCCAAAGAAAACGCGGACTACGCGCTTGGCATTCTGGACGAGACTCTGTCGAACCCTTGAGCCGAGCCCGCTCAGGTTCTGCGTGAAATAGGTGAGCTATTTTTTGGGCGGAAAAATCGTAGTCCAGTCGTTTTTCATGTCGACAACGGTCCAGCCATCTTCGCGGGCCTGGTCCAGTCCCTTATCCAGCCCACCTATGTGGGAGTCGCGATCGTAAGACCACTCGCGTTCAGCATCGGTGTGATGCACATACAGGCAAAAACGAGCGCCATCGCCGGCGCAAGTCCACTGCAGCATCTGCAGGTCGCCGTCCGAGTTGCCGAAGGCAGCAATAGGCCGTCGCCCAATGTGGTGATTGATAGCGACAGGCTTGCCTTCCTTATCATCGAAAAAGAACAGCTCAGGGAGTCGCACAAGCACTGGGCTTCCGTCACGATAGTCGTACCGAGCCTTGATGCTGCTGCCGATGACCTGCTCAGGCGGGATTCCGTAGACTGCTTCAGTGAAAGGGCGCATGAATGAAATGCCGCCGCCAGAGGTGGTGTAGGTCTTGAAGTCGTTGGCGCGCAAATAAGAGAGCAGTTCCAGCATTGGCTGGTAGACCATTTCAGAATATAGCCGGCCTGTGCCTGGGTGTCTTGCTGTCGCCAGCCATTCGCTCACGATAGTGGAAAATTCGCTTTCCGTAATGCCAGTGTGGGTAGCCATCAACAGTTCGAGCAGCGCGTGTTTGCCGCCAGCCAAGACGCCCTGCATATCTCCTTCCAGAGCAGCCTTGAAAGGTTGTGTGGTACTCCACTCCGGGTGTTTGGGTGCAAGCGTTTTGATGCGATCCAGCACAAATATCAGCTGGAAATAAATCGGTTGTTCCGCCCAAAGCGTGCCGTCGTTATCGAAGACGGCGATTCGTTCGGCAGAGGGCACGAAATCCGGGCCAGCAGTGTCTGTCACGCTTTCCACGAATTCGACGATGGCTTGTTTGCTCGCACCGTCATTCCAGCTTGAAAGGGGATCATCAGGCGCTGCGGAGCAACCGATTGCTGAGAAAGATATGGCGAGTACTGGCACCCATTTCGGCAAGGCGATGAAACACTGCATAAAAACCCTTTTTAAGATGGTGCCGGTGTAAACATTCTTAACATTCGCCTGGAATGTTAAGAATGTTTACACCGGCACCAGTAACTCAGGCAAAAAAATCCCCGCCGAAGCGGGGACAAGGGGAGTGGCGCATTGGGGAATACGCCATTGGTGCATCAGGCTTGCTTAGTCGCATTGTCCGCAAAGCTGATCAAAGCGATCATTGCCGGACAACCGTTTTCGCTGAATGCGCTGCTAAGTGCGGTGCGGTCTAAGTACCTGAGTGCAACTTTGCCTGTGTGGCGGCAAAAAAGGGTTTCAGACCGGTATCTGAATGTATCCAAATGTAACAGGCAGGGAATGGGCTACTACGGAGCAGGGGTTGGGGCTATGATCGCACTATGAGCAAAGTACTTTTGATTGATGACGACCGAAGACATTCGGAGTTGCTGCAGGCGTATTTCAAACGTTTCGGCATAAATCTCATTTGTGCCGGGGAGTCCGTGGAGGGATTCAAGAAGCTGAGTCGGGAGGAACCGGACTTGCTGCTGCTGGATATCATGTTGCCGGGCAAGGATGGCTTTGAGATCTGCCGGGAGATTCGTAAGACCAGCAATATCCCGATCATCATGCTGACGGCACGTGAGGACGTTATTGATCGAGTGTCCGGGCTGGAGCTCGGGGCGGATGATTATATAGGCAAGCCTTTTGAGCCGCGGGAGTTGGTTGCGAGGGTGCAAGCGACGCTTCGACGGTCAGAACAGGCGGGCGGCAGCATCGGCAACCTGAAGTTCGCGGGGCTTACTATTGATACTGATGTGCGCGTTGTTGAAGTTGATGGCAAGGCCGCGAGCATGACGTCAATGGAGTATGAATTGCTGTTGATCCTTGCCAGGAGGCACGGTCGGAAATTGTCGCGCGATGATATATTGAGTGAGCTGCGCGGCATCGATGCGGCGATTCTTACTCGATCAGTCGACATAATGGTCAGTCGATTGCGCCAGAAGCTCGGCGATACAAACAAGCCGCCTCGTTTCATCCAGACCATCTGGGGTCGCGGCTATTCGTTTGTCGGCATTCCGCAGGCTGATGCTTAGAGACCACTTTCGGACGCTGTCCTTTCGACTGCTCGCAATATTCCTGTTGCTCGGCGGATTGTTCGTATTCGGAACATTCAAAGCCGTTCAGATCGTCTACAACAGTGATGCGATTCGTGGCTTGATCAGTGGACACTTGTCGTTGCACGTCAACTACGTTCGCGAAGATATTGGTTTGCCACCGCGCATTGATCGTGCGATCGCGATTACGCAAAAGGTGCCGGTTGATATACGCATTCTCGGTCCGGATATCGACTGGGCGTCCGACCCGGCATTTCCCCGGCTCAACGAGCTCGAGTTCGGACCTAGTCCGAAGTTTAGTGATGACCCCAGTGCCTGGGTGAACGAGCTTAAGGACGTCGAATTTGGCGAGTTTGAGGGCCATGCGCTGTTGAAGATGCGGCAGGGCGAGTATGACATCGTCGTCGCGACGCCTCGCATTTCAGACATAAGCGAAGGTCCGGACCTGGTTACGATGATCATCGGCATGGGGTTAACCTTCTTGCTCATCGCCTATGCCGCCGTGCGCTGGCTATTCCAGCCGATCGGGCAGATTCGAGTCGGCGCGGCAAATATCGGTCGCGGTAATTTCAGCCACAGAATTAAAGAGGTACGGCACGATGAGCTGGGTTTTCTCGCGGCGGATATTAATCGGCTGGCGGGCGATGTTGAGAACATGCTTGATGCTAAGCGCGCCCTGTTACTCGCCATCAGCCACGAACTACGCACACCATTGTCGCGAATGCGACTCTCGCTCGAGTTTCTCGATGATGAGAAAAGCAAAGCTGATCTGACAGCTGAAGTCATAGAAATGGACAAAATAGTTACGGCGCTGCTCGAGGCGGAACGACTGAATAGTCGGCACGCCCAACTCTCGAGGCACGAAGTAACCGTGGCTGACATGGTGGATAAGCTGCTGTTGAACTTCTTCTCGCGAGACGAAGATCGAATTGAGGTTGAGAACGTCAGTGAAAGCGTTACGGCCAATATTGATGAAGCCAGAGTGACTCTCCTGCTAAAAAACCTGCTTAGCAATGCACTGCGTTATTCCAGCGCGTCGGATGGGCCGATCCGGCTGCAAGCCTCTGTTGAAGATATGGAGCTTGTGTTCATCGTTCAGGACAGTGGTGATGGCTTGTCAGAAGATCAGGCGGCGCACATTGGTGAGCCGTTCTATCGAGGCGACCCTTCGCGAACACGCGATTCAGGCGGTACCGGGCTGGGATTGTATCTGGCAACCCTGGTGGCGGTTGCGCATGGTGGCTCGCTCCGGCTGGTTAATACAGAGCAAAAAGGCGCATGCTTCGAAGTGCGACTGCCTTTGGTTTGAGGCCGGAGTGACGGCCTTTAGTGGCCCATAGCGGCCTTTTGTAAGGGAATGTAACAATCCCCTGAACACCATTGCTGGCTCAAAATTCTGTTTGTATAGTCTTGCGCAAATAGTATTGGAGGCCGCCATGACTGGCGTAACAAGAAAAGCCGTTAGTTGGACCGAATCAGGACTCGTGCCTGATTCCGTCATCCGTGCGGGCATTCGTCGACTGCTGGATCGCAAGCGCAAAGAGATCGGTTCCGGCAAAGTCGAGTTTGCTGCGAACGCTACGAATCGATTTGTCGACATGATGAATGAGTCGCCGATCGCGCTCGTTCCACACCTTGCCAATGAGCAGCACTATGAGGTGCCAGCCGAATTCTTCGAGCAGGTCATGGGCGATCACCTGAAGTACAGCTGTTGCTTCTGGAAAAACGATACGTCATCGCTGAGCGACGCTGAAATGGCGGCCCTGGAGCTGACCGTAAAGCGAGCCGGCATTGAGGATGGCATGAAGGTCCTGGACCTCGGCTGTGGGTGGGGTTCGCTTTCACTCTGGGTTGCCGAGCACTTTCCTAATGCAGCCGTAACGTCAGTATCCAATTCCAGCGTGCAGAGAGATTTCATTGTCCGCCAGGCTGACGAACGTGGCATCGAGAACATCGAAGTAATCGTTTGCGACATGAATGACTTTTCGACTGAAAAGCAGTTCGACCGTGTCGTATCCGTTGAAATGTTCGAGCACATGCGTAACTACGGTGAGCTATTCCGCCGCATCGACGGCTGGCTGTTGCCGGAAGGTCGTTTCTTCATGCATGTTTTTTGCCACCGAAGCACACCCTACGAGTACATCGACAAGGGCCCGACCGACTGGATGAGTCGTTTCTTCTTTTCTGGTGGGATCATGCCTTCGGCCGATTTGCCGCTGCGGTTCGCGGATCATCTGAGTATCGACAAGCGATGGCACTGGAACGGTCAGCACTATGAGCGGACCTGTAATGCCTGGCTGGAGAATATGGATGCTCGAAAGGCCGAGATCATGCCGGTGCTGGAATCTTGCTATGGCAAAGAGGGTGCCGGCCTCTGGTGGCAGCGCTGGCGAATATTTTTTATGGCCTGTGCCGAACTTTTCGGTTGGGACGAAGGTGCCGAGTGGTATGTCGGTCACTATCTCTT
The DNA here is from genome assembly GCA_964528965.1 of uncultured Woeseiaceae bacterium. Taxonomy (GTDB): domain Bacteria; phylum Pseudomonadota; class Gammaproteobacteria; order Steroidobacterales; family Woeseiaceae; genus UBA1847. The sequence goes on from CAZGVL010000001.1 coordinate 166,346, forward strand.
TCGCAAAGTGAGCGGCTGACATGTTTCTGCTGATCAACTACAGCGTATTTCAGATCGCCTGGCTATCATCAGTTATCGGCGGAGCACAACAAATGCCGCTGCTGGGGCCGCTGGCCGTGCTGGTTGCGTTGCTGATTCACCTCAGAGCGGCACGCCGACCGTTTGAAGAGATCTTGCTGGTGTTGTGTTGTGGCCTTATAGGCGCCGCCTTCGACAGTGTGCTCGTGGCGTTTGGCTGGGTTGACTACTTTTCTGGCCAATTCAGCAACGTTCTGGCGCCATACTGGATCATCACGATGTGGATGTTGTTTGCGACAACCTTGAATGTCTCAATGCGATTTCTGCGTGGCAGACCCTGGATGGCCGCGGTCTTTGGTCTGACGGGTGGCCCACTGAGCTACATTGCGGGCGAAAAGCTTGGTGGTATTCAGCTCACCAGTCCGGTAGAGGCGCTCATCGCGCTCGGCGTTGGCTGGGCAATCATGATGCCGGCGCTGATGTGGTTGTCGGAAATATTGAATGGCATGACGGACTCACCGTCATTGCGTAAGAGCTGGTCCGCCGAACAACAGGAGTGGTGATGCAAACCTACCTATATGCTCTCTACGCAATCCTCGGCGCTGGTCTGCTAGCCTGGGTCTATAGCGTGATCAAGCGAGATGTCAGCTTTGTCGACAGCCTGTGGTCATTGTTCTTTCTTTTGGCGGCTGGCGTTTTTGCCGGGTCTGTCGACTCGTTGTCCGGTCGCGGCATACTGGTTGGCAGCCTGGTGATGATTTGGGCTTTGCGTTTATCCATACACATAACTGTCCGCAACTGGGGTGAGAGCGAAGACTATCGCTACCAGCAAATTCGCGCGAACAATGAGCCCGGCTTTGTGTTTAAGAGTGCCTACATTGTCTTTGGCCTGCAGGGTGTTCTGGCGTGGTTGATTGCGCTACCACTCTTGCCGGCAATTACAGCATCGAGCGAACTCGGCCCACTCGATGCGGTTGCAGCTTTACTGTGGCTGGTCGGGTTTATTTTTGAGGCGGGCGGTGACTATCAGCTTGCAAAATTCAAGAAGAATCCGGCCAACACCTGTTCAGTGATGAACAAGGGACTATGGCGCCTGACTCGGCACCCGAACTATTTCGGTGATTTTTGTATCTGGTGGGCGTTCTATCTGTTCGCATTGTCCGCTGGAGGTTGGTGGAGTATCGCGTCACCCATCTTGATGTCGCTGCTGCTCCTGAAAGTTTCAGGTGTCGCGATGCTTGAAAAGACCATTGTTGACAGGCGGCCTGAATATGCCGACTACATAAAGCGGACCAATGCCTTTTTCCCCGGATTTCGGAGACCACACCATGATGTCTAAGCTCGCAAGCTTTTTTGTTGTCCTGTGCATCGCACTGACCGCAGCTGCAGTGCGTGCGGATGAGGTCGGCGATACCGTTGGCCGCTGGGACTTCAAAGTCTATCTGAACGACAAACCCATTGGGAAGCACCTGTTTGAGGTAAGCAGTGTCGATGGTCACGAACGAGTGCAGAGTACTGCCAAATTCAAGGTCACGATCCTGCGAATTCCGGCGTACCGCTACGAGCACAGCAATCAGGAACGCTGGTCGGATGGCTGCCTGCAGGGCATTGACGCAAACACAAATGCGAATGGCAAACGAATTCAGGTGTCGGGACAGATGACAGGCTCGAACTTCGTTGTTGACAGCGGCGAGAGTGAACTCAGCTTGCCGGAGTGTGTGATGACGTTCGCGTACTGGAACCCGGCGTTTCTCGAACAAGCCAGGCTGCTTAATCCTCAGACAGGCAAGTATATGGACGTCAACGTTGAGGAGTTGGCTGGCGAAATGCTCGAAGTGCGTGGCAAAAAGGTTTCCGCGATACGTTATCGCTTAACTGCCGACAAAGTCGATATGACGCTTTGGTATTCCGGGGACAGACAGTGGTTGGCTTTGGAGTCTGTTGCCAAAGGCGGTCGTATTATTCGCTATGAGTTGTCCTGACAATGGATTACAAAACTATGAATTACAAATTTTCCAATTCGGTAAGACTGCAGATCTCGACAGTATTAGTGCTTGTTGTGCTTTCTGCCTGTGCTTCCAAGGCGCCTGAGATGAAAACCGTTGATTACGTTGACCTTGATCGCTTCATGGGCGACTGGTATGTCATCGCCAACATTCCGACCTTTCTTGAAAAAGGAGCGCACAACGCGGTAGAGAATTATCAGCTGAATGAGGACGGCACCATCGCGACGACGTTTACCTTTCGCGCGGATGCCTTCGATGGCAAGCCCAAAGAATATAACCCAAAGGGCTTTATCACGGACACCAGGTCGAATGCTTTGTGGGGCATGCGCTTCATCTGGCCAATCAAGGCCGACTATCGCATCGTGTACCTTGACGACGCTTACTCGCAGACTATTGTGGGTCGCCAGAGCAGGGACTACGTCTGGATTATGGCGCGGACGCCGAGCATTTCAGATCAGGACTATGACCGGTTGGTTTCGGTTGTAGCGTCGATCGGTTATGACGTATCGAAACTGCAGCGCGTACCGCAAAGCTGGTGATGTAATGAAGATCGCAGTCATAGGCACCGGCATTTCGGGCAACGTTATCGCGCACAAGTTGCACCGCGATCATCAAATCACCGTATTCGAGGCGGCTGACCGCATAGGTGGCCACACGAATACCGTTGATGTGACAGAGGGCGACAGGACCATTGCCATCGATACAGGGTTTATCGTCTTCAATGATCGAACCTACCCAAATTTTATACAGTTGCTTGATGAGCTTGGCCAGCGTTCGCAGCCTAGTGAGATGAGCTTTAGCGTCAGGTCGGAGGCCGCCGGCATCGAGTACAACGGCGCATCCTTGAATGCACTGTTCGCGCAGCGCCGCAATTTATTCCGGCCACGCTTCTATCGCATGGTTCGAGATATCCTGAGGTTTAACGAGGCCGCACTCGGTGCTGTCAATACGATTGATGACGAGCAGGTTCTTGGCGACTACCTGGACGAAAATGCTTACAGTTGTGAGTTCTCCGAGCTCTATCTGATTCCAATGGCGGCGGCGATCTGGTCCGCTGAGCCGGTAGACGTATTGAACATGCCGGTCGCTTTTCTGGTTCGCTTTTTCGCCAACCATGGCCTGCTGCAACTTAAGGATCGACCGCAGTGGCGCGTGATCGAAGGCGGCTCTCGCGAGTATGTGACGAAGTTGGTAGGCGCTCATCGCGATCGTATTCGCCTGAATACGCCGGTTAGGTCTATTCGCAGAACTGTCGATCACGTTGAGCTGAGCAGCGAAAGTGGCGGAACAGAGTTATTCGACTTCGTATTTATCGCTTCCCACAGCGATCAGGCACTTGCCTTGCTGAATGATCCCACGCGAGACGAGCAAGTGGTGCTGGGTGCAATACGCTACCAACCCAATGAAGCAATTTTACACACCGATGCATCACTCATGCCCAGGAAGCGACGAGCGTGGGCAGCGTGGAATTATCACTTGCCAGTAGAAACGACCCAGCATGTCGCTGTGACGTACAGCATGAATATACTGCAACAACTGGAGTCCAGGCAGCAGTACTTTGTGACCTTGAACAGCGATCAGTACATTGACCCCAATAAAATTATTGAGCGTGTCAGTTACGACCACCCGATGTTTTCCAAAGACGCCATTGCGGCGCAGAGTCGTCAGGGTGACCTGAACGTGGATCGAACCTTCTACTGCGGCGCGTACTGGAAGAATGGGTTTCACGAAGACGGCGTTGTCAGCGCAATCAGCGCGTTACAACACTTCGAGGAGAGGCTTGAACATGAAGAGCTGTATTTACGAAGGGCGGGTTAGGCACTCACGCCGACAACCGAAAGAGCATCGATTCAGCTATCGAATGTTCATGATGTACCTCGATCTTGACGAGTTACCAACGTTGTTTGACAAGCGCTGGCTGTGGTCAACTTCGCGACCAGCTCTGGCTCGGTTTCGCCGCGAGAATCACATTGGTCCAACCGATAGGCCAATCGCAGATGCGGTGCGCGATCTGATCCTGCAGGAAACCGGTCGGCGACCTAGAGGGCCTATTCGCTTGCTGACCAATCTTTCCTATTTCGGCTACTGTTTCAACCCGGTTAGCTTCTACTACTGCTATTCAGAAGATGATGCGTTCGTTGAGCATATTGTCGCTGAGGTCAACAATACGCCCTGGGGTGAGCGGGACTTCTACGTTATGCCGTGTTCCGAGGCGCAACAAACCGGAGCGCCCATGCGCGCCAACCCAGTGAAGAAAATGCACGTATCACCATTCATGCCGATGGACATGCAATACGATTGGGCGCTGTCGCAGCCCGATGAGCGCCTCTCCGTTTATATGGCTGGTTTGCGCGATCAGCATCGAATATTTGACGCTGCGCTGCAGCTGAAGCGTACGGAAATCAGCTCCGGCTCCCTGGCTGGCGTGCTGCTTCGGTTCCCATTCCAATCCATGAAGGTAATGTTCTCGATTCACTGGCAGGCGCTGCGGCTTTGGCTGAAGGGCTGCCCAATCTATGCGCATCCGGCGAAATCAAACAAACAAGTGGTAAGACATTCATGAAGCCCGTTTCAATAGATTCCCCCCAGTTCTTGCAGCGCTCTGCCAAACCAGTACTGCTGGACCGGATCGCGCGTCGAGCTGTTCACTCACGCCTGCAAAATTTGAGTACAGGCCAGATTGTTATCAGTGAGAATGGTGAGCATACGACTTTCGGCAACCTGACTGATGAGTTCCCGCTAACGGCGCAGCTCAGAGTGCATCATCCGCATTTCTACAGTGACGTCGCATTTGGCGGTGCGGTTGGAGCGGGTGAGGCGTTTATTCACGGTTACTGGTCGTGCGATGAGCTAACTGACTTGTCGCGCATCATGCTGCGGAATCGCGAGGTACTGGAGCAGGTCGATTCCGGGCTGGCGCGACTAACCAAGCCACTGCAGAAGCTCTTTCACTACTTTAACAAGAATTCCGTTGATGGCAGTCGGCGCAATATTGCCGCGCACTATGATCTCGGGAACGATTTCTACAGTTTGTGGCTCGACAAGTCCATGATGTATTCAAGCGCCTGGTTTGAGTCCAGTGACACGTCCCTCGAGGATGCGTCGTTCGCAAAACTGGATCGCATTTGCAGGAAGCTGAATTTGTCGGCGGATGACTCTGTCATTGAGATCGGTACCGGTTGGGGTGGTTTTGCCATTCATGCAGCAAAATACTATGGCTGCCACGTTACTACGACAACGATTTCCCAACAGCAGTATGAGTTTGCAGAGCGAGCCGTCAAAGCAGCCGGACTTGAGCACAAGATTACACTGCTCTTTAGCGACTATCGTGATCTCGAAGGCAGCTACGACAAGGCCGTATCAATTGAGATGGTCGAAGCCGTCGGCCATGAGTTTCACGACGTGTTCCTGAAGAAGTGCTGCTCATTGTTAAAGCCCGATGGGCAAATGCTGTTGCAGGCCATAACAATAGCGGATCAAAGGTATGAGCAATACAAGACCGGAGTTGACTTCATCAAGCGCTACATTTTTCCGGGCGGTTGCCTGGTATCGGTCACGGACATGACCAGTAAGATTACAGAGCATACGGACATGCGCTTGATTCATCTGGAAGATATCGGACCTCATTACGCGACAACGCTACGACATTGGCGTAGCCGCTTTTTCGCACAGCTGAAGCAGGTACGGGAGCTTGGCTATTCGACAGAGTTTATCCGTATGTGGAATTACTACCTTTGTTATTGCGAAAGCGCCTTTATGGAAAGAGCCACCGGAACCGTGCAAATGCTGGTTACGCGGCCAGAAGCCCGGGTCTCGCAGGTCGACCTCCAGGGGCGAAGGTTGCACGCTCATCCCGATACTACGTGACCCATGTCTCATATTTTGACATGACAGGACCGACTGGAGCATTTATTGTGACCGTCGTTCAGGCTCCGCGGAGAATGAACGGGCAGAATCGACCAATAACGAATTGCAATGCAGCGAATATATCTATGTGGCTACCAACATCAATCTACGAAAAAATCCCCCAGTTATGTTTTTTGGTCGGACTGCTGTTCATTTCGGCGGGTTTGTATGTCGGTTTTGAGTATGTTCTCACTGCGTATTATGTTGGTCTTGGCGTGCTTTGTTGTACGTACGGCATAGGGCTCTTTCTCCTGCGCCTGCGCCGCCGAGAAGGCAGGAAGTTGGATAAGGACACAGCAGGCGCATCCAGCTAAGCGCGGCATCCTTCATATAGCATGTTATTTACCCGTATTTCCGGGCACAAAAACCCTTCTCTATAGCACCCGACACACCGAACGTGAAATAATCTGTCGCATCTGCGGCCAGAGTGTTTTCCATGCGGCGTCCCAGCTGTGTTCCTAAATTTCTGACGCTTTCTTGCGTATTGGCTTGTTTGCTGCAGCCCGCGCTGGCGAGCGAGGCAGATCAATGGCGTTGGAGTGACGTTGATCGAATCGTCGTTGTTGGCGATATTCATGGTGCCTATGCAGAATTCGTGCGCTTGCTACAGGCGACCCACGTTGTTGACGAGTCGCTTGGCTGGACGGGTGGCAAAACTCATCTCGTCAGTCTTGGTGACTTGCTGGACCGTGGCGCGGAGTCACGCAACGTGATGGATTTGCTGATCCGCCTTCAGTCCGAGGCATCAGCGGCAGGTGGTCAGGTGATCGTGGTTGCCGGCAATCATGAGTTGATGAATCTGATCGGAGACCTGCGCTATATTTCAAGCGCGGAATACAAAGCGTTCGAGGCTGAAGAGCCCGCATCAATGCGGGCCGCCGAATTTCAAGAGTATCTGCGTTTGCCCGAGAATGTGGAAGTAACCGACGCTGCGGCCAAAGCTGCTTTCGACAATAACTACCCCAGCGGATTCTTTGCACATAGAAAGGCTTTTCTCGCCGATGGACAGTACGGGAGATGGCTGACCACGTTGCCTGCATTTGTCGTCGTGAATGACACTGCATTTGTGCATGGCGGATTGCCGCCAATAGTCGCGGCTACCGAGCCTGGAGAGCTCAACAAGAGTTACAAAGTCGCCATGGCTCGTTATCTGCAATTGTGGCGTGAGCTAGTCGAGAATGGCGAATTGCCAAACGACCAGACTCAGGAGCCCAGCGATCTGGCACGTGCTATCGCCGCTGAAAAGGACGTGTCGGCGAAACTCCAGGAACTCATCGATCTGAGTGAATTGCCGGTTCTCGGCAGCGATGGGCCGTTCTGGTACCGGGGCGACTCGCATTGCAGAAATCTCTTTGCAGAACCAGTCATTGATGCCTCGCTCGCAAATATTGGAGCTAGCAATGTCGTCATTGGGCATACGGTGACCGACGATCACCGCGTGCATGCGACTCACGACGAGAAGGTCACGATGCTGGATACCGGCATGCTGGTCTCATACTACAAGGGCAGGCCGGCGGCACTTGTTATCGAGGGCGAGCAGCGATCGGTGCAGTATCTGAATCCGAATGCGACGGACGTTGCTGTGGTCAACGACTACCCGGAGGCCTATGAGTTGAGTGCCCCGGAGCTTCTGGACGCCTTGCGCAGCGGTAGCGTTGTTGCGGTCGACGAGTCTGCCGGCCGAGATCGAGTCCGTCTGCAGTACAACGATGTGGAAGTGAATGCGATTTTCTACCCAAGCAACCGCAAGCGCGAAGCGCAGCGAGAGCTGGCGGCCTACGCGGTGAGCGATATGTTGGGCTTCGATATTGTACCGGCTACGGTTGAGCGCACGATTAATGGTCAACAGGGCGCGTTGCAACTGCTATATCCCGACCTGATAAAGGAGTCGCAGCGGGCTGCACAGAATATTGCGTTTGACGGCTGGTGCTCCATGACCAACCAGTTTGATTTGCTGCATGTGTGGGATACCTTGCTTGCGAACTCTGGCCGCAGCACTGACAACGTTATATATCGTCAAGACCTTTGGCGGCTTGAGGCGATCGAGTATTCGTCCGCCTTCGCAAACAGCAAAAAGCTTCCCCGCTCGATCACGAGGGGTCAGTCGAACCTGACGCTGCGACCAGAGGTTTTGGCGGCGTTAAGATCGCTCGATGAGGCAACCTTGCTTGCAACGCTGGACGAACTGTTAGATAAGAAGAGCATCAAGGCGCTCATCAGCCGAAGAGATGCACTACTGCAACTGGCAGGAGAGTAAACACTCCCGGATTGGGTGACCTTTGGATTTGCGACAACCAGAATTTGCAATTACGCTAAGCGACGCAGTGCTCTCGGTTAGCGCGTATAACAATTAAAACCAGAGTTGGTATAAACAAGAAAGAGCAAGCTCTTGCTGGTCGCGAAGCGTCCGGTTCCCCGAGGATTTTTGAATGCCCCCAAGTTCTGCCCAACCCTTAAACCCGGCGCCAGAGGATTTCGCCGGTGATTCGGCAGGGCGTACTGCAAAGCGTTTGTTTCACGCGACACGTCCGAAATTCTTCCCCGCCTCAGCGCTGCCCGTCGTTGCCGGAACGGCATGGGGCATCTACGCGACCGGGCAGATCGATTTCGTCACTTTCCTGCTGGCGCTGGTTGCGACGGTTTGTGTGCACGGTGCCAGCAATGTCTTGAACGATGTTGGCGATGATCAGATAGGCACGGATCAGCGCAATGACCAGCGTATCTACCCATATACGGGGGGCTCGCGATTCATTCAGACGGGAATTCTGAACTCCTCGAGCATGGCGCGCTGGGGTTGGAGCCTGCTCGGGATCGCATCACTGGCGGGGCTCGCCTTGTTGTTGCTCAAGGGACCGGTCATTTTGCTATTTGGTGTGACGGGTATCGTGCTGGCCGTACTGTATTCACTGGGTCCAGTGCGATTGAGCTCAATCGGTATCGGCGAAACGGCTGTCGCAGCGGCCTTCGGTGTGCTGCCAGTGACGGGCGCTGCCTGGCTGCAGGGTGCGCCAATAGGCCTGGATCTGTTGCTCTTTTCGCTGCCGATAAGCGCCTGGGTCGCGATGATCCTGTTCATTAACGAGGTGCCGGACATCGAGGCAGATGCCGCGGTCGGAAAAAACACACTTCCAGTACGACTGGGACTCAGCAAGAGTTCGCTGCTCTACATTGTCGTGCAATTTTCGGCGGCAGCTGTGGTGTTGCTGTTGACGGTTCGGGGTGCATTGCCAATGCTATCGCCATTGCTGCCATTGGGATTGTTGGTACTCGCCTGGCGTGCATCCGCTGGTATCAAGACAGGTGTTCAGGACCGCGACAAGATGACCAAAGCTATCGAATCGACGCTTGCTATACACACTCTCGGCTCCGTCTGGCTCGCCGCCTGCGCGTTGTTTGCGCTGTGGTCGCCCGCCGGCTAAATTTCCTCGAATCAATAACAATAATATGCAGATAAGAATAAAAAGGGGCCTGGACATACCATTGACTGGTGTACCTGAACAGTCGGTCAGTCCTGCCATGAACGTAAACTCTGTTGCCCTGCTGGGGCCGGATTGTATCGACCTGAGGCCGAGCATGAAGGTTCATGAGGGTGACCGTGTTCGTGCCGGTCAGCCGCTCTTCAGCGACAAGCAGAACCCTGGCGTACATTTTACGTCTCCCGGAAGCGGTGTCGTTACGGCAATTAATCGTGGCGAACGCCGTGTATTACAGTCGGTGGTGATTCGTCTTGAAGGAGACGACGCAGAAACATTTGATTCCTGTACAGATGCGCAGATCGCTGCGCTCAGTGGCGATGATGTGCGCCGCAATCTGCTCGCATCGGGAATGTGGACCGCATTTCGGACTCGCCCCTTCAGTAAAATTCCGACACCCACCGCGACGCCGCAGGCGATCTTCGTTACAGCAATCGACACGAACCCGCTAGCCGCAAGTCCTGCTGTAATTATCGCTGAGGACCAGCAGGCGTTTGAGAACGGTCTGCACCTGATTGCGAAATTGACCGACGGCTCTGTCCATCTATGCACGGGCAGAGATTCCGGCATCGCGCCACCTGCTGGTGATCAGTTCAAGCATGCTGAATTCTCCGGGCCACACCCATCGGGCCTCGTTGGCACGCACATTCACTTTCTCGAGCCGGTTAGCGAGCAAAAAGTTGTCTGGCATATTGGCTATCAGGATGTGATGCAGATAGGTCGACTGTTCAGAACCGGAAGCTTGCCACTCGACAAGGTCATTGCGCTGTGCGGACCGTTGGTCAGCAAGCCGAGATTGGTCAGGACAAGGATTGGAGCGAATACCAGCGATCTGATTCGCGGCGAGATTTCGGCCAAAACCGTGCGGGTTATTTCCGGCTCGGTGTTGTCCGGTCATCGCGCCGCGGGTTGGGCCGCTTATCTTGGTCGCTATGACAATCAACTTTGTGTACTGCAGGAAGGCAGTCCACGCGAATTTCTTTCCTACGTACGACTCGGCACGGACAAGTACTCGTCCGGGCGCGGATTCCTTGGACACTTGCTGCGGCGTGGCGGATTTTCACTGACCACATCACAAAACGGCAGCCCGCGTGCCATGGTATCGATAGGAAGTTTCGAGCAGGTGATGCCGCTGGATATTCTGCCAACGCCTCTCTTAAAAGCACTCTTGGTGGGCGATACGGACAGCGCGCGCGATCTGGGTTGCCTGGAGCTCGACGAAGAAGATCTGGCGCTGTGCTCGTTCGTCTGCAATGGCAAGTACGACTACGGTCCGCATCTACGCAGTAACTTGCACGAGATTGAGGTGAACGGCTGATGAGACCATTACGTCGTTTCCTCGATAGCATGGAGCCGCTGTTTACCAAGGGCGGGCGCTTCGAAAGGTTTCATGCCCTGTTTGAGATGGTTGACACGTTGTTCTACTCGCCGCCTGATGTCACGCGGGGATCGCCCCATGTGCGTGATGCGCTGGACCTGAAACGCGTCATGATCATTGTCGTATTTGCTGCGACTCCTTGTGCGTTATTCGGCATGTGGAACACGGGTTTTCAGGCCAACATTGCAATGGCGGCAACTGGGCTGGTTGGCATTGAGGGCTGGCGTGGCGCCCTGATGGGATTACTTGGTGCCGGTTACGATGCAGCGAGTATTTACGACTGCACTATGCAGGGCATGTTGTACTTTCTGCCCATCTACGCAGTGACGATGGCCGCGGGCGGTTTCTGGGAAGTCTTGTTCTCAGCCGTTCGCAACCATGAGATCAATGAGGGTTTCTTCGTAACGTCGTTGTTGTACGTGTTGATTTTGCCCGCGACGATTCCGCTTTGGCAGGTCGCTGTCGGCATTAGCTTCGGCGTCGTTATCGGTAAGGAAGTATTCGGTGGCACCGGCAAGAACTTCCTGAACCCGGCGCTTGTGGGTCGGGCCTTCCTGTATTTCGCGTATCCGGCGTATATTTCCGGCGATGCGGTGTGGACTGCGGTCGATGGATTTAGTGGCGCGACCGCGTTGGGCGCCGGCGCTATCGATGGCATGACCGGTGTGCTGGCAAGCGGGCTGACCTGGAGCCAGGCATTTATTGGCCAGATGCAGGGGTCGTTGGGCGAAACATCGGCGATTGCGTGTCTGTTTGGTGCGGCCGTGCTCATTTACACGCGTATCGCATCCTGGCGCATCATTGTTGCCGTGTTCGCCGGCCTGATTATTCCGACCCTGTTGTTCAGTGATGCGAACAGCTCGAATCCAATGATGTCGATGCCCTGGCATTGGCATGTCGTGCTTGGCGGATTCGCGTTCGGCGCCATTTTCATGGCAACCGACCCGGTCAGTGCGGCACAGACCGATACTGGCAAATGGATTTTCGGATTCTTGATCGGCTTTATGACCTGGCTGATTCGAGTTATTAATCCTGCCTTCCCGGAAGGCATCATGTTGGCGATCTTATTCGGCAATATATTCGCGCCGCTTATTGATTACTTCGTCGTGCGGGCGAATGTCAAACGGAGGCTGAAACGCAGTGTCTGATGAAATGAACAAACAGACCGATAGCGGTGCAAAGTTCTCCAGAGACAGTGTGAAGAACACATTGACCGTCGCCATCGGTTTAAGCCTGATTTGCTCAATACTCGTTGCGAGCACCGCTGTCATTCTGAAGCCGGTACAGGAAAAGAACGAAGAGGAGTTCCGGCAGCGGATCATTCTGGAAGTTGCCGGTCTGATGCAAGTCGATGCTGATGTCGAAGAACTTTTTGCGAGCATCGAGCCGCGCCTGGTGGATTTGTCCAGCGGTGACTATGTGGACACCATCGACGCGAGCAGTTTCGATGCAGCGGTCGCTGCCGCTGATCCGGAGCTCGGTATTTCGATACCGCCGGAGCTGGATATCGGCACGATTCGACGCCGCGCAATTTATGCACCGGTGTATCTCGTTAAGAACAGGGACGAAATTGAGCAAATAATCTTGCCGGTCTACGGTTCGGGATTGTGGTCAACGATGTACGGCTATCTTGCGCTCGAAAGTGACGGCGTTACGGTGAAGGGCTTGCGATTCTACGCCCACGCCGAAACGCCGGGGCTTGGCGATCAGATCGATAAGCCGGAATGGCGTCAGCAGTGGAGCGGAAAACGAATCGCCAACGCCGAGGGAGAGCCGCGCATTGAAGTGATTCGTGGTTTCGTGCAGACGGAGAATAACAGCAATGCGATCTATCAGATCGATGGCCTGTCCGGAGCGACTCTGACCGGTCGCGGAGTGACCGACCTGTTGCACTACTGGGTCGGCCCGCATGGCTTCGGTCCTTACCTGCAAAACTTTAGGCAAGCGGAAGGCACCTGACGATGAGTGATGCCCGAAAGATTCTTATTGATCCACTGGTGGACAACAATCCGGTAACGCTACAGGTGCTGGGTATTTGCTCGGCTCTTGCAGTAACAACCTCTTTGTTGCCGGCGTTGCTGATGTGTGTGGCGCTAACGAGCGTTATTACCTTGTCGAATGGGGCGATTAGCAGTATCCGCAATCGTATTCCGAATAATATTCGCATCATCGTGCATATGACCATTATCGCGACGCTGGTCATCATTACCGACCAACTGCTGCGAGCCTATGCCTTCGAGACGAGCAAGCAATTGTCGGTGTTCGTCGGTTTGATCATCACCAACTGTATCGTTCTTGGCCGTGCCGAAGCTTTCGCGATGAAGAACGGCGTCGGTCTTAGCATGCTCGATGGCCTGGGGAACGGTCTCGGCTATAGCGCTGTCTTGTTGATCGTGGCGACGCTACGAGAGCTGTTAGGCGGGGGCACTTTGCTCGGCTACCGAATCCTGCCACTAGTGTCCGACGGCGGCTGGTATGAGGCGAACGGCATGATGCTGTTGCCACCAAGTGCGTTCTTTATTATTGGTTTGCTGATCTGGGCCATACGCAGCTGGAAGAAGGCGCAGGTCGAGAACCCGGACTATCAGATTCATGAAGTCCATCGGACGGAGATAGTCTGATGGCCGATTATTTCAACCTGTTCATCAGAGCGGTCTTTGTCGAAAACCTGGCGTTGGCCTTTTTCCTCGGCATGTGTACCTTCCTGGCTATCTCCAAGCGCGTTGATACGGCGATCGGCCTCGGGCTTGCTGTTGTCGCCGTGCAGATAATTACGGTCCCGGTCAATCACCTCATCTTCGTCTATCTACTCAAAGATGGTGCCCTTGCCTGGGCAGGATTGCCAGATGTTGACCTCAGCTTCCTGGGTCTGGTCAGTTATATCGGTGTCATTGCGGCGCTGGTGCAGATTCTTGAGATGACGCTCGACCGCTATTTTCCGAGTCTCTATAACGCGCTGGGTATTTTTCTGCCATTGATCACTGTTAACTGCGCCATTCTCGGTGGCACGTTGTTCATGGTTGAGCGTCAATATGATCTTGGTCAGAGTGTGGTCTACGGCGTCGGCAGCGGCGTGGGCTGGGCTATCGCGCTGATGGCATTGGCGGGTATCCGGGAAAAGCTGAAATACAGTGATGTTCCGGACGGACTGCAGGGACTGGGTATCACGTTCATCATTGTTGGTCTGATGTCACTCGGCTTTATGGGCTTCTCGGGGATTCAGCTGTGAACATCGACCATGCTGTCATGCTGGAGGTCGGGCTTGGTGTTGCTCTGTTTACTGCCATCATTCTGTTACTGGTATTCGTTATTCTCGGCGCACGTTCAAAGCTCGTTTCCAGTGGCACAGTCAAAATTATCGTAAACGATGACCGTGAGCTGCAATTGCCCGTCGGGGTGAAGTTGATGCAAGGGCTGGCTGACGCCGACTTGTTCGTACCTTCAGCGTGCGGCGGTGGTGGTACTTGTGGTCAATGCAAGGTGCGGGTTCTTTCGGGCGGCGGTGCAATCCTGCCGACCGAGACTTCGTTCATCAACAAGCGTGAGACAGCGGAGCACTATCGCCTGTCCTGTCAGGTGGCGGTCAAACAGGATATGGAAGTACAGGTGCCGGACGAAGTTTTCGGCGTCCGTCGTATCGACTGCACTGTGGTGTCCAACGGTAATGTCGCCAGCTTCATCAAAGAGCTGGTGCTGGCCTTGCCGGATGGAGAGGAGCTGGAGTTCCGTGCGGGCGGCTATATTCAGATCGAATGTCCACCGCATGATCTTAGTTATTCCGATTTCGATATCGAAGAGAAATTTCGTGACGACTGGGATCGCTACAAACTGTGGCGCTACGAGTCGCATGTGAAAGAGATAGTGTCCAGAGCCTACTCGATGGCGAGCTTTCCGCTGGAAAAAACAGTGGTGAAGCTCAACGTGCGTATTGCTACGCCACCGCCCGGCTCAGATGACAAAGTACCACCCGGCATCATGTCCTCGTTTATCTTCAATCTGAAGCCCGGCGACCACGTTACGATTTCCGGTCCCTATGGTGAATTTTTCGCCAAGGAAACAGACAATGAAATGGTGTTCGTCGGTGGCGGAGCCGGCATGGCACCGATGCGTGCACACATTTTCGATCAACTGAAGCGTCGCCATTCCAAACGCAAGATGTCGTTCTGGTACGGCGCGCGAAGCCTCAAGGAAGTTTTCTATAAAGAGGATTTCGACGAGCTTGCGGCCGCCAACGATAATT
Source organism: uncultured Woeseiaceae bacterium (assembly GCA_964528965.1). GTDB lineage: Bacteria > Pseudomonadota > Gammaproteobacteria > Steroidobacterales > Woeseiaceae > UBA1847. The sequence continues at coordinate 181,367 of CAZGVL010000001.1, forward strand.
TCGAGTGGAATCTTGCGATGTCTGAGCCGCAGCCCGAGGACAATTGGGAAGGCTACGTTGGGTTTATTCACAAAGTACTTTACGACGAATATTTGCGTGCCCACGAGGCCCCGGAAGATTGCGAGTTCTATCTTTGTGGCCCACCAATGATGAATACTGCGGTCATCAAAATGCTCGAAGATCTTGGTGTGCCGCGCGAGAACATCTTGCTGGACGACTTCGGTGGTTAATGCCTGATGGCGAGACTGCTACGCATTGGTTTTCTGCTTATCGCGTCACTCGCAGGCGCCTGCCAGGGTGACGGTGACTCGCGCCTGCCGGAGTTCGAGCTGTCCGGAAGTACCATGGGCACGACATTCAGCGTGAAACTTGTGGCGCCACCTGAGTCCGTCGCGACGGACTCATCGGCGATGGAATCGTTGCAAACTCAAATTACCGCGGTGCTGGAACACGTTGAGAACCTGACGTCGACCTACCGCGAATCGTCAGAGCTCTCGAGATTCAACACAAGCGCAGCAACGGAGTGGGTCACAGCATCCATGGAGCTCTGTGAGATTCTGGCACAAGCACTGGAGTTAAGCCGCGACACGAACGGAGCATTCGATATTACCGTTGGGCCCGTCGTTAACCTGTGGGGGTTTGGCCCTGATGGTGACGTCGCAGACCCACCGACTCAGCATGAGATTGATGCAGCAGTCGTTCGAGTTGGCTATCAACAGCTGGCAACCGATTGCAGCAAACCCGCCATCCGCAAGGATAACGCCAACGTATACGTGGACCTGTCAGGATGGGCCAAAGGTTATGCGGTCGATCAGGTCGCAGCCGCATTGAATGTAGCGGGCCTTGCGAATTACCTGGTGGAGATAGGCGGAGAAATGCGCGCCAGTGGGCACAACGCTGAAGGTCTTGCCTGGGCGGTCGCTATTGAGGCACCGGTGTTTGCTGGCCGCAACATACAAACGGTACTGCGACTTACAGATCGAGGTATCGCAACGTCTGGCGATTATCGAAACTTCTTCGAGCACCAGGGCAAGCGCTATTCGCATACAATAGATGCGCGCAGTGGTCGTCCAGTGTCACATGCGTTGGCTGCCGTGACCGTCATCGACCGATCGGCCGCTTTCGCCGACGGCATGGCTACCGCACTATTGGTTCTTGGGCCGGAGGCTGGGCCAGAGCTTGCTGAAAAACTCGGCGTTGCCGGGTTCTTTCTTGTACGCAGCCAGGCTGGGGTCGAGGAACTGACAACAAGTTTTTTTGATGCGTTGAACATACGATGAGCACAGAACTTATTACACTTTTCTTTAGTTTCGCTGTCATCTTGCTGGTGGTTGCCGGCATGAGCATCGGCGTTCTAAATGGTCGCAAAGCCATTAGTGGCAGTTGCGGTGGTTTGAATAACGGCAGCTGCGAATTGTGCAGCGGCAATTGTCGCAATAAACGGGAAGCTCCCGGCGGAGACAGCGAATGACGCCGACATCATGCCTGGTGAAAGATTATATGGCGCGCACATTGATCACCTTCAAACCAGAAATGGACGTACTGGACGCTGTCCATATTCTGGTACAGAAGCGTATCGCGGGCGCTCCTGTCGTTGATGATGAGGGGAACCTTATCGGAATGCTTTCTGAACTTGATTGCATGCGGGTCGCGCTGAATGCGGGATATCACGGAGATTGGGGCGGCCCGGTTGCCGACTTCATGACCGTTGATACCAAGACCGTCAATGCGGAAATGAGCATCGTCGATCTTGCGCAGGTTTTTGTTGATTCCCGCTTCCGGCGCTTCCCGGTGACGCAGAATAACCGCCTCGTGGGCCAAATAAGTCGTCGCGATGTTTTGCGAGCGCTGGCGCAGATAGCCTCAGGTTAAGACCCATCTAAGCGGTTCAATCGACTCCGTCTTGCCGCGCAAGCTTTGCGCCCAGAAGTCGTCGACGTAAATAGGAATACACTTCCAGCAACGGTAGTTCCTTCGGGCATACGTCTTCGCAGGCCATCAAGCCAAGGCAGCCAAACACGCCCTGCTCATTGGATACAACTTCAAACCAATCCGCATCGCTGCGCTGGTCGCGCGGATCCATCATGAAGCGTGCGACGCGATTCAATCCTGCTGCTGCAAGAAACTCAGGATTGATATTTGCCACACCACAGGCTGCTACGCAGCAGCCGCACTCGATACAACGATCACCTTCGTAGATTGCATCGGCGAGGCTGTCGCTCATGCGCGCTTCTTGTGCATCAGGATCAAATGGCAGTTGATCGTGTACCCATGCTTCCGTGCGTTCCGCCATCTGCCGAAACCAGGTTCCTGTATCGACGGACAAGTCCCCAACCAGCTTGAATACAGGCAAAGGGTATAGCCGGATCGTATCCGGAAGGTCCGATGTGAGGGTGCGACAAGCCAATGCCGGGCGACCATTGACCATCATGGCGCAGGAGCCGCAGATAGCAGAGCGGCAGGCAAAGTCGAACTGCAGACTCGGGTCTTGTCGTTCTCTGATTTGATTGAGCGCAATGTACAGAGACATGTATGGCTGTTCTTCAAGCTCAAAAGTCTGCGTATGTGGCTTGGAGCTTTCGTCCTCAGGATTGAAACGAAAAATCTCGAAGCTCAGTCGTCTGCAGGGCTTGCTCATGATTCGGTACCTGCAGAACCGTGACTTCTACTGCCCATCGTTTCCTCAGTCGCCAAGCGGCCATGTCCTGTTTGCCGTTCGAGAACGGTCTTATTGTACGTGTTGATATCAGCATTCATTTCGATTCGTTCATCACTTCCATAGCCACGGTGTCCGGGCGGTACGTCCATCAAGCCGGTGGGCTCATAGTCAAAAGTCGGTGACTCCGCATCGCGCGCCCAGCGCACCAGCGTTCGATTCAGCCATTGCTCATCATTGCGCAATGGATAGTCGACTCGGCAATGCGCGCCGCGACTCTCGGTTCTGGCGAGTGCTCCCATGGCCGCTGTAATTGCGAGACGCAGCATGCCCTTTATCCGTAACGCGAACGTGAGCTCCGGATTGACACCTGGTGCTTTGCTGCGCAACACGGCCGTGTCGCAACTCGTGAGCAGCGCCTGCAACTCTGCGACAGCCTCGCTGAGCTCTTCGGCGTTTCTGAAGATACCAACTTTGTGCATCATTATTTCGCCCATGGCATCGCGGATGTCGTAAATACCTGGACCGGTGCCCTCACGATCCAGCCAGCCGTTCGCCGTGTGCTCGGCCGCCTCAATCGCGTCGAAGGCGAGGCCAGTATCTGCGCGCAGTTCGGAGCCGGCAGCGTAGCGGGCGGCGCTTGCACCGACGAGTCTTCCTGCCACGAGCGTTTCGGCAAGACTATTGCCGCCAAGGCGATTGAAGCCATGCATATCCCAGCATGCGGCTTCGCCAACGGCGAACAGTCCGGCCATGTTGTAAGCCTGCCCATCCTTGTTCACGCGTACACCGCCCATGGAATAGTGCTGCGTCGGTCGCACGGGAATCAGCTCATCGGCTGGATTCAGACCTGCGAAGTCCTTGCAGATATCAAATACTTCGCGGAGTTTGGTGGTCAGATGTTTTTCGCCAAGGTGCCGAATGTCGAGCCACAGGTGCGGGCCGTAAGGCGACTCCACGCCATAACCATCACGTATGCGCTGCGCCATATGTCGCGATACAACATCGCGGCTGGCGAGTTCCTGTTTCTCGGGTTCGGCATCGACCATGAATCGGTGCAGGTCCTTGTCGAGCAGGTAGCCACCGTCACCACGGCATCCTTCTGTGATCAGAATGCCACTGGGCGATAACGCGGTTGGATGGAACTGGATGGCCTCCATGTTACCCAGCGGCACAATGCCAGTATCCAGTGCAATCGCCGCGCCAGTGCCTTCATTGATCGTTGCGTTGGTCGTGTACTGACCATAGATGCGACCATAACCGCCGGTCGCGATTACCGTCGCCTTTGCCAACATCGCTGAATGTTGTCCTGTCCTGAGGCAGCGAATAACGGCGCCGATGCAGCGACTGCCATCGTGAATGAGTGAGACTGCCTCTGCTCGATCGCGGACGGTGATGCCAAGACGCACCACTTCACTGTCGACCGCGTACAAAGCGGCGTGACCGGTTCCAGCCGCCGCATAGCACGCTCGCCACTTCGCGGTGCCGCCGAAGTCCCGATGCGTAATCAAGCCCTCATTTTCTTCTGCCTCATCAATTTCGACGCGTTCACCCTTGATGAAGTAACTGTTCTTGCCCGCGCGGACGCGTGTCCACGGTACGCCGAAGTGGGCAAGTTCCCTGACTGCCACCGGCGCTTCTTCTGCAAAAATACTGGCGACTTCCTGATCCGCGCCCCAGTCGGAGCCGCGAACTGTGTCGAGATAGTGCAAGGTCGGACTATCGCCGTCCGCCTTGACGCAATTGCCAAGAGCCGCTTGCATGCCGCCTTGTGCTGCGCAGCTATGGCTTCGTCTGGGTGGCACAAGCGAGATGATCGTTGCGTCCAGCCCTGCCGCCGCCGACTCGATCGCGCAGCGCTCACCGGCCAGGCCCGCGCCGATTATTAGTACATCGGTGGTGGCGAGTCGCGAAGTCATGCGGCACCGGTGCTGAGTAAGAATTCGAGAGGAGGCGACAACCAACCCGCGAGCACCAACAGCGTAATCGTGCCGAGCCCGAGAATTGACCAGAAAAGGAATCGCTCAATTCGGTGCAGGATATTGCGTGACAAAAACTTCCCGGCGCCCCACTTTATGGCGAGTCGATACAGACCGACGCCTGCGTGGAATTCGACGCACAACAGGAGTAGTGCGTACGGCATCCATAAGCCAGCGCTAACTCTGGCCATTGTGGTTGCCGACTCGAGACCCGCCTGGTTGCCATACAAGGGGGTAAAAACGTCGACAGCAATCAAAATGAGGTGAAAGCTGCCAAGCACCAGAATGACCATGCCGGTGCGTACCTGCCAGATCCATAACATCGATTCAACATGTGGCTGAAAGGGAGAGTCCTCACGACGGTTCGTGGTGGGTTCCCTGCCGGACTTCTGCAGGTCTTTAGCCAATCGCACAATGCGCTTGCGGTCATCAAGCTGCGCCGGAATCTTGCGTGCGGCGAGTACCGCATGCAATAGAAAGAGCGCGAAGATGAAGACCACTGTGGGCTGGGCAATGTAGTAGTCCTCCAGCATCGTCGCCAACCAGTCGAAGCCGCGCTCGCCGGTCAGGATGGAACCGACCAGGACGACGTGTCCCCACATAAACAGTGCCAGGATCAGCCCACTTGCGCCGCTGACGAGTTCGTAAAGAAGCTGCCGGGATGCCTCGCCCGGAGGAACGAATCGATTAGGTGGAAAATCCGAGAGTTTCACGTCACACAGTTCTCGATTGCATCGCCTATGGTCACTCCGGGAACAGGCTCGTCAGGATTTCGGGGTTCTCTTCCCGTTCGGCGAGTACGGTGTGACAAGCATCGCAGTCACTCGTAATCTGCACTCGCTCCGCCGTTCTCATCTTCTTGTCGTGGCAACGATAACAACCGGGTGATTCTTCGTGGCCAATGTGGTTCGGGTAGGTATTCCACCAGACTTTCATCTGCGGGAAGACATTCAGCGAATAGATATCGCCCAGAGCATTGGCTGCAGCGACGATGACATCGGCCTGATCTGCCGCGATCGCCGGATAGTTCTCGTTGTAGTAACGCTCAAGCTCTGCAGTAATAGTCACGCGCGCTGCTTCATGTGATTCATATTCAGCATCGATAATGCGCAGGCCTTCGCGCTTTACGAAAGGCAGGGAGCGATCGATAAGGCCACCTTGAATTGCAAGGTCAATCTCGGAGCCAGGCGGCTGATAGACATGGCTGGGTCGATTGTGGCAGTCAACGCAGTCCATGGTGCGCCAGACACCGCCTTCTTCGGGAGCTCGTCTGTCGCTGTACTCAGTGACTGTGCCATCGGCATCAGTGAATTCCACTTCGTATATGTCCTCGCGGGTTTCATCCGATCGGTAACGAACCGTGACATCAGGATCCACGTGCCAGTGAATGCCGGTCGAATGCGCGACACCGGTGCCACCGACTTTGAGTAGCAATGCGGTCGTTAATTCCGTGTTGACTTCATCCTCTTCGTAGTTCTTTGTCACGATTAGCTTGTCGCCAACAAATTTCGTGGGCCAGTGACACTGCTCACAGGTATCACTTGCCGGCCGCAGATCGTGCAGTGGGGTTTGGATTGGGCGAGGATACAAATCCAGCGTAACCGAGACCATCTGCCAGGCACCGTCCATCTTCGATTTGACGAACCAGTCGGCTCCGGGGCCAATGTGACAATCGGCACATGAGACACGCGAGTGTGGCGACCGTTGATGAGCAGTACGTTCCGGTTCCATTACGGAATGGCAGGCCAGGCCGCAGAAATCGACAGAATCCATGATCGCAATGCCCTTGTACGTTGAGCCGGCGAGTATGAAAACGCTGAACAGGGTTGCGCCACAGAGTGTTAACAGCCAGTTGCGTGTTTGCGCGACGTTCAGGTCGAAAACTGGCAGTGCCGGGCTTTTCTCACTACCTTCTGCACGACGCAGCTTGCGACGCCAGAGCAACGATCCAAGCGGGACAAGAAACAGCCCGAACGCGAGTACCCCCGCCAGCATCAAATACGGGATACCGAGGTACGGCGCCCCAACCAGTCCTAATTGTTCTATGACGAACGCGCTGACGATAAGTACCAAACTTACCAGGGTGATACCTGTTCCAGCCAAACCGATCCAGTTACGGGTGATGGACCCAAGAAAGTTCCTGAACATAGTATTCCTCGATTGCTCGCAGACTACGGACCACTATTTCGCGTGGCTGCCACTGCCGGCCAGATTTTTATAGTCTTATTAGTGGCTGAGCAGTGCCCAGATGATACCAACAGCGAGGGCAACGCCGATAGTCAGGAATATCGTTCCCCAGATGTAAGCCCTGCGACGCTCTTCCGCCGTAGGCGGATCGACGAGATAGTTTTCCAGTTCATTATTATCAACCAGCCGCTGGTACTCAAGTGCCCGCTCAGACTTGAAGCGCTGCAGCGACATCTTGCCGGTGAAGATCACCAGGTCCATAGGGAAGCTCTCGGGGCGCAGGTGCGTGTGGAAGAAATGGAATATGAAGATAAACCCTGTCGCCAGCAACGCTTCATCGCTGTGCACAACGTAAGCAGCGTTCAGCGTCCAGCCTGGCAGGAAGCTGGTGAACAGGCCGGGGAACCAGAGCATTAGCCCGGACAGGCCAATTATCATCACGCCCCAGAAAACCGCGAGGTAGTCGAACTTCTCAAAGTAGGTCCAACGGTCACCAGAGGGGCGTTCGCCCATATAGAGGAAATAACGAATATTCGCGAAAAAGTCGCTGAAGTCGCGTGGCTGCGGGACCATGGAATTCGGACCCCACAGGAGCCCACGTTCTTTACTGAAGACCCAGCGGACAAACAGATTGCCCAGGTGATATGACATATAGCCGAACGTTCCGATCGCCGCGATGCGATGCACCAATCTCGCGAAGTCGATACCGCCAAGCAGGTTGATCAGCTGCTGTGCCCATGGCGCGGCGTGAAACTTGAGCGGTAACCCGGTAAGAGCCAGCAACAGGAATGTCGTAATGATAACGATATGCATGCGACTGTTCATGCGGGTGAAACGTCGGACGTACTGCGTATTTTCGTCTTCCTCTTCTTCCTTGAACTCGCCTCTCAAGACGCCGACCAGTGAGCGCTGCAGCCAGAGAAGGTCGTGCACGCCAAAGAACGCGAACACACCGAGCAGCAGACCGGTCATCGCGAACCAGACAACGTATACGGCGAAATTATCATCCGGATTCGATGGGTCATTGTGTGGGTCGAAGCTGATGAAGCGTTCGGTTACATTGTCATGACACTGGCCGCAGGTTTCGACAAGGTTGGCAGCATTGACGCTGGACTGCGGGTGCTCCACCGGAAGGTTCTTATGCGGCGTATGGCAGTCGGCGCAGGTAGCGCCACTCACCATGCCAAGGTCGTTCGCCTTGCCATGGAAACTGTCTCTGAAAGTGGTCAGATACTCCTCGTGACAGCTGCCGCAGTTGTCAGCAGAGGCCAGGCGACTCGCACTCGTCGTTGGATCGGCGATACCGTGTGTTGAATGGCAGTCTGTGCAAACCGGACCTTCTTCGCCCTCTTGCCAAGCCAGGCCGTGAGCGCTCAGGTTCTTCCAGTCTTCCAGTAGTAACAGGTGGCATGAGCCGCATACTTCTGGCGATTTATCATGCGATGTCGGCGCTCGGTCACTCGCTATATCGAGAATGCGATGGCTGCCATGGCAGTCACTGCAACTTGGCGCATTAACGAGCCCGGATAGCAACAGCGCTTTTCCATGCTCGCTGGTCAGGTAGCCATCGACAAGCGATTCCGGAGTATTGTGGCAACCACCACATTGCTTGATCTGATTGACCGCGGATACGGCCGAGGCAAGATCAGAAACTTCATGAATCTCATGCGGACCGTTGTGGCAGTCGATGCAGGTTGCCTGATCTTTGTGAGCGCTTCTGCCGACCGTCCGAAGAGCAGACCCGTGACATTCTCCACAGCTCTCGCCTTCAGTCAGCGGCTCCAGGTCATCGGCCTCATGCGCTGCAGTGACATTCGTATGGCAGTCACTGCAGATAACGTCTGGATGTGCGGGAGATGAGATGACAACGTCTGCATGACATTCGGCACAGTCAATGTCCTGACCGAGCGCGAACGAACACGCTGAGGTCAGAGCTATCAGGGCGATCGTTTTCCACATACCCCGGGTGAAACGCTCAGCCATTGCCATTATTCTAATTCCACTGTCGAAGCCAATGCCAGTGCACTTAATATTACGATGGCGATGAATAAGCTATGCGGGTTTTCCGAAGCCGTGTATCGCTTGTCACCCGAGTCCGAAATTTACCGCGAAAACAGGGCAGAACGCTCCTCGGCAATGTGTTGTCGCATGTCGTCGCGAAAATTATTCACGCCGCCAAAGAACTCCTGCATCATCACGACCCACAAGTAGTAGCCGCTTTCCGTGAGTTCGATCGTATCCTCGGAATCAGTCGTCGCTCCGATTCCGCGCAGGCCAGCCAATTCTCTGCGCAGCGTGCGCTGGAAGCGACCTGCGAAGCGTTCTTCAGCCGCGGCCTTGTCGAGTGCTCCGCTGAAAAGTTTCATTAGAAGGTAATAACGCATCTGTTCCCGCGTCGTCAAAGGGCGATGTCGCACGCAGCTATTGTTACCGGCCTGCACAAGCTGCAGGTAGTGGTTGATAGAGAAAGTGTTGGCATACATGCCACCATCGATATAGCTGAAGGAGCCACTGCCGAGGCCGAGATACTCTTCATGACCTACGATGTATTCATCCAGCATCGCCGCTTGTCTTGTAAAGCACCATGCAGATGATCGGGTATAACCGGCGCTTAACATGTGCTCAACAATGACCTTGTAGAAACGATGCTCTCGGGAGGGGTCCACGACGCCAATATCATGCTGCATTGCCTTTTCAGTCGAGGCCGCGCTCATGAGCGGGTAAAATGACACCTGATCCACTGCTAGCACGTCCGTCAGGGTATTTAAATCCGTCGTTAGTGAGGCCTGGTCCTGATGCGGAAAGTTGAAAATCATATCGACGTTCAGCGTATCGAATATTTTGCCTGCCAACTGCAGGTGTCTCTGGATTTCCGCCGCGCTGCCATACTTGTCGTAGCGCTGCATTTCGCGCAGCAAATCATCGTCGAAGCTCTGTACGCCAACGGACAGTCGGCTAACGCCAGCCGCACGCAGTTGCGACAGGTTATGGGCGTCCAGATCATGCGGATTCGTTTCGACAGAGATATTTTTGACCGGATGGAGTGAGCGGACCAAATCAATGGTCTCGACGAGTTCATCCGGCAAGACCGTAGGCGTGCCTCCTCCTACGTACAGTTCACTGAACGTGTAACCAGTATCCGTTGCGATGCGGATCTCTTTCCTTAGCGCGTCGAAGTACTGCCGCGCCCGGTCTTCTTTGAATTGCACTCGATGGAAAGAGCAGAATGGGCACAGGACAACGCAGAACGGGATATGCAGATAAAGCAGATAGTGGCGCTCGGGGTTCGGCTCAGGCAAGCGAATGTCGCCCGGCGCGTCCGGGAAAGTCATGAGGTGCCGGTAACTGCGCCGAAAGAAGCCGCCGATCAGAGTGTCAATATTCACGGCGGCTGCGCGCTGTGCTTAACGCCTGCGTCTACTCTGCGTAGAGTGGACCGGCATCCATATAAATCTTGTAATTCGATATACGATCACCCTCAAGCTCCAGAACATCGGCGAATGGCAACGCAATCTGCGAGCCGTTAAGTCGCGTGTAGGTAACCGTACCCTCGCAAATGATGGCATCGGTTTCTTCAACCACTCTGCTCAGCGCGTGGCTCAAGCCAGTAATGCTTGCGAAAAAGCCGTCCAGCACAGCGCGAATCGTTTCGCGTCCCTGTGCCAGCGGCGCCGATCCGAAACGGAAGGAAGCGTCGTCGGTCAAAAAATCAAGAAAACGCTCGGTATCCTTCTCATCAATTCGGGCAAACAAATCATCCAGCAGAGCGCGAGTTGCGCTGCTGCTGGTCATTGTTGGCTGGCGTAGTAGTGGATCAGTGCGGTAACGTCCTCGGCACTCAGCGGGTCCATCTTTTCCTTCATTTTCTTGTCCTGGGACCGCTCACCGGAGGCGTACTGCGCAAAGGTGCTTTCCATATAAGGTATCCACTGGCCGGCAAGAATACTGGCCTCGTCCTCGACGTTTGAGCCGCCTTCGGAGTGGCAGCGATCGCATTCTGCTTTGTGAATTGCCGCGCCCGATGCAGCCAGCGCCGCATCAAAGTCTTGCGTTGCTGCGACGAACGGCAGACCCGCATAGTGATCAGCTATGTCGTCAATATCATCGTCGCTCATGTTTGCTGTGACTTCGCACATGGTTGTCGCGGCACGACTGGTGTCACCCTGACGATACTCGCTTTCCGCACAGGGCCGTTCCTCATCCCGGTACAAATACAACGCGTCCGAATGCACAAAGGCATCAATGCCAGCGATTGTGGGAACGTCGCCCCACTGGCTTACGCCGTTGTCGCCATGACAGCCATCGCAGGTTTCAATGGTTGCAGACAGGTCATCTGCGACAGATACAGACACAAGCATTCCAAGCGCTAGTGTTAGTGCGGCACGTTTGAAGCTCTTCATGAAAATCCCTCTTTGGCAGAATTGATCTTGGTCAGTTGCATAAGATACCAATTTTTACGTGAATCGGACCTTAACAAGACTAAACATAAATTGATGGTGGAAAAAATCAAGGCCCGTATGTCGCCGAATAAAAATCGGTTCGGTACAAGCGTGAATTTTGCACAATCAAGTGCTGACTCCAATAGGTACACGCCGTAGTTCGCAGCACAACTGCGCCGCGGTTCGCGCCCTGGCAGGCTTATCGAGGATAGATGTGCTCAGGCGAGAACGCGTTCGTCTGCTGGCTTGTACGCAATCGCATGCAATTGGGCCCGGTCTCGGATCTCAATCTTTCCACGCGGTGCGTAAATGGCACCAGCGCGATTCATTTTGGCCATCAACCGACAGACGGTTTCCTCACTCAAGCCAAATAGCCCAGCCATTTCGCGACGGGAAATCGGCAAATCATAGTGGCAATTGCCGTGTTGCGCATTCGGTGTCATTAGCAGAATAAATGCCGCGATTTTCGCGGCAGCACATTTTTGCCCCATCACTTCCAGGAGGGCTCGTGTGTGCGCCAGCTGAGCATTGACAGCATGTAGCAGCTTCATGGCGAGATTACCCTTGGTTTCTGCGAGCGACAACAGAGTTTTGTGGTTAATCTTGCAGGCATGCACGGTCGTTGCAGCGACGGCAGTGTATACGTAGGTGTCCTCGCTGATTGATTGCAGACCGAGGAGCAAGTTGCCAGGCGAGCTCAGACCCACGATCTGTTCGTGCCCATCGGCTGAGTTGGAGCAGATCTTGACCATGCCGCCAGTTAGAGAGTACAAATTGTTGCTCGGCTGGCCTTGCATAAACAGGATTTCACCCTGTTTGAAAGCCACTTTTTGCGTCGCATTATCAACCATGCACTGAAATTCGGGTGCTGCTAGTGGACCGCCGTTCGCGTGCAAACTAAAGAATGGACATTCGGAGTTTCCGCATGACATTCGACTGTACCTCCCTTAGGCTGCAGTTCAGTTTTTTTTAAAGCAGCCTGACAGGGTTGTTTTATCGCTTCGGGTGCTCACTGTCGATAGTGACTTGCCCATGCCCTTTGTCGGTTTTTACGTAGCAGAGAGTGATTTTTGTCAGTGCGCTTTCCATTCGCAGGGCGCAGACTCTTCAGGCCCGTTTGTCCCTCCATGCAGCATCAGTTCGTGTGTTTGAGTCGCTCGATCGGGCGGTGACCGAACTCGGCTGCCAGCGCTGGTGCGCTGTACGTAGTTACCACGAAATCCTGCCCTCCAGATAGGCGAAAGCCACGGTCCAGTATTGGGGCCGAAACTGACATATGTCAGTGTCGCGAAAATGATGTGGTTCTATTCTACGCATAGTGCCTAAAACCTCGTTTGCGCGTCGCGCATCGCGGCTTTAGGTCCTGAAATATCTGAATTGAAATAATAACCAGGGGATACACATGTACTCTTCAATCGGCCAGACACTGAAGCTGGTGTTCTTACTTTTCGCGACCGCTTTCCTGTTCGCTTGCTCGGACGGAAAAGACGGCCTGGACGGACAAGACGGCTCCGATGGTCAGGATGGCATTGCCAATGATACTGGCACCATAAGCGCCACTGTGACCTCTGGGGGCAATCCCGTTGCGGGCGCAACGGTATCGACGGATCCGGCGAGCACGACCGCTGACACCGATGCCACCGGCGTAGCTTCTCTGACCGGCGTCCCTATCGGTGTCTACGAGGTAATCGCGAGCATAGGCGGCATCACGTCGTCTGAATCGAATGTCGGCGTTGCGGCGGGAGCAACCACGGACGTGTCTATGTCCCTGAGGGGCGTTCCGGGTACGATCACCGGCAACGTCGTCGGCCCTGACGGTGACGACAACGGGCTACCCGACCCCGTAGAAGGTGCAACAGTATCTACGCCGGGAAGCGTCTCCACTCTGACGGATGTGAACGGCGATTTTCAACTCGACTCGGTCACGCGCTCATTCATTTCGGTCGATCCGCCAGCTGGTGCCAGTTTACTGCCAGGCGGGACGCGCCATTCCATCAGCCCGGGTGAGTTCGTAGAGATCGAGCTGTCGGGCCGGCCCGCAGACGACGCAATATTCGTATCAAACGACCTCTGCGTAGCCTGTCATGGCGCAATGTCGCCCGGCTTGGTCGCTGCCTGGCAAAATTCCGGTCACTATCGCGTGATCGAACGCTCTCTCATCGAGATGGATACGGCCGGGTGGCCAGCCGATCCTGGAGCAGGTCTTTGCAGTGCCTGGGCCGACACCGGGGTAGACTCCAACGACGTGACGGAAGATTCATCATCTAGCCCCAGCCACGACGTCTATATTCGCACCTGTAACGACACCCCGGATCTTCGTTTTGAAATCCTGGTGGACGGCAACGACGATGGTGCCAATGAAGCTGTCGACACACTACTTACCGTGTACTCGACCTACGGCGGCGTGGGCACCGCGGCCGGCGAACTCACGGTGCTACAGGGTCGTGGCGAAGCCACCGACCTGCACGGCGCCTGGAAACAGCGCTATATGTTCAATATTGGCGATGTCGTCGGCGGTTGCTCGGCGACGAGCCCGGAAGGCTTTCCCAAGCCCGCCAAACCGGCCTTCGTCACCTGGGATACCACCCAAACCTGCGAAGACATGCTGCTTTCGCCAATCCAGTACAACGAGCGGACGGGTGCGTGGGTTTCTTACCACAACAACAACTGGTACACGCAAGGCAGGACGTATTCCAAGAAATGCTCCGGTTGCCACGAAGCAGGCCTTAAGCTCGAGGCAGATGCGGCTGGCAACGTCACCGAGTACTCCGCGGTGGACTATCGTATTGGCTGTCAGAAATGTCACGGACCTGGCAGCGGCCATATCGGTGGGGCCGGTGATGCAACCCAGATAGTCAATCCGAATCACCTCACTGCTAAAGGCAGCCGGGAGATGTGCGGGCAATGCCACAGCCGTGGTTCGGAACCTCCTGTTGCGGGCGCGGCGTTCGGCTTCCCATGGCGCAGCGACGTCACCGAATTTGATGGCAATTTTGTCGCCGGCATTCACACGCTGGATTGGAACGCCACTGATGAGCCGGAAGGATACTACCTGCAAAAACCGGGATTGTGGCCTACTGGATATTCAGTGAAGCATCACCAGCAGTACAATGACTTCCTGAAATCGACGCACATCGACAATCCGTATGAGATCCTGACCTGCTATGACTGCCACTCTCCGCACAGCGGCAAAGGCGGTCCGTTCCAGTTCAAGAACGAAGATTTCTCCGGCAACGAGTTCGTCTTCGGCGACAACGCGCAGGCGAACATGTCCAACGTCCGGTGCCTGAGCTGTCACGCGTCGCAGGGCTCGTTCGCGACACTGACGCTCGATAACATCGCGGTCTACCATACGGCTAACGGCGGCAGCGTCGTCAAAAACGATGTTGCATTGGCGCCGACTCCGACGGAACAGATGTCGGCATCGGATCTGGTAGAGCAGGCGGTCAAGGCCCATAGCGGTGAACGCGCGGGAATGCCGCTGGCGCCGTACCAGCCCGGGGACTCGGTTATTCCGGAGAACTACCAGCTTGGCGAGGGTCCGGTAGGACGTTGCACGTCTTGTCACATGACCAAGACCTCCAAGAGCGCAACGTGGTTTGACGATTCGGAGGGCAACAGGATCGAAGGCGATGCATCGAGCCATGTGTTCGACGTTGTTGCGATCCAGCCTGGCACGGATCAGCCAAATGCATGCGGCAAGTGCCACGAATCGTTCCGCACGAATTCGGCACCGCCGGGAGAAGACTAGAATCAGGCTTTGGCCTGAGTACGTTAAAGGGGCGGCTTTGCCGCCCCTTTTTTTTTGGCAAAATGACACCCTAAAGCACCATCGCCGGCAGATAGAGCGGGGGACTATCACTGTCCTGCAAGAACGCCTCATCTTAGCCGCCAACCAGGCGGGCAGCAGATAGCCGGAGGTTCTTACTCAGACGGACGTCGGCAAAACCTCCGCACTCAATAATGCATTTCCTGTTTGATTAATTTGCTGTCGAAACACGGCCAGGGCGCCAACCGCCTTGCGTGTTTCGGTGTTCGCTTGGCGGCTTCATTCCAGTTATGGCGAAGCTGGTCACCTGGTTCGTCTTATTCGAGGTGGTGGAATGCGAAATTATCGAGCTGCTGTGCAGCGAGCATTGAACTGGTTTCAATCCACTGTTCGTTAAACAGTTCACTGGTTCGAGCGCCGGGCATCGTAAATTGCATGTCGCAGCTGCCTTGTCTACGAGTAACGGTTGAAACCGCGAAACGACCGTACCGACCTAGGTGTAATCCACAGCGATTATGCCTGCTGGAACTGAGATATATCAGTGTCACGAAAATGATGAGGTTCTATCCTGCGCATAGTGCCTAAAATCTCGCCTGCGCGTTGCGCATCGCGGCTTTAGGTCCTGAAGTATCCGAATCGTAGTAATAACCAGGGGATCGACATGTATTCTTCAATCGGCCAGACCCTGAAGCTGGCACTCTTACTTCTCGCGACCGCTTTTCTGTTTGCTTGTTCGGACGGAAAAGATGGATTAGACGGTCAGGACGGACAAGACGGAGCCGATGGACAGGACGGATCGGATGTCATTCCACCAAGTTCGGCAGAAGCTGCCATCGCGATGTCCAAAACCGAGTCCTGCGGCACCTGTCACAGCGGTGAAGGGGATGAGCATCAGGCGATCTATGACCGGTACGTGGATGAAAGCAATCTCGAACTGACCTTTCAAAGCGTCACCAGCGTAGGCCCTGCCGTTGACGGCACCTATGTCGTCACCCTGGCGTACAGCATTTCCTACTTCGATATGCCGTTCGACGATGCTCCCGGACTGCCCTCGCTTGACCAAAAGCGATTCTATGTGGTCGGCTACAACAGCGATACGGAACAGTACCTCAATAGTTGCAGCCTCGGTGAGAATCACGTTGCACTCGGCAATGGCATGTATACCGTGCAGGACACCAATTGTTCGTACGCTCCTGAGCTGCGGACGGTCTCCCCTGAGGGCGCACACGCCTACGGCTATATCGCAGACGGTCCTCTGCTCGAGCACTCCGGAAGCACAGCAGTTGAACTTCCGCCGGGTACGCACGTACATCTCTACGATGATGTCGCGAGCGCGTCTTTGGCCTGGGGTACTGGAGATGCCGCCAGCCCGGACGCTTATGTTTCTGCAGCCAAGGTTTCAGGCTGTGAAAATTGCCATGGTACGCCTTACATGAAGCACGGCTATCGTGACCCGGTCGTCGCCGGAATACCCGACTTTGCCTCCTGCAAGTCCTGCCACTATGACAACCGCAACGGTAATCACAGTGACTGGCAGTACATGGTCGACGCGCCTCTTGACTGGGCAACCGGGGAAGAAGAGGCGGCTGACTATTCTTACCTTGCCACGGTCATGAACGACACTCACATGTCGCATGCCATGGAATTCCCGTATCCGCAGTCCATGTCAACCTGTAACACTTGCCATGAAGGCCAGTTGACCAATATTTTGGACAACGACAACTTCACGGCAGAGACCTGCCAGAGCTGTCACGCGATACAGGGTATTGATGCCTGGCCCGGAGAGGCTTACGCCCAGGGCAACAGGGCACCTCCGTTCGAGTACTTGTGGAATAGAGGCGAAGACCTCTCCTTCCATGACGTCGAGGATTTTCCGGCTTGCACGACTTGCCATGGTGCCGGAATTGCTCCACCGTTCAGCGAGTACCACACGGGCTATGACAAGACGATTTATGACGCCAGTGGTGTCAAATTCGCCGATGCCTATTCGGTTTCGGTTGATCAGGTCACGCTCGACGGCAACTTGCTGATGATCAATTTCAGCTCCAGTGATCCGGCCATTATTCCGGAGGTGTTAGTGTCCTTCTACGGCTGGGATGCGAAACAATTCATCGTTGCATCTCATACCCGGGATGCCCAGGTCGACGCATGTCCGGGGCGCTATGGGAACGGCTGCCAGATGGAATACACGCCTGAGAGTTCAGGCGGCAGCGCGAATCCACTGTTCACTGAGGATGCTGCCAGCATGCCAGGGAGCTGGATGGTGACTCTGGACATGGCGGCTTACCAGTCTGTCAACACCGACGATATTCCAACACTGATTGCCAATGGTGAAGTCGGGAAGGTAGAAGTCACCGTGACACCAGAACTGGAGCTTGACGGCGAAGATGTCATCCTCACTGCAGCAGGTATGACATTTGACCTGGTCAACGGCGCGGTTGTCGATGACTACTTCAAGGGTGCCAACGCAACTGTAGATACCGCAAAATGCAACGTTTGCCACGATTCACTGGCCAGCACCTTCCATGACGGCAGCGGCCGGGGCGGTGATGGTATCGAGGTCTGCAAGAACTGCCACGTAACGACGAGCCCAGGAAGCCACGTTGAGATGGCATCGCGTGCGATCGACTCGTATACCCATGCGATCCACTCGTTCCAGGACTTCGATGTAGGTGACACCTTCGAAACGTTCGATCCTGTACTGGCGAAACGCTATGACCAGCACATCACGCACGTGTTCCCGAACTTCACGATCAGGAACTGTGAGGCTTGCCATGTCGACGGAACCTACAATGTGCCGGATCAGTCCGAGTCAATGCCGGGTGTCCAGGCCAAGTCTGATGACGTAGCTACCTGGTATGACATGGTCGACGGACTCGCCGTTGAAAACGCCGAGGGCAGGAAGATCGGGTCTGTACCAGAGTTTGTTACTGGTCCCGCTTCCAGAGCCTGCGGTGCTTGCCACAGGTCACGCATGATCAATGACGATCTGGCCGGTGAGCTTGCAACGTTCAATGCGCATACCGATGCCTTTGGTACGCTGGTCGAGAACGACGATGAGGACGAAGTCGTTTACGGTGTCATTGACAAGCTCATGAGCCTGTTTGAATAAATAGCAGTTAAACGGTGGACCTGCGGGTCCACCCACCTTTCGGGCCGGGCGAGCAATCGCCCGGCCATTTTTTTGTGGGAAGCAGCAATAATTGAAGGCCGACTCGCACAAAATCTGCGGATTCCAGTGCATCAGACGACAGGCCGGGTGGTCATTCGGCGGGTTTTTCGGTGCTGTTCCAAGGGCGTCAGGCAGGTCGCGGTGTGTTTTACGGTCTGCAGTTCCTCCGAGAATATATAGGTACATGTCGAATGCCCGGGCGACGATTGACTATTGAGATACTGGGGCAACGTTGAGTATATTGGCTATAACCAGAAAAAACGGGCGGCAAATTCTACATGCTGCCGATAACAGGCAAGGTGATGGATCATGGCAAGTAACAACCACTGCTCAGGCCGCATCGCGGCTCTCATGCTGTTCGGTCTTCTCTTCGCTGGTTGCGAAGGAGGAACTGGTGCTCAGGGGCCATCAGGTTCTGATGGGTCTGCAGGTCCGCCTGGACCGGCCGGACCATCGACGGGTAACGGCCTTCCGGTAACCTCGGCAGAAAAGATCAATGTGCAGATTACGGCCGTGACCTTCGCTAATGGTGCGGGCCCCACTGTCGATTATCAGCTAACAGATGACCTTGGGCAGGGCCTGATTGGGCTGCCGCCTGCCAATATTCGTTTCGCCATTGCACAATTGACGCCGGGCAGCGGCGGTGGATCCAGTGAATGGCAGTCCTACATTACTCGCGATGACGGGGGTGTTACGGACGCGCAGGCAACCACAGAAACGGCTACAGCGGGAACGTACACAGACAACAACGACGGGAAATACCAGTACACATTTGCGAGTGCGCTTGATGCTTATCCGGCGGGTCCCGTTTTCGATGCTTCAAAAATTCATCGTGTGGGCGTAGAAATACGTACGAATTCAGGTGGCTTCTGGCCTGTCAATATCCCGGCCGACAACGCACCTGTTGACGTAATGCCGACCGGCGGTGCTGTGATTCCTGAGGATAATCGCCTGGTTGTGGACAATGCTTCCTGCAACGCCTGTCACGACAATCTTGAATTACATGGCGAGGCCCGATTTGATGTCCAGTATTGTGTGCAGTGCCACAACCCGTCGTCCATTGACGGCAACACCGGCAACACAGTCGACATGAAAGTGATGGTTCACAATATTCATGCCGCCCGACCGGACTACACTATCGTTGGCTACGGTGGATTTGCACACGAGTGGTCCGACCTGGTCTGGACACAAGACCTCAGGAATTGTGAAACCTGCCACAACGAAGATAACCTGGAAACGCCGCAGGCAAGCAACTGGCGGGAAGTTCCTAATCGTGCTGCCTGTGGTACCTGTCATTTCGACGATGGTGATCCTGATAGCGGTGAGCACGAGTTTGCAATTGAAGACGGCGAGCATCCGCTGGGGCTTCAATTTAGTGATGATACCCAGTGCGCTACCTGTCACGGTCCGGACGCCACAATCACGAATTCAGAAGGCGTACTTGTACGCGTGGATATCATTCATACAATCACCTCGGACGTGGCAAGTGAGAATTTCATCTACAGCATCGAAGCTGTCAGAAACGTCATTGCCGGCGGGCCACCGTTGGAAATTGACTACATGGTAACGGACCGAAATGGCGTACCTTATGACATTGACACTGACCCTGCATTCACCGCCTGCGCTGATGGAACGAGCCGCCTGGCACTCGACATAGGCTGGACGACGGAAGATTTCACGAACACTGGCTCTGGCAAAGCGAACGCGTCACCTATTGGTATCAATGCTCTCGGCGCGGGATGCGGCGGAGCGGGTACTGATGTGGACGGAGATGGCATTTTCACGGCGATTGCAGGGGCCGGTCTCCCGGCTGCTCTGGGCGGTTCTATCGCGGTCGCCCTGGAGGGGCACCCGGGTGTGGACCTCAACGGCGACGGAGTTATCGCGGGAGGCACGGACCGCGTTCCTGTAACCAGCGCGATTGAGTATTTCGGAGTAGACGGCGCCGATACGACGCCGCGTCGAGTCGTGGTAAATATCGACAAATGCAACGACTGTCATAGCAAATTGTCATTGCACGGCGGAAATCGCACGGACAAGCCGGAAGTTTGTGCCATTTGTCACAACCCGAACGCAACTGACGTCCTCCAGCGTGTAGCAGACACAGCATGTGTCAATACGCTCGGGCCGGATGATCAGACTATCGACCTGAAGAACATGGTCCATGGTATCCACTCCGGCACGGTAGGCGTATGCGGCTTCCGCAATTCGGCACATTCCTACTCTGATGTTGTCTACCCAGGCAGGTTGAATAACTGCGAAGGCTGCCATACGAAGGACGGGTATTACCCGGTTGAGCCTGGCGAGATACTTGGCACGACGGTGGACGCTGTTGATCCTGCTATCGTTACTGACGACATAGTTATCTCACCGAACACCTCTGCATGCTCCGGCTGTCACAAGAGCGAGCTTGCGACTGAGCATATGAAGCAAAACGGCGGCGACTTTGATGCCAGAAAGGCGGCCGACAGTTCGCTCATTTCATCGCAGGTAGAAACGTGCACAATTTGTCATGGCCCGGGACGTTCGGCCGATGTCAAAGCGGTGCACGGGGTTGGTTCATTCGAGTTCAATTGACGAATAGGGGCCACGGCAGCGTGGCCCCGATCTGACCACGCTGGTTGTGGTTACTGACAGACGGGAATCGATGTTCGGATGAGTACTCTAATAAGAATAAGCCAGTTTGCAGTCGCTTTGTGTGCGTGTGCGCTGTTGGCTACTGTGGCATCGGCACAATCGGAAGAGAACAACGATGAGGTTCCGTACAGTAAGAAGGGTGCGGACACGTGTCTGTCCTGTCATGAGGATCAAACTACGCTTGCGGTGTTCCGCAGCAAACACGCGATGCCCGGCGATTCGAATTCACCGTTCGGTCACGGTCAGCTGCAGTGCGAGGCCTGTCACGGGCCAGGCGGCGATCATGCGGGACGAGTACGACGCGGGCAGGAACGTCCGCCGGTTGTAATGTTCGGCTGGGACAGTTCGACGCCGATCGAGGTGCAGAATAGTCTGTGCGTTGATTGTCATCAGGATGACGCAGGTTTCGCATGGCATGGCAGTGGTCACGACGAAAACACCGTGGCCTGTGCCGATTGTCATGTGAGTCATACCGCGAGCGACCCTGTTCTGGCGACCGCCTCACAGCCTGAAGTGTGCTTCGATTGTCACCAGCAAACGCGCACCGAGATACATAAGCCTTATGCGCATCCTATTGCCCAGGGCAAAATGGATTGTAGCGACTGTCACAGTCCACACAGCAACTCTGCGGATCAGTTGATGGTGCGGCAAACGGTCAATCAAACGTGCTACGAATGTCATGCCGAAAAGCGCGGGCCCTATTTATGGGAGCACGCACCGGTCGCGGAAGATTGTACCAACTGCCATAACCCGCATGGATCGAACCAGCCCGGCATGCTCAGTCAGCGAGCACCTTTGCTGTGCCAGAGCTGTCATTCGCAGTCCGGCCATCCCAGCATTCCGCAGGATGAACGTGGCTTGCCTGAGAATACTCCGTCGCAATTCCTGCTCGGCCAAAGCTGTATGAATTGTCATAGCCAGGTGCATGGCTCGAATCATCCTTCGGGATCGAAGTTGGAGCGTTAGGAGCGCTGTGATGCCAGAGAAGAACAGAAATTTTCCACGCAAGCTGTTAATCGTCGCCGCACTTTTTGCATTGCCGGGCTTAGGCTATGCAGAGGTCGATACGAGTGAGTGGGTGTGCGAGTACTGTCCATTTGAAAGCGGTTATCGAGCCGATTACGAGCTCGGCGCAATTTATGTCAGCGAGGACGCGGCCCGCTTCGGTAATGCGACAGGCCTTGACGAAGAGGGCACCTATGCCGATGTGAATGGTGAAGGTCGCTACGTCAACGATGGCTATCGGTTGGATTGGTATCTTGAGGACCTTGGTCTTGACTCGCGCGTCGCAGGAATTGAAGGCGCCCGTCAGGGTAGTTACGATTTCTACGTCGGTTATCAGGAATTGCCGTATCGACGCTTCGATACAACGCAAACTGTGTTTAATTCTTCATCACCTGACTCCTTGTCATTACCGGCAACCTGGGTCCCCGCCGGCACAACCGATGGAATGACTGACTTGAACTCGTCATTGCGGGTACAGAATATTGGCAGCGACCGAAAAGTGCTTGATGCCGGTGCTGGCTGGGAGGCGACCGATAATATTCGCATCTACGTTGACTTCAGTCACCAGACGCGTGAGGGCATCGACATCATGGCGGGTCCGAGCTACTCGCAATCATCGCTATTGCCGCGTTGGTTTGACTACGAAACCGATCAGGTCGATATCGGCTTGCAGTACGGTTCCAGGGATTTCAGCCTGCAATTCGCCTACTACGGTTCCTTCTTCAAGGATAAGAACGAGTCTTTGACATGGGATACGCCGTTTACTACGATCGCCGGCGCACAACAGCTGCGACTGGCGCAGGAGCCCGACAATAGCTTCCAGCAATTCGTTTTTTCCGGTGCCTGGCGTGCGTCAGTCTGGGACACCGTGCTGGCATTTTCCCTGGCTGCTGGCAACGGCGAACAAAACGACACGCTGTTGCCGTACACGATTAACCCCGATATAACTTCCGCTGCTTTACCTGTTGCCTCGCTGAACGCCGAGGTCGATACGGGCAATTATGCGCTGACACTGACATCTCGCCCGTCGGACCGCATTCGATTGAAATTTACGTACAGCATGGATGAGCGCGACAACAATACGGAGCAATATGTTTGGGAACGGGTTATCACGGACCTGCTCAATTCCAACGATCCGGAGCTGAATACTCCGTTCAGCTTCAAGCGCTCGCGACTTAAATTAAGCGGCGAGTGGCGCATCCTGAAGGATTGGCGTCTGTCGGCCGGATATAATCGCACTGAGTTGGACCGTGACTATCAGGAAGTCGCGGAGCAAACAGAGGATGATGGCTGGGGACAATTGCGCTGGCAGCCGGCGAACTGGTTTGATCTGCGCGCGCGAGGCGGTGTGTCGACACGAGATATCGATCGCTATGACACGGACCTGGCTGAAAGCATTGGTCAAAATCCGCTCATGCGCAAATATAACCTGGCGTATCGATACCGCACCTATGGCGAGTTGGTTGCGGCCGCTGCACTTGCGGATGCCCCGCTTTCTTTCAGTGTCACGGCGTTCTACGCGGAAGACAGCTACACGCGTTCTCAGCTCGGCATGACGGAAAGCGAAGAGGTTCGTTATACGGCTGACATAAGTTGGGCTATTACAGATAATGCATCAACCTATTTATTGATCGGCAACGACAAGATTGATGCCGCTCAACTGGGTAGTGAGCAGTTTGACGATGCTGACTGGCAGGCGCTGCACAACGACAACTTCGACCATGTCGGATTCGGTTTCTTGTGGCGGCAGGCGGAAGGCAATTTTGATCTGAAGTTTGACTACACTCGCGGTGAGGGAACGACGGCTATTCTTTTGAACAGCGAGAGTGGCGGCCAAAGTTCGCTGCCGGAATTGACGTCCAAACTGGACTCGCTTCGTCTGGAGGCTTTGTATCGCATTTCAGACAAATGGGAAACAACAATAGACTTGCGCAACGAGCAATTTTCCACTGCAGATTGGTCGCTGCAAAATGTAGAGCCGGATACTCTACCGCTGATACTGACGCTTGGTGCTGACCCCTATGACTATGACGTCTGGGCGGTTGGCATAGCAGTCCGGTACCGGTTTGGCGGCGGGGATATCGCCCTTTAGTCCAGTGGCTCCAAGATTCCAACGAGCAACACTCTAACGGGCGATTGAGTATCGAGGAACCAGGCAGACCTGCCTGTCGTCGCGAACAGGCAAGTAAGCGAGTCGCGCATCGGTCTTAGCAAATGCGGGGCAGGGGATCATCCTCGAGTTCTTCGAGGAAACGTTCTCCGCCAAGTTCTGTTTCGAGAATAACGCGTCCGTTGTTCGCGTCCATTCGGCCGATAATCGCCGCACCTTTACCCGCTGCAATAGCGTGCCAGGCCGCCAACGCCGCATCGGCTTGCGATGGCTCAATGATCGCCACAACGCGACCTTCGCAGGCGAGATACAGAGGGTCGTAACCCAGCATGTCGCACACCGCCTGCACTTGCTCCTGCACCGGTATGTCGGGGGTGAGGCGTACGCCCATCCCGGTTGCGCGAACGATCTCGTTGGCCACTGACGCGAGGCCACCTCGCGTTGGATCACGCATGAATCGCAATCCATCAAACTGCATCATTGCCTCGGTCAATTTGAACACCGATGCGGAATCGGACTTCAGGTCGCCACGCAAACCGAACTCCTCACGTGCCAGCATAACCGCGGTGCCGTGGTCGCCAACAGAGCCGCTCACCAGGAC
>CAZGVL010000001.1:206021-208624 GCA_964528965.1 uncultured Woeseiaceae bacterium
GTGGTGCCATGTATCGCCAGCGAACCGATATCACCGCCTGGGAACTCGAGCGGCTGCACGGTAAAGCCGTCGGTCGTGATCATGGCCTCGCCGCCATTCAGATCAATCGGAGCTGCATCGGCTTGTACGTCAAGCTCTGAATCGATCAAGTTCTTGGCGAATACCTCTTCGATGAGTTCGCGCATGAAGCGCCCACCGTTGCCATGTGCGAGAGAAATCCGGTCGTCTTCCATTAGTCGATTCCTTGTTGGCACGTAGCGGCCCATTCGACCGCCTGGCCGTAACTCAGCCCGGCATCGTTGCAGGGCAGTGTGGAGTTCAGGTGAACTTCGAAGCCTACGCTGGCCAGCATAGCCATCGCCTGCTCGGTTAATCGGCGATTCTGAAACACGCCACCCACCAGACCAACGTGACGAATATTGCTGCGCTGGTGAACAGCTAAAGCCTGATCAACAATGACATTCGCCATGCTGCTATGGAAGCTTTCGGCGCGGGAGTTTGCATCGATTTGCTTATCGCTAAGGAGTCTCAGTAAGGGTTCCCAATCAGTACGCAGTATTCCGCCGGCATCCTCTTCAAGTGGTAGCGACATCATGGTGCCGGGCGTTCTTGGCAGAGATTCGAGCGCCATCGGTCCCTGGGCCTCGAAGCTTACTTGCTGTACGTCGAGAATCATTGCAGCAGCAGCATCGAAAACACGGCCGGCCGCCGAGGTTTGCGGGCAGTTCAAGTCTGCGGCCCAGGCTTGTCGCGCGATGTCGCTGTCACCAGACTCTGTTTCCCAGTTTCCCCCGGTTTCCCACATCATCGCAGCCGCGCTTCGCCAGGGCTCGCGTCCAGCCCTGTCGCCACCCGGCGGTCGAAATGGCCGCAAGCTACACACGCGCCGCCAGTTGCCAGGGCCGCCGTATAACGCTTCGCCACCCCACAGCGTGCCGTCGGGACCAAGACCAACGCCGTCCCAGGCAAATATCAGCCACGGGCCGGAAAGGCCGGTTTCGCCGGCCAACGCCGAGGCATGTGCGTGATGATGCCAAACGACACTGGCGGGGAGTGTGTCCTGGAGCTTCGCCCAGCGGTGTGTCGCATAGCCACTGTGCGCGTCGCAAATCAAACGCGTGGCTTGCACGCCGTATAGAGCCTGTAAGTCTGAGGTGACCTGCTCGAAAATGGCGAGGCTGCGCGGGCTATCCATCTCGCCAATGTGCGGTGAAATGACGACGCGGTTATCCCAACTCAGCGCCACGGTGGATTTCATGTGGCCGCCGACGCACAGAACAGGCTCAGGCTGACGCCATGGCAATTCGAGCTCCAGCGGTGCGATGCCGCGACCAAGACGAAGCGGGCGAGCGACCTCGCCAATGGAGCGAAATACCGGGTCGTCAGCCGGACGAACAATAGGGCGATCATGATGCAAAAACGCGTCTGCGATTGTAGCCAATTTCGTTCTCGCGTCCTCGTTATCCGTCAGTACGGGTTCACCACTGATATTCCCAGAGGTCGCAACCAACGGTGCGCCGAACTCACTAAGCAGCAATTGATGCAGTGGGCTGTAGGGCAGGAACACCCCCATTTCAGCCAGCCCTGGAGCAAGCTCGGTGGACAATGGGCAGCCGACCTTCTTCGCAGCGAGCACGATAGGTCGAGCAGGGCTTGTCAGCCGCTCCACTTCGCTATCGCTTAGCTGCACGCTCTTTCGTACCGCCTGCAGTCCATCATCACCGACCAGTGGAAACATAACGGCCAGCGGTTTATCGGGCCGATGCTTGCGTCGTCTCAGGCGCGACACTGCCGTCGAATTTCGGGCGTCGCACATCAGGTGATAACCACCGATACCTTTGATGGCGACAATTCGTCCGGATCTGAGTTCGTGCAACGCGGCATCCAGCGCCGCCTTTTGTACGGCACGGGTTGCTTGCCCGCTAACTTCGAATTCCAGTTGCGGGCCACAGACCGGGCATGCAACGGGTTCTGCGTGAAAACGGCGGTTGCCCGGATCGGTGTACTCGGACAGGCAGTCAGCGCAGAGCTCAAAGCCCGCCATGCTGGTGTTCGCACGATCGTAGGGCAGATTGTGTATCAATGTGTAGCGCGGACCGCACTGAGTGCAGTTGATGAACGGATACTGATAGCGGCGATCACCGGGATCACTTTGTTCTGCCGCGCAATCCGGGCACAGAAAATAATCAGGTGGCACGAATATTCGTGCCGAGTCGCCGCCAGCGCTACTCCTGATTTCGAATTTTTCGAAGCAACCTGCAGCTATTGAAGTGGTACTGGAAACAGTCGGGCGCGCAAGCGGTGGCGCATCGATAGTCAAGCGGCTTTGAAAAGAGTCCAGTGATGAGATTGGCCCTTGCACGATTATCTGTACCGTGCCGAGTCGATTGCGTACCTCGCCAAGTAGTTGCATCTCTTGTGCGAGTCGGTAGACAAACGGTCTGAAACCAACGCCCTGTACCTGGCCGCTCAATTCGAGCCGGCGTGTTTCTGTGGATGTCGATTTATTGTCTATCGATTCATTATCTATCAGTCCATTGTCTACAAGTTCATGGCACGTCGATGCGCGACGGTGTCCCCGCCGTTGTTCGACACCGAGCGGG
>CAZGVL010000002.1:0-124514 GCA_964528965.1 uncultured Woeseiaceae bacterium
ACGATTGGTGTATCGCACATTGACGATTTCGATGATCTGGATATTCCTTTCCGAGCGATTGCCTCAGACCTGGTGACGGGCGAAAAAGTAGTCATGGGCTCTGGCGACCTCGCCATGTCAATTCGTGCCAGTATGTCGGTTCCCGGACTCTTTGCGCCGGCTGTAGTGAATAACAGGCTTCTGGTTGACGGAGGCCTGGTCGGCAATCTTCCAGTTGATGTCATGCAACAGATGGGTGTGGATATCATTATCGCCGTCGACGTCGAGTTCCCACTCTACAGCGCGGAGGAACTGCAGTCGGTACTGACTGTTTCAGAGCAAGTTTTAACAATCCTAATGCAGAGGGAAACGAAACGACAGATCCAAATGCTGGGTGATCAGGATTTTCTGCTGCAGCCGGAGTTGGGTCTTTTCGGGTCGACTAACTTCGGGGATATCGCACAAACGATTGAGCCTGGCATACAAGCAGCGCTTGCTGTTGAAAACCAGCTGGTCGAATTTTCCGTTGACGAGAATACGTACGCGGAGTACCTCGCCGATCGACGCGACCCAAGAACTATCGACGATACAATTGATTTCGTCCGAGTCGTGCACGATGGGCGACTGGATGCCGAGGTTCTGGAGGTGCGGCTTGATACCGAGATAGGCGACCCGGTCAATACGAACACACTCGCCGCCGATGCGAACCGGCTGTTTGGCATGAAATTGTACGAGCAGGTTAGCTATCAATTGCTCGAAGAAAACGGCGATACGGGGGTCGAGTTTCTCGCCGAGACAAATGGTTGGGGGCCCAACTATCTTCAGTTTGGATTGTCGCTTGAGGATAATTTGCAAGGTGAAACTGCGTTTAACCTCTCAGCACGATTAACTCGGACCGGTATCAACTCACTTGGCGCAGAATGGCGCACAGACTTACAATTGGGCACCGACCCGCTGTTCTTTTCCGAGTTTTATCAACCATTGCATGCAAGATCACGCTGGTTTGTGGCACCACGGGTCGAATTTAATGAGTCAAATCGCAATGCATTCGTGCTGGAAGACAATGTGGCGAGGTACCGCGTATATGAATCCGAAGTCGGCTTGGATCTTGGCACTGAGATAGGTAACTCGACGGAGTTTCGGGTTGGATTGTTCACGGGTCGCGGCAAAGCTGACGTGGAAGTCGGAGACCCTGCTTTGCCGGATATTAAGTACGATACCGGCGGTGTAATGACCCGCATCCAGTACGATTCATTCGACAATGCGTGGTTTCCGAGGCAAGGCGCGCGAGCCGATGTAACCTGGATATTGTCCCGTCCGGGTTTGGGCGCAGACCAGTCATTCGATACGGTGAGTACGAATGTCGCTGCAGCCTGGAGTCGCGGCAAGAGCTCGCTGCAACTTGGCGTCGCCTATGCGACCAACACGGGCACAGATGTCGAGGTGCAAAATTATTTTCCACTCGGCGGGTTTTTGAGGCTTTCGGGCCTCGATATAGGAGAGATCAGTGGGCCACATGCCGCGCTCGTTCGGCTGGTTTACTACCGCCGTATTGGCAATTCGGCGGGGGGAGTATTTGAAGTGCCGGTGTATTTTGGCGCGTCGCTTGAGTCTGGCAATGTCTGGGAAACCCGATCAGCAATGAGCTTTGATTCAATGCAGTTAAATGGCAGCATTTTTCTTGCCCTCGACTCTTTTCTCGGGCCCGTCTTCCTGGCTGGCGGTTTCTCTGAGGAGGGAGGTCGGAATATCTACTTCAATATCGGAACCGCGCCACGCCAACTCGACTGACGTTTTACTCGCTAGCGCTGAATCTTGCTCAGCACCTGGGTTGGCGTATCACTCTTGCGATAGTAGCCATGTCTGGTCGCCATATTTTCAAACGCCTGATCGCGCTCAGCTTCGGTCGGATACCAGTGCAATTGTTCCCACTCGTCGCCCAGGACTTTACGCAAGGTGTCATTGGGAGGAAGAGATACGTGAATCCCAAACCGCCGTTCGGCACCAGCGGCACCAGGTTGTACAAGATTGTGTTGGTGGCAATATTTCACGCAAATGACCCTTTCTCAAGCTGACTGCCGGACGGCTGCCGAGAGTATACAGAATCAAATGCTTTTCATTCAAAGCTTCGCTTTGGCGGGTGCCGTGCAAGCGCAGTCAATCTTGCTGGTAGCGCAGAGCAGCCATGCCCTCTGGTCGAATTGTTGCCGAAAATTGGCACCACGTCATGATTTCGACATCAACACTGGCGGTATCCTGTCAAATTGCAGAGAATGCATTGGCATGCCGTAGCAGGACTGAGGATGACCGGGAATTCAAACGAACAAACACCTGGATCTGGCCAGGCGGAACTCGATTCCACTGGCGAGTTCTTCAGCGTGGGCACTCCGCTGCATGCTGTGCGTGCCGGTTATGTACGAAGACGCGCGGATGATGTCCTCTACGAAACGCTTGTTGCCGGCCGATACGCGCATGTAATTGCGCCGTGTCGCAGCGGAAAAACGAGTTTAATTGCAGCTACCACGGCTCGACTCGAGAACAACGGCTTCAAAGTCGCAATTCTGGACCTTGAACAAATCGGCATGCGCGATGGTGGCAGTGACGCCGGCCGCTGGTACTACAGCGTTGCGTATCGCTTGTTGCGGCAACTGCGAGTTCGCTCAGATTTGCAAAGCTGGTGGCAGGACAAATCTATTCTGAGCAATCGACAGCGCTTGGTTGAGTTTTACTCTGAGGTCTTGCTGCAGAACGTGCCGGAACGTGTCGTAGTTTTTGTCGACGGTATCGAATCTGTGGCGCAATTACCGTTCGCAGATCAACTGCTCGCGAGTATTCGGGCAGCGCATAATGCGCGTACTACCGATCCCGAGTTCTCGCGTATTTCGTTTGTGCTGCTTGGCGAATGTGACTCACTGAGTTTGGTGGACACGCCGGAGCAGTCGCCTTTTAATATTTCGCAAGCGGTATCGTTGACCGACTTTACGCGGGAAGAGCTGGATATTTTTGCAACGGAGCTGGGCCTTTCATCCGCTGACGCGAAGCTGGCTCTTGACAGAGTATTCCACTGGACAGGCGGTCAGCCCTACCTGACTCAAAAGCTCGCTCGCTCAATTGCTCGCGAACGACTAAAGGAAGATATAGCGAAAAGCGTGGATCGCATTGCAGTCCAGCAGCTGGCCGGTCGTGCTGCACTGCATAGCGAACCGCACATGAGTCACATACATCGGCAAGTCGTATCTGACCCGAAACGCAGTGAAGCACTATTGAACCTGTATGGGCGGTTGCGAAAGGGCATACCCGTCGCAGCGGACCTTGGGTCGGCCTTGCAGCGGCGCCTGATTGCGCTGGGACTGCTGGTTATTGACGAGGATGGCAATCTCAAGGTCAGAAACCGTCTGTACGCAGCTGTATTTACAGCGCGCTGGGCGAACGAAAACTTACCGACGCATTG
Source organism: uncultured Woeseiaceae bacterium (assembly GCA_964528965.1). Classification (GTDB taxonomy): domain Bacteria; phylum Pseudomonadota; class Gammaproteobacteria; order Steroidobacterales; family Woeseiaceae; genus UBA1847. The sequence continues at coordinate 3,431 of CAZGVL010000002.1, forward strand.
GCGTGTCCCGGCCATTGCTGTGGCGATCTTGCTGGCAATCATTGCCGTGCCATTCTCGTATACGCAACTCTTGCCAAGACCCTATGTTGTTGTTCTTACGTCTGCAGATTCCGATTTGCAGCTAGCGGATACGGCCTATACGAATCTCAGGTCGTTTCCCGGCCATTCGGAATCGGCAGATAATCTGTACCGAAGTTTCTTGCAGACCCGTGCAGGTGTTGCCGTAGACGAGGCTGAGATCTCGCTGATAGCCGACCTTGCTGCCAAGTTGCCGGGAGTGGAGCGATTTGCGGACGAATTGCGTGCAGCTTTTTGGGACCGGCGTGCCAGGGAAGCTATGCGTGCTGAGAGCCGTGACGATGCGCTTATGGCGACTTTGCAATCGCTGGTGTTGTCGACCTCACAGCGGCGCGATCGAGCAGCGTCCCTGGTCGCGGATGACTACCCACTGTTGCTCGCAAGCTTGCCTGCGGGAAATCGCGGCGTAGTCACATTCAATCCGGGTGGTTTGCTGCTGACAGAGACCAATGGCGCGGTGGTCTCACAGTGGTCATATTCCTCGCAGGGACTGCAACGGCGGGACGATTGGACGATTACTGCACTGGAAGTTGCGCCTTTGGTTCGCCGGGTCATCGTTGATCAGGTCGGCGACGTTGGTCGCATCGGGCTTACGCTAAACATCAGCCATTCGCGATTATCCGACATGAGAATCAAGGTTATCGCGCCCTCGGGTCGAACAGTGGAAGTAAATCCAGGTCGTGACAGTTCGGCAAGCAATGAGGATATCAGGATACCGACTGCACAATTATCTGAACTGATCGGTGAGCCGATCAATGGCACCTGGAGCATTAGTATCCGGGACGAAGTCATCGGTGTGGCAGGACGGCTTGTCGGCTGGAACCTCAAGCTCAATTCGCAAGGATTAATTGAGGACTTTCAGCGTGGGCTAAATGTGCCGGAGCCCGTTGAGCGTGAGACGGAGAACCTTTGGTTCAGCGAGGATGGGCGATTCGCGGTCGCAAGAGCGACGCAAAGTGATAGTGCCCGCATCTGGGATCTGGCGTTCGCCAATCCGGTGCGCGCAATCATAGTGAACGAGAATGAGAAAATCATCGGTGTTGGCGCTGGTGAAAGGTATCTGGTCACAGCGACACAAGACACGGTGAATTTGTGGGATACAACAACAGGGAAGCGGCGCGCAACCCTGCCAGTTGGCGCCGGGAGTGTGGCGTCGCAATTGACGCAAGACGGGCAGTTCCTGTTTGTTCAACGTCGCGGAGATGTTGAAACTCATCTTGAGCTTTGGTCACTTGAAAATGCGGCTATCGAGGCCGAGCTCATATTGGCCGGCGCGCCCGCGCTTGTCTCCCTCGACCAAAGTGCTGAGCGCATAGCAGTCGCCGACTATGATCGTGCAGTGCGCATCTGGGATTTTCGGTCCGGTACGATTGTGGCGCAAATCGACCTTGCCGCTCAGCCCAGCAGTGTTCGTCTCTCCGCTGACGGTGCGACGCTTGGGGCTATTTACGGCGAAGACGGTGCATCTTTGTGGCGCATCGATAGCCCGCAACGACCCATCGTTGAAAAACGCGGCTACGGTCGGTGGCAACTAGTATTTGCGTCGACCGGGGCGAGTGCCTTGCTTGGCACGCCGGCGAAAGGCTTTCAGTTATACGATAGCTCCAGCGGAAAAATAGTCGGACCACCGCTGGGTTCGGGTGGCGATTCCTCCGCTGACAATCTGCTGGCGTTTAGCGACGATGCGCAGACAATCATCACAGGTGGGCCCAACAGTATCGCGCGCTTCTGGCGTGCCCCGGCCACAGCGATTGTCGATGACCTGCAATTCAACGACGAAGATCACCAGATTTGGCCGCAGTCCGGAAATGCGGTTGCCGTGGTGACGCCCGATGCTTCTACAGTCGTGATAGGTGATCGCGGTGGCGACCTGCATGTATTGCCTGCAGATAGCAGTATTGAAACGGTGCTGGCCGAATCTGCCGATGTGGGATTCCTCGGCCACAATGAAGAGATAGGACTGCTCCGCGTGAGTCTTGACGGCGCTCTGGTCGCCAGCGTTGCAGATGACAACTCGATAAGAATATGGAGCATTGATGACGGCCAGCCACAGCCATTCTTTACAATCATAAGCGGCAATAAGATTTCACATATTGAGTTTTCGGCTGATGCCTCGTTGCTCGGCGTATTGAACGGAAATCGGGCCCAGATTCTGGACGTTGTGACAGGCGATATCATCGCGCGCTTTGATTTGGGTGAGGAACACAGAGCAATGACATTCGCTGCTGGGAATAGCCTGTATGTTGGTGGTGAAAGCGGTGCTCTGACGGTTATTAGCACCGATGCATCCGGGAACTGGGGGCCGCAAACTCTCTGGCAAGGCGATTCGCCGATTCGCTGGCTCGACGCGTCACCGCGCTCGAAGTATCTGGTTCTGGTTGATCAGCAAAATCGTGCACGTCAGTTCAGCCTGGAGGAGGGGCAGCTTGCTGCAGATGTATTGCAGTTGCCCGATACGGTTGAGGAGGTAAGCTTCAGTCCGAACGGGTCTCGAGTGCTGTTCAGAACGCCGCGCTGGATTCACCGGGTAACGGCTTCGGTAACTGGCCTGTCCTGGCTGAACGCGGCAATGATTCCCGTGGCTCTGCCAAGTGCTCAAATAGTATTTGGCGATGCGACGAATAATTCGGCTTCGGCATCTGGAAATCGCGTTTTCGTTGCGACATCTGGCGACGGTTTCATGCGCCTTGTTGAGGTTCGCTTGGGAGCCGGGTCGGGCGTGGGATTGTTTGGCAACAAGGATGAGCTAATTGAGGAATGGCAACGCAAGCTTGCTGTCGCCGAGATCGATCCGACCAACTAGACATCGTTAACGTTGGTTGCCCCGCATTGTCCGTACCAGCAACTCCAGTTTTTGTGCACTAACTTCGGTGGCGGGAACCGAGGTGCCAATTGTCATTGCTACCTTTGCGAACAAGCGGCCGGGAATCTTTCGAATGCCGCCTGATTTTTGACGACTGAACAGACTACCCCACAAGCGTCCAAGCGAAACCGGAATCACGGGGACGGCGCGCCGGGCAATAATTTTCTCAATTCCCGGTCGAAATCGCTGCACTTCGCCGTCCTTGGTGATGCCACCTTCCGGAAAGATGCACACAATATTGCCAGCGGCCAACTCACTGTCAACCTTCTCAAACGCCTCATCCATCAAGTCTTTGTCTTCACGAGCAGACGCGATCGGAATGGCCTTGGCTTGCTCAAAGAAGAATCGCAGTAGGGGCATTTGGAAAATCTTGTAATACATCACGAATCGCATCGGCCTTCGAATCGTTCCGCCAAGCAGTATTGGATCCATATAACTAACATGGTTGCATACGACAATGGCCGGTCCGTTGTCGGGGATATTCTCCAGGCCGGTCGCTCGGACTCTGTATAGGATATTGATCACTATCCAGGCAAGAAACCGCATCAAGAATTCCGGGAGGAGTGTGTAAATGTAGGTCGCGACAACGGCGTTCAATATTGCGATAACGATGAACAGCTCTGGTATTGATAAGCCGGAAGACAGCACCGCGATCGAGATTAGTGATGCACTGACCATAAAAATCGCGTTAATGATGTTGTTTGCGGCGATGATTCTCGATAGATGTCGCCGTTCCGAGCGCTGTTGAATTAGCGCGTATAACGGAACGCTATAGAATCCGCCGAATGCGCCCAGCAAGAAAAGGTCAAGCATTACTCTGAAGCTGCCCGGCCGGAGCAGGAACTGACCAATCGACGCTACAGCCTCCGGGTTTGTGAATGGCTGTGCGAAATACAAATCGATCGCGAACACGCTCATACCAATCGAGCCGAAAGGAACCAGACCCAGTTCGATGCGGTGGCCGGACATGCGTTCACAAAGCAAGGAGCCGATGCCAACGCCAAGTGCAAAAGCGATCAGCAGGCACAGAGTAACCATCTCATTGCCATTGATAATAATTTGTGTGTAGGCCGGAATCTGAAGCGTCAAAGCGGAGCCAAAAAACCAAAACCACGAGATACCGAGAATTGACAGGAAGACGCTACGATCCTTGCGCGCAAAGCCAACGATTCGCCAGGTCTCTGTCCATGCATTCCAGTTGATTTCGATGCCAGGATCAACGGCACTTGTTGGCGGAACTTGTCGGCTGGCGACGTATCCGAAAATTGCGACGACGACCAAACAGACTGCGACCAGTGACGGATCAATTGAAACAGCAAGTCCGCCAATGATCAGGCCGAGTATGATCGCAACATAGGTGCCGGACTCAACCAGACCATTCCCTCCCACGAGCTCATCCATTGCGAGGTGTTGAGGCAGGTAGGCGTACTTGACCGGTCCAAACAGGGTCGACTGGCAACCCATCAGGAATAAAACGAATAGCAAGGCGATGTAACTGTTTGTGCTGAACGCAACCGCAGCAATTGTCATCAATACAATTTCAAGCGACTTGATGCGTCGCATGAGCATCGACTTTTCATATTTGTCGGCCAGCTGCCCGGCTATGGACGACAGAAAGAAGAACGGGAGAATAAACAGGGCACCGGCAACGTTCGCGAGTTGACTCTGATTCATGCCAGCAATCTGGATGCCCTGGAAGGTGATCAGAGTGATCAGACCGTTGCGGAATATATTGTCGTTTAGCGCGCCAAAACATTGTGTAATGAAAAAAGGGCCGAAACGGCGCTGGCCAAGTAGTGAAAACTGGTTCGAACCTGACACGTCTTTGAATATCCTCTTGTCGCTGCGACGCCACTATAGCACCGTGCCAGCCAGCAGCGACTTGCCGACTTTCAGTCATTTTGTGAGGCGCATGATGTGCTGTGGCCTGCCCGAAATGACTTACTGCCGAAAATTGCGAACTCGTGCCAATTCTGACCTTCGCGGTGGTGCTATTATGTTGATCCAAGCATGCTGATTTTTCGACCACTTAGCCAATTTTTTGATATCTGACAACCTATGACAAAGACTCGTATTACTCTGTTATTGAGCGCGATAGCGTTGCTTGGGGCTTGCTCTGAGGAACAGCCGCCGCGTTCGGTCAACGAATTCATGGAGAATCCGAACCTGCTTGAGGCAACCGTTGTGCGGTGTTCGCAGAATCGATCGGAGACGCGCTACGACCCCGAATGCGTAAATGCTCGTGAGGCAGTCAGTCGTATGGCTGCCAGAGAAGAACAGGCGGGGCGAGCGGCATTGGAAGCACAGTCTGAGAGAAAACGTCAAGCGTTGCGTCGCACTCAGGAGGCTGCTGCCGAAGCGCGCCGCAGAACTGCAGATGCAAATCAGCGGCGCGAGGAAGCAGAGTATCTTGCCCAGTTCGGACAACTGCCTGCGGATGCGACGGTCGACCCGGACGCTATTGATGCCGCGACCAATGCTCCAGGCGCTGTCATTCCAGAGGCCATTGAAGAAGACATTAACAGTTCGGGTTATTCTGATGCGCCCGCGACCGATGGCGGAAACGCACCAATGAGCGAAAACGCTGCCGAAAGTGACCTGGGTGAGGTGCGTGATGAGCTGCGCCGTCGCGGCGAGGCAGCCGAGACTGAGTAGTTGCTAGTCCGACGCTTGTTGGTCTGGCATCGTTCGAACATGCAGGTCGCGCTGCGGGAAAGGAATCTCGATACCCTGCTCGGCGAATCCCTTGTATATATGACAATTCAATTCATGTTGCATCCGACCACGGTCAATGGGTTTATCGATCCAGCATAGCAATTCGAAGTCCAGGCTTGAGTCACCAAATTTTCGAAAACGCACCCGGGGGGCCGGTGCCTTGCACACCTCGGCGTGCTCATTGGCGATGGTCTCCAGTACTTTGATGACGTCATCAATGTCGCTTCCATACGCAACGCCTACTGCGAGGCGAATTCGATGTTTCTCAGATGGCCCGCCAGCTTCATTCGTGATTTTGCCGTTGCCAATGACGCCGTTGGGAATTGTAATTTCAACATCGTCTCGCGTTAGCAAGCGCGTACTGCGCAAACCGATGTGGGTCACGATTCCACGTTCTCCGGTATCAAGAATAATAAAGTCGCCGTTCTTATAAGGCGCATCCATTACAATTGACACGCCCGCAAACAGATTCGAGAGCGTATCTTTGGCTGCGAAACTGAGTGCGAGACCGACGATACCGGCGGATGCCAGCCACGCTGTAACATCCATTTTCCAGGCGAGGAAAATGAAGTAGACAGTGAGTGCGAACAGCACGACTTGCGCAACGTTTTGCAGCAGTTGCACCATGCCGGTTTGAACTATCTTGCTTGATTTACGCCGCGATACGATCTTCACAATCAAGGTCGTCAGATTGCGCAACATGTTGTACCAGACGACGACGGCAATCGTCTTCAATACACCAAGCGTTAGATACTCCGGACCGCTGGGCATGCCGATTCGCTGGGTCGCCAGGCCCAGGCCAACCAACACAAAAGACACAAATACGGGTTGATGGATGAGCTCAACGAGCTTGTCGTCGACGTCGGTCGACGAGCGGGCTACAACGCGGCCCAGCATTCTTGAGAGTATCCAGTCTGCGATCTTGCCGATCGCAATGAACATTATTGCAATGGCCGCGGCCTGCAGGTAAATGTTCGGGCCAATTAACTCAGCCCATTGCTGCACTTGTTGAATCGGATCGTCCACGCTGTCAAATAGTCCCAGTGAGAGGTTGCAGTCTAATTGTTCGGATCGTAATAGTCAGTGTCTGCGGATTCATCCGGGTCCGGCATGCCAAATGTTCGTACGTTGTCGGAGTCGTCAGTTGCCGCTGGTTCGCTTGAGGTCGTCCCGGCCTGCATGCCTGGCTTGGTCGGTAATCGCTGAGTCTGGGCGGTCAATAGTTGTACGAATGTGTTGGCAACGTCCGGCGCAATATTGGGTGAGCTCGCAAATATTTTCTCGGGTGTCATATCACTGGACCCATAGAACGCCGCGTTTGCCTTTCGGTCCATAGTCAGGCCGGATCCTGCCAGTGACACGCCAGCGAACAAGCCGCGGTTCCTTGAGTATGAATAGACCTCCGCCTCAAACCTGATATCTGTCGCAACTTCGGTGTGCCGGCCTACCGGTCCAGCAGCAACTGAAGCGTCTGCACCGAGGGTGAACTGGCCGCCGGAGATGCTATCGACACTCGCTCGAGTCTTGAAGACCAGAATGATGTCGGTGGATTGTGCGCCTATTTGCCAACCGAGGCTTCCGCCGGTCAAAGTAACGAACGACGGATTGCTCCAGGAGTCGTCATCCTGCCGAACAACGATAATCCCTTTGCCACGGCGAGCCGCGACGCCGAAGCCTATCTTCACGACACGCGGGATAACTGCGACCGCATAAGCTCGTGCCAGAAGGCTGGGTGGAATTTTAGATTCAGGAATTCGTAGCAGTTGATCAATAACATCCGAGGCGTCTGCAACTCGCTCTTCCTCGCCGGTCGCCGCGGTCGCCGGAAACGCAAATAAGACGCCAAAAGCGAGCAGAAAAATCGAGAGTTTGTACGTACGCATGATCATGGTTCCGTGGGATGGTTTGTACCGGATGCGCTGCGGCACCAGGACGTTAATGAGTTGTGAGGCGAATTCGCCTGAAGAGTTCCATAATACGTTAAATCGAGCGGCAGCTCATACTTGAGTCAAGTTGTATTTTTGTTGATGAGAATGGGGGGCAGCGGGCAATCAAGGCTGGCGCAGATGGCTCTAACCAGCTCTGTTTCGGTGACGGTAATATGGTCGTCGAACAACACAACAGCGCTGATTGCTTCCAGCAAATTGCTGCGGCCCTTACTCTTGAGCTTGCTCAATATGTCCAGGCAGCGATCCAGGATGGCTACTGAGTAGTCGTGATCCGGCACATACTCTGAATCGGCAGCCCAGGCGCCGAACTTCGCGGCGCCAGCCTCGTAGGCCTGTTTGCGCTGAAGGTCATTGATATGGCCGGCACGGGCTACCAGCGCGAGCAGCCTGGTCGCCGCTGCGCGAGCGCTCTTGCGTGTAACACGCGCGCCGCGTCGTTTGCCGGCGGGGTGCATTGCCTGGCCGAGGTTGCTCTTCAGGACTCGATAAAAGCAGTACTCGTAAAGATCGACGTTGCCGTCAAGCTCGGCTATCTGGCCGGTCAGCTCGATGAGGAACGAGAGCTGCGGAGCGGGTCTGAGTCGCAAAGCGGGAAAGGCGATTTCTAATAGCGGTAATCTAAGTTCCGCGCTTTCGGTTGCGAGTTCTGCGTAGTAACGCCGTAGTAGCTCTGCTCGCCGCGGGCCCAGTTTTTCCTCGGCCAGATGTAGCTGGCGCTGCAGAGATGTGCCGCTGCGATCAAGTATCAGGGCGATGACCAGTAAATAGGCATTCTCCGTAGAATGTGCAGCGTCATAGAGCAGGTCGGGTATTGCACCGCGAATCTGGGCGGCGTATTCGACATGCTGACTCTCAGGATTGCCGACCGAGTCGCCTATCGCCGCGGCAGTAACGGCGCCGGCCACAAAAGCGCTTGCCATGCCGGTGTCAATGCTTGCGGTCGCACCTTGCAGCACTGTCTTCCTCAATCCGTCATCGACCACCGGATAGTCACTTTCTCTAAAAGCAGGATCAAGCAGTCGTATACGTTCGACGAGTGCTGGATGTGTTGCAAGCATGCCGCTTAACTTCGCTCCTGTGCCGAACAACATGTGGCTGATTTCTTCGGGGTCAGCGACATTGAAGAGTGAGCCTGTCGAGTATCCGCCAATTTTCTTCAACGCGTTTGCCAGGCCCTGACTCTGACGTGTGAATTGTACGGCTGAGGCATCCGCAAGATACTCTCTCTGGCGTGATACGCCGGCTTTGATAACTCGCGCAATGAATACGCCAATGGCACCGAGTAGAGCCAGCGCCAAACCGATAACGAACACTATGGGTGCATTTCGGTTTCGCCCTCTGGAAATAAAACTCGCACTGTGGCCGCCGCGAATAATCATGCGACCGATTATTCCTAGTACCATGATGCCGAACAGAACGCCCATCAAGCGGATGTTAAGTCGCATGTCGCCATTCAGGATATGGCTGAACTCGTGAGCGATGACGCCTTGCAGCTCGTCTCTCTCAAGTAGCTCGAGTGTTCCCTGAGTAACGGCAATCGCTGCGTCACCGGGTGCGTACCCCGCGGCAAACGCATTGATGCCGGCTTCCTGCTCCAATACATAAATATCCGGAGTCGGAACGCCTGATGCGATCGACATTTCTTCGACCACGTTTCGGAGCCGGCGGCGTAACGGATCCATTGTATCGCTGGATACAAGCGTTCCGCCCATGTCCATGGCGACTCGACCGCCGCCAGATGAGAGTAGCGAGGTCTTGTACCAGGTTGCGCCCAATATGAACAACAAGGAGACGGCGATCGTTCCTGAGAGCAGTTGCCAGTCGGCCCGCATGTAGTCCGCGATGGTGTACCCGTTATTCGCGTAACCGAACTTGTACGATGTGAAGCCGACGATTAGAGCAACGCCGAATACGACCAGGGCGACGGCAAGCGCATACAGCACCACCAGCCGTCGGGTTGCCTTGCGAGCCTGATCCTGTGCGGCGAAGAAATTCAACGTAGCTCCAACCTCGTCAGCGCGGGTCTAGCGCGCAGAAATTGTTGCAGACAGCTGATCGACTAGCTGAAGGACACTTTCGGAGCCTCACGCATTTCGGGCGCTTCGATCTCCAGGAAGCTGGCCAACTCAAAATTGAACATCCCGGCAATTACACTGTTCGGGAAGTTCTGCGCCGAATTGTTGTATTGAAGAACGGAATCATTGAATGCTTGTCTGGAGAACGCGACCTTGTTCTCAGTACTGGCAAGTTCCTCCTGGAGTTGCATCATGTTTTGGTTCGCTTTTAGATCGGGATACGATTCAGAAAGCGCAAATAAGCGGCCCAGTGCGCTGCCCAAGGCACCTTCTGATGCACCCAATCCCTTCATTGCCGAGGCATTTGATGGATCTGCTTTGGCTGCATCGAGACTGGAAGATGCGGCGTTGCGCGCTGTGATGACGGCCTCAAGGGTCTCCCGCTCATGCTTCATATAGCCCTTTACCACTTCGATGAGATTGGGAATCAGGTCATAGCGGCGTGTCAGTTGGACATCGATCTGGGCAAAGGCATTCTTCACGCGATTGCGTTCGTTGATCAAACGGTTGTAGATACCTATTACCCAGAAGATAAAGGCAGCTACAATTGCGAGGAATATCAGGAATGAAGTCAATGTCCCGCTCCTTGTTGAGAGTTCGGTTAATGATCAGATGGTTTGCATGCAGCACCCAGCATAGCGCTCGCTTGAAGCGAGTTCTAGCTATGGCACTAATCTTTTTATTTTCAAGTACTTTGCGCGCCGAGTGGGTTGGCGGTGCCGAAGCCATGATGGGGACAGAAGTCAGTGTCTACGTATGGCACGAGGACCCGGCTATCGGTGAAGAGCTGGTCGCTGCAGTATTCGCAGAAGCGTCGCGTATTGATCAACTGATGAGCACCTACATCGAAGAAAGCCGGATTTCTGACATCAATCGGCGCGCAGCCGATGAGCCAGTGGTTGCGGGCGATGAGCTATTCCAATTGATTCGACGTTCTATGGACATATCTGTGCTGACCCGCGGCGCGTTTGATATCACCTATGACAGCGTTGGGCAGCACTATGATTTTCGAAATAGTGAAAGGCCTGATGACTCGACAATAGAGGACGAGGTGAAGCTGATCGACTACCGCTTTGTCGAGCTGGATCAGGCAAATGGGACAATAAGATTCAGGCAGCCGGGCGTGCGCATTAATCTCGGTGGAATAGCCAAAGGTTATGTCGTCGAGCGAGGTGTCCGAATACTGCGAAATAAGGGTGTTGAACACGCTATCGTAACGGCTGGTGGCGATTCTCGCTTGCTTGGCGACCGCCGTGGACGACCGTGGATGGTAGGTATCCGGGACCCGAGGATTGACGGCCAGGTGGCCATGTCCGTGCCACTCGTTGACGAGGCGATATCCACGTCGGGGGACTACGAACGATATTTTGAAGAAGATGGCGTTCGTTATCATCACATTATTCAGCCCGCGACCGGGGCGCCCGCGAGCGGAATCCACAGTGCATCGGTCATCGGTCCGGATGCGGTTATTACTGACGCCTTGTCCACCTCCGTATTCGTGCTGGGCGTCGAGCAGGGATTGACGTTGATTGCGACCTTGCCAGACTACGAGAGCATTGTGATCGACGCGGAAGGTCGGATCTACTATTCGGACGGCTTGCAGTCTCCCGACTCTGTGCCACAAGACGAATAGCACCCACAGAAGCTCACCCCAAGGCGCAACCAACAGTATTTCGGCCAAGCAGGATCTCCAGCCTGGCCGAAATACTATGCTGCGCTCATCCAGACCCGAACAGGGCACAAAAAAAGCCATGAAATGTCGCTGAAAGGCGACGGGTTTTCGCTTTAAATTCAGCTGGATACGGCTATTATGGATGGATGGTCGCCGGCCCCCGCAGGCGTGCTTTGAAAGGCCTGGTATGAACGTCGGTAAGCTCTGGAAAAATCAGCAATTTAACGTAATCTGGGGCTATTGTGGGGTGTTTCTGCGACTCCGGGGGTGCTCACGGCGCACGGTATTGGGCCGGATCCGCATTTGTTCGGGGTTCGATTATGTTCAGACAATTCGGGGCATTTGTGACGATCATCACGGCCCCGGGAGGGCTCGGGCTGTCAACATGCGATATCGGCGATTGCCACGAAGAGCGTGGCTCTCACAAAGTAAGTTGGCGCCGAAGAACAGGGCCCGCGGCCAGATGGCTACGGGTGGCCGGCAGTGCTTGCGCGATACACAGTGAGCGTTGCTGCAATTGTCGGATCACGGATGAATTCAGGCTGTTAAACAAGGAATGAGATGATGAAAATCAAAAATTACTTGCTGGGTGCGATGCTCAGTGTACTCGCTGCGGCCAGTTTGGCGTCGTCGGGACTTACTGGAGCACCAGCACCGGACTTCGCCTTGAAGAGCTCCACAGGCGAGAATCTGCGGCTTTCCGAGTATCGCGGCGACGTCGTCATGATTAATTTTTGGGCGACCTGGTGTGGCCCATGTCGGCAGGAAATGCCGCTACTGGATGAACTGTATGTTCGCTATGAGCGGGTTGGATTCAGTCTTCTTGGCGTCAATATCGACGATGACCCACAGCGCGCAATGAACATGATTGCTGAACTCGGGGTCAATTTCCCGGTGTTGTTCGACAATCGCAAGGAGGTCAGCAAGCTGTATCAGGTTGATGCAATGCCGGTGACGGTACTGGTCGACCGGGAAGGCAATGTGCGACACGTTCACCACGGCTACAAGCCGGGTTACGAGCAAAAGTATCTGGATCAAATTCGTTCACTATTAAGAGAGTAATCGCGATCGGTGTTGTCCGCTATCAGCGGTAACACCAACTCAGTATCGGTTCGCAGGAGAGAAAAGGTGACAAGAAGCGTATTAATCAGTCTCATGGTCAGCATGCTGCTTGCTTTCAGCACAGCATCGATTGCACAGGAGACTGCAGCGACAGATGCTGCAGTGGAAAGTGCGGAGGCCGAGTCACGGGATCGATTCCGATCGTTGGACGGGGAAGTTCAGGATCTCAAGAAGGAAGTTCTGGACCTCAATCGGGATATGTTCCTGCTCGAGGAAGAGCTACTGTTTCCCGCCAACTCACAAGTCGCCTTTTTCGTATCGATGGATGTCGGCGAGTATTTCGCACTCGACTCCGTAAGCCTGAAGATCGATGGCAAAGAGGTCGCCAACTATCTGTATACGGAACGCGAAGTTGCTGCGCTGGTGCGCGGTGGCGTTCAGCGTGTACACATGGCGAATCTCAAGACGGGTGACCATGAGCTGATCGCTATCTTTACGGGTCAAGGACCGCATAGCCGTGATTATCGGCGTGGTGCGACGATTAGCTTTAACAAAGGTATCGGCGCGAAGTATATGGAATTAGAAATCACGGATCGGGTGGTCAAGCAACAGCCGGAATTCGTGATCAAGGAATGGGAGTGACCCTTGCAGGGAACTCGCTCCATTCGCTGTTTTTTGTTCTTGTCACTGGCGCTAGCGTTCTCGCTAACACCAGTGCTGGCCGCAAAAGACGATCCTGAACCGATCGTCGTTAAGGACCCGCACTATGGCGAGGTCCTTTTCTACTTCTATCAGGAAGATTACTTCCCCGCTATTGTGCGTGTGTTGGCCGCACAACAGGAAATGCAGTTTGACGACCACGCTGAAGATGCCGAACTCTTGTTGGGCGGCTTGTATCTTTCTTATGGACATCACCTTGAAGCCGCTGATATTTTCGAACGACTGCTGGCTGATAATACGGCGCCGGACATTCGTGACCGGACCTGGTTCTTCCTGGCCAAGATCTGGAAGCAACGTGGCTACCTGGCTGAGTCGCAGCTTGCGCTGACTAATCTCAGCGACGACCTGCCGGATAATTTACGCCGCGAAGCGCAGTCCCTGCAGGCACAAATTTATATTGCCAACGGCAAGTACGATCAGGCGATAGCGCTGCTGCAACAATGGAAAGGCAAGACAGAGTGGGCCAGGTATGCCGAGTTTAATCTCGGCGTTGCAATGGTTCGCGCCGGCAGGGTGGATGATGCAGCAGCTATTCTTGATGATCTGGGCCGCATAAACGCACATAACGAAGAATTGACATCACTGCGCGACAAAGCAAACCTCGCGCTCGGCTACTCCTTGCTGCAGGACAAGCAGCCTATGGCCGCGAAGGAGCCACTGCAGCGGATCAGGCTCGACGGACCGTTTTCAAACAAGGCTCTTCTGGGCGTGGGCTGGGCCGACGCGGAAGCCGAAAACTATCGACGAGCATTGGTTCCCTGGATGGAGTTGCGTGGACGTGACTTGCTGGACCCTGCTGTGCAGGAATCCATGCTCGCAATTCCATATGCGTTGGCAAAACTCGACTCTATCAGCCAGGCAGCCGATCACTATCTGAATGCTATCGAGGCATTCTATGAAGAGACCAATCGAATTGACCGGACCATCGGTTTTATCGAATCCGGAGAGGTCTTCGAGCAGTTTCTCGACGACGGTCCGCTCAATAGCACGGGTTGGTACTGGCAGTTGAACGAGTTACGCGACGGCCCTGAGTCCAAATACCTGTACCACCTCCTGTCCACGCATGAATTTCAGGAAGGGCTGAAGAACTTCCGCGATCTCCATTATTTGCACGAAAACCTGGATACCTGGCAGCAAAACGCGAGTGTTTACGGGTACATGCTTGAGACCCGTCGCGAGGCGTATGAGGAACGGCTGCCGCGAGTTGTGGAAACGCTGGAACGGGCAGATCTGGATGGCATGGTGCAGCAAAAGCTGGAATTTGATTCGCTGCTCAACAGTATTGAGCAAAGTAACGATTGGCTGGCGCTCGCATCAGAGCGTGAATTCGAAATGTGGGGCGAAATATCTGGCCTGGAAAGCACGCCCGCATTATCGGCAGACATCCCTGAAGCCGTTGAGGTTGGTGACAAGATCCGCCTGTTAAAGGGCGTCTTGCAGTGGCAACTGGAACGATCATTCAAAGACCGCTTGTGGCGTATTCGACGCGACTTGCGGCAGACCGGTGAGGCGCTTGTCGAAACACAACGCGCACGTCGCCAGATAGACGAGACGATGCGCACCGAGCCAGAGCGATTCGGCGAATTTAGCGAACGCGTCTACGGTCTGAGCCCTCGGATCGATGAGATGAAACTGCGCGTCACTGAATCGATGGCGGCGCAGCGAGGTTTCTTACAGAATATTGCGGTTGAAGAATTGCGTGCCCAGAAACAGCGGCTCGATATCTACACGGTTCAAGCCCGATTTGCTTTGGCGGCGATCTATGACCTTTCGGCAACAGTAGGCGAGGTGTCAGAGTGAAATCGCGTCACCCCTTGAAACTTCCTCTCGTGATTTGTGGGCTGATGCTCGCTACTACGGCAAACGCCGATGTGAAGAAGAGCGAATCGATTAAGAGTCTGGAGAACAAGACTGTGGAGGTCAGGCCCGGCAAGGTGATTATCCAGAGCCTGGGTCTGGCGCGAGAAAACTACCGCCAGTTTCTTGACCTGGTTTCGGATGATCCGGAGTTGCGGGCTGAAGCCATGCGCCGCCTGGGCGATCTTGAGCTCGAGGCGACTGAGGCAGATCAGCTCACGCGGAACGTGGACGACCTCGGCGCTGGCTACAATGGTGCCGCGGAATTGTTTCAGCAATTGCTCGAGGCCTATCCGGATTACCGCCGCAATGACACGGTGCTCTACCAGCTGGCTCGCGCTTATGAGACCGGCGGGAAAAACGATCAGGCCTTATTGGCATTAAATGAGGCACTTGAACGCTACCCGGATACACCGCTTATCGATGAAATCCAGTTTCGACGTGGCGAAATGCTGTTCATACGCAAGCAATACAACGACGCTGAATTGGCCTATCAGGACGTCATCGAATATGGCGATTCATCCCGATTCTACGAGCAGTCCCTGTACAAACTGGGTTGGTCACAATTCAAGCTTGCATGGCATGAGGATAGTCTTGGAACATTCTTCGAGTTGCTTGACCGAAAAATCGGTCACGTTGAGCTGCAAGGGGCAAGAGACCGGTTCGCCGGGCTAAGCCGAGCCGAGCAGGAACTTGTCGAGGATACGCTGCGCGTTCTTAGCATTAGCTTCTCCTATATGGAGGGTGCGGATAGTATCGACAGTTATCTGAGTCTTCGCGAGCAACCGCACTATGCGTTCGTTATCTATCAGAATCTGGGTGACCTCTATCTTGAGAAAGAGCGGTTTGTTGATGCTGCCGAAACCTACGAAGCGTTTGTCGCGCAAGACCCCTATCATCCACAAGCGCCGATCCTGCAGGTTGAGGTCATCGAGGCATACAAGCAAGGCGGGTTTCCAAGTCTTGTCCTGGAAGGCAAGAAAGGTTTTGTTGAACGTTACGGCATGGATGGAGAATTTTGGGTACGCAACCCGCTTGAAGAGAACACTGCAGTTGCGGTTCACCTGAAGGCAAACCTGAGCGATCTCGCGCAGTACTACCATGCGGAAGCTCAACGCGACGGACAGATTACCGATTATCAGGAAGCTGCCCGTTGGTATCGCAAGTACCTTGCCTACTTCCCGGATGACGTGGACAGCGCGAATACAAACTTCCTGCTGGCAGAAATCTTGTTTGAGAGTAATGACTTTGCGGCGGCGACCGAAGAATTTGAACGTACCGCCTACGCCTATCCACTGCATGAGCGGTCTGCAGAGGCAGGCTATGCAGCAATTCTCGCGTATCGGGCTTTTGAAGAAACTCTGGCAGGCGATGAGCAGCTCGAGCAAAAGACAGTATGGCATCAGGACTATCTTGATAGTGGTCTGAGGTTTGCGGATACCTACCCCGAGCATCCGGAGTCCGGTGCAGTCCTGACTACCGTTGCGGAAGATTTGTTTGTACAAAATGAGTTCGACCTGGCTATTGCAGTCGGGCAAGTCGTGGTTGCTAAGCAGCCGCCGGTTGAACCGGCGCTGGCACGCACGGCATGGACAGTGATCGCTCATTCGCAATTCGATCTGGAGCATTTCGCCGAGGCGGAACAGGCGTATTTCGAACTAAGAGAGTTCACACCGGCAGATGATCTTGAAGCAGAACAGGACATCAAAGATCGAATCGCATCATCTATTTATAAGCAAGGCGAAACAGCACGTGATGCAGGTGATCTTGAGACCGCGATCGTGCACTTTACCCGCCTTGGCAAAGAAGTTCCGGACTCGGATATCCGTGCTACCGCAGAGTACGATGCTGCTGCTGCGCTGATTAATCTGGCCGCCTGGGACAGAGCATCGGGTGTTCTGGAACAATATCGAAATGACTATCCGGACAGTGCTTTCGCTGACGACGTGACCCAGAAACTGGCCGTCACCTATCTTAGCGCGGGTCGACTGGCTGCTGCCGGTCAGGAATTTGAACGGATCGCCGTTGCAGAGAACAGCGACGATGACGTAGCGCGCGAGGCGCTTTGGAAGGCAGCGGAGCTCTACAAAGAGACAGGCGCAACGAACGATGAACAGCGCGTACTCGTTGACATCATCGATCGATACCCCAATCCAATTGCAGAGTCGATCGAAGCACGGTACAGAATGCTCGAGATCGCGGAAGTGAAGGGCGATACATCGGAGCGTGTTGCGCGATTGGAAGATCTCGTTCGCGTCGATGCAACGGCAGGTACGCAGCGCTCGGATCGTACGCGTTATCTGGCAGCCATCGCATCGCTTGAACTTGCGGAGCCTGTGCGACGTAAGTTTGAAGTTATCAGGTTGACGCAACCACTGGCAGAAAGTCTGAAGTTAAAGCGTGCTTTGATGGAGGATGTTATCGCTGTTTACACCGATGCGGCCGATTATGGGGTAGCAGAGGTCACCACTGCCGCGACCTTCAGGCTGGCCCAGGTCTACCAGCAGTTTGGTGCGGACCTGATGGAGTCTGAGCGGCCGTCGGAGCTGGATGCGCAGGCGCTGGAACAGTATGACCTGCTGCTGGAAGAGCAGGCCTACCCCTTCGAGGAAAAGGCGATCGACTTGTATAAGGCGAATACCGATCGAACGATCGATGGCGTCTATGACGAGTGGGTCCAGAGTAGTTTTGAAAGTCTTGCCGGGCTAATGCCAGGTCGATACGCAAAAATGGAACGTAGCGAAGATGTTGTTACCGCACTTTACTAAGATGCTCAGGCTCCTGCGTGGAGTTGACGCGCGACTATTGTCAATGGCTGCTGCTGCCACTGTGCTAGCCGGCTGTGCATCCTCAGGTCCGCAGCAGCCTGCCGCCTCCGAAGTTGATGCATCCGGAAATATCGTCGGCGCGCAGCCAGTTGTTCCTGCGCAAGTGCAGACGATGTACGAGCAAGCGATCGCAGTGATGGCTACCGGCGATTTCGTCGACGCGGAGCTGCGTCTTAAGGAATTCCTGCTGCAATACCCGAATTATCCAGGCGCACACGTCAACCTGGCGATTATTCACGCCAGCAATGGCGACGACCTCGCCGCAGAGGCCGCCGTAAACGCTGCGCTGAGGCTGGATCCTGAGCATCCAGCCGCTTTGAACCAGCGAGGCATGCTACTTCGCAGAAATGGGAAATTTATTGAAGCAGAAGCTGCTTATTTGAAGGCCGTCACATCCAAGCCTGACTATGCCTTGGCACACTACAACCTCGGCGTTCTTAATGAACTGTACTTACAACGTCTGGAAGCGGCTCTGCAGCACTATGAGCGCTACGCCGAGCTGGTCAGCGATGACAAGCAGGTTGAGAAATGGATTGCAGATCTGACACGTCGCGTAGCGGCGAATCAGCGGACGGCAAACGTGGCGGAATGATGGACATGAATACGAAACGAACCAATGTATTCGGCGCCGGAATCATGCTGGTCATTCTGATGACGACGTTTGCTGCCTTTGCTCAGGATGAAGTTGAAGATGAGTCACTTGAGCCTGCAGTCGATACATCGGCGGAGTTTGATGCCGCACGGGAAGAGATGGAACCCGCAGTATCTTCCGCGGTGCTGGCGCAGGATGTGAGCAGAGATGAAAGTGGTACCCAGGTAATGGATTCCATCGACCTGGGCAGGACAGAGGTTACTGGTAATCAGGAACTGCCAAAGGTGCTGTATATCGTACCCTGGCAGAAGTCAGATCCGGGCGACTTGATGGGCCGACCCGTCAATACGCTGCTTGATGAAGTACTGGCGCCGCTGGATAGAGAAGAATTTTTACGACAGGTTGATTATCACGATGACCTGTATGGAGATGGTGGAGACAAATAGGCAGGCCAGCTTGCGGTTTGCTAACAGTTTCTGACC
Organism: uncultured Woeseiaceae bacterium; assembly: GCA_964528965.1. Taxonomy (GTDB): domain Bacteria; phylum Pseudomonadota; class Gammaproteobacteria; order Steroidobacterales; family Woeseiaceae; genus UBA1847. The sequence goes on from CAZGVL010000002.1 coordinate 22,324, forward strand.
GACAGATTTTAATTAGTAAGAACGTTTGATTTAAATTAGAGGAGCAATCAAATGGATACTTTGGGCGCCATAGTGCGTTTTTTCCAACAGGGCGGTGCGTTCATGTACCCGATCCTGTTCGTGTTCGCATTCGGGTTGGCAATTGCCATCGAGCGTTGGATGTATCTGACGATGTCCGGAGCGAGCAATCGTGCTTTGTGGAAGAAAATCGTGCCGTTTCTAAAGGCCGGCAATTTCCAGGAGGCTGCAGCACTCACTTCAAAATCCAAGGCCGCTATCGGCTCGATTCTGACTTACGGCTTGTATCGCGTGAAATCAGCGCGTCGTAGAGACGATATCGAGAAGGCGATGGAAGAGAGCCTCATGGAAGTCATGCCGCGACTCGAGAAGCGCACGCACTATCTTGCGACGCTGGCGAACATCGCGACACTGCTTGGCCTGCTCGGCACGATTATCGGTCTGATCCGCGCCTTTACGGCGGTATCAAACGCGAATCCTGCCGATAAGGCGGACTTGCTCTCGGCGAGTATTTCGGTAGCGATGAACACGACGGCATTTGGCCTGATGGCTGCAATTCCATTGTTGTTGATCCATGCATTGTTGCAAACAAAGACCAACCAGCTCGTGGATAGCCTCGAGATGGCCAGTGTCAAGTTTCTGAATGCAGTCACCGAACGTCAACTTAAGACGACCGGAGCCTAATCATGATGCGTAGCCGCAGAGGCAGCCGTCATCACGATCACGATACGGCTGAACTCAACATTACGGCATTCATGAACCTGATGGTGATTCTGGTTCCGTTCCTGCTGATTACCGCGGTGTTCTCGCGACTGGCAATTCTCGAATTGAATTTGCCAGGCTCCTCTAATGAGCCCGCGGATCCGCAGGAGCAAACGTTTCAACTGGAAATCATTGTACGAATGGGTCAGATTGAAGTCGGTGATCGGAACCAGGGTTTGCTAGGCGTGTACCCGAACTCCGAAAAAGGCTACGACTACGACGCACTGAGCGAGAAGCTTTCGGAAATTAAGAAGGGCTATCCGGAAAAGACAGATGCGGCGATCCTGCTTGAGTCCGATATTGCTTACGATACGCTCGTGCAGGTTATGGACAAAGTGCGCATTGAAGAGACGATTGAAGAAGAGTCAATTGTACGCTCGGATCTGTTTCCCGATATTTCGATCGGCGATGCGCCGGTCGCTGGGCCGGGGGCGTAAGCGATGGTTAAGTCAGCACGCGCAAAACGAATGGATCGACGCCATGGTCGCGCCAAGAAGACTGTTGGGCTGAATCTGGTGTCGCTGATGGACATCTTTACGATTCTAGTGTTCTTCCTGCTGGTCAACTCATCCGACGTGGAAGTGTTACCCAATGCGAAGGAAATTCAGCTGCCGCTATCTATTGCGGAAGAAAAGGCGAAAGAGACAGTCGTCATTCTCATTGGCGACGTTGACATCATTGTGCAGGGAGTAGCAGTCGCCAAAGTGGCGGACGTAATGAACTCGAAAGGCAATGACATCCCGGAATTGCGGCAGGCACTTTTATCACAGAATGATCGCGTACTGCGTAAGGAAGCGCAGGACGATATTGAAGGTCGCGAAGTCACAATTATGGGCGACAAAGACATTCCGTACCGGCTCCTGAAAAAGGTCATGGCGACCTGCACAGGGTCCGACTACGGGCAAATTTCACTTGCGGTACTGCAAAAAAGTTCGGAGAAGCTGGATCAACTCGCTGACGCGGGTTAGCCAGTACAGGGACAGAGCTTAGGAGTCGCGGAATTGGATTTACCGTTTTACAGAGAATATGACCTCCCGTGGACTACGGGTACCAGCCAGGAGAGAAAGTATCATCGCCTGCTCGGTATCGTGTTCGCGTCGGTTTTGTTCCTCAGTCTTGTATGGCCGTTCATCCCAACGCCAGAACCGGATCCGAATGACGTTATCGAGATTCCGCCGCGAATCGCGAAGTTGTTGCTGGAACAGAGGCCACCACCTCCGCCGCCACCTAAGCCCGTGGAGCCGGAACCGGAGCCTGAACCCGATGCAATCAAGGATCCTGAGCCCGAGAAAGTTGTTGAGGCGGAGCCGGAACCTGAGCCTGAGCCCGAGCCAGAACCTGTGGATACAGCAGAGATTGCGCGTGAGCAGGCACAAGCCGCTCTATTACCTTTCACCGAAGACCTCGCTGATCTGGTCGACAAGGACCTGCTTGAGCAGGTCACAGACGACCGTCCATTGACGGCGTCCGTCGGGGAGGCCGCTCGTAGTGAGCGATCAATGATTACGTCCAGTGTCGGTGCTGCCTCAGGCGGTATCAATACCGCAAGTATGAGCCGAAACACGGGCGGAACCGGTATTGCTGCTCGTTCCACGACGCAAGTCACCAGCCCGGTGGCGGGTCTTGGTCAGTCGGCAGGCGGTGCGCGCCGCAGTGGTACCAGCGGTAAGGCATCTCGTTCGCGTGAAGAAATTGAGCTCGTGTTCGATAAGAACAAGGGTGCGATATTCGCGCTGTACAATCGTGCATTGCGAAAGGATCCGTCCCTGGAAGGCCAGATCGTATTGCGCCTCACCATTGCACCGAGCGGTGAAGTGACGTTTTGCGAAGTGGTATCCAGCGAATTGGGTGACCCGGAACTTGAGAACAAGCTGGTGCAGCGCATCAAGTTGTTCCGTTTCGATTCGAAAAACGTGGAAGCGATTACGACAACCAAACCGATCGACTTCTTCCCGGCTTAGTAGGGGAGTCTGCGCAAGCAATCTTCGCGGGCTGCGGAACCGGGAAACTGGCCGCTAGCTGTGATCCTTTTCTTCAAATAGCTGGCGCTATTCTCATCAAACGATCCCACCGATCGTCCGACTTTCCCGATCCCTCGCCGTCGCTCAGATCACTTGCCCAGACTCCACGGTTTCGCGCAAGCGATCTTCGCGGGCTGCGGAGCTCTATCCACTAATCTTCGCGGGCTGTAGCGGATGAGCTCGCATCGCTACGACCGCACTTCTGTAGCATCACCTCACGGGCGCGGTGCCAGCAGACTTTGATCGCGGGATCTCAAGAATATAGCGAGAGCCAGTTGACGACCGCTCAGCTCGATAGAACGGGCCCGCTCCTACAACAGATGGTCGAACCCACCTGTAGGAGCGCCCCATGGGCGCGATTTCCGCAACGAGGAATTTGGCAGAGAGTATTGCCGTGATGATCAATACTCGTCGTGGCGCCGCAGCCAACTCATTGAGAACTCGAGGTCGTCTTCATCGCGACCTTTCGGCGTCGACGATCGGCGCCAGAAACTCTACAGAGTTACCGAAAAGGGTTTGTCGTTGACGCCGGTACTACTCGAGATCGCCGCGTGGGGAGCATCCAATGATGACAATACCGGCGCGCCAACCGATTTCGCGGGCGCGTTCTACGCTGATCGTGACGCGTACTATAAGGATCATCAAAATTTGATCGCCGATTTATTCTCGAAACAGGCCTAAGTTCGGTCCGCGTATCGCATGGTAAGCTTCGAATCGCTTGCTTTTTTGTTCGCAGGACTTCAACCAACATGAGAGTTATATGACACGAATAATCATCGTCGCAGTTGCGAACTGGGTTTTCCTTCTCTGTGCACCGTGGGTTCAAGCACAGGTTTCTATCGATGAACTTATTCGTGACGCAGGATTACAGGAAGGATCCGTCGCGGTGCGAGATATTCCAGGTTGGTCGACGCCGAAGAAAATTCTCGTGCGTGGTGACGCAGACTTAATTGCTGAGCTGCAAGATATCGTCCCTGACGCCGAGTTCGTAGCGTTTCAATCCGATGACGAAGCCATCGCGCAGGCGGCTGATGCCGATGTGATCATCGGATCTTGTAACGGTCAACTATTCAGCGCGGCGCCCAACCTGAAATGGGTACAGATATTTTGGGCTGGAGCAGAGAACTGCGTCGGGTCTGAGCGCGTCGCAGACGGTAGTATCGTACTCAGTAACATGCAGAAAATGTCCTCGCCGGTTATTGCAGAGCACGCCATCGCGATGATGCTCAGCCTGACTCGAAACCTGACCAGCTATGCCAAGGATATGAGTGATGGTGATTGGCGTGCGCGCTGGTCAGACATGGTGACGGTCTCGGGCGAGACGATGCTGGTCGTCGGGCTTGGCGGAATTGGCAATGAGGTTGCGCGGTTAGGTGCGGGTCTGGGAATGCATGTGGTTGGGACCCGGAATAGTTCACGCGAAGGTCCTGAGTATGTTGCGTATGTTGGTCTGTCAGATGAGCTTCTTGAGTTGGCCGCTGAGGCAGACGTCATCGTCAATGCACTGCCGATTACGCCAGCGACTACTGGGCTTTTTAACAAAGAGTTCTTCGATACTGTCGGTAAGGGCACGTTCTTCATCAACGTAGGTCGCGGTGCGAGTGTGGTGACCGATGACCTGGTTGCAGCGATTGAAAATGGCCAGTTAGCCGGTGCGGGCCTGGACGTAACAGAGCCCGAGCCATTGCCTGCCGATCATCCGCTTTGGCAAATGAACAATGTCATAATTACGCCGCACGTCGCTTCAGCCGGTGGGGCTGGCGAGCGACAGGCTATGTTACTCAAAGAGAACCTGCGCCGATATGCTGCCGGGGATGCCCTATTGAATGTTGTGGATCCCAAGCGCGGCTATTGAGTACGGTAGGCGGCATGCTCCGGCGGTGCAGGCTAGGGTTCGCTGTTTGCTCGACCTATAGTGTTATAGAAATCGGCCAGCAGCTCGTACAGTACCGCAAGACGATCCTGGCCGAACTCGGCTTCGATCTCGGCGTAGCGCAATTCCGAATCGGGCCCTACGCGAGCAAACATCTGCTGTCCTTTTGAGGTCAGAACCAGTACCGATCGTCGTTGATCGTTGTTGTCCGAACTTCGTTTCACCAGCCCTCTTTTCTGCAGCGTTTGCAGGATTCGGGTCAGGCTGGGTGCCAGCAGAAAACTGCGACGTGCCAATTCACTCGCGTCGACAGGCGCACAGTCTGCTAGCGTACGAATGACCCGCCATTGTTGTTCGGTCAGCCCATGCTCGCGCAACACCGGACGAAATCGTGCCATCGCGGCTTCGCGCGCCCGCAGCAACTCCATTGGTAGCGAGTGTCTGAAGTCACGAAGCGATTCGGGCCCGACTTCTTGAGCAAATTTCGTCACAGGCTTTCTGTGACGACCTTGTTGTGCAGTACTCCGATGCCAGGTACTTCCACCTCAACTATGTCGCCAGCCTTAAGATATTTTGGTGGATCGAATCTGGCACCTGCGCCATTCGGCGTGCCAGTTGCGATGATGTCGCCGGGCTTAAGGTGATAGAACGTGGACAAATAGCTGATCAGATACCGAAATGGAAACATCAGGTTCGACGTAACATCATTTTGGCGTTCTTCGCTATTCACTCGCGTGATCACTCGCAATTCACCCATCGGATCCAGTTCGTCAGGCGTAACCAGACAGGGCCCCAGGCTACCGGACTTTGCGAAGTTCTTTCCCTGGGTCACATTAAACTTGGCGTGTCGCAGGAAATCTCTAAGGGAGCCTTCGTTCATGATGGTTAGACCGGCGACGTATTTGTGCGCATCTTTCTCCGCGATTCGACGACCTTCCTTGCCGATTACGATTACGATCTCTCCCTCATAGTCGAGCTGATCTGATTCCGGAGGATCGAGAATGTCCTGACCGTGCCCTACCAGGGATTCTCGTGTACGCATGAAAACACTCGGATACTTGGGGGCTGTAGACCCGTCTTTGTATTCCGCATTTCTGTTTGCGTAGTTGACGCCGATACAAATGACCTTTTCAGGGTTCGGGATGGTTGGCAAGAAGCCGATTGTATCGAGAGAAAAGTCCGCATTACTCGCCGCCGCCTCGGCTGCAAGCTCGCCTAGTCGTTCGGCCCGAATTGCGGCGCGCAGATCACTTAGGTCACTATGCTTGGCACCTAGGTCTACGACACCATTTTCCACAAGCGCCCCGAAGCTGGCATGCCCATCCTTTTGGAAGCTGATGAATTTCATGACGTCGCACCGCTGCGGAGCAATCCCGCATTCTGCAAGACGATATCGAGCCGCTTTTCGAGCTCGGGTGTTGCCGGAACCATAGGAAGTCGGTGTTCGTTCGTCGGCATCAATCCCATCCTCTTCATCATGTATTTCATCGGTATAGGGTTGGTGTCATAAAAGACGGACTGATTGATCTCCAGCAAGCGCTGGTGCAGGTCTCGTCCTCCGGGCAGGTCGCTGCTCCAAACAGCCTCGACCATCTCAACAAGAATGTCGGGGCGCAGATTGCCAACCGCATTCATCAGCCCGCATGCGCCTATGGTCATCATCGGGAACGACAATTCTTCAAGGCCCACGAAAACTTTGAAATCATTTCCAAGCGCCTCGAAACATTCGGTAACAAAACCGAGGTCATTCACGGCATGTTTCATGCCGATAAATGTGCTCGATTTTTCGCGCAGTTCCTTCATCGACTCGAGTGTAACGTTGATCGCTGTGCGGCCAGGGATGTGGTAGATCATCCATGGCGTTTCGTGCTGGCTGGCAATCTTGAGGTAGTACTCGACCAAACCGCGCTGTGGTGGTCGTATGTAATATGGCGTCACGATGAGCAGAGCATCGACCCCGGCATTGACCGCATGCGCGGTGAGCACTTCAGTTTCCATTAGCGACTGTGAACCTGTCGCGGCGACCACTGGCACACGTCCGGCAGCTGTCTCTATCGCGATATCGACCAGACGATTTCTCTCATCCGTCGTCAATGTAGACGGCTCTGCTGTTGTGCCATTGATCAGGACGCCGTGTGAGCCTTTTGCCACCTGATATTCAATGAGGTCGGCGTAAGTCTTGTAATCCACGTCGCCATCTCGGATCGGTGTCACGACCGGAGGTATTGAGCCGCGGATGCGTTGAAGATCTGTCATCTCGTCTATTCCCAGGGTTCTAGTTGAAAGCGCATTTCGCGACTCAGTTGTGACTTGACGTTCGCGAGGCAGGTAGTATACTTAACATGTTAAGTGAATTCAATCAGATCGCTCAGATCGCTCAGATTATTCGGGTTCAGGACCCGACCCTACGGAAGCAAGATAATGCCGCACCAAATCATTGAATATTCAGCGAATCTTGACGCTGCCATGAACGTCGACGAGTTGGTCGCTGCGCTGCATGCTACAGCGTCCGAAATCGATGCATTGCCTGTCGCTGGACTGCGTACACGAGCGGTCGAGCGAAAGCACTTCAAAATCGCCGACGGACATCCGGACAACACATTCGTCAATGTCACGCTTAGAATTGCAGAGGGCCGTCCTCTTGAAGTGCGTCAAGATGCCGGCGAGCGTTTATTCAAAACTCTGTGTGAGTTCATCGAACCAGTATTCAACAGCCACCCCGTGTCGCTTTCCTATGAGATTCAGGAGATTTCACCAGACACGCGGTGGAAGCACAGCAACATTCGCGACTATCTGGCTCGTCGAGCGACAGAAAGTACTTGAGTGATGGGGAATGCGATAAGGAAGCCAAATGTCAGATCTTGAAAACAATCTACAGGGCATAGAGAAACTACTGGCCCCGTTGCGCGCCGAGGCGCTGCCACATTTCATAAATGGCAAGCGTGACGCCGGGCGTTCCGGCAATACCTTCGAAGGCTATACGCCAGTTGATAACAGCGTGATTGGCACTGTTGCCGCTGGCAATAGCGATGATATCGATGCCGCGTGCAACGCGGCGGAAGCAGCCTTCGAAGAATGGCGGGCGATGCCGGGCAAGGAGCGCAAGCGTTTACTGCACAAAGTGGCGGATGCGATTGAGGCAAACGCAAAAGACATTGCTTTGGTCGAAAGCTACGACTCGGGTCAGGCTCTGAAATTCATGGGCAAAGCCGCGGTTCGTGGCGCCGCCAATTTTCGCTTCTTCGGTGACATGGCCGAAAGCGCGCGCGATGGCCAGTCATTACCCGCTGAGGAGCACATCAACTATTCGCTTCGCCAGCCTATTGGTCCTGTTGGAGTGATAACGCCTTGGAATACACCCTTCATGCTATCGACCTGGAAGATTGCTCCAGCTTTGGCTGCAGGCTGTACGGTCGTGCACAAACCAGCCGAGTGGTCGCCCTATTCAGCAATGATGTTGGCGGAGATCGCACACAGCGCGGGTTTGCCCGACGGTGTGCTGAACTGCGTTCAGGGCCTCGGCGAAGATGCGGGCAAAGCGCTTACCGAGCACCCGGCGATCAAGGCGGTTGCATTCGTCGGTGAGTCGACGACAGGCAGTCATATCATGCGCCAGGGGGCCGATACTCTAAAGCGAGTCCATTTTGAACTTGGTGGCAAGAACCCGGTGATTGTCTTTGACGACGCCGATCTCGAACGTGCCCTGGATGCCGTAGTTTTCATGATCTACAGTCTGAATGGCGAACGGTGTACGTCGTCCAGCCGCCTGTTAGTGCAGGAATCGATACGTGACGAGTTTATTGCCAGGTTGGTCGAACGAATCGCAAAACTCAAAGTAGGGCATCCATTAGATCCGGCGACAGAAATCGGCCCGCTGATTCATCAGCGACACTTCGACAAGGTTTGTAGCTACTTCGAAGCGGCTGTAGCCGATGGTGCCAAAATTGCCGCTGGCGGCAAAGCACTGGATAGCAAGGGCAACTTCGTCAGTCCAACGTTGTTTGTTGATGCCAGTAATGAAATGCGCATTGCACAACAGGAAATTTTCGGTCCGGTTCTTACCGCCATATCGTTTAAAGACGAAGCCGATGCCCTGGCGATTGCCAACGACACCGAGTATGGACTCGCGGCTTACGTTTGGACCAGTGACATCGGTCGCGGCCACAGAATGGCGCAACATCTTGACGCCGGAATGATCTGGATCAACTCAGAAAATAATCGCCATCTTCCGGCGCCGTTTGGTGGCATGAAGGCCAGCGGTATTGGCCGTGACGGCGGCGATTACAGCTTCGAGTTTTACATGGAAACCAAGAATGTTTGTGTCGCACTCGGATCACACCGCGTACCCAAACTGGGCAAGTAATGAGTCTCTATAGCCTGCAGAAATTTCTCTATGAACTGAATCGCGATGAGACCGTGCAGGAGCGATGTCGACAGGACATCGCTGTGCAGTTGCATGGCTATGATCTCACCGAAGAGGAGCAGGGTGCTCTTAGAGACGGCGATATCGGACTGCTGTACGTGCTCGGTGTCAACGGCCAGATTCTGATGCATTTTGCCGCCTTTCTCGGAATCGAGTGGTTTGACTATCTTGAACTTATGCGTCAGGGAATCGAGAAGCATGGGCCGGTCAGGGCTGGTGTGTATACGATGACCGGCGGCGGCGACAGCTTCACAGAGGAAGATACCAAAAAATGAGCCTTGTCTACTCAGGTGTGCTGAGTCACGCACCCGGCATTACCGGTCGTGCTGATCTCGTCAAGAATACAGCGAAGCGTGATGAATTCTACGCGATGCTGGATCGGCAGCGGCAGGAGATTGAAAACAGCGGAGCTGAAGCGCTAATCGTAATAGCCGCGGAACACTTCGCCAATTTCTTCATGAACAACATGCCGGCGTTTTGTGTGGGCATTGGCGAAAAGTACTATGGGCCGATTGAAGATCCGGCCTGGTTGGGAATTCCAAAGACAGAAATTCCAGGGGCGCATGATATTGGAACTCGCCTGACGCGTGAAATCATGCAAACAGTCGATACCGCCTATGCCGAAGAGTGGAAATTCGATCATGGCATTATGGTTCCGCTACATTTCCTGACGCCCAACTACGATATGCCGATTATCCCGGTGAACATAAATTGTCAGGGCCCGCCATTGACGCCGTTACATCGCGCCTGGGCATTCGGCGAGGCTATTCGCAGAGCATGCGACTCCGTCCCAGAGAAAATCGCACTCGTCGGCACGGGCGGTATTTCGCACTGGCCGGCCACGCCTGACTCAGGAAAGATCAATGAAGCCTGGGATCGGGAGTTTCTGGATCGACTCATGCGGCAGGACAAAAAGGCATTACTCTCCTACACAGATGAAGAGACCTATCGTGATGGGGGGCAGGGGGGATTCGAGATTCGGACTTACATCGCGGCGGCTGCGGCGGCCGGTGGATTGGGCGACTTGCAGTTCTATACACCGGAACTGCCAATATTTGCGGTTGGTTGCACGGTTGCGCGCTTCGATATCGAATGATCGATACCGCAAGATTGCTAATCAGGAATCGTCGCGGCAACTCTCACATCGATTGATACTCGGTCGCTAACCGACGACGCGTCGGCCCATTCGCCGGTGCCGACACCAAGCGTCGTCCGTGATACTTCAGCGTTTCCGACAAGCACACGATGTGTGCCGTTAGTTTCAACCGAGAAATTAAGGACAACTGGAGTCGCAGTGTCCTTAATCGTCAATACACCCTCTGCTGCGAAGTGACCGATGCCAATGCGAGTGAATTGGTTCGCGCGATAGGATGCCTCCGGAAAGGTCATCACGTCGAACCACTCCGGGTCGGCCAATGTCACATCTCGGTCAGTATCCTGCGTATCAACCTCTGCGGTGTTTATCGTTACGTCAAATAGACTGTCCTGCAGCGCTTGCTCGTCAAAAAACAAGACAGCTGACCAGCTTTGCCAATTACCGCTGAAGCTGGCGCCGGCCTGATCGCCGATGAAATGGATGAAGCTGTCTGCATAGTTGATTTGCCATTGCGGTAGCTTGGATGACCCCACTGAAAGTGATATGGGGATGTCAACGATCGCTTCTTCCAAATTTGCCGGTGCTGCGGAGTCGATCTCGCCGGAGTCCGGACCAATATTGCCCAATAGCCAAATGCCCAAGCCAGCAACGATCACAAACAGGCCAATGCCCGCGGCTGATGTCATGCGAGTGAGTACACCGTCCTTGTCGATGAGGTGGTGTTTCAATGCTGCGAATATATGCACTATCGCAACGACAAACAGCGCTGTCGCCATGAATCCGTGGAGTTGTTGAAATATGGCCTTCTTGCCCGGATCGGGGGCGACGAAGTCTGGTAATTGAATGAATCCGAACCAGCTTACCGAGTAGGCCGACGCGGAAGACATCAGCCAGCCAGACAGAGGCAACAATATGATCAGCCCATAGAGCACCCAGTGACTAATGCGAGAGGCAAGCATTTGCCACCGGCGCATCGTTGCCGGAAGTTGTGGGGGCGGCGTGCTATGCCGCCAAATTAATCGGACAATTACCAGCGCCAACACAGTTATGCCGACCGATTTGTGATTGGCAAGCAACGCCAGCTCGAGGACCGCGGACCCTGTGTCCGCAGCACTCTCGGCAAATTTTGCCAGAACAAACTGCACTACGATCAGACCCGCAACTAGCCAATGCAGTGTCTGCGAGAGAAAATGGTAGCGCGAATTGCTAGTCATTCACTGCGATCCGTCTATTCGGATTCTGTTTTAGGCATTTCCACGGAGATGGTGATAGTCACCGCATCACTGACACCAGGCAGGGCTCGAATAAGGTTCCACTCCGATCGGTTGACCGTGGTTTCGGCTGATACGCCAATCCACGGGATCTTTTTCCACGGATGGTCTGCCGCTTTGTTTATCGTAGCCGCGAGCGTGACCGGTTTCGAAATATCCTTGATCGTTAAAATTCCGGCGACATCATAAGTGTCTGCGCCGGTGCTTTTCATGCCAGTCGATTTGAATGTGATTTCTGGAAAATTCTCAGTATCGAAAAAGTTTTCTCCGTTGAGATGGCCGTCGAATTCCGGCACGCGACTGTCAATGCTGCTTGCATCGATGGCAACTTCAACGGAACTGTTTTCCGGCTGTTCGCTATCCAGCAACATGCTCAGTTCAAACGATCTAAATCCGATATGCGGCATCGAAAAACCGACGTGATCGTAGGTGAAGCTGATGTATCCGTGCGTCTTGTCGAGGCCGTACTGGCCAGATGGCATACTGGCCAAATCTGCGTTTGCGCCAGCGCCGAATCCCAGGGTCGCGACTGCGAGCACAGATTGAACGAAATTTCTCATTGCTTACTCCAAATCCGATTGAATGCCGGAGCCTACCATTCGTGGAGTCTGCGCGAAATACGCGCCGTGTCGAAGCTCGTGCAAGTGCCAGCTCCGGATCCAGGCTGCCAGTTGCAGCGTTGTGACACTTTGCGACCCGTGCTATCGGCACAGATGATATCTCTCAGCGCGTAGTTCTCTGAGTTTGGCTTCGTATTTCTCACCTTGTGCTCGTGTGTACCCGGATCGCATTTTCGATTCGATGTTGCGAATCTGCTCCTTTACTTTGGCACAGGCTGCTTTTTCAGCCTTGGTATTCGCTTCTGAAGTCATGCAGCAAAGAAGGCCCAGTGCCAGCCATGCATATCGTTTCATAGTCACTCTCCCTGTCATGACAGCAGTTATACTGGCCACTCAAGTGATAGAGGTAGTTAGCAATCCCGGCAATAGATGCAGATTCTCGTTCGAACGCAGTCGAAGGCCCATCAGTTGGTTTTCCAGCGATTGCGGACGCAACCGCACGAGTTCTAATCCTTGGGAGCCTGCCGGGGAAGCGTTCTTTGCAAGACGACGAATACTATGCGCACCCACGGAACGCTTTTTGGCCGATCATGCGCGAGTTGTTTGCGATTGAAGGTGCTTATGAAGATCGTTGTACACAGTTGAAGCGCAATGGCGTCGCACTCTGGGATGTGTTGGCGCAATCAGTTCGAGCCGGCAGCCTGGATTCGGATATTCAGGTGGAGACATCTGAAGTTAATGATTTTAAAAGGTTTTTTTTAGACCATCACGGTCTTGAGCTGGTTTGCTTCAATGGTCAGAAGGCCGCCCAGTTATTCAGTAAACTGCAAGCTTGCGAAAGGTCAGAAACTGCACTGCGATTCGCAACGCTGCCATCAACCAGTCCGGCGTATGCATCGATGTCATTTGCTCAAAAGCGGGATGTGTGGCGTAGCATCCTCTGCGAGTAAATCATGCTTCGCATGGTCGCTTGCAACGAATCCGATGCTATAGCGGAGATTCGAACTTAGAGTTTTTTGGATCAGGAGATTCCGATGCAAGGCGAAGAAATATTTGGGCCATTCCTGGGCATGATCTTGCTGACGCTCGTCGTTTGGATGGTGATGTACTTTCATCGCATCCGCTTTATTCTCAAGCACAAGATCGATACGCAACAGTTTCAAACGCCAGAACAGGGAGCGGCGCTGGTTCCGATATCGGTTAGTTTCCCATCCTACAATTTCAAAAACCTGTTCGAGTTGCCGCTGATTTTCTACGCCTTGTGCCTGTATCTGTATGTGACCGGCAACGTGGACAGCACGTATGTGATCAGTGCCTGGCTATTCCTGATTTTCAGGAGTGTTCACAGCGCAATACACTGCACGGTCAATATCGTGAGGTTAAGGTTTGCAAGCTATTTACTCGCCACGATTATTCTCTGGTTCATGGTCGTTCGTGCCATCCTGGACTACTACTCCTAGCGAAGTCTGGAGGCACTTCTTCTTGATTTCGTGGTCAGATTACAAATGGATACAATAACTATTAGCAAAAACCGATCCGCACGTTGGCGAAGGCGTCTTATTGAACTACGCGGCATCGCTTTCATCATCCTGGGTATCCTCGCCGCGCGGTCCTCACTAGCTGATCATTACTATGTGCCGTCCGGTTCGATGGAGCATACGTTGATCGCGGGTGACCGTGTTGTGGTCGATAAGATGATTTACGGCCTGCGCGTTCCCTTCACGAATACGAAGATTACAGATGGCGCCCCGGTTACGCGTGGTGAGGTAGTGATTTTCACTTCACCGCGAGATGGCATTCGGCTGATCAAGCGCATCGTCGCTGTTGGCGGCGATACAGTATCCGTTCGCGACGGTCAGCTGTTAATCAATGGTCAGGCAATGGCGGCGCATGGAGATTCGGCGCGGGAAATATTCGGTAATCGAATAGTGGACCTGAATCTCGCGGACGGCGGCGGCCCTGATTACGAGCAAATTCTGGCTGACGGCATGTTGCTGGCGATGGGCGACCACCGCGGCAATAGCGTGGATGGTCGGTTTTTTGGCCTGATCAGTGAGGATATCGTCTACGGACGTGCATTGGCAGTCTATTATCGCAGCGGTGACGGCTTCGTTTGGAATGACCTGTGACACTAATGACCTGTGACCAATGACCATAGCGTCGACGTATGGTCACAATAGCGGAGCTACAGAGCACCGTCTCCACTTTCACCCGTTCGAATCCGCCATACCTGGTCGAGCGTCGTTACAAAAATCTTGCCGTCACCGACCTTGCCGGTTTTTGCACTGTCAATAATTGCCTCTACGGTTCGATCGACCATATCGTCGGATACCGCGACCTCAATCTTCGCTTTGGGAAGAAAGTCCACAACGTATTCGGCGCCGCGATATAGCTCCGTGTGTCCCCGCTGGCGACCAAAGCCCTTGACTTCGCTGACGGTCATTCCCTGAATTCCTACTTCACTCAATGCGTTACGTACATCATCAAGGCGAAATGGCTTAACTATTGCGGTGACAAGTTTCATTGCTTGGTTCTCTGTTGTGGGCGGGGATACGGCGTGCGCCTATGCTAGCAATACCCTCCGGCTAAGTGTACAAATACGGGGTCAATTTAGTGGATTGGTAGTATCGAGATGTTGGTAGAGCACTTGAAAGAAGCGGCAGGCCTGCGCTACAACGGGGTTGCACTGGCTTACGTGGTCATCGGATATCCGCTGGGTATTGCGGGGTTATTCCAGTCATCGTGGGCGATGAATCTCGCCGGCGTATTGTTGCTGGCCCATTCGATGACCATTGCGGCTTACCTGATACACGACTGTGGCCACAATCTGGTGTTCCGTCGTCATCAGAGTAATGCGCGTCTCGGTCGGCTAATGAGCTGGTTCTGTGGAGCGGCGTACGGCACCTATGAAGACATGCGTTACAAACATTTCAGGCATCACGTCGATAATGATGACGTGGTCTGGTTTGATTATGAGAAATTCTTCGACAATCATCCGGCAGTACTTCGACTGATCCGGATTCTTGAGTGGTTCTATATTCCGGCGCACGATCTCCTGATGCACTCCGTTATGGTGTTTACGTCGTTCGTTATTCCAGAGCGACGTGATCAGAGGGTGCGAAATGTGACTGTGATCCTGATTCGGGGCGGTATTTTCGCCGCTCTGATCATTTTCGTTCCAAAGGTTGCTGTGTTGTACGCGGTTGCCTATATGCTGATGATGCAATTGCTCAGGTTCATGGATTGCATGCAGCACGACTATCCGTTCACGACAACTCTGTTCGAATCACCACAACCACCGCATAAAGGCGACAAAGCCTATGAGCAGGAACATACTTTCAGCGTTCCATTGTCGCTGCGATTTCCCAGAATTAACTGGCTGACTCTCAATTTCGGTTATCACAACGCGCACCATGCCGATATGAATGTGCCGTGGTATCGACTTCCGGAGCTGCACCGTGAATTAGGCGTTGCCGACGCTGATTGCGTCATTCCGTTTTCTTCACAGGTCAAAATGTTTCACAGGAATAGAGTGCAGCGTATCTATAATCCACAGCCCGAAAATTACCCAAAAGGGATTGACTACCTGCGTTCGGCGCAGGCGGCCAAAGGTGCGCTCGGCGGTAACGCTGCGTCTTTTCTAACCTCGTTCTAACGAATCGTACGCGGTATCAGGCACACGAGCCCTGATGTCTCTGATGGTTACGATGGCTGGCAAAGGAAATTGTGATGAGTAATAGCGGCGATGTTGGGAAAATCGGTTGGATCGATATGACCACAGCCGATGCAGGTGGCCTGCGGGATTTCTACCGGTCAGTCGTTGGCTGGCAGACTGACGACGTCAGCATGGGTGATTACAGCGACTACGTCATGAAAATGCCCGCTTCCGGGGAGGGAGTCTCCGGAATTTGCCATGCGCTAGGCAGTAACGCGGACCTGCCGAAAGGTTGGCTCATCTACATTGTCGTGGCCGATCTCGATAACAGCGCCGCGGCGTGCAAAGCTTCTGGAGGCAGGGTTGTTGTGGAGCCTCGTGGTTTGGCGGGCGGCCGGTTCTGCGTCATAGAAGATCCCGGTGGCTCTGTGGCCGCCCTGTACGAGCCCTGAGGGAAGTACGCGTGAGGCCAGTTTACCAATGAGGACCCGTTTCGATTCGCCTGAGTGGCATGCTGCGATTGCCGAACTGGTCCGTAGTGGCGACGCCGAGTCGACAGCCAATGCCCTTGTTAATGCAATTGATCTTGCAGTCAGACATGGCGGAACGTGTTTGCTCGCTTTTCATAAGAACAAGCCGCCTGAGGTCTTGCACCACACATTGGACTCTGCAGGTGCGAAGCACTACCTCGACAGGTATTTGGCTGGACCCTACCTGCTTGACCCCTTATATCAGTTGGCAATGCGCGCAAACAAACCGGATATCTGTCGGTTTCGGGATGAAACACCGGATAGATTTCGGTCCAGTGAATACTACCGACAGTATTGTGAACGTACCCATCTGCGTGACGAGATGGACTTTCTGCTTGATGTGACTGACAGCACGACATTGGTGCTGGTTGTTGGTCGGCGTGAGAAGATGTTTACGAAGGTAGAACTGGATCGCTTACGCCTTATTGCCGCGACGGTTCGAGCAGCCATGCACAACATCTGGGATCGTTGTTCCAGTCAGCAGGGCGGGGACGATCGCAGCGATGGGCTGCACAACCGATTGACCCGATGCTTCGAGAGTTTCGGCGAATCACAGTTGACCCGGCGCGAGCGTGAAATTACACAGCTCCTGTTGCGTGGCTATTCATCCAAAGCGATCGCACAGGAACTCAAGATTGCGCCGGGAACTGTTATGGTTCATAAGCGCAACCTGTTTGTGAAACTCGAGATCACTTCACAATACGAATTGTTTTCAATGTTCATCGAGAACCTCTCCAGGTCCTGACTCAAGCCCTGATCTCGATAAATCCCAGGAGATATCGCGGCTATGGCCCGCTCTTATATTTGGGAAACAACGTCCGGCGCGGATGATCATACCGCTCATATGGTATGTAGCCGTCAGTGCGACATCCTGACAATCGAGGTTTGGACGGCTTGGCCGATTCACGGGGTTCTGGATTATGTTTGATTTTGATTTTGGTCTTGGCGATGACGTCGAGCTGCTGCGGGAAACGACTCGAGCCTTTGCCGCCGACCGTATAGCCCCGCGCGCTGCGATTATCGATAGCAGCAACGAGTTTCCACGAGACTTATGGCCAGAGCTGGGGGCGCTGGGACTACTCGGCGTCACAGTTGACGAAAGCTACGGTGGCTCAGATCTGGGCTATCTCGAACACGTTGTCGCCATGGAAGAAATCAGCCGTGCGTCGGCATCTGTCGGGTTGTCGTATGGCGCTCATTCGAATCTGTGTGTCAATCAATTGCATCGCTGGGGAAGCGACGAGCAGAAGCTTAAATTTCTGCCCAAGCTGGTCTCGGGTGAATATTTGGGGGCCCTGGCGATGAGCGAAACAGGCGCCGGATCTGACGTTATGGGGATGCGAACCACCGCGGTGCGCGATGGCGATGAGTTCCTATTGAACGGCTCGAAAATGTGGATTACCAACGCGCCACAGGCAGATGTCTCAATCGTGTATGCCGTTACTGATGCTGATGCCGAAAACCAGGGACTCAGCGCCTTTATTATTGAAAAGGGAATGGCAGGATTTTCCACACCGCAAAAGTTGGACAAACTTGGAATGCGTGGCTCCGACACCAGTGAGATGCTGTTCGAGGATTGCCGCGTGCCGCTAGCCAATCGACTGGGGGAAAGTGGCAAGGGTGCTGCGATCCTTATGAGCGGGCTGGATTATGAGCGGGTCGTATTGGCGGGCGGGCCGCTCGGCATTATGCGCGCTTGTATGGACCTGGTGCTTCCCTATATTCACGACCGCAAGCAATTTGGGCAATCGATTGGTGAGTTTCAGCTGATGCAGGGGAAGATTGCCGACATGTACACCACGATGAACTACTGCCGAGCCTATGTTTATGCTGTGGCGCGCGCGTGTGACCGGGAACAAACTACCCGTTTCGATGCGGCAGGTTGTATTCTGGTTGCCGCAGAGAAAGCAACGTGGATGGCCAGCGAAGCTATTCAGGCGCTTGGCGGAAATGGTTACATTAACGAGTTTCCCGCCGGGCGACTACTTCGTGATGCCAAGTTGTATGAGATCGGCGCCGGCACCAGCGAGATTCGCAGAATGTTAATTGGTCGCGAACTTTTTAACGCGACACGCTAAACAAGCATTGGACTCAGGAACCCTAACGAAACTATGCCGTTGATAATTACGAAAGTTGATCGGTCATCGTCTGATTTTGAGAAAAACCGGGCCGCCAATCTTGAACTTGCGATGGAACTCAAGCGAGTTAGCGAGACCGTGCAACTTGGCGGATCCGAGCGTTCTCGCGAACGTCATATTGCGCGAGGAAAGTTATTGCCACGAGATCGAATTCGGACGCTTGTCGATGAGGGTTCGCCATTTCTCGAGATCGGACAGCTTGCAGCGCTCGGTGTTTATGAAGATGACGTACCAGCAGCAGGATTGATCGCCGGGATTGGAACCGTGAACGGCATCGAGTGCGTGCTGGTGGCCAATGACGCAACGGTGAAAGGCGGCACCTACTATCCGCTAACCGTCAAGAAGCACCTTCGTGCTCAGGAAATAGCCGCCGATAATCGCTTGCCCTGTATTTACCTGGTGGATTCCGGGGGGGCTTTCTTGCCGCGGCAGGATGAGGTTTTTCCGGACCGGGACCATTTCGGTCGAATTTTCTACAATCAGGCACGCATGTCGGCAAGCGGCATTCCGCAGATCGCTGTGGTGATGGGGTCCTGCACAGCTGGCGGTGCCTACGTGCCGGCAATGTGCGATGAAGCGATCATTGTCCGCAATCAAGGAACAATCTTTCTGGGCGGGCCACCGCTGGTCAAAGCGGCAACTGGCGAAATTGTAGACGCCGAGACGTTGGGTGGGGGTAGCGTTCATTCCAGAATTTCCGGTGTGACCGACTATCTTGCTGATGATGATGAACACGCCTTAAGCATCGCCAGAGAAATCGTCGCTAACCTCAATATTAGCAAGCAGGTCAGTGTTGCAAGGCGTGCACCCAGTGAGCCTGAGTATCCTGCTGATGATATCTACGGCATCGTCTCGCGGGAGTACCGATATCCCTATGATGTGCGGGAAGTCATCGCACGCATTGTCGACGGGTCTGAGTTTCACGAATTCAAGAAGTTGTACGGATCAACGCTCGTTTGTGGCTTCGCTCACATTGATGGTTATCCGGTTGGAATAGTCGCGAATAACGGCATTCTCTTTCCCGAGTCTGCGCAAAAGGGTGCGCATTTCGTCCAGCTCAGTAATCGACGTGGCATCCCGTTGGTCTTTCTGCAGAACATTACGGGTTTTATGGTGGGCAAGCGCGTTGAGCACGCGGGTATTGCGAAAGACGGCGCAAAGATGGTGAATGCGGTCGCCACCGCGACGGTGCCGAAATTTACCGTCGTCATTGGTGGCTCTTTTGGCGCAGGAAATTATGCGATGTGCGGGCGTGCTTACAATCCTCGCATGTTGTGGATGTGGCCTAATTCGCGAATTTCTGTCATGGGCGGTGAGCAGGCTGCCATCGTCATGTCGACGGTAAAGCAGGACGGAATAGAGGCTCGCGGCGAGCAATGGTCTGAATCGGATAAACATGAATTCGAGCAGGTTATTCGTGACCAATACGAGGGCCAGGGCAATCCGTACTACGCCAGCGCCAGGCTCTGGGATGACGGCGTCATAGATCCGGTTGATACTCGCTCTGTTCTGACGGTGGGGTTGTCGGCTGCGATGAATCGTCCTCGCGACGATGAATCTCCGTACGGTATCTTTCGCATGTAGTCGTTATGCTGCCGATTCGGGCGTGTTACTGGCGCCCGACTTTGTCGTTGAGCCTGAAAGCAATCGAGAACAATTTTATGAGCAAGCGTCAGTCGCAAAACTCGGGTACGACTGACGTGCGGGAAGCGCACAGCTTTGATGTAGATAGATTGCAAAGTTACATGGAATCTCATGTGGAGGGATTTCGTGGGCAACTCAAGGTCAGTCAGTTCAAGGGGGGGCAGTCGAATCCGACTTACAAGCTCCAGGCCGAGTCTGGCAGCTACGTATTGCGGCGCAAGCCGCCGGGCAAGCTACTGAAGTCTGCGCATGCAGTTGAGCGGGAGTTCCAGATTATCAGCGCTTTGTACGGCACGGGATTCCCGGTGCCGCGACCCTACGTTCTTTGCGAGGATGCTGCGGTGGTCGGAACAACGTTTTTCATCATGGAATGTGTTGAAGGCCGGATTTTCTGGGACCTTGATCTTCCAGAGCTGGCCCCGAAAGAGCGCTCAGCACTGTACGACAACGTCAATGAGACTCTCGCGAAATTACACAACCTGGATTTTCCAGCGAGCGGCCTGGACGGATTCGGCAAGCCCGGCAATTACTTCTCGCGGCAGATTTCGCGCTGGACTGGTCAGTATCGTGCCTCCGAGACAGACGTTGTCGAACCGATGAATCAATTGATCGACTGGCTTCCAGAGAACATACCGGCCGATGACTCCGTCAGTATTGTCCATGGCGACTATCGACTGGACAACATGGTCGTACATCCAACCGAACCCAGAGTCATCGCTGTGCTGGACTGGGAGTTATCGACCATTGGTCACCCGCTGGCGGACTTCACTTATCATCTGATGGGCTGGCAGATGGCGAACCTGGGCATAGGGTCATCGGGGCTCTTCGGCAAGGACCTGGTGGAGCTTGGTATCCCGGATGAGGAGAGCTATATCGCGCGGTACTGTGAACGAACCGGGCGCGCTGATGGCATCGACAATCGACATTTCTACTTTGCGTTCAATTTTTTTCGACTTGCGGCGATCCTGCAGGGGATCGCCGGCCGGGTGCGCGATGGCACGGCGGCCAGCGCTCATGCGGAGCAAGCGGTGAAAGCTGTATCGCCGTTGGCTGCTCAGGGTTGGCAGTACGCG
The DNA here is from genome assembly GCA_964528965.1 of uncultured Woeseiaceae bacterium. GTDB lineage: Bacteria > Pseudomonadota > Gammaproteobacteria > Steroidobacterales > Woeseiaceae > UBA1847. The sequence goes on from CAZGVL010000002.1 coordinate 43,388, forward strand.
AAGCAAAAGTAGCTTGCGGCCGCACCGTCCGGGCCACTAAAATTCGGCACTGAAACCCTACTCGACCAGGAACAACATGGCTCTGAATTACGATCAGCTGATGTCGACATCCGGCATCGACCTGCCGAGTAACTACAGCGATACCGAAACTATGTTCTATGCGCTGTGTATCGGCTTGGGGCGAGATCCCATGTTTCGCAAAGAGCTTCCCTATGTCTATGAGCAGGGAGAGTCGCTGCGGACATTGCCGACTCTCGCCAGTTCACTGGTGCCTGACATGATCCCTGCGGACCTTGGCTGGGACTACAGCCAGGTTTTGCACAGTGAGCAGCGATTGCAACTGCATCGACCAATGCCGTCGGCAGCAGACCTTTTGATCAACAAGCGGGTTGTGAGTGCATTTGATCGCGGCCCGAAGTTTGGTGCCTTGATCATCATGCAAGCTGATGGGCGTCTCGCAAAGGATGACACGGCGATATTCACGTTGAGTTCGTCAATCGTTGCGCGTGGCGATGGCGGTTTTGGTGGCCCCAGGGGCGCAGGTTTGAAACCTCACAGGGCGCCCCGAAGGGAACCGGATTTGAGTTGTGACATTGTTACGCGCCCGGATCAGGCGTTGATGTATCGACTAAACGGCGACCGAAACCCCTTGCATGCAAACCCATCCAGCGCTAAAGAATCGGGTTTCGCGCGTCCAATTTTGCATGGTCTATGCACTTACGGCATCGCCTGTCATGCCATATTGCAAACTATCTGCGACTACGACCACACTTTGATCGTCGGTTTCGATGCCCGATTTTCGGCGCCGGTCTATCCTGGCGATACAATCACCACGAACATGTGGCAGGACGGCAATATCGTTTCCTTTGAGTGCGAGGTAAAGGCGCGTGAGAGTATCGTGCTTCGCAATGGCAAGTGTTCACTGGCGGCGTAAGTTCGCGTAAGAGGCTCTGATGAGCAAGGGAGTTGACAGATGAGTGATCGCGTAAAGGTTTCGGTTGCAGAGCACGTTGCCGAGGTAATGCTTTGCAGGCCAGATAAGTTCAACGCGCTCGATGCGCAAATGTTCGAAGAGTTGGCCGCTGCAGGCGAGGACCTGGCGAATGACAAAAGCGTGCGTGCTGTTGTTCTTGCTGGGGCCGGTGCAAATTTTTGCTCGGGAATCGATGTCAGCATCTTCCAGCAAGCAGACCCGGTCGTGAATGCGACCAATATGGCGCCTGGTAAGAACTCTCCGGCAAATTTCTTCCAACGTCCTGCCTATGTCTGGCGCCAAATGCCGGTTCCGGTGATCTGTGCTATTCAGGGCATCGCTTATGGCGGCGGCTTACAAATAGCATTGGGCGCCGATATTCGCTTTGCGGCAGCGGACTCTCGGCTGTCGATCATGGAGATCAAGTGGGGCCTTATACCGGATATGGCGATCAGTACGACGCTGCGCAATATCATGCCACTCGACAAGGCAAAGGAGCTCATATTGACGGGTCGAGTGATCGACGGCAGTGAAGCTGAACGCGTTGGTCTGGTTACGGCGCTGCATGATGATCCATTGTCGGCTGCTCATGAACTGGCCAATCGCATTGCCGCGAGGTCGCCAGACGCTGTGCGTGCAGCGAAGTCGCTGCTGAATCAGGCGTGGATGCTTGCGGACGCGGACGCTCTGCGTCTCGAGGCACAGCTGCAGATGGCAGTTCTGGGCGGTACCAATCAAATTGAGGCGGTCACCGCCAATTTGGCCAAACGGGCGCCGGCGTTTGTCGATCAGAAATAGTAATATGCGAGTCAGCGCGCAATCGGACAGGCGAATTCAGGAACTTTACTCGTTTTCGAATCTCTAAAATTCCACTGACCACATCTCGACCAGCCCGGATACCCGGTACGAAGGAACGGATCATCATGCATCGCAGCTACCCACAAATACTGCTATTGGCGTTCTTGCTAACTACAGGAATGGCTCATGGCCAGGCGATGCCATTGTTTCCGGGCGAACCGCCGACCAATAGCCTGCTGAAGGCACAAGAAAAGGGCGATCAGCTCTACCAGCAAGGCGATTATGACCGCGCGCTGGTGATCTACCGCGACGATCTTGCACCTCGTGGCGATAAATTTGCGCAGTACATGGTCGGCTACATGTATCTGGCCGGGCAGGCTGTTGGGCGGGATCCTATACGCGCGACGGCCTGGTACCGATTGTCCGCAGAGCGCGGTGAAGAGGCCTATGTGCACGCGCGAGATACTCTGACAGAGGCTATGAATGATGCGCAGAGAACACGGTGCGATGAAATTTATACCGTACTTAGAAAGCAGATGGGCGATATCGTCATTGTTTCTGACTTGATCAAAGATGGCCTGAACGACCTGGATCCGATTATCCGTAACGCTGCCGTCGGCCCAAATCTCTGGGTGCAAAGCCGGCACCCCAGTGAGTTGAAGTATCTCAGGCATGTTCGCTTCAATATCGAAGCGCGTATGACCTATTTACTCGATATTGCGGCTAATAATGACAGCATCACTCAGGAAGAACGGGAAAAAATATCGAGCGCGTATGAGGCTGTGCAAGTCGACCTGGCAGCGGTGGATGCAATTCTGGCTAAAAAATAGTGCCTCTGAATTCGTGAGGGATGACTCCGCCGCGTCTCACTAGTCCTTGTGTGCGGCCTGTTCTTCAATGCCTGGCCGAAGTCCCCGACTCAGTATTTCCGGAAACTCTGCAACGATCTTCTGCGCTGTCTCAGAATCGCGGTGATGCCATTTTGGAATCCAGTTGATTGAGCCCATGATCGCGTTGCCGGTCATGCGGACGTCGCAAGGCGCGACACTGCCATCCGCAATTCCGGTCTTGAGCATGCCTTCGAACTTGGCGCTCAGATCGCGTGAAATCTCGAGAATCTCATCCCGGTGGATCGGCTTGAGCGATGGAATTTCGCTAAAAATCGCAGTTGGGCCGCGATCGCCGACCATGATTTCGACGTGGTATTGCAGATACAGGTAGACCTGTTCAAAGCCGCTTGCACCATCGGTGATCGCACGTTCCATGGCTTCCTTGCCCAGCTCTGCAGCTCGGATGTAGCAAAGGTAGACGAGTTCTTCCTTGTTTCGTACATAATAGTAGAGCGCGGGGTCGGTCAGGCCGAGGAGACTGGCGACGTCCTTCAGGGACGTGCCGCTATAGCCTTTGAGATTGAAGCAGTGAGCTGCCGCCTTCAGTACGCGGTCGCGTTGCAACTGAAATCTAGTCTCGTCGGGGTTGCGGGCCATATTTCGTCCTGATGTCATTGTCGGCTGCTTTGTTGTGTTGCTGAGCCGTGGCACTTGATGTTTGTCTCAATGTACATTATTTTAATCTATATTAAAATTTTTGCAATAGCAAAACTCATTGATTTATAAGGACTTTTCGCAAAATTGGCGAAGGGTCTGTGTGTTTTTTGCTCGGAGAACTCTTCGCCATGAGCACTGCAGCGACCGATTTGCCGGGTACCAGTCAGGGCACAGACCTGGCCCCTTTACGCTTTGTGACAGCGGCGTCGTTGTTTGACGGCCATGATGCCGCAATCAACATCATGCGCCGCATTATTCAGGCACAGGGTGTCGAGGTCGTGCATCTGGGGCATAACCGCAGTGTTGACGACATTGTGCGCGCTGCTGTGCAGGAAGATGCGGATGGCATCGCCATCAGTTCTTACCAGGGCGGTCATAACGAATTCTTCCGCTATATGATTGATCGTCTGCAGGAACTTGGCGCCGGCCACATCAAGGTATTCGGCGGCGGCGGCGGTACGATCACACCTGAGGAAATCGCCGAGCTGATGAATTACGGCGTAGAACGAATTTATCATCCGCATGACGGCATGGAGCTTGGCCTCGAGGCAATGATCAAGGACCTTGTCGCCCGCACCGAGTCGGGTAGAAGAGTCACAACCCCACCTGTATCGGTTGATAAGGATTCTTCAATCGAAATCGCCGCGATGATTTCGGCGCTTGAAGAGAATGCATTCGACGAGACGCAGCTCGTTGCCATGCGCAAGCAATGGCAGATGCAAGCGGGCAATGTTCCCGTTATTGGTATTACCGGAACGGGCGGGGCGGGCAAGAGCAGTGTTACCGACGAATTGCTGAACCGGTTTCTCGGCTGCTATCCGGAAATGAACATAGCGGTACTGGCGGTTGACCCGACTCGACGTCGAACCGGTGGTGCTCTGCTTGGTGACAGGATAAGAATGAATTCGCTTCGTTCGGAACGCGTATTCATGCGCTCGATCGCGACCCGACGACAACACCTTGCGACCAGCGAGATGCTCTCCGACCATATCCGTTTCCTCAAGTCACTGGGCTTCGACCTCGTGATTGTGGAGACTGCAGGAATTGGACAGAGTGACAGCGAAATCGTCGATATGGTTGATTTTTCTGTTTACATCATGACCAGCGAGTACGGCGCGGCCAGTCAGCTCGAGAAGATCGACATGCTCGATTTCGCAGACCTGATTGTGCTCAACAAGTTTGATAAACGTGGCGCCGAAGATGCATTGCGTGACATCCGCAAGCAATGGAAGCGAAATCACACGGCGTTTCAGGTTGCTGACGAGGACGTACCGGTTTACCCGACAATCGCGAGCCAGTTCAATGATCCGGGCGTGAGCTATATGTTCACGGAACTGTGTCGACGGGTGGCCGAAAAAGCCAGCTTGAACACCGCTGACTGGACCCCCGAAATCGATACATCAGTTCGAGAGTCTCGAGCGGCAGCGCCGATTCCCGGCGCGCGTATTCGATATCTGGCCGAAATTGCGGAACAGGGTCGATCGATCAATAGCCGCATTGATTCGCAAGCTGAGACTGCGAGCCAACTGCAGCACTTGTTCGAGGCGCTCAAAGCGATTGAAGACCCTGACTTGCCTGGCAAATTTGAACGGTACAAAGCGGCTGAGCTGAGCGCTGGAATCGACCTCAGCCTGCAGACTCTGCGCCAACGGTATCAAGAGGCTCTGCAGGCACTAACGCAGGATTCGATCCGCCTCTTACAGGAATGGCCACAACGCCGTGAGGGTGTTAAGGCAGAACGCTACAGTTACACCGTTCGCGGCAAAGAACTGACGGGCGACAATTATCTTGAAAGTCTGAGTCATCAAAAGATTCCGAAAATTGCGGCACCGGATTTCAGTGACTGGGGCGAGACACTCAGGTTTCTGTCAAAAGAGAATCTACCTGGCGGTTACCCCTATACCGGCGGTGTGTTTCCGTATCGGCGGCTTGGTGAAGACCCGACCAGAATGTTCGCGGGAGAGGGCACCCCGGAGAAGACCAATCTTCGCTTCCACTATCTGTCGCAGGGGCAAACGGCTGCACGTCTCTCGACCGCGTTTGACTCGGTTACGCTGTACGGCGAAGACCCGCATGAGCGACCAGATATCTTTGGCAAGGTTGGAAACTCCGGAGTATCGATCGCGTCCGTCGACGATATGAAGAAGCTCTATTCCGGTTTCGATCTGTGTGCGCCGACGACTTCGGTTTCGATGACGATCAATGGGCCTGCACCAATGATCCTGGCATTTTTCATGAACACCGCTATCGATCAGCAAGTTGAACTACATTTGCGAGAAACCGGCGCCTGGGATGCTGCCCAGCCGGAAATCGACACCTACTTCCGAGGGCGAGAGCGACCGCGATACCAGGGCGAACTGCCTCCGGGCAATGACGGACTCGGGCTTGGGCTGCTCGGTATCTCCGGTGACAGAGTCATCGATGCTGAAACCTATAACCGAATCCGTCAGGAGACGCTTGCCAAAGTGCGTGGCACGGTTCAGGCGGATATCCTTAAAGAAGATCAGGCACAGAATACGTGCATATTTTCGACCGAATTTGCGATGAAAATGATGGGCGATATGCAGCAATTTTTCATCGACAACAAAGTGCGCAATTACTACAGCATTTCGATCAGTGGATATCATATCGCCGAGGCAGGTGCGAATCCGATCAGTCAACTTGCGTTTACTTTGTCCAACGGATTCACCATCGTCGAGTATTACCTCGCGCGCGGTATGAGCATCGATGATTTCGCGCCGAACCTGAGCTTCTTCTTTTCCAACGGTATGGATCCGGAGTATTCAGTAATTGGTCGGGTTGCCCGTCGTATCTGGGCCCGTGCAATGCGCGAGCGGTATGGCGCAGGTGCCCGATCGCAAATGCTCAAGTACCACGTACAAACTTCGGGTCGTAGCCTGCACGCGCAGGAGATCAGCTTTAATGACATTCGCACAACCCTGCAGGCGTTGTATGCGCTATTTGATAACTGCAACAGTCTGCACACCAATGCGTTCGACGAAGCGATCACAACACCGACAGAGCAATCTGTTCGCCGTGCGGTGGCCATACAGTTGGTGATATCCCGGGAACTCGGTTTGAATTTTTGCGAGAACCCGTGGCAGGGCTCTTTCATCATCAATGAGTTGACTGATCTCGTAGAGGAAGCCGTGTATCAGGAGTTTGAGAGAATTTCTGAGCGTGGCGGTGTGTTAGGTGCAATGGATACGATGTATCAGCGCGGCAAGATTCAGGAAGAAAGCATGTACTACGAAAGCAAGAAACACGACGGTTCATTTCCGTTGATTGGTGTCAACACGTTCTTGCCGAAAGAGGGGCAGGAAGATGAGGTGCATAACCTGGAGTTGATTCGTTCATCAGAAGCCGAGAAGGGCGATCAGATACGCCATGTCCGATCGTTTCAGGTCACACACGCCGAGGAGAGTGCCGCCCGGCTCGCCGCGTTGCAGGTGGTGGCACGGGATCGTGGCAATGTGTTTGCCGAGTTAATGGAAACAGTGAAGTCGAGCTCATTGGGACAAATTTCATCGGCCTTATACCAGGTTGGCGGCGAGTATCGCCGCAACATGTAGGAGCTGGCAGTGAGCGAAATCGTAGCATATGAACTGCGTGGCGCAGTTGCGGTGATAACCCTGAATCGTCCGGAGCGGATGAATTCTTTCACCACCGAATTGTCTCTGGATCTCCACGAGGCGCTGCAGCGAGCCAGCGCCGATGCTGCTGCGCGGGTCGTTGTGCTCACGGGTGAGGGTCGCTGTTTCAGTGCTGGCGCGGACCTGAAGAGCGGTTTCGACGGTAAAAGCGTTAAGGATAAATTGCAGCTGGAGTACCGGCCGATATTTGAATCGATCGCGACCATGCCGAAACCGGTCATAGCCGCAGTCAATGGTTCGGCGGCTGGCATTGGAATGTCGTTGGCATTGCAGTGCGATCTGTTGATCATGGCGGACAATGCTTTTCTGCTGTCGCCGTTTACCACAATATCGCTAGTGCCCGATGGTGGTCTGAATTGGCTGATGGTGCGTCAACTTGGGTATCGCCGTGCATTTCAATTGAGTATCGAGTCGGAGCGAATTGATGCCAGTCGTTGTGTCGAACTCGGGCTTGCAAACAGAGCTGTGCCTGCCGATGAACTGGTGTCAACAGCGATTGAGTGGGCGGATTCTCTGAGTCTGCGCGCGCCGCTGTCACTTGCGGCAACGAAGAAAGCGATGCGTCACGCGACGGATCAGGATTGGGCGAGTTCATTCGACATCGAGGCAGATGTGCAGGATGTCCTTACACGCTCTGCTGACAATGCTGAAGGTGTAGCCGCTTTTTTCGAAAAGCGTGCGCCGACCTTTACCGATAAATAAGTCGCCGCATGGCGGTTGCCAATTGAGTCGACAGTAATGAATAGAAATATATTTGATGAAGACCATGAGATGTTCCGCGACTCAGTTCGAGGGTTCATTTCCAAAGAGATCGGGCCGCATAGCGACCGCTGGCATGAGCAGGGCATTGTCGATCGCGAGGCCTACCTCAAAGCCGGCGAGCAAGGCTTGCTGCTTATGTGGGCGGATGATGAGTATGGTGGCGCTGGTGTTGCGGACTTCCGCTACGAGCAAATTCTAATAGAGGAAAATGCTCGCCACGGTGATGCTGGATTCTTCATGACGCTGCACAGTCGCTTGGTTGGACCTTATATTGGCGAGCTTGGAACAGCGCAACAGAAGGCTCGCTGGCTGCCCAGGTGTGTGTCCGGCGAGAGCATACTGGCTGTCGCGATAACCGAGCCGGGCGCAGGCAGCGATGTATCCGGCATAAGGACCAAGGCCGAAGACAAAGGTGATCATTACCTGTTGAACGGCTCAAAGACATTCATCTCCAATGGCATTAATGCAGATCTCATCGTTGTTGTGGCGCGAACAGATCCGGATAACAGCCGGGGGCTTAGCCTGTTGGTCGTCGAACGAGGAATGGAAGGGTTCGAGCGCGGCGACAACCTGAAGAAGATGGGTCTCAAGAGTCAGGATACCGCTGAGCTGTTTTTCAATAATGTGAAAGTGCCGAAGGAGAACCTGCTGGGAGAAGCGAATCGCGGTTTCTACCAGTTAATGCACTTTCTGGCGGAGGAACGTTTGCTGGGTGCTTGTGGCTACGTCGCAAATGCTGACATCGCTTTTGATATAACAATGGACTACATCAAAGAGCGCAAAGCATTTGGCAAGACTATCGCTGAATTTCAGAATACGCGTTTCAAAATGGCTGACATGCGGATGGAAATTGATATCGCACAGGCGTTCGTGGATCGATGCGTGACGGAGCACAACACGGGCGAATTGAGCGCTGATGATGCAGCTAAAGCGAAACTGTATACCAGCGAGCTGGAAGCCCGGGTAACAGATGCCTGCGTACAACTTCATGGCGGCAATGGCTACATGGACGAGTACCCGATTAGTCGGATGTATACGAATGCGCGGATTTCCAGAATCTACGCGGGCAGCTCGGAGATTATGCGCGAGATCATTGCGCGCTCAATTGGACTCGATCCGAGAAAAAAAGCGGCGAAGTCTCAGGTGAACGCTGCTTGATGTGAGTCGACCGAAGCCGCCGAAGAAAATTTCTCGCTATCGTCTCCCCTGGTGGGCCGCTTGACAAATAGGGTAACGCTCAGCAGGCAGTACAGCCGCGCCGTCACCGGCGTTGCGCTGCTTGCCAAGGACTGGGCCATTGGCTTCGCACCGCGCCTTGTTGACGGCGCGGCCGTACAGACTGAGTGTCACCTTATTAATCAAGCGGCCCACTAGGTACAATCCGGTCTGAATCAGGAGCTTGGGAGAGTTGAAGTGAAGGTAGCATTTGTTGGCCTTGGAGTTATGGGATATCCCATGGCCGGTCACCTCGCAACAGCTGGCCACGATGTGGTTGTCTACAACCGCACTGCCAGCAAAGCTCGGTCATGGGCAGAAAAGTTCGGCGGGCGTTCTATGCCTACGCCTGCGGCGGCTGCAGGCGACGCTGAAATCGTATTCGTCTGTGTCGGCAACGACGATGATGTTCGTGAGGTGATTCTGGGCACGGATGGTGTCGTATCGGGTGTTTCGCCTGGCTCAATCATTGTCGATCACACAACCGCTTCTGCAACTATTGCTCGCGAAATTCATGCTCTGACTGCCAAACAGGCAGTCGGTTTTCTGGATGCCCCTGTGTCCGGAGGCCAGGCTGGCGCCGAAAACGGCCAGTTGACGATTATGGTTGGTGGCGATGATGACGTCTTCAAGCGCGCGGTGCCGGTGATGGAGGCATTTGCAAGAGCGATTACCCTTATTGGCACGGCGGGTAGCGGCCAGCTCGCAAAAATGGTCAACCAAATATGTATCGCCGGCGTCGTGCAGGGATTGGCTGAAGGGTTGCACTTCGCGAAGCAGGCAGGCCTGGATCCCGCTGTCGTGATCGAATCGATTTCGCAGGGTGCCGCGCAATCCTGGCAGATGGAGAATCGCTGGAGCAGCATGGTCCAGGGCGAATTCGAGTTTGGTTTCGCCGTCGACTGGATGCGCAAGGACCTTGCTATTGCACTGCAGGAAGCGGAGCAAAATGGTGCGGCGCTGGAAATGACATCGCTGGTGGATCGATTCTACGCTGAAGTCCAGGCGATGGGCGGCAGTCGATGGGATACCTCGAGTCTGATTGCTCGGCTGGAAGCCTGAGGTTCAGTTTGACGCGAATTTATTTGCTATAGTCCGCCCCCTCACAGGGGTGGTCGTCGACCTGAGATCCGTGAGCATGCCGGTCGGCATGCTCTTTCGGGAACCCTTAGTACCTGATCCGGGTAATGCCGGCGTAGGAAGGGGTTCATGGCAATTCATAATCGCACTCGGCAGTTCGCCGCACTCTCTCTGCTGCTGATTCTCGCTGACGCTAATGCGGCGCCCGAATCAGCTGATGACGTCATTGACGAGATCATCGTAAGCGCAGATTTTCGCGGACGTTCGGCAAGCGAAATGCCGGTCAGTGTCACCGTCTTTGATGCTGATCAGATTTCGGCGCGTGCCGTGCAGCATTTCGAAGAACTCATCAACAGCGTGCCGAACGTCAATTGGTCGGGCGACGGCCATCGTGCCCGATATTTTCAGATTCGAGGTGTTGGTGAACTCGAACAGTATCAGGGTGCCCCCAATCCGTCGGTCGGCTTCCTGATCGATGATATTGACTTCAGCGGCATCGGAACAGTAGCGACGCTATTCGATATGCAACAAATTGAAGTGTTGCGGGGGCCGCAGGGGAGTCGATACGGTGCGAACGCTCTGGCTGGTCTGATCTACATGCAAAGCGCTGAACCCACCCCCGACTGGAATGGTCTTGTGCAGGTGCAGGTAGCCGATGACGACGCTTATTCGGCAGGCCTCGCTTTCGGTGGCCCGATCAAGAGCGATGAATCATTGTTATTTAGAGTCAGTGCGCACGCGTATCAAAGCAACGGATATCGGGATAACTCTTACATTGGGAGAAGCGATACCAACGGTCGTGATGAGATTTCCGTTCGAGGAAAAATCCTCTGGTTACCCAATGATGACTGGTCGATCAAACTGTCGCTGTCGTACGCAGACCTGAACAACGGCTATGATGCTTTTGCGCTGGACAATAGCTACACGGTCCTTTCGGATAATCCAGGGCAGGATGCGCAACGAAGCAGCGGTACCGCACTTAGAATAGATTGGGATGGCGGTAGCCGGGCTAAGCTGACGTCGATAACATCAGCAGCACGATCTGACATCGAGTTTGACTTTGACGCCGACTGGGGCAATGCGGAAAGCTGGAGCCCGGTCACATATGACTATGAGTCGTTCAGCGACAGGCGTCGGACCACACTAAGTCAGGAGTTTCGCCTGAGCTCGAACGACGACGGACGGATCTTCGGTGGCACGACCGAATGGCTGCTGGGTTTGTACGCACTCAATCTTGATGACGAGCTGAACACTCTGAATACAGGCGACTACTACGACCCGCTTTATGACTTCGCCGACTCCCTGTTCGATGCATTCGATAGCAAGTATGCGGCAGAAAACATCGCCATATTTGGCCAGCTTGACTACGAAATCAACACTACGACCCGGCTCGCTTTCGGCCTGCGTGCTGAAAACCGAAGCTCTGACTACACCGACTCTGCTGGCTTGACAGAGAGCCCATCGGACTCAATGTCTGGAGGCGAGTTGTCATTGACCCATGATATCTCGAGTTTGTTAACCGGCTACATCAGTGTTTCGAAAGGGTACAAGGCGGGTGGATTCAATATTGGTGTCGTGCCGTCACGATACCGCAAGTTTGATCAGGAACAGATGTGGAATATTGAAACGGGCATCAAGTCGGCGTGGCTTGATGACTCGTTGCTCGTCAATGCATCCGTTTTCTACAGTCGACGTATTGACCAGCAAGTTCGCATGTCGTTTCAACTGGTGCCGGGCGACCCGGCGTCTTTTGGCTTTGTCACAATCAACGCACCGAAAGGCGATTCATATGGCCTGGAGGCCGATATTCGATGGCTGCCAGATGATAGCTGGGACTTATATGCAAGTGTCGGGCTGCTGCGAACAGAGTTCGGCAATTTTAATATCGAGGATATCGATTTAAGTGGACGTGCTCAGGCGCATGCGCCGAGTTTTACCATCTCAGCAGGAGCAAGCTACCAGCACGCCAGCGGGTTCTTCGCGCGCATTGATGCGACAGCGAGAGATGATTTCTATTTCGACGTGAGTCATGAGCAAAAATCCACGGCCTATGAATTGGCGCACCTCCGCCTGGGGTTCAGGTCGCAAAAATGGACGACTCAATTGTGGGTGCGCAATATCTTTGATCAGGATTACGCGGTTCGTGGCTTCTACTTCGGCAATGAACCGCCAGATTTCCCCAGCACTTTGTACACCCGTTTGGGCGACCCACGTCAAATCGGCATAACCATCGACAGGAGTTTCTGAGCATGAAAATAGCGGTTGATATCAGCCTTTACCCTCTCGACGCAGACTTTATTCCGCCGATCAAAGATGTGATCGAGCGCCTGAACAAGCACTCCGGAATTGAGGTCGTCACCAACCCTATGAGCACGCAGGTAAAAGGCGAGTTCGATGTTGTGATGGCTGCCGTACAAGAAGAAGTTAAGACGACTTTTGAGCAGCTGCCCAAAGCCGTTTTCGCGATTAAGGTCCTCAACAACCCGATCGGCAGCTAGCAGTCATGGGTTCGCTGCTTACCGTTCTGCTTGAGCAGGCGCGTGCGTATGCGCCACTGGAGCTTGCGGCAGTCCTGTTGGCGATAGCGTATTTGGTGCTCGCTATTCGTCGCAATATCTGGTGCTGGGTCTGTGCCGGAGCCAGCACGGCGATCTATGTGGTTCTGTTCGTGAATGCCAAACTCTACATGGAGTCGGCGCTAAACGTGTTCTATTTCGCTATGGCGATATACGGCTGGTTTGTTTGGACAGGCGGGCGAAACGACGGCCATGAGATGCCGGTCGCTGTTTGGTCTCGTTGGTTGCATGCGCGCGCAATAATTGCTGTCATTCTGCTTAGCGTAGTGAGTGGCTTCATGTTGGCTCGCTACTCGGATGCAGAGTTTCCTTATATTGATTCGCTGACTACCTGGGGTGCTGTTTGGGCAACTTTTCTTGTCGCACGCAAGGTCCTGGAGAACTGGTGGTACTGGCTGCTCATCGATCTTGTCTCGATATTCATTTACTGGTCGCGAGACCTGCAACTCACCTCGGTTCTGTTCGCGGCGTATGTGATCATGATTCCATTCGGTCTTGTCAGTTGGTCGCGAGCAAGGCGCGAGCAGCAAACATGAGCTCTGTTCGATCGCTGCGCGCCGTTCTCGAAAATTTACCAGGCTGGGAAGAGGCAGCTTGCAGCCCCTTGAGCGGCGGGCTGAGCAATCGCACCTATTTGCTGGAAAAGAATGACGCGCGGGCTGTGCTTAAGATTGACGATGATGCCCGAGCGATGCCATACAACACTCGCGCGGACGAAGCCCGCGTGCAAACAATGGCGGCAGAGTCTCATCTTGCAAATCGAGTTCTGTATTTTGATGAGTGTGTTTATCTGACCGAGTATCTCGACGGTCATGTATGGAGTCGCACGGAACTCGGCGACGAGCAAAACATCGTACAGTTCGCTGCAGCGCTAAAGTCATTGCATGCATTGCCACTGACGGGGCGGACTTTCGATGCCGGCGATGCCGTGGTTCCTTATCTGGCGAAGATCGACAGTCGCTATGCAGAGCGAGCCAGACGTTTCGCTGATGTTGTGCTTTGCAAGAGTCAGCCAGCGAATCTATGTTGCTGTCACAATGATCTGGTGGCCGAGAATGTGATCGCAACGCCTCAGTTGCGTTTTCTCGACTGGGAGTATGCCTGCGATAATGATCCGTTTTTCGATATCGCGACAGTGATCACGCATCATGATCTGTCGAGTGCCCAGGAAAGCCTGTTCCTGAACAGCTATTTTGCAGGTGATGGCGAGCGCTGGCGGTCTCAGCTTCACAAGCAGAAGTATGTATATGATGCGCTGCACTGGCTCTGGCTGGCGGCGCAGGAGAATGTTGAGGACAACCTGCAACTGCTTGATCGGCTGGCGACACGACTGGAATCCGAAACCTATCGAAACGCCCAATAGCGACCGCAGCAACTACCAGTTATTGCGCAGCTCGCGCAGCTTCAAAAATACGGCACGCTTGGTCGGGCTATCGCCGATATCGGGATACAGTAGCTGCAAACGGGCGATAACGGTCGGGCTGTCCAGTCGAAAAAATGTGTTGATACCGCGTTCCTGTGCCAGTGTCGTGACCAAAGCATTTTCCGGATTTTGTTGCGCATGGTCTGCGAGCATTTGTCGGGCTTTGTCGTTGTCGGGTTCGCGATCCAGCGTAAATTGCAAATTGTTGATCAGGTAGTCGTGCCCCGGATAGATCAGCGTCGTGTCGTCGAGTTTTTCAAGCTGCTTCGCAAAGGTATCGTACAACTCGTCGGGATGACCACCGTTGTGACAGTTGCCGGCACCGGCGTTGAACATTGTGTCACCGCTGAACAGCGCTGGTTGATCGGTCCTCGATAGCAAGCAAATATGACTCATCGTATGCCCGGGTGTATCCAGACACTCCAGATCAACTGTTTTTCCAACCCGAATGACATCTCCGGCGCCGACGCCTCTGTTCATGTTTGGAATACGGCCTTTTGCATTCGTATGTGCGATGACTGATGCACCCGTGGCAGCAACGACAGCCTTGTTGCCGCCAGTATGGTCGCCGTGTTCGTGCGTGTTGAGGATTTGCGTGATCGTCCAGCCCCGGTCAGCGGCAACCTGCAGGCATTTCCTGAAGTCGAGTGGATCGACGGCCAACGCATCACCGGTATCCGGGCATGCGATCAAATAGTTGAAATTTCGATACGCGTTGCCGGTCCAGACCTGTTCAACAATCATATTTAGTCCATGCCGTTCGCGTCATAAGCCAGTACACCACCGACCCAGGTTTGTAATACGGTAATGTCATCGATTTCTGCTGCCGGTATCTCGAAATAGTCACGGTCGACGACAATGAAGTCGGCCCACTTCCCTGGCTCCAGGCTACCCATGCGATCTTCCTGATGCGCGGCGAAGGCGGCGGCCAGTGTAAACGAGTGCAGCGCTTCTGCACGACTCAGCGCCTGGTCGCTATACCAGCCATTGTCGGGCATTTCATTTCGATCCTGTCGAGTAACAGCGGCGTATAGGCCAAGAAACGGATTGGCTGGCTCGACCGGAAAATCGGAGCCACTCGCGATTACCGCGCCGGTATCGAGCAGGCGACGCCAGGCGTAGCCGCCTTGAATGCGATCGGCTCCAACACGGTCTTCGGCCATATTCATGTCGCTGGTGGCATGAATCGGTTGCATCGAGGCGATAACACCCAGTTTTGAAAATCGAGGAATGTCGTCGAGCGCAATGATCTGCGCATGTTCGACGCGATTGCGTAGCGCCGACTGCTTTCCATTCTGCGCTTTCTCAAATGCGTTTAGCACCATGCGATTACCCTGATCACCGATGGCATGCACGCCGACCTGAAATCCCATGTCATTGGCTTTTTGCACACTTTCATTGAGTTCGGCCTGGCTGACAAACGGCAGTCCTCTGTTTTCATCATCATCGCTATACGGTTCAAGCATCGCCGCACCGCGACTACCCAGGGCGCCATCGGCATAAATCTTGACCGAAGAAATTTCCAGTCGATCGTTGCCCAATGCCCTGATCGGATTTCCGAGTGCATCGAGATTCGAACCAGCCCCGCTCAGCATGGCGTAGACGCGCATGCTGAGATCGCCGTCATTGGCTTCTGATACGTAAACTTCCACTTCATCTATCGCCACACCGGCGTCGTGTACGCCCGTCATTCCAAGCGCCAGCAATGCTTCGAACGCCATTTTGTGAGCGACTCGTATATCGTCCTTGCTGGCCTCCGGAATATGCGCCTGTACAAGCCCCATCGCCTTGTCAATCAGGACGCCAGTCGCATGCCCGTTTCGATCGCGCAGAATCTTGCCGCCGACCGGATCCGGCGTATCGTCATCAATCCCGGCCATTTCTAAAGTTGCGCTATTCGCCCAACCCGCATGGCCATCTACACGCCGCAGCCAAACCGGCCGGTCGTTGACGACCGGGTCGATGTCGCCCGCTTCAGGAAATTCCTTGACGGGCCACAAGACCTGATTCCAGCCTCTTCCAAGTATCCAGCCAACGTGCGGATTGTCATTCGCATATTCGCCAATACTCCGGACTGCATCCTCCACGCTCGGAGTACCAGCAAGATTCAGACTGACTTGCAAATAACCCAGTCCATAGACGTGCGCGTGTGCATCGATCAAACCCGGCAGAACGAATTTCCCCTGACCGTCGATACGCTCAGCCTTTGGATGTGCGTCAAGCAGCGTCTCATCGCCAGTCGCAACAACACGCCCATCAGTATCAAAGACAAGGACGGAGAATTCGATAATGCCGGCGTCGGAGGAGGAGTAACCTGTAACGTTGTGCAATGCAGTGGCGGCAAATGCCGTAACCGGCATCAGCAGCACGAATAGCAGGATCGTTCGGGCATAGGTCATCAAAGAAAATCACTCAAGAACGGAAGTTCGACAACAATATCCTGCCGCTCCTGCCAGCGCCACATCACTATGCAATCGGGTGCGTGTAGTATCGACGATGCGGCAGAAAATCAGCGTTACTGTGCACAGGCCGCACGATTTTGCACAAGCAGTGGCGCAATCCTGAAGCTCTGATCTTGGCGTGCCGGTTCCGTACAAGAACGATGCTTCTTTTCGTGCGAGCTAAAGGAATGGAGAATAAGACCATGACCTGGATCAAGACCATCTCATTTGCCGATGCAACAGGCAGCCTGAAACGGCTCTACGACCGCGTAAAAGGTCCGGACGACAACGTGGATAATATTATGCTGGCGCACAGCCTGCGACCGCATTCGATGGAAGGGCACATGGCACTGTACAAAAAGGTGCTGCACCATCCGCGAAACGTGCTGCCCAAGGTGTATCTGGAGATAATAGGTGTCTATGTCAGCTCTCTGAACCAGTGTCAGTATTGTGTTGAACATCACTTTGGTGGCCTGTTACGACTACTGTCGGACGAGAGCCGGGCCGCAGAAATTCTCGCGGCACTCGAAGCTCGAAATCCGGCCGCCGCATTTTCCGGTCGTGAGCTGGCAGGGCTCAGCTACGCTCAGAAGCTCACTATTGATCCCGCTAAGCAGTCAGTTGATGACGTTGAGAGGCTGCGAATAGCGGGCTTTGATGATGGCGAAATACTGGAGATCAATCAGGTGGCGGCCTATTTCTCCTATGCCAATCGCACGGTATTGGGACTTGGCGTAAACATCGAGGGTGACGTCCTGGGGCTGTCTCCGGGCAATGCGAGTGACGCTGGCGACTGGAGCCATTCCTAGGTTTCGCGACACCTGCTTGCCGCTGGTCGCGCTGTTGAGTGCAAATCCCGTCTTGTGCAGGACATCTGCTTGCTGCAGCCGGGTACGGCAACGAAACTCGTATTCGTGCCAGCGAATGGGTGCACGCCTTTGATTTTACTGGCAATAGGCTGTCCAATCGCTCAATTACGGTTGTTGTAAAATAACGACAAAAGTTCGGAGGTTGGCGGGTTCCTGGCTAGAAATCGCCTAATGAATTGACACACGGACGGTTTTCTGCGACCTTTTCGTCTACCAAACGTAGCCTTTCAGCAACAGTTTGGTTGAAACACGAATAGCAGGACACCTTCAGGTGCGACTTGGCGGGGGATTCAGGGGGCCAGGTACCACAGATAAGTGGTGGTTAGAAAAGCGGCTTCGCGAGAGGCCGCTTTTTTTATGCCTGACGGTTACGGGCGGTCCTCATACGGCGTTATCGCGTTTCTCGCAGGCGCTTCCTGCTGCAACATTCTCGGTTCATCGCCAGCATCCTGATTGCTCTGGTACATTGGCGGCCTGAAGTCACGGACACTGGAGAGCGTATTGCATCGACAGAATCGAACGAACTACTGGAGCGCCAACCTTCGTTTGATGGCAGGTTGTCTGGCGGTATGGTTTGTGTGCAGTTTCGGTTTTGGCATTCTGCTGGTTGAGCAATTGAATACCATCCGTTTCGCGGGATTCCAACTGGGTTTCTGGTTTGCGCAGCAAGGCTCAATACTGGTTTTCGTAGCATTGATTTTCTTCTATGCCTGGCGGATGAATCGCATCGACCAGAAATTTGATGTCCATGAAGACTAGTTTGTATGGCGACTAGGGCGCGATCATGAGCCTGCAGGCGCTCACGTATGTCGTCGTCGGACTCAGTTTCGCTTTGTACATCGGTATCGCTATCTGGTCTCGAGCGCACAATACGCGTGATTTCTACATTGCGGGAAAGGGGGTTTCCCCGCTAGCGAATGGAATGGCGACAGCCGCCGACTGGATGAGTGCTGCTTCGTTCATTTCGATGGCGGGACTTATTGCCTTCCTGGGCTACGATGGCTCGGTCTACCTCATGGGCTGGACCGGCGGTTACGTATTGCTGGCGTTGCTGCTCGCACCCTACCTGAGAAAGTTCGGCAAGTTTACCGTCCCCGAATTCATCGCCGAACGCTACTATTCCCGCGCCGCCAGAATCGTCGCAGTGATTTGCCTGATTTTTATCTCGTTCACCTATGTTGCTGGCCAGATGCGCGGTGTTGGCATCGTCTTTTCCCGCTTCCTCGAAGTGCCGGTGACGACCGGGTTAATTATTGGCATGTCGGTTGTATTCGTCTATGCCGTACTTGGCGGCATGAAGGGCATTACCTACACTCAAGTCGCGCAATACTGCGTACTGATTTTTGCCTACACAGTGCCTGCGGTATTTATCGCGATTCAGCTGACAGACAATCCGATTCCACAGCTGGCGTTCGGCAGCGAGGTGGCGAACTCGGGTAGCTCGCTGCTCGATAAGCTGGACGATATTGTTACATCGTTGGGGTTCAATCAGTACACATCCGGGACCAAAAGCAAGATCGACGTTTTTTGTATCACGATGGCTCTCATGGTCGGAACAGCCGGTCTGCCACATGTCATCGTGCGGTTTTTTACGGTGCCGAAAGTTCGCGATGCGCGCCTTTCTGCCGGGTACGCACTGTTCTTCATCGCACTCTTGTATACGACCGCACCAGCGGTTGGTTCGATGGCGCGCTACAACCTTATCAATACGATTCAACCCGGTGAGATCGGCAGTGTCGACGGCAATCTCTCCTATGAAGAACGGCCGGACTGGTTTCGTACGTGGCAGGGCACTGGGCTACTGACGTTTGAAGACAAGAATGGTGACGGTCGCATTCAGTACTACGACGATGGCAATGCGGAGTTCGCGGCCACTGCGTCGGAATACGGCTGGCAGGGCAATGAACTGGTCGTTGACCGCGACATTATGGTGTTGGCGAACCCGGAAATCGCGGGGCTGCCTGATTGGGTGATCGCTTTGGTCGCGGCGGGTGGTATTGCCGCCGCATTGTCGACAGCCGCTGGATTGTTGCTGGTCATATCGGCCGCCATTTCGCACGATCTCATCAAGGGGATATTCGTGCCGTCAATTTCTGATTCGCGTGAATTGCTTGCAGGGCGTATTGCAGCTGCAGTCGCGATCCTAATTGCAGGGTATCTTGGCTATGATCCACCAGGCTGGGTAGCTCAGGTCGTAGCCTTCGCATTTGGATTGGCAGCGGCGTCATTGTTCCCCGTGATTTTTCTGGGTATTTTCTTCAAACGCGTGAACAAGGAAGGCGCGATTGCCGGAATGTTGACCGGCTTGCTGTTCACCTATGCCTATATCGAGTTCTTTAAGGGCCTGTTTCTGAAATGGGCTGGTTCGCCATGGGGCATAAATAGTGCAGAACACTGGTTGTTTGGTATCTCCCCGGAGGGAATCGGAGTTATTGGCATGTGCCTGAACTTCATTGTTGCCATATCTGTGAGCTATATGACAGCGCCGCCACCGGATAGAATCCAGCGCATGGTTGAACACATTCGAGTACCACGACATTTTGATGAGGATCATGGATGAACACCGCTAAATTTGTTGGCGCAGCATTGGTCACCGTTACTGCTTTCGCAGTTCTGGGTTTTGGTATTCCAGCGGCGTCTGCCGAGGTCCTTAGTTCTGAAGAAGAGAGAATCGTGGCGTGGGTTGACGCACATGCTGAAGATGCGATTGACCTGATCGAGGAAACAGTCAATATCGGCAGCGGCACAATGAACCACGCAGGCGTTCGAGAGGTTGGCCACGTCATGCGTCGCGAGCTTGATGAAATCGGTTTCGACACTGAATGGTTGGATATGCCCGAGGAAGTGAATCGGGCGGGCCACCTGTTCGGCCGCAAGGAGGGCAGTGGTCCCGGCTTCCTTCTGATCGGGCATCTCGACACCGTTTTCGAGGCCGATGATGCTTTTCAGTCCTTCGTGCGCGAGGGCGACACCGCCAGCGGTCCGGGTGTTGATGACATGAAATCGGGCAATGTCGTGATTGTCTATGCGCTCAAGGCACTGGCTGCGATAGGGGCATTGGACGATATCCCGGTTGTTGTCGCCTATACCGGTGATGAGGAAGAGGCAGGGCAGCCAATCTCGGTTTCGCGCCATGCTCTGATTGAGGCGGGCAAGTGGGCAGACATCTCATTGGGGTTTGAGTCTTCGGTCACCTACGACGGCAAAGATTGGGCGACCGTTTCGCGTCGAAGTTCGAGTAGCTGGATGTTGGAGGTGTCGGGTAAACAGGCACATTCGTCCGGAATATTCGACGAGGACACCGGTGCCGGAGCGATCTTCGAGGCGGCCAGAATCCTCAATGAGTTTTACAACGAAGTTCGCGGTGAGGACTATCTGACTTTTAATGCCGGTACGATTCAGGGTGGAACCGACGTCGCATACGACGCTGCGACGACCCGCGGCACGACCTTTGGCAAGAGAAATATTGTGCCGAGGAAGGTCGTTGTTCATGGTGGCATCCGTACCATTTCTCAGGAGCAGCTGGATCGCGCCAGGGCTGCCATGCGAGCTGTCGTGGCCCGTAATCTGCCGCATACGCAGGCGTCTATCGAGTTTATTGATCGGTATCCGCCGATGGCGCCGACAGCAGGCAATCAGCGTCTGATGCTGGAACTTTCAAATATCAATGAAGCGCTTGGTCGCGGACCGATGCCTGCGCTTGATCCGGCTGAGCGTGGTGCTGCCGATATATCCTTTGTCGCACCGTACTCGGATAGTCTGGCTGGAATGGGTGCAAGCGGATCTGGCGGCCATACACCGAACGAAATGCTTTATCTCGACTCGGTAGCGCTGGCTACAAAACGGGCAGCACTACTGATTTATCGAGCCAGCCGGAAAGCTCGTGATTGAGCTGATGATGCGCTGATGGCTCACTCTCACACTACGAACAGCAATCTGCGTCGGGTCATAATCGCACTGGTTCTGACCGCTTCGTTCATGTTCGTCGAAGTCGTTGGCGGTATCTTGTCCGGCTCTCTGGCCTTGCTCGCCGATGCAGGCCATATGCTGACCGATACAATGGCGCTGGCTCTTGCGGCACTTGCGTTTCATATCAGCAAGCGTCCTGCCGATGCCAAGCGCAGTTTCGGTTATCACCGGTTCCAGATTTTGGCAGCGTTTGTCAATGGCCTGACTTTGCTTGTTATTGTCGGCTGGATCCTCTTTGAGGCAGCGGTCAGATTTATCGATCCACCCGATGTGCTCGGTCAGACTATGCTGATCATTGCGACGATTGGTTTATTCGTGAACATAGTCGCCTTTGCGGTATTGCATAGCGGAGACAGGGACAACCTGAATATTCGTGGCGCGGCACTGCATGTTGCTGGTGACCTGCTGGGTTCAGTAGCGGCGATTATTGCCGCTGTCGTAATTATCTACACGGGCTGGATGGCAATTGACCCGATTCTCTCTGTTGTTGTGGCGTTGCTGATTTTGAAGAGTGCCTGGGGGCTGGTGAAAAGGAGTGCACATGTGTTGCTCGAAGGGTCTCCGGAGTGGTTTGACAGTACTGCCATGAAAGACAAGTTGGTGGCCAGTTTTCCAGAGGTCTGCGATGTGCACCACGTACATGTCTGGGGACTGACGCCGCAGGAGTTGATGCTAACCATGCATGTACAGGTTACTGAGCAGACGCGAAACCCGACCGATGTAGTCCGCCGCCTAAAGAAGATGCTCAGGGATGACTACGGAATCGGTCACTCAACCGTTGAAATAGAGACCGACGATTGCGCTGACCACTAGGCGGCGTTTCCTCGCCCCTGTCATCCGGCTGGATGGTCCCAATATAGGGCAGCGTGCGGTTTTTCTCCGCGTAATCAAGCCCATACCCGACGACCCACTCGTCACCGATGGCAAACCCAATGTAGTCGACAGCAACATCAACCTCAGCGCTCTCCGCCTTGTGCAGCAACGTGCAGGTGCGAATGGATGCAGGTCCGTGTGATTCGAGCATACCAATGAGATAGCTCAATGTGTGGCCTGTGTCGACAATGTCTTCGACAATCAGAACGTGTCTGTTCTCGATGTTGCCGCGCACGTCCATCACCAGCCTGACGGCGCCGCTTGAAATGCTGCCGCTGGCATAACTGGAAACCGCAATGAATTCGATGGTGCGTGGAATAGTCAGGCGTCGTGCAAGGTCCGCCAGAAAAATAAAAGAGCCCTTGAGGACGCCGATCAATACAACATCGCCCTTGTCCCGGTACTCTTCCGATATCTGTGCGGCCAGTTCGTCAACGCGAATGCCGATGTCTTCGGCGCTGATCAGTACGGGAGGAGTCTCGTTGCTCACGGTAGTTTCCGGGGGATGGGACAATGTGAGAAAGCATAGGTGATCTTTCTGATGGATGCCAGATGCGAATGCGGTAAGGTACGCAGCGATGAAACGAACAATCGCAATCGCCGGAAATATGGGCTCCGGAAAATCGACGTTGGTCGAGTTTCTTGCGAGAACGTACAACGTCATGCCGTTCTACGAGCCCAATGACGAGAATCCCTATCTTGCGGATTTTTATAAGGACATGAAGGCTTGGGCGTTTCAATCGCAGCTTTACTTCCTCAGCAATAAATTTCGTCTGCATCAGGAACTGGACAGGCAGGCGGGCGTAGTAGCGCTCGACCGAACGATTTTCGAAGATGCGGAGATATTTGCGACTGCGCTGTATCAAATGCGCAAGATCTCCAAGCGTGATTGGGAAACCTACCAAAGCTTTTATCAGGCGATTCTGGACGCAATCCGGCCGCCGGATCTGATGATTTACCTGCGTTGTTCCATGCGGCCCTTACGGCAGAGAATTCGCCTGCGTGGCCGGGCGATGGAGCAGGATGTGCCGCTGGCTTATCTGAAGCGTTTGGATCGCCTCTATGAATCCTGGATATCGTCCTATGAAATGAGTGACGTACTTGTGCTGGAGACCGATCAGCTGGACTATATTCACGATCTGGTACACCGCCTGGATGTGATGGAACGCATTGAGGCTGTGCTGCCCAACGAGATCGGCAAGCCGGCCTGCTAGCGCAGCAGCCACCCTCCCTGAGCAGTCGATCAAAACGGCGATTTCGTCGCCGTTCTCGGCGGCCAGTTAGCGGGCTTCTGGCGACTTCGTTCACAATATGTACAATTCCCTATTGCACATCGTAATGCGAATCATTATCATTTCCTCAAGCTCTGGGACTGGCGTGAAAAACTTATTAAATATCAGTGCTTAGCATTGAGATTTGCTGCCAATCCCGTCACCGCAAGGAATTCGAATGGGCGCCAAAAACAATACACTCGCGATGTTAAAACGCGGTCAGAAGAGTGTCATAGATTCTATCGATACGACGGACCCGCAGGTACAGCGTCTCATGGTGCTGGGCATGGTCGAAGGTGCGGAGATCGAATTGGCCGGTGCAGCTCTGGGCGGTGACCCGATGGAGTTCAGATTGTTCGGTAGCGGAATATCGCTGCGGCAGGAGCAAGCGCGTCAATTTACGGTATCTCCCGTAGCCTCTGGTGACTAACAAAACAGTCAGAGTTCCTGTTGACCAGATAACCGTACGCCGGCAGCTTGATGCCAGCATCGCAGTTGTCGGCAGCCCCAATTCCGGCAAGAGCACCCTCTTTAATCGACTTACCGGTCTGAATCAGCGTATTGGCAACTATCCGGGTGTCACGGTCGAACGTCATATCGGCAAACTCAAGGTCGACGACGTAGTTCTGCAACTGGTCGACCTGCCTGGCACGCATGGGCTCAGCGCGCACTCAATGGAAGAGCAGGTCGTCGTCGATGTGCTTTTTGGCCGCGTAGAAGGTACTGAGATTCCGGACGGTATTCTGGCGGTGATCGACGCGACCAATCTGTACCAGGGTCTCTATCTGGTGCAGCAATTGCTGGAGCTTGAGCGGCCGGTCGTTGTAGCACTCACCATGTCAGATGCCGCTGAGCAAAACGGTTTGGATATTGACGTGGAGAAGCTATCCACGTATCTCGGCGGCGTTGATGTATGTCCGGTTGTCGCGACGACTGGCCACGGCATGGAGAAATTGCGGCGTGCACTGGCCACGCTGCCTGAGCAAAGCAGCCCATTGCCACCTCCGGTATGGCCTGAGTTGACCAGCGCGGCCCGGGCGCTTAAAGACCTGTTGAACTCTGAGGTCACCTTAGCGGAAGCGCAGCGAATATTGCTCGATGGAATATCAGAGCAGAGTGAAGCATCGGCTCAGCCTTTCGATGCTTCGGTTATTGAGAAAGTAGCGCAACTGCGCGATAGCTTGTTCAATGGCGACCCACCGCTGGCGCGGGAGGCTCGCGTGCGCTACGCATGGGTTCGTGAAGTGCTGCAGGATGTGCAACAACAATTGCCGCGATTCTATTCCTGGCGTACCCGCCTTACGACCTGGTTAAACCAGCCGGTGCCGGGAACGATCGGTTTGTTTCTGGTTATGGCGATCGTCTTTCAGGCGGTATTCGCCTGGGCAACGCCGATCATGGACTTGATTGATTCGGCATCAGCTGTATTGGGGTCTTTCGTCGGCAGTCACCTTGGCGATGGCGCGCTGTCGAGCCTGGTTTCAGACGGCGTTATCGCCGGAGTTGGCAGTGTCGTGATCTTCCTGCCGCAAATCATCATACTGTTCCTGTTCATTATCTTGCTTGAAGATTCTGGCTATCTGGCCCGTGCAGCTTATCTTCTGGACCGATTAATGCGCTCTGTCGGGTTATCAGGGCAGTCAATCATTCCGATGATCTCGAGTTTTGCGTGTGCCGTGCCGGGTATAATGGCGACGCGAGTAATACCCAGTCGGCGCGATCGCATTGCCACGATCATGGCGGCGCCGTTCATGACCTGCTCTGCGAGGTTGCCGGTATACGCATTGCTGATCGCCGCTTTCGTTCCCGCCAAAAAAATCGGCTTCCTGAATCTGCAGGGACTGATTCTGTTCGGCTTATACCTGTTTGGTATCGTAGCTGGAGTGCTGACTGCTTTGCTACTGCGCAAGACGGCGTTGCGAGGACCTAAGCCGCCGTTCGCGCTCATGCTTCCTGAGTTTCGTCGACCGAACATACGGACGGTAGCGATTCAATTGCTCGGCCGGGCAAAAGTTTTTCTGTACAGGGCGGGAACAGTGATTTTCGTTGTTGCCGTCATTGTGTGGGCGCTCGCCTACTATCCTCGATCCAGCGACGTAGCAGACCAGGCTGCGGTGCATAAAGCCGCCGTTACACAACTGGCAGCTCCAGAGCGAGAGATCGCGTTCGCCAAAATTGAGAATGAAGCTGCTGCTGCTCAATTGGAGCAAAGCTGGCTGGGGCGTGCCGGCAAGTTTGTTGAGCCGGTATTTTCGCCGCTGGGTTGGGACTGGCGGGTGTCGTCGGCGGTCATCGCGGGCTTCCCGGCGCGTGAAGTGGTGATTGCGGTGCTTGGAACCGTCTATGCGGTTGGCGATGATGCTGACGAATTAACTCTGTCAAAACGTCTCCAGGCGGCCACGTGGCCGGACGGCAGCCCGGTGTACACGTTGCCGATGGTTATCGGCTTACTTATTTTCTACGCCTGTTGTTTGCAGTGTGCCGCGACACTTGCGGTCATACGACGCGAGACAAATAGCTGGCGCTGGCCGATATTCGCGTGGGTCTACATGACGACAATCGGTTATGTCGGTGCGCTGCTCGCATTTCAACTGGGTAGCTGACCAGAGCACCTACAACTCGCTCAGTTTTTCCACCGCTGCCGTCAACGTAGCATCGTCTTTCGCAAAGCAAAATCTCAGTCGCGTGCCTGTGAAGGGTGCTTCGCAGAACACAGTCAATGGAATCGAAGCGACACCAATTTCCTGAGTCCAGCGTTTGGCGACCGATACATCTTTATCCTGTGTCACCTCGCCATAGTCAATGATCTGAAAAAACGTGCTCTTGCTGGGCTTAAAGCGAAATCTTGTTTTCTCAAGTTGCGCACAAAAATGATCACGACGTTGTTGATAGAAGCTTGACAGGTTTTCGAAAAACTCTGGATCGCTACGCAAGAAGTCCGCGATACCGTATTGCATCGGTGTGCTGACCGAAAATGTCGTGAATTGATGTACTTTGCGAAATTCTGCTGTCAGGTCAGGAGGCGCCATGCAATAGCCGATTTTCCAGCCAGTCGCATGAAATGTCTTGCCGAACGAGCTGACTACCAGGCTGCGTTGCCAGAGTTCTTCATGGCGGAGCACGCTTTGGTGAGCCTCGCCATCAAACACGATGTGTTCATACACCTCGTCTGACAACAAATAGGCATTCGAGTCACGCAGAATTTCGGCGAGCTGGTGCAAATCGTCAGCGTTCAATATTGCGCCGGTCGGGTTGTGAGGAAAGTTGATAATGACCAGGCGCGTGGCGTCGCTGATGGCGTCACGCAGCTGCTGCCAGTCTACTTCAAAGTCCAGCTCATCATCACTTATCGCCAGCGGAATATGCCGTGTACGTCCACCTGCCAACGTCACTGCCGGCTCGTAAGAGTCGTACGCTGGATCAAATACGATGACTTCATCACCGGCGCGAACGATTGCCTGAATAGCGCAGAAAATACCTTCTGTCGCTCCAGAGCAGACCGTAATTTCCTGATCAATGTCCAGAGTTCGACCATGCAGTCGAGTGGTTTTTTTGCTGATCTGCGACCGCAACGCCTCAATTCCAGGCATTGGCGCATACTGATTTGCGCCGTTTCGCAGGTGGTGTTCGATGCGTTTGACCAGGCCTTCTGGCGGGTCAAAGCTGGGGAAGCCCTGCGACAGGTTAATGGCCTTGGAGTCATTGGCCAACTGGCTCATGACCGTAAATATCGTCGTGCCGACGTCGGGTAGTTTGCTGGTAACGGGTGGGCGCATGGTCTGTTTCGGCTGCTTGAGTTGTGGTGATGAAGGCTCAGTACTAATCAATGGTACTAATTAATCGTGTTTGTCTCGCAGTCGTCCGCCGCGTCCAGTAACGCCCTGACATCATCAGGTGGTGGCACGTCGGAGTCGTCCCCGGCGTCAAATACGACTCGCCACTGACCGTCATCTCCCAGTTGCCATACGGAATTGAAAGTGCCCCAGTATTCTTTCACTGTGCCATCTTCGTCAGTGGCGAGCATTTTGTAAGGTCCGCGAGACAGAGCGAGATTGCCAGCTTCAAGAACTTCAATGAACTGCGGTCGCCACACGATCGATGGTCCATTCTCGACGAAAAACATGCTCCATCTCTCGGTGATCGATTCAATGCCCGTGGCTACTGAAGCACCGATGAAACGTGCATCCGTATCAATGAATGAGCGAAACAACTCAGCGTCCTGGCGCTCGACGGACTTGCTGAATTCAATTTCCCGGCACATGACGTCGTGTCGGGCATCGGCGAACGCGTGCAAATTGGCACAAAGGAGGACGATAAATGTCAGTAGCCTTGGCATATTCGATGTTCCCCTGTTTCGAGCAAAAGTCCTGACAGCGTTGTGGCGTAAGTATATGCGGGATGCCGAACTGGTGCACAAAGGAGGAGTAGGCTATGAATAAGAGGCATGGAAGCCAATATCGGGCCGACAAGCCCTGAATTTCGAAGGATTTTCCCCTGCTGTACCTCTAACGTTCAATAATCGACAGGACTGGCTATAAACGTGAGTTTTTCACAACTGGACAAAGATCGTTTGCTGGCGAAAAAAGTCGCCCGTGGTGACGCCAATGCGTTCGACCTGTTCTTCCGTGAGTATTTTCCGCGCCTGTTTCGGTTTTCTTTGTCGCGCACCAATGGACAAGAGGATCTCGCCGAGGAGATTGTGCAACGTACGATGTGCAAAGTCGTAAAGAGCATGGGCAGTTACCGGGGTGAGGCGTTGCTGTTTACCTGGCTTTGTCAGATTTGCAGAAATGAGATGGCCACCGTTTTTCGCCAACGTGGTGTGGAAGCCAGTCGATCAGTCCCGTTTGAAGACATACCGGCCGTGCGCGCCGCGCTTGAGTCGATTTCGATTGAGCAAGGCGGCCCTGAAAAGGAACGCAAGGCAGAGGAGATTGCGCGCTTTGTTCGCGTAACACTCGAGTACTTACCGACCAACTATGCTTCCGCGCTGGAGATGAAATACATTCGCGGATGCAGTGTTGTGGAGATCGGTGAGCATCTGGACGTCAGCACAAAAGCGGCAGAGTCAATACTCAGTCGAGCACGTGTTGCATTTAAGGAGGGTTTTCGATCGCTTTGGGACTTCGAGCCCGATTTTCTGCTCGACTGACGCACACGAGTGCTGCCGGTTGTAACAACCGACCGCAACAACCGGGTGCAACAACCAATGAATCGAAACGGATATAGACATGACGAATGAGCGAAACACAGAGAACATGACTTCGCCGGATGAGTCGACGCAGCGTGATGATGTCGCGATGGCGACACTGATGTCGCTGGCAGGGCCGCGCGCTGTAGTCCCACCCGACATTGAGCATCGGGTGCGCGACAACGTCCGTGATGAATGGCGGCGTTCGACACGTACCGCGCGTACTATGCGATGGGCCGTTCCAACCGCTATCGCGGCAAGCCTGCTCATGGCAGTTGGCATCTCGATTAATACCCAGTCCCCCATGGTATTGGCACCGGTCGTCGGCGAAGTTGCGCTGGTAGCCGGTGTCGGTACCGCTTCAATTTCTATCGGGGATAAGGTTCGAATAGGCGACACATTGAAGACGGCAGACGAGCAGGGCGCCAGCGTGGCGTTGCGCGGCGATATCTCGCTTCGAATCGCGGCCGGTTCTGAAGTTCGCGTCGATGCATTGGATGAATACACGCTGATCGCAGGTCAGGTTTACGTTGATACTGGCGAGCGAATTTATCCTGATCGGCACCTAACCATCAACACTCAATACGGATCTGCCACGGACATTGGTACACAGTTTTCGGTAAGTTTCGATGGTGCATTGATGGATGTTGCCGTTCGTGAGGGCCGTGTAGATGTCACCGATTCGCAAGAAACCTATGCGACAGAGGCGGGTTATCA
The DNA here is from genome assembly GCA_964528965.1 of uncultured Woeseiaceae bacterium. Classification (GTDB taxonomy): domain Bacteria; phylum Pseudomonadota; class Gammaproteobacteria; order Steroidobacterales; family Woeseiaceae; genus UBA1847. Next base: position 72,746 of record CAZGVL010000002.1, read on the forward strand.
CCTGTCGTTGCAAAGCGGTGCCACGGCCGTCGTGGATCCAATGGCAATCGACGACCCGTCCTGGGAATGGGCGATAGCGCTTGCACCGACGTTCGAGATTGATAACGAAAGCTTGCTGGATTTCCTCAAGTGGGCAGCGCGGGAAACGGGCAAGCAACTGATTTTTGAAGGCAACGATGTTCGGCTCGCTGCTATGGGCATCAAGCTGAAAGGGTCACTGGCAAATCTCACGCCCATCGAGGCCGCAGAGTCGGTTCTGGCATCCACCAAGTTCACCTACCATATAGACCGGACGACGATTTCAATCGCTTGGTAGGCGCGCTACCCGCTGCAGTAGTTGCCGTCATTGGCGAGATTGCGGGATTGAATTAGACTGCAGCTATGCTTTTGGTACCGCGGCTTTGTCTGCTCATTTCTTGCCTGTGTTTTGCCGCTTCTGCGCTGGCCGAGGAGCGCACGTGGCAAGGCGCACCCGTTTCTGACTATGTCGCTTACCTGATCGCCCAGGATATACCGGTTATATACAGCAGTGACCTGATCAAAGATGACTACATCATCTCGCGTGAGCCAATCGCAACCGATGCTATTGAGGTTCTTCGCGAAATCCTGCGGCCCTATGAGCTGGGCGTCAATGTTGGGCCAGGCGGTAGCTTGCTCGTGGTTGATGAGCGTGATGACCAACCTGAGAACACGGTGTCGCAAACGCAGGATGCATCCGCAGAGCTTGAAAATATCGAGATGTTACCCGAGGTAATCGTGTCTTCGAGCGTGTATGCAATGCGCTATCAACACTCCGGGTCACACACATTTCTCGACCGTGAACTGACAACCAAGCTGCCCGATGTTGGTGACGAGGCGACAAGTGGTATTAATCGATTGCCGGGTGTTGCAAACGGTGGATTGTCAACCAAAAGTAATGTGCGCGGCGGCATCAATAATGAGCAGTTGCTAATATTTGACGGCCTGCGTTTGTATGAGCCCTACCATCTCAAAGATTTTCATGCGGTATCGACAATCATCGATCAAAACGCGATTGCAGGTATCGATTTCTACAGCGCCGGCTACCAGGCTCGATATGGCGACAGAATGAGCGGCGTCATCGATATTGGTCTGCGAGAAAAGCCCAAGAAAATACAGACAGAGTTAGGCATTAGCTTCTTCAGTGCTTTCGCATTGTCGCTCGGCCGGTTTGGAAACAACGATCGTGGCGACTGGCTGGTCTCTGCTCGTCGCGGCAATCTTGATTTGATGTCGCAGCTAGTCAACTCCGATTACGGCTCGCCAAAGTATGAGGACCTGTTCGCTCATTTTGGATGGGAGTGGAGCGATCGCACAGACATAGCACTAAATGCGCTTTTGTCTTACGACAAAGTCTCGCTATCGCAGCCAGACGGTTCAGAAGATGCTACAGCCAGATATCGAAATCGGGTTTTCTGGTTCAAAGCTGAAACAGACTGGACTGAGTCGGTATTCAGCTCAACCATAATTTCCGCAACAAAAATCGATAACTCCAGAAATGGCGAAACATTGAACCCGTTGATCGTCACCGGTTCCGTAGTCGATGACCGTGAATTTGAGTCCATCGGTTTCAAACAGGATTGGCGATTCGATTTGACGGATTCAATTTTGCTAAATGCTGGATTCGATGTCAGGGAACTTGACGCTACTTATGTCTATGATTCGACGTTGGCTATCTTTCCGCCATTCGATCAGATATTCGACAATGTACCGGTTTTGATTCGCAGTTTGGACGTTGCGCCCGGCGGCATGCAGTCTGCGGCGTATTTCGAAACGCGCTGGAAAGTGCTTGACGATTTCATCGTTGACGTCGGCTTGCGTTGGGATCAACAGACTTACACCACTGAAGGCGGAGACTCCCAGATTAGCCCGCGTTTCAATTTGCTGTACCGACTCGGCGAAGATACCGAGATTCGTCTTGGTTATGGTCGCTACTACCAGGCACAAGAGATTAACGAACTGCAGGTGGGGGATGGCGAAGTTGATTTCGGTCCCGCTCAGCACGCGAGTCATTTCGTCGCCAGTCTGACTCATTCGTTCGATCAGGGGCTCGACATGCGTCTGGAGTTGTATCAGAAGGAATACGGCGCACTTCTTCCACGTTACGAAAACGCGTTCGACACCCGTATTTTACTGCCCGAACTGCAAATTGACCGAGTTCGCATTGATCCGCGTAGTGCCACGGCCAGAGGGGCCGAGGTAATGCTCACGGGCGAGCGCAGCGATAGTGGATTGCTTTGGTGGGTTAGTTACACCTGGTCGTCAATTGAAGATGAGTTTTCGAATGAGGACGTGCCGCGAAGTTGGGATCAGCGACACACCGTAAAAGCCGGAGTGAACTGGGATTGGAGAAAATACAGCTTCAGTGCGGCCGCAAACATACACAGTGGCTGGCCCAGGACCGAACTGATTGTCGAGACGGGCACTAATCCGGACGGTTCCACCTATCCGATTCTGGATACGACTCCACGTAACCAGCGCCGCTACCCCACATTTCACACCCTTGATCTAAGGGCCAGCAGAATCTTTTCGGTTCGCCGAGGCGAGTTAACCGGCTTCATAGAAATCTCGAATGTTCTGGATCAACGCAACTTGTGTTGCAGCGAATATAGCTACGCGACAGATGAAGCTGGTGATCCCGTCCTCACAGCAAGGGATGGGGCGTGGTTGCCGTTGGTCCCATCGCTTGGAGTGGTTTGGCGATTCTAGCTGAATTGGCTGTTGCGGCCGTTGTTTGCCAAAGAAAACCAGAGAGTTACAGGAGCTGGCCGTACCCGATTCATGCGCTATTGTTGCGAAAAGCAATTTTTCCTGAGCTCTTTGGCCAGTCGTCGCGCGAAATAAACCGCAAGACAACGCTGAATGCGCATGCGTGCAACGGCATTGCTATGACTTTCAAGCATCGTGTTGCATTCGAAAAAACCGTGCAGTATGGTTCGCCTCGATTTCGACAGGTGAATATTCGGCGTTTCGCGTTGGATATTAAACGGGAAGACGGTGCGCCAATAAGGCAATCCCGTCACTGCCCCCGCAACGGTATATGAGTTAGTTGATCAGTTGAGCCACTGCGCTTTTTTTGCGTGGGAAGGCGATTAACAAGGGCGTTAACAGCGTCACTCATGAGTCCGGAGACCGGCCCGTCGATTGGCTCATAGTTCGATCGCGGCGGGCGATTCAATGATGATGTTGCAGATTTCATCTCCGTTCGATCGATCCTTAACGCAAGGCGCGGGGAGCCTGGCGGGAGATAAATCAATGCAGTTTCTTAGAGTTTCCACCCTTATTGTGTGTGGTTTGGCCGCGTGCACCTCGGTATTTGCCAAGGATCAAGAGCAACGTACGGAGCAGGAGCAGGCTATTGCGGATACAGACACAATCATCGTGACCGCTTCACGTTCGCCCCTGGCGACTGCTGACGTCGGGAGTTCCGCTACAATTATTACGCGTGAACAGATTGAGCAGCGTCAGGCTCGCTATGTCACAGACCTGTTGCGTGCGGTTCCTGGCGTGGCAATAAGCCACTCCGGCGCGACTGGCGCCCAGACGCAGGTAAGAATTCGCGGTGCAGAAGCTAACCACGTTCTGGTACTGATTGACGGCGTGCGAGCGAATGACCCTGCGAGTGGTGACGAGTTCAAGTGGGAGCTCTTGAGCACCAACAACATTGAACGGATCGAGGTGGTTCGTGGCCCACAGAGTGCGCTTTGGGGTAGCGATGCACTGGCCGGAGTTGTGCACATAATCACCCGATCGGGCAGCGACAGCCGCAAAGTCGGAGGGTTTGTCGAGGCTGGCTCGCACGATACCGTGAATGCGGGAGTCCACGGTGGAGTTGGCGGTGATAACTGGTCTCTGGGCTTCGGGCTCGAGCAGTTGGATACCGCCGGTACCAACGTGTCACGAACCGGTAACGAACTCGATGAATCGGACATGACCACTGCGTCCCTGTACGGCAAGTATCAGCCGACGGAAAATCTGCAACTTGATCTTGGACTGCGGGCCGTAGACGCCTATACGCAGTTTGATCCGGTGGATTTCGTTGTGACCGGCCTGCCAGTCGATGGCGATGTGGCGACACAAGCAACGCAAGCGAGTGCACACCTGGGAGGTACGCTCACAACTTTGTCAGGCCAGGTCCTGCACCACCTGAACGCCAGGTATTTTGATAGCAGCAATGACAACCTGACTGAGGGCGTGCTGAGTTCAGCGACCGCGTCGACGAGAACATCGCTGGCGTATCAGTCTGATATTCAGGTGCGTCAGAATATGCTCTCGCTGGCGCTTGAACACGAATTGACCGAGTTCGAGCAGCGCGGAGAAATCGGTTTCGGCGATCCAAACCAGGATCAGGAAATGACCGTGAATAGTGTGATTGCCGAGTTCCAGGGCAAGTCAACAAGCCGGCTGACGTGGCTGATGAGTGCCCGCTACGATGACAATAGTGACTTCGACAGTGCTCTGACAGGGCGCATTTCCGGCGTTTACCAGATCAACGACGTCACTCGTATTCGCAGCAATATAGGTACCGGCCAAAAGGCGCCTACTTTCATCGAGCGATTTGGCTTCTATCCCGGCCAGTTCATCGGTAATCCAGACCTTGAACCGGAAACATCAACATCATTCGATGTGGGTATCGAGCACGTATTTATGGATGGGTCATTTGAATGGCAGTTCGCTGTCTTCAAGCAGAATCTCGAAAATGAGATTAATGGATTCGTCTACGACCCGGAGTCATTTCTCTTCACGGCCGAAAATATGGATGGGAAGAGTACTCGGCAAGGTGTTGAATTTTCAGCAGTCTATGACGTTACCGAGGCACTGGCGCTTGGCGCATCCTACACTTACACCGATTCGAGCGAATCTACCGAGGCGGGTGATGTCGACGAATTACGCCGCCCGCAGCACGCGGGCAGCGTAAACGTTAACTATCGTTTCTTGCAGCAGCGAGCTCAGCTTGGTTTAACGGCGGACTACGGTGGTTCGCGGACGGATATTTTCTTTCCTCCGTTTCCGGAATCATCAGAAATAGTGACTCTCGACAGCTACTGGTTGCTGGATTTCGTGGCGAGTTACCAGTTTGGTAACAATACCAATGCCTATATTCGTGCGACCAATCTGCTTGATGAAGACTACGAGCAGGTTTTCGGCTACCAGACGGCTGGGCGAGCCGCATACCTGGGCCTGCGAGTCGATTTCGGCAAGTAGGTGAAAAGCGTTCCAGGCAGACCTGTTTCGTGCCAACAAGAGTCGCACGAAACAGGTCGTGCTCGGCTGCATAGAGCCACAATGACGGGACTCGCTTAGCACTGGTTGGTGGTTGGATCTCGTCGAGCGTATGTAGCCGCATACGGGTATAGTTAAGCGAGCGATATCAGGACAGGAACATTGTGAATCGCGATCCAATTTGTTTCAATTCTTGTAACTGCGAGATCGAACTGCGTCTGACGAACTGCATCTGATATGAGTCCAAATGGATAAATTGCTGTTGGCCCTCGGGCAGGATGCCCTGGATAGCCTGCGCGATCTTGTTCCGATCGCGATCGTCATTGGCGGTTTTCAGCTCTTTGTGTTCAAGCAACCCGCGGCCGACCTGTTGCCATTGGCGTCCGGAGGATTGCTGGTCATCATCGGACTCACCCTGTTTATTTACGGACTTCGCACTGCGCTGTATCCGGTTGGTGAGGGTCTGGCGAATTCGCTTGCCAAAAAAGGCAGCGTCTTTTGGTTGATTTTCTTTGCGTTTCTGCTCGGGTTTGGTACGACGATTGTTGAACCTGCCCTGACTGCTGTAGCGGCCGAAGCTGCAAGAGTAGCGGCAGAAGCGGTCGCGATTGAGCATACAGCGGAATCAATGGACAGGTATTCGTTAGGCTTGCGCCTGACTGTGGCTTTGGCAGTGGGTCTGGCGCTGGTCCTGGGTGTCCTGCGGATACTGCTCAATTGGTCCTTATCTGTGTTGATTATCGGGGGCTACGTCCTGGTGGTATTAGTGACGACGATTGCTCCAAGAGAGATCATAGGAATCGCATATGACTCCGGCGGAGTCACAACATCGACCGTTACGGTCCCGCTGGTCGCCGCTCTTGGGCTGGGGTTAGCGAGTTCTATCCGCGGCAGAAATCCAATGACCGATGGTTTCGGCCTGATCGCTTTCGCATCGTTGACGCCGATTCTGTTTGTGCTGCTCTTCGGAGTAGTCGTACATTGAATTTCATACTGGAGAGTGGACGAATTCTGCTCGGCAGTGCTACCGATGTCTTGCCAATCGCAGTCTTTTTATTCTTGTTTCAACGCGTGGTCATCGGCAAACCGATGCCGGGTGGCAAGCAGATCATCATTGGTTTTGTGTTTGTTGTTGTCGGCCTGGCCTGTTTTCTTGTGGGGCTGGAGCAAGCGCTCTTCCCGCTTGGGCGATTGATGGCACAAAAACTCACAGATCCGGAATTCATTGGCGCCGCGACTGAAAATGGTGTCGCTCCCGGATGGGCACAGTATTACTGGGTGTATCTGTTTGCATTGGCCATTGGTGTTAGTACGACACTCGCTGAACCTGCGCTGATCGCGGTGGCTCTCAAGGCAAATCAGGTGTCAGGTGGTGCAATCGACGCCCTGGGACTGCGAATAGCCGTCGCTGTAGGTGTCGGAATCGGTGTCAGTTTGGGTTGCTATCGGATCGTGACCGGCTTGCCTTTACATTATTTCATTGCTGCCGGATATTGCGTTGTTGTGATTCAGACGCTGTTCTCGCCGAAGGTTATCGTACCGCTGGCATACGATTCCGGTGGCGTTACGACTTCGACCGTTACAGTACCGCTGATTACAGCTCTGGGACTTGGCCTCAGTGAGTCCGTGCCCGGTCGATCGCCACTACTCGATGGCTTTGGCCTGGTCGCGTTCGCCAGCCTTTTCCCAATTATCAGCGTGCTTACCTACGGGCAAATTTCTGCTTTACGGACGCGCAAGACTGCGCTTCCGAGAATCTAATCAGGTACTAATAGAAGGATCAGGATCATGCATTTCAAACTCATTTTGGCATTTATTGAAGACAGCAAAACCGATGCTGTAATGGAGGCGGCACGCGAAGCCGGTGCAACGGGTTGTACGGTGATCAATCAGGCGCGCGGTGAGGGAATCAATGCGAGCAAGACGTTCTTTGGGCTGACTCTCGCGACGCAGCGTGATGTGCTATTACTGCTGGTGGAGCAGCATCTGGCCCGACACATTATTGAACACATTGGCGAGGTCGGTGAGTTTGATGCGAAACCAGGCACCGGTATTGCGATACAGCTGGATGTTGAGGATGCAGTCGGTGTGTTGCATCAGGTCGAAGAGCTAGGTGACAAGGTGGAGGAAAACCTATGACTACTAAAAAATGGGTGCCCGTGCGTGACGTAATGCGTACCGAGGTCACGGAAGTTGAAGGAAAAATGGACGTGTTGACGGCTCTCAAGATCATGAAGAAAGTGCGAGCGACCAGTCTGATAGTAAAGCGTCGTGACGAGCGTGACGAATACGGGATGTTGCTTTTTTCGGATGTCGCCAAGCATGTCATTGCAAACGATCGTGCACCGGAGCGGGTCAATGTCTACGAGATTATGGCCAAGCCGGTGATCTCTGTTCGACCGGATATGGACATCCGCTATTGCGCACGTTTGTTTCAGAATTTCGGCATTAGCCATGCGCCAGTGATTGAGAACGACAAGGTCGTCGGTATCGTGAGTTTCTATCTATTGGTTCTGGAAGGTCTGCCAGAGCTGGACTAGTCGCTCGATGTTGCTAGGATTCCCAATCGTTCGTCAGGGATTTTGAGGCGGCGAACAACAGGATCGCTGCCAGAACATAGAAGCCAGTGCCGGCGAGAATTGCGTAGCGGAGTGAATCGTCGCCGTACACCGCGTACAAGCGATCAGAGAGCATGCCAATTGCCATTGTGCCAACGCCAATGCCTATCAAGTTATTGATAAACAAGAAGATAGCTGACCCAGTCGCCCTCATGTTGGTCGGCACGATGTGCTGAACAGCAGACATTATCGGCCCAAGCCATGCGAGGCTTAGCGCCGTTGGAATCAGCATCGCAAAAAATGTCAACGTAAGGCTCGACGACAAGATTGCGACTGCATAGAACGGCACCGTCGCGCTAAAAGCGAGCGCTGGAATAATTGCATATGCTGCGCGATTGTCCTTGCCAAATCGATCGGCAAGTACGCCGCCAAGCCATAGTCCTGCGATGCCACCTACGAGTAGGATTGCGCCAAAAAACAACGATGCGTCGAGCAGTGAAATGTCATAGCTGCGGACGAAAAATGACGGCAACCAAAAGAACATTCCGTAACCAATCATAGACGAGCAAGATGCGCCGAAAGACATCAGCCAAAAACTGGGTTTCTTCGCCAGTCTTTGAAGAATCTCTGTGAGAGCGGGTGATGGGCCTTTCTTGTGATGTGGGTCGTGCTGACCACGTTCCGGTTCGGCGACCGTAAGCTTAAAAATTGGTGCGATTACCACGCCAGCAAGTCCCACGGCGAAGAACGCGTAGCGCCAGTCAATTTTGCTGGCGATAATTCCACCAAACACGATGCCAAGTGCACTGCCGATGGGAATGCCGAAGGAATAGATACTCAGTGCGCGTGCTCTTTGCTGCGGTGGGAAATAATCGGATATCAGCGAGTATGCGGGGGCCACGCCACCGGCTTCGCCTACGCCGACACCAAGTCGAGCCAGGAACAACTGCCAGAAATTCTGCGCGGTGCCACAAACTGCCGTCATTGCGCTCCACAGCAGCAGGGCGATTGTCATTATCCAGGTCCGACTTCTGCGATCGGCAAGCATTGCGATTGGGATACCAAGCGCCGTGTAGAAGAGAGCGAAGGCGAGGCCGCCCATCAGCCCCAATTGCGTATCGGTTAAGGCCAGCTCGGCCTTGATGGGAATCGCGAGAATACCGATGATCTGCCGATCAATAAAATTGAAGGTATAGACCACCACCAGGGCACACATGACGTATGCGCGATAGCCGGCAGAAGCCGTGCCTGGTGGCATCGCTAGTTCAGCAACTCATGATCTGCAGGGAGCTGGTGTGATGCCCACATGGCTAATCGGTGTCTCTTGTTGGGCAGCGTGGCCTGATCATTCGGCAATGGGCTAATAGCCTTGTCGTGGACCAGAAGACGGTAGGCATATTCGATCTTGAGGTCATGCGAGTCTGTGGCTTCAAATTCGGCGATGCCGCGACTCACAGCATCAGCCATTATCAGCTGCAGAGCTTCCTTGAGAAGCTGTTTTTCGTTCTTAAGTTTCTTCGCCACTTCGATATGCACCGATCAGGGGTTATTTCGGGTTATCATCCTAGTCTATCAGCCGCCGAGGCTGATTGGCGAGGTCCGATCGCATGTTCAAAATTCGCGAGTTGCTTCAGTGCTTTAGGGAGTAATTCAATTGGCAGTACGCAACGGAAAAATATGCCCGCCGAAGTGTTGCCGGGCGCAAACGTTGCATGATCTGATCAGAAAACTAGAAAATTGACCTGAATAGCGCCAGACTCGGGTTAACAGTCTCAGGAGACCGATAATTGTGAAAAAGACGACAACAACAGCAATGGCCATACTGATGTGTTTTGCCTTCTCCGCCGTGTCGGCAGAGCATGCATACATCAATTTTAATGCGGATGGGAATATGGTCCTGTCCGGCCCATTCGACGTAACCATCCCAAAGCCGGTTGATGCCAAAATCGGTGGCCCCGAGAACTCGGCACCGAGCTTTCTGGACGAAAAGCTCAAGGTTTCAAAAGCCGGCTTTTTCGCGGATGACCAGTTCGTCATGGTGCAGGTAGAGACGACCAACGCAGCGCCAGGCACGCTAACGAATGAAAACTTACCCGTGCATATGATCGGCGACCAGGAGTTTCGTGCTCGCACTGCCTGTGTCGAAATCAGTCAGGAGGAGCTTGATTCTGACGATGACCCGCTGTTCGAGTTTATTGAAGGTCAGAACGTTCAACTGGTGCCTGCAGTTCAGGCAATCCAGCTCTTCGCAATCGCCGAAGGCGGTACCGGCCAAGGAACGATTCTCTACATGCGTAATGTGCCAGGCGGCTGTGATGCGATGACAGCTGAGTTCGAAGCCGAGTTTAATAGCGCATTCGATCGCTTTATCGGATCCATACAAAGCGCAAACTAGCCTGTTCGAAAGCCGCACTGTTAGCGGCGTGAACAGCGATAGCTCCCCTCAGGGGAGCTATCTGCCAATGGCCCAGGGGCAGTGCTCGCTCAACGGATACTGCCACCGGGCCGTTTCAAACTGTGGTAACGACAGGACGTCTTGCCAGTCGGCGGCTATCATCCGGTCTACTGAATCCAACTATTCTGGCAGGCCTGCCGGCCTGCATTGAGGTGCCACATGGCAGCGCTCGAGAAACCGCAGGCTCCAAACTGGAAGGAACTGGATAAAGACCACCACCTTCACCCGTTCACCGACCACAAAGATCTGCATCAAAAACGCGCGCGCATTATTACGCGTGCCGATGGCGTCTACATTTACGATGAGGACGGCAACAAGATTCTCGACGGAATGGCCGGTTTATGGTGTGTGAATGCCGGCTATGGGCGTGAAGAGCTCGTCGAAGCGGCTGCGGCGCAGTTGCGGGAATTACCCTATTACAATAATTTTTTTCAATGCACGCATCCGCCAGCTGTTGAACTTGCCGCTCTGTTGCAGGAGGTAAGCCAGCCGCAGTTCAATCGTGTGTTCTTTGCAGGGTCCGGGTCCGAGTCAAACGACACCAATGTTCGTATGGTGCGCCGCTATTGGGATCTAATGGGGCAACCTGAACGGCACACCATCATCAGCCGCAAGAATGCTTACCATGGTTCTACCGTTGCTGCCGCGAGCCTGAGTGGTATGGAGGCAATGCATAAACAGGGTGGACTGCCGATTCCGGGCATCGTCCATATCGACCAGCCGTACTGGTTCGCCAGTGACCGATCGCTGACACTCGATGAGTTTGGTATTGCGACAGCACGTTTACTTGAAGACAAGATTAACGAGCTTGGCGCCAACAAGGTCGCCGCGTTCATTGCCGAGCCGATTCAGGGTGCGGGCGGCGTAATCGTCCCGCCGGATACGTATTGGCCTGAAATTCAGCGGATTTGTGACGAGTACGAAATTCTACTGATTTCCGATGAGGTGATTACTGGTTTCGGTCGGCTCGGCGAATGGTTCGGCGCGGACCACTTTGGCGTGCGTCCGGATTTGATGACCTTTGCAAAAGGTGTGACGTCCGGATACTTGCCGCTCGGCGGCGTAATGATCAGCGATCGAGTCGCCGATGTTCTGATTGACAAGGGCGGAGAATTTTTCCACGGCTATACTTACTCAGGACATCCGGCTGCCTGCGCCGTAGCGATCGCGAATATCAAGCTGCTGCAACGCGAGGGTCTGATTGATCGCATCAAGAATGATATTGGCCCGTATTTGCAGAAGGGCTGGCAGTCACTGTCTGACCATCCAATTGTCGGTGAGACCCGCATGGTTGGTTTGATGGGCGCTCTCGAGTTGGTGAAAGTGAAAGAGCCGATGCAGCGCTATGCGGAGGAGCTCGGCGCGGGCACGGTATGCCGTGATTTCCTGATCAAAAACGGTTTGGTTATGCGAGCGGTCGGCGACACCATCATTGTTGCGCCACCATTTGTGTTGTCGCATGCGGAGGCGGATGAGTTGATCGATAAAGCACGGATGTGCCTCGACCTGACGCACAAAGCACTATCTGCCTGACGTAGTTACAACGGTGGCATCCCAGTTTCAGGAGCGCAGCAGTGGACAAACATGATGGTGATAATGCATTTACCCGGGAAAGCCTTTATGGCACAACGCCCGAGCCGACCTATGCGGGCGCTACCTCATTCATGCGTCGTAAATACACGCGCGATCTGCGGGGCGTCGATGTTGCCGTAACGGGTGTTCCTTTGGACACGGCAACCACAAATCGTCCGGGGACACGTTTTGGGCCGCGGGCGATTCGCGCCGCGTCGACAATCATGGCGTGGGAAAAGCCCTACGGGATGGAGTTTGATCCATTCGATAAACTCGCGGTTGTCGACTATGGCGATTGTTATTTCGACTTCGGCAAACCTCAATCGGTGCCTGATGAAATCGAGGAGCATGCGTTCAGTATCATCGATCAGGGACCGGCGCTAATGACCCTTGGCGGCGATCACTTTGTCGCTTATCCGCTGATTAAGGCACACGTTCGAAAACATGGTGGCCCGATATCGTTATTGCACTTCGACGCGCACAGCGATACCTGGTCCGATGAGGATGGCCGCATCGACCACGGTACGATGTTCTTTCATGCGGCCAAACAAGGCCTGGTTGAGCCGAAGAAATCCGTTCAAATCGGGCTGCGGACAACGAATCCAGATTTGCTGGGCTTCAATGTTCTGGATGCGCCATGGGTCCATGCGCATGGCATTCAGGCGACGATCGAGGCGACTCGAAAGTTCATTGGTGACAATCCGGTTTACCTGACATTCGACATCGATTGCCTTGATCCGAGTTATGCACCCGGAACAGGCACACCGGTTTGCGGAGGGCTGACAAGCCATCAGGCAATGGCGATTATCCGTGGTCTAACGGGTCTCAATGTCATCGGGATGGATATCGTCGAAGTGGCACCCGCTTATGACGTAGGCGAGATCACGGCCCTCGCGGCCTCTCATATTGCGATGGAGATGCTGTACCTGTACGCATCTCGCCCTAAGAATTAATCGATACCGCACGGTTGGGCGAACCCATTGTTGGAGCGCGCCCCAGCGCGCGAATGGTCATCACCGGGCGGTTGGGCGAAGCCGTTGTTGGAGCGCGCCCCAGCGCGCGAATGGTCATCACGTCGAAGCAACCACGTTGTCACCCAACACAAAAGGAAGCAACGTTCTCAAACCAGCTTCAACGAGGCTCCAAACTCCAATCGCGCGCTGGGGCGCGCTCCTGCAGGTCCGCTCACCTTGATATCAGTAAGCCTCAGGCGAGTGCTTTATCGAGACCCGCAACATAGTCGCCCTTTGGACGCACGCCGACGAATGTTTCAACTACCTGCCCCTTGTCGAACAGCATAACGGTCGGAATCGAGCGAATACCGAATTGCATAGCGATTTTCTGATTTGCGTCGATATCGACTTTTGCTACAGTGGCCCGGCCATTGTAGTCGTCTGACAGTGTCTCAATCACGGGTCCCAGAGCACGGCAGGGACCGCACCATTCGGCCCAAAAATCGACCAGTACTGGCTGGTCCGATTGCAGTACCTGTTGTTCGAAGTCCTGCTCAGTGACGGCTATCGGATGTGTAGCTGCTTGGTTCATAATGAATCTCCTTAATGGTAGGGCGACGGATTCGTGATCATCACCGCCGTATGCAGACGGCACGATTTGGTATCGTTGTGCAGATATTCAAGACTAAGACCGTTCTGAGTCCGCTGTCATTTCAGACTCAAATCGCATACAAGTATAACCGGAAGGCTATAAATGAACCCTGAGAGGCTGTTGCAGTTTTTTGATTCACGAGCAGGCCGTGGCGAGTCGATCGTCCTTGCCACCGTGTTTGAAACTAAGGGATCTACTTACAGCAAGGCTGGCGCGAGTATGCTGATCGATGGCAATGGAATATTTCAGGGGATGCTGTCAGGAGGTTGTCTCGAGGGTGATCTTGCGATTCGTGCACGAGTAGTACTTGAGTCGGATCAGCCACAGACGGTGACCTACGATCTCGCGCAAGGCGATGATGAAGTCTGGGGTCTTGGGGTCGGCTGTGATGGCATGATCCGAGTCTTTCTGCAGCCGTTGCATATTGCCGACCAGTATCGACCCTTTAATGTGATTGCAGAGGTTCTTAGAGGCGCTGCAAACTGCGTTGTCGCGACAGTTGTTGAGTCTCAGGCGCCGAGCGTGTCAGCTGGTGACGTGACCATCATCCAGGGCGGGGTGGAGCAAGCAATGGATGGCGATCACGAGCTGCTTGCCGTCATCGAAGCTGAAGCGATTCGGGCGCTCGAAAAAAGACAATCCAGTTCGCTGACGCTGCAAGCCGGTGAGGACGACGTTCGCGTATTGCTCGCCTTTGTCGAAACTCCCCCCAGGCTATTGATATTGGGCGGTGGACCTGACGCCGAGCCGGTGGTCATATTTGCTGCCGCACTGGGCTGGCGATGCACCGTCGTCGATCATCGCCAGGCCTATATTGATAATGGACACTTCGCCGCTGCCGCTACACAACAGATTGCAGTTGCCACGCTCAGCGAATCGCTACGTCTCGCCGATTTCGACCTTGCTGTGGTGATGAGTCACCACCTTGCCTCCGACCGCAGTTATCTTCGGCAGCTGGCGCAAACGGATATTTCCTATATTGGCCTGCTAGGTCCGGCAAACCGCCGCGAGCGGTTGTTATCTGAGCTCGGCGGCGATGCCGAGCGATTGCAGGGCAGATTGCATGGCCCGGCAGGGTTGGACATTGGAGGAAGCGGACCGGCGCCGATAGCGCTATCGATTGTGGCGCAAATGCAAAAGCACTTGCGTAGCCGTAATTTGCGGTCCTAGTTTCGGACCGGCTATTGAGCCGGTGCCGCCCCTGGAAAGAAAACCCGCACAATCATGTCGGCCAGTTCGTCGAGCGCCCCGTCGGCATCAAGGTCAATGCCGCTGGTTTCCTTAAGCTCGTTCCCAAGTGCGACCAGACCGCCAGCAGAAACCCTGATCATGTTGTACAACAATGCGGGGTTACCAGGTGGAGATATGCCATGTTCCTGAAGATTCTTGAGATGGCCGACGACTAACTCGAACATGGGTTTCAAGTGGGTCTCGGAAAGCCAGGTCAGTCGAGAACTTGAATAGCTGGCTTCCTGCAATATGATCTTGTGCAGTGCGGGGTGGTTATACGAATATCGAACGTAAACACGAACGAACATGGCGGCCCGAGCTTTCGGATCGACCTCGGGGACCTCGGCCATTGCTTTGACCAGCGATATGTTGAATTCTCGAAATATTCTGTCCGCAGCAGCTTGCCACAGCTTGTTCTTGTTCTTGAAATGGTAGGTAATTAATGGATGGTGCACACCAGCACGATCGGCGATGTCACGCGTAGACGTGCCTTTGAATCCATTTTCGGAAAACGCATCAGTTGCGGCGTCAAGCAGCTTATGCTGCGTAACGACACTGCGCTGTTGTTGTTTTCGTCCAGGCTTGACGGCACTGATGGTGGCTTCCGACGACATCTATTTGTTCCACATATGGTGTAAATCGCGATACAGCGTAACGGCAATGACCAAAATAGTAACGGCAATGACCAAAATAGTCTAATTTGGAAGGTTTCCACTGATACAAATGATGGGACAACGCAAGCTGCGCTTCGGCGCCTTATTCGAGAGCGAACATCAAACGCACGGCGGCTTTTTTCTCAACGGCAGACCCGTTCACGAACACCGGTTCAAACTCCCAGTCCTCGACGGCCTTCGTCGCAGCGCTGACGAATGTCTCGCCGGGCTCAGACTGGGGAACGGTAACATCACGTACGCTCCCATCTGTGGTCAGTATGAATACAACATCGACCCAACCCGAGATGTTTCGTCGTTGCGCTCCGCGGGGGTACTTGGGAGCAACGTATCGGACCCGCGTCAAGCTGCTAATTGCTACCGGTATCTCATTGAGTACGTATACGTTAGCGGGCGGCGGCTCTGCGGAGGCCTCTTGCACTTGTGACGCTCCAGGTTGTTCTTCGGCGGACGAAGCCGGGGCTACGTTAGATCGCGAAGCCTGGTCGGAATCGACGTTGCCATTGTCTGTGGCCGAAGAGCCCGTACCGGCAGCAACAACTGCAGCGCCGGCCACGATACCTGCGCCAACTGAACTCTCATCATCCTGAGCTGCTGCAACGTTGGTTTTCTCCGCAGCCGCAGCCGCAGCTACTGCCGCAGCCGCTACAGCCTGTTGTTCCGCCGCTGCTCGATCCGCTTCAGCCTGTTGTTCAGCAGCTGCGCGCTCTTCATTGGCACGGCGTTCAGCCGCCGCATTGCGATCGGCCTCTTCGCGTTGTAATCGTGTCTCTCGTTCACGCGCCGCGACGAGTGCAGCCGATGACTCGGTGACAGCATTGTTGGACGGGTCCAATTTACGAGCGTCTGCAAGCAGCGTTTCAGCGGTATTGAAATTGCCACGATCAATTTGCGTGCGTGCTTGCAATACCAACTGGCTTGCGATGACTGCGAGGCCCTGTCGGGCGGCTGCGTTTTCTGCGTCGTTGCTTAGGACCAACTCATAGTAATAGCGAGCATTGTCGTTTGACGGTGCGGTCAGCTTGCCTTCATCGAGTCGTGCTGCGGCCTGTGCCAATACATCGTCAGCCTGTTGTTCGCTGCGGGCATCAGCAAGCTCAGCTTCAATGGCCTCTATTTCTACTGTGTCAGCGATGCCAAGTGAACG
The DNA here is from genome assembly GCA_964528965.1 of uncultured Woeseiaceae bacterium. GTDB lineage: Bacteria > Pseudomonadota > Gammaproteobacteria > Steroidobacterales > Woeseiaceae > UBA1847. The sequence continues at coordinate 89,225 of CAZGVL010000002.1, forward strand.
AGCGTTTGTAAGGGCGTTCGCGGCATCTTCAAATCGAGTTTCCCGAACGGCAAGGCGTGCTTCATCGAGGAAATTTCGCAATTGCATTTGTGCGAGCTGCGCACTCAGGAACGGCAGTCTGGCGTTATTTGGATCGGCGAGAGCAATCCGGCTCAGCGCGGCTGCTGCATTATCGGTGCGTCTCTCGAGCAGCGCAGATTCGGCATTCGTGAGAGCCTGGTTGATAACCGTACTCATTTCACTGGCAATGACGAGATCGTCAGGTGCGGCCGCTGCCGCCGCCATGTAAAGCTCGATCGCGTTACTTCCTGGCGGATCGTATATTTGCCCTGCACCACGAGCGAGACGCGCTTCGTCCAGAAGTTCGCTGCTGCTTGCCTGCGATTTGACTGGGGCCGGTACAGCAACGACAGGTTCGGCTGCATCGATCTGCGGAGTAGCCGATTGAACCGGTTCTACGACGGGCTCGCCTGGCCCGCTAAACATCCAGAATGCAAGGCCTGCGACGGCAAGCAGAGCACCGGCGCCAATCCCGAGTGCTTTGGGGTTTGAGATTAATGAGCCGCCGGAGCTGTCGTCAGCATCCAGGCTAAGCGGGGCGACCGGACTGTCACTGGTGATTTCTAACACTGCAGGTGCTGCTGCAGGTGTCTCCTGCTCGGAGCCACCAAACGAAGTGCGTATTTCAGCGAAGGTGTCGCCGACAGATTTGACGATGCCCGTCATAGTCTCAGTGAAGCTTGTGTCATCGCCATCGAAAGCATCCGACAATCTGTCTTTATCGGCGGAAACCTCGATAGCCGGCATTGGCCGCGCAACCGGCTTCTCGACTTTCGTCGCGGGGGCGTCCGGGCTGCGTTTCGACTTGGTCTGTGCTGTTGGCTTCGCTTTCGGTTGGAATTCTGCCTGTGGTTTCGCTGCAGCTTTTCCAGCATTTGTGAATGCCGTGTCAGGCGCTTCGAGGTGGTGTTTAACCGATGCTTCGACAGCCAGCCTTGCCCGTCCTGGTGATACAGGCTTAAGCAGGAACCGATACACTTTGCCGCGATTGATCAGATCCATTAGCATTTCGCCGTCATCGCGACGGCCCGCAACAATGGCAACAAGGCGTGGAATGGTGGTGCGCAAATGCAGCGTCAACTTTTCGACGTTCGATCCGACCATAGCCGCGTCGATAACAGCAACTCCGATCTTCTGTGCGCGTACCAGTTCATTGGCTTGCGAAACTGTGTTGGCGTAGTGCACCTTGTGCAGGCCACGTGACGAATCGCGGATGGTTGCCAGGAATTCTTCGTCTTTTGTCAGAACGAGTACGTCAACAGATCGTGTGCCGACGTTTACCGACGACGAGACTTTCGTGGGGTCCAGTATGGGTAAGCGACCAGTTCCGTCACTGATAATCGCGGCACCGTTCTCTGAGGTCTCCATCACAATGTGTTCGGATGTCGGTTCGTCGACGGCAGCGGTCGTGTCATTTGCTGAATCGGCCAGAGCCAAAAGGCGCATTTGACGAGTCGCGTTATCGATCAGGCCGCGCAGCGCATCCGCTGTGACGCCACCGCGGACAATCTGAAATACTTCCTGGTCACCGACGAGAGCTTCGAGCCCGTCTGATTGGTCTCCGGCAAGCAAAATACCAATGGTGTCTGGTGAGCGCTTCTTTGCCTCACGCAAGGCATCAAGTCCGCTCATGCCCGGAAGATCCTGCGCCGATACAATGATGTGAATTGGCGTTTCGCCAAGCGTGGTCAAAGCTTCGCTGCCGCTGGTTGCGCAATGCACTGTATAGCGATCGTTAAAGCCCGAACTCAGATCGTCCAGCGTGCTTTGTTCGCTATGCAGTAACAATACTTGCGTTTTGATTTGTTCCAGCGCCACTCGATGTACTCCGATAATTTTATGTTCAATAGCAAACGCAGTCCTTGCGTCACAAGAGTATATCTTGAGGAAACCGTTGTGTAGCGGGCGCGCGCGCCTGATGTGTCAATCTGTGACGCGGCGCACATTCAATGTGCTGGGCGCGTCACGTTCGGCTTTCAGAGGGTTTTAAAAAAACCGTATCTGGGCTCTGAATGCGGCTGCACCAAGCGAGTTCACTTGATTTAGTGGTCGCTCAAATCAAGCATTCTGAGCACGGTTTTTTACCTCTTCGGTCAGCTCAGCGATGGCCTCATCCAGCGTCAATACGCGTTGCTGCTTGGAACCGAGCCGGCGTATCGCAACGCTTCGATCATTAACTTCACGCTGACCGATAGCTAACAACACTGGCACTTTTTGTACGCTGTGCTCGCGAACTTTGTAGGAGATTTTTTCGTTGCGCAGATCTGCCTCTGCCGAAAATCCGAGGCTGCGAAGTTTTGCCGTTACTTCTTCGGCAAATTCGTCCGCTTCCGAGGTGATGGTCAACACTTTGACCTGCGTCGGGGCAAGCCATAGCGGCATATTGCCGGCATGGTGTTCGAGCAGGATGCCGAGGAACCGCTCCAGCGAACCGAATATCGCGCGATGCAGCAATACTGGAACGTGCTTGTTGCCATCTTCACCAATGTAGGACGCACCGAGACGATTCGGCAGGTTCAGGTCGACCTGCAATGTTCCACATTGCCAATCCCTGCCGATGGCGTCACGTAGTACGAATTCCAGCTTGGGTCCGTAGAAGGCGCCTTCGCCTGGATTGTGTGTGTATTCAAGGCCTGATGTCTCCAGTGCCTTCAAGAGAGCTGCTTCCGCCTGATCCCAGACGTCGTCCTCGCCCACTCGAACTTCCGGCCGGTCTGCGAATTTGATGCGGACATCGGAAAAGCCGAAGTTGCGATAAATATCGAGAACCAAATTGCAGACTGCGATCGATTCCTCGGTGATCTGCTCCGGAGTGCAAAAAACATGTGCGTCATCCTGCGTAAATGCACGGACCCGCAACATTCCATGCAATGCGCCTGATGGCTCGTAACGATGCACCTTGCCAAATTCTGCGAGGCGATAGGGAAGGTCGCGATAGCTTTTGATTCCCTGCCTGAAGACCTGCACATGTCCGGGACAGTTCATCGGCTTTATCGCGTAGGTGCGCCCGTCCTCAGTATCGGCCGTATACATATTCTGGCGAAAAGACTCCCAATGGCCGGAACGCTCCCAGAGCGAACGGTCCATCAGTTCAGGTGTATTGACTTCAAGATAGCCAGCTTCATTCTGCGCTTTGCGCATGTAGTCGATGAGCTGTTGAAACAGGTTCCAACCTTTCGGGTGCCAGAATACCGCACCGGGGGCTTCCTCCTGAAAATGAAACAGATCCATTACGCGACCCAGCCGTCGATGATCTCTTTTCTCGGCCTCCTCAAGCATCAACAGGTACTTGCGCAACTGTTTTTCTGTCGACCAGGCAGTCCCATAGATACGTTGCAACATTGCGTTGCGCGAATCACCACGCCAGTAGGCACCGGAAACGCGAGTAAGTTTGAACGCTTTGCCCAACTTGCCGGTGGACGGCAAGTGCGGCCCGCGACACAAATCGATGAAATCGCCCTGGCGATACAAGGTCAGATCCTCGTCCGACGGAATACTTTCGATTATCTCGGCTTTGTATTCCTCACCGATTTCGCGGAAGAACCTGACAGCATCATCACGCACCCAAACTTCGCGTTCGATGGCTTCATCACGAGCAACGATTTCCTGCATACGCTTCTCGATGATAGCCAGGTCGTCTTCAGTGAACGGCTCCTCACGGGCAAAATCGTAGTAAAAGCCGTTCTCGATTGCGGGGCCAATGGTTACCTGTGTGCCGGGCCAAAGTTCTTTGACGGCTTCCGCAAGTACGTGCGCAGCATCATGGCGGAGCAATTCCAGCCCATCATCCGAATCTCGAGTGACGATATCGATAGTGACATCGGTATCGATAGGCCGAGTCAGATCCCATAGCTGCCCGTCAACGCGGATTGCTACGGCATCGCGGGCGAGGCTCTTGCCGATGCTTGCGGCAACTTCGGCACCGCTAGTGGTGGCTTCGAATGTTCGGGTTGAACCGTCAGGTAATGTGATATTTGGCATGATGAGACTTGTTAGTAACTAGTAGGTTGTGGGACCAGGGAATTGCCCATAAGGCAAGGCGCGCTATTGTACGCGAATTGGACCACCTAAACTCAAGCAAAGAATCAACCTGGCGCCGTTGGTCAGGGCTGATGAGGTACAATGCGCGCGACTATTATAGCGATCTGACCATGCAAGTATTAATAAATCCGTTTCCAACTGCGCAGCACGATCACGACGATTGTGTGGCCAGCGCAATGCTCGCAGCCGAGCAGCTATGCCGCGACCGCGGCCTGCGTTTTACCACCTTGCGTCGGCGCGTATTGGCCCTGGTATGGGAGAGTCACAAACCCGTTGGAGCGTATGAGATTCTCGCCAGCCTGAGCGAGGAGGGCAGGAAGTCTGCTCCGCCGACGGTCTATCGTGCTCTTGGGTTCCTTATCGAGGCGGGTCTCGTGCACCGACTGAACATGCTCAACGCGTTCATAGGTTGTCCGGAACCGGATCGACCACATTCCAGCCAGTTCCTGATCTGCCGGGATTGTGGGGCAGTTGCCGAACTCGACGATGCGGGCATTGAGTCTCTGGTGAACGAAAAGGCAGAGTCGTTGGGATTTACGACCATCGCTCAGGTGCTTGAAATCGAAGGGACTTGCCATGAGTGCGGTCCAAGTTGCTAGCCTGCATTTCTCATTTTTAAACAAGAACGACGCCGAAGTCGCGTACAATAACGCCCCTCTCAATTCAGTCAGAAACCTATTTATGAGCGAAGCTGCAGGGCAGGATTTTATCCGCCAGATTATTCACGATGACCTTGCTTCAGGGAAGCACGGCGAAATCGTGACGCGTTTTCCGCCGGAACCAAACGGGTACCTGCATGTTGGTCATGTGATGGCCATATGCCTGAACTTCAGTGTCACGCAAGAAACCGGTGGCAGGACCTACCTGAGGTTTGACGATACGAATCCCGGCAAGGAAAGTGAAGAATACGTGCGCGCGATTCAGCGTGACGTACATTGGCTTGGCTTCGATTGGGGCGACCGAGAGACGCATGCTTCAGACTATTTTCAGCAGCTTCATGCCGCCGCGGTGCAGCTGATTGAGGCAGGTGTTGCGTATGTTGACAGCTTGAGTGCCGATGAGATTCGCGAGCATCGCGGAACACTGACTGAAGCTGGCGAGAACAGCCCATACCGTGATCGCAGTGTCGCTGAAAATCTGGACCTGTTTAGCCGCATGCGTAGCGGCGAATTCGCGGATGGCGAGCACGTCTTGCGCGCCAAGATCGATATGGCGTCACCGAATATGAATTTGCGCGACCCGGCTCTGTACCGCATTCGGCACATCGAACATCAGAGCACCGGTAGCGAGTGGCCAATTTATCCGATGTACGACTTCGCACATACGCTGTCGGACGCGTTCGAGGGGATTACGCACTCGCTTTGTACGTTGGAGTTCGAGGACCACCGGCCATTGTACGAATGGTTCTTGCAACAGCTACAGCCGCCACATCGTCCACAGCAAATTGAGTTTTCCAGGCTGAATCTTGCTTACACCATTACCAGCAAGCGCAAACTGAATACGTTGGTCGAAGAAAAGATAGTCGCTGGTTGGGATGACCCACGAATGCCGACTATTGCAGGCATGCGCCGCCGCGGCTATCCAGCTGCCGCCGTACGAGATTTTGTCGCGCGTGCAGGTGTGACCAAAAAAGACAAGCTCATCGAGATGGGCGTTCTGGAAAATTGTGTGCGCGAGTCACTGGGCGATTCAGCGGAACGCCGTATGGCGGTGATGCGGCCGCTAAAGGTCATACTAACTAATTACCCGGAAGATAAGGTTGAGATGATGGACGCGATGAATCATCCCAACAAGCCTGAGTTGGGCACACGGCAAGTCCCGTTCTCGCGTGAGTTGTGGATCGAGCACGATGACTTCATGGAGGACGCCCCACGCAAGTTCTTTCGACTGAAGCCAGACGGGGAAGTGCGGCTGCGCTCCGGATACATCATTCGGTGTGATGAAGTTATCAAGAATGATGCGGGAGAAGTGGTTGAGCTACATTGCTCTTATGATCCCGATACGCGTAGCGGTACCGGCAGCAGCGACCGCAAAGTCAAAGGCACAATCCACTGGGTGTCTGCGGCAGAGGCGCTGCCGGCCACAGTTCGCTTGTACGACCGCTTGTTCACGACGCCAAATCCAGGCAAGGCTGACGACCTGATGTCCGTCTTAAATGCAGACTCGCTGCAAATTGTCGATGCTATGCTCGAGCCGTCGCTGGCGGAACTTGAGACGGGCAAGCCGGTGCAATTCGAACGGCTTGGCTATTTCTGCCCGGACTCGAAAGACAGCTCGCCGGGTGCGCCGGTATTCAACCGAATTGTCACGCTGCGGGACTCCTGGGCCAAAATTGAAAAGCAGGCGATGCAGGGTGGCGGCTGACCGCTAGGCAGAATCCTGTTCCCTGGAATCGGGGTTATTCGTTGGCGGTATTCCCAGGCGACCGGCGTATCGGCCGGTCAGCCAGACACACAACCCGGCCAGCGCAACGCCGCCGATGACATCGGATACAAGATGTTGCTTGGTAAGCAGCGTTGATAGTGAGATCGCGATGCCAAGCGAGAATCGCCACATCCGTCCCGGCCGATTCCAGAGCAGCATGATGCAAATCCAGGTGACCCCAACATGCAGACTTGGAAAGGTGATATGTGCCGGATCGGCGTTGTGCACGAAAGTGAAAATCTGGCGGTAGATATCACTCTCGATAAGTGCGGCGTCAGGGCGAGCAAAGCTGATCGGCAGCAACAACACAATCGACCAGGCGATCGTCGCCGCCAGCGAACTTGAGAGTATGAAACGCCAAAAAACGCTGTCCTCAACACGAAATACGGTCGAACCAATAAACACGAAGAACGAAAAGTAGATCCAGATCGTCCAGGGGAGAAAGGGAATGGACCGTTCAAGCGCATTGTCGACGAGAAACGGAACGCCAGCCTGAGCCTGGACCAACTCATGTAGCCACAGGCCGCCGAGCACTAAAAAGGGTGCTATGACCAGACGAATTCTGAAGTGCGTCATTAGGTGCCGTCTCTCGCGGGATGCCTCCATGCGTAAGCAGGCATCTGTTGTTGTCAGAATGCCGCATATTCGGCATTACGAAACGATTAGTCTGAAACGATCAGTCTGAAACTATGAATCATGAAACCATAGGTCTGAAACTATGCGTCCGAAACAATGATCGGTGCACCACGATCTGCACCCAGGCCTTCTGCAGCGCTGCCTTCGGCCTTCGCGATTTCCACCACTCCGAAAGAGTTGATCAGCGCCAGATACTCGCCCGGCTGAACGCGGCCATAGGTCGACTCCATTCGAATTTCATGCCCGCCGATGCGTGCTATTGGTCGAGCGAATCCCGCCAGCAGCGAGGCATCGATATTGCTGATCAAATTCCCAAAGGCGTCGACAGTAACGACGATACCGGAAACTCTGCCCGCACTGACATCAGGTTCGTCGAGCCAGGCCGGCACCCAATCGTGAGTCCGCCGACCGATCTGCGCAGGAGAGATTCTACCCGCGGCTATTTCCGCCGCGATGGGTGCAAAAATATCACGACCGTGAAACGTCGCGCTGGGTGTCGATATATCGAGCTTCGGGAATGCTGCGGCGTCAAGATGATAGGCGACAGGTGTGTCTGCCATGTCCATTAGTCGGCCTAATAAACCATTGTCGGGAGCCAGAAAAATGTGCCCGTCGTGCTCTACGAGCAGAATTTCACGCTCTGTTCCAACGCCCGGATCGACGATCGCGAGGTGCACCGTGCCAGGGGGAAAGTACTTGTATGAGCGGCTCACCCAAAAGCCGGCTTCTGGCGGCCACTGCGGCGGAATGTCGTGTGCGAGATCAATGACACGAGCATTCGCAAAGCGGGTGAGGATCACGCCCTTCATGACAGCGGCGAACGGACCCTTGTGGCCAAAATCGGTTGTGATAGTGATGACGCCGGAAGAGTTGATCATAAGAGTATTCCGTGGGGAGAAAGCGGACCATCAGGCATTGGATGTCTCCGCCGGATGTCTTTGGCCATAGGCGAATTTCGCCCAGTAAATGAATACGGTATCGATCATCGCGATACCGATCTTGAAGACGTATTTAGCAGCGCCTAGTGCCAATGCGGTCTTTAGATCAACCACACCCCACCAGGCAACAAGAGAGTAGATCAATGTATCAATCGCCTGCGAGCCAATTGTTGATGCATTGTTACGCAGCCAGAGCCATTTCTCTCCGGTAAGTTGCTTGATCTTGTGAAACGCCCAGACATCAAAACTCTGGCTGACGTAGTAGGCAAGCAATGATCCAAATACAAAGCGCGGCGTAAAGTTCACAATTGTGGCGAATGCGTCGTGGATATTCGCCGAAAACTCAGCTGTCCCAGGGCGAGTGCTCGGCAGATAGAGAAGTGCGAGGCTGAGCATCATCAAGACGATAACGCTTACTGCAAAGCCCATCCGAACGGCCTTGTTTGCCTCGGCCTTGCCGTAGTTCTCACTCAAAACATCGGTCGCAAAAAATATGCTGGAGTAGAAAATGACGCCGAGACTGGTTTGCATGCCGAAGATAATAGTGAGTTTTGGTCCTTGCAGATTCGCCAGAATAATTGCTGTGGCGATCGCGACTTGCAGGCCGGCTTTGCCGAACAGGCGATACAGCAGCACAGTGCCAGCAAGATCCAGCACCAGTGTAAGCAGCCACAGTACCTCCTGGTTGGAGGCAAAAAAATCGACGACACTTTGCGGAAACATGCGGTCGGTTCTAGTCGCGTGCGAGCCGGTCAAGATGCCAGTCGGCACCACCGAACATCTGGTTGATTGCGGTCAAACGTTTGAAGTAGTGTGCGATATCCAGCTCCCAGGTTACGCCCATGCCGCCGTGAATCTGCACCGCTTCTTCGCCAACCTTCTGGCCGGCGGTGCCAATCATGTACTTGATTGAACTCACCGCACGTTTGGCTTCGGGGCCGTGTTCCTCATTGACCATCAATGCCCAAAGTAACAAGGAGTAGGTCTGCTCACAGGTGGTTAGCATGTCGACCATTCGATGTTGCAACGATTGGAAGCTGCTTATAGGTACTCCGAACTGCACGCGACTCTTGGAATACTCAACTGTTTTCTCGGTCATTATCCGCATTATTCCGGCAGCCTCAGAACAAATTGCCAGGGTAGCTTCATCGATGACACGGTCGAGGCTATCAAAGCCCTGGCCGATATCTCCGATCACTGAAGTGGCTGCAACACGGACATTCTCAAGGCGGATCTCTGCGGCCTGAAGACCATCGACTGTGGCGTATGAATTGCGTGTCACTCCAGGACTGTCAGCGTCAACGCCGAAGAGTGTGATGCCATCTTTATCACTCTGTTTGCCGCTGGTTCTGGCCGGCACAATAATCAGATCTGCACTTCCTCCATGCAGAACAAAGCCCTTGTTGCCGTTGAGCAGCCAGTCGTCTGCATCGAGTTTTGCGGTAGTTACGACATGTTCGATTTCGTAGCGACTTTGTGGCTCGACGAACGCAAGCGAGGCGTGTAACTCACCGCCGATAAGCGGTTGCAGCCAGCGTTCTTTTTGAATGTCATTTGCAGCGTGCTTCAGAACGCCACCGGATAGAACGATATCGGCGAGGTAAGGTTCCACCAACAGCCCGCGACCAAACTCCTGCATCACCAGCATCAGCTCAATCAAGCCGCCGTCAAAGCCACCGTCCGCTTCGCTAAACGGCACTGCGGTCCAGCCCAGCTCCACAAAGGTTTGCCATGCTTCCTGGCTGTAGCCGAGCGCGCTGCCTGCGTGTTTCTGGCGCATCTCGAAGTCGTAGTCATTCGCCATGTATTTGCCGACGCTGTCGGCCAACATGGACTGCTCTTCGCTAAGTGAAAAGTCCATTTACAATTCTTCCTATAGTCCAAGCACGTGCTTGGCAATAATATTCTTCTGGATTTCGTTTGAGCCGCCATAAATGGATGCTTTGCGAAAATTAAAGTATCGAAGTGCGGTGCTGGTTTCAGCGCCAGCGCCGATTCTCTGCTCGTCATCAAAGCCCAACGCATATTGGTCAGGGACAAACGGCAGAGCATAGTAACCGGCGGCCGCAACATAGAGTGCGTCGATCGCCTGTTGTATTTCAGTTCCCTTGAACTTCAGAATTGACGACTCCGGTCCCGGGGCCTTGCCTGAAGCGACGGCGGCCAGGGTCCGGAGTTCCGTGAATTCGAGCGCCCGTAAATCGACTTCGGTTGCTGCGACTCTGCGCATGAAGCTATCGTCTTCGAGCAGAGGTATAGCGCCGCGAATGGACTGCGAAGCCTGTTTGCGGAGTTTCTTGATGCGGTACTTTGATCGAGCGACGCCAGCTGTTCCTGTACGTTCGTGCTGCAACAGTACCTTGCCGTAGGTCCAGCCTTTTCCTTCCTCGCCCACGAGGTTATCTAGCGGCACTTTGACGTTGTCGAAATGGACTTCGTTAACTTCGCGACTTCCTTCGATAGTGATAATGGGTTTGACGGTGACGCCCGAGGTGCTCATGTCAATCAACAGGAAGCTGATGCCCTCCTGACGTCGCGCAACATCCGAGTTGGTCCGAACCAGGCAGAAAATCCAATCCGCATAGTGGCCAAGGGTCGTCCATGTCTTGGTGCCATTGACGACATAGTGATCGCCTGAAAAATCGGCACGTGTCTTCAGCGAAGCCAGATCGGACCCGGCACCTGGTTCTGAATAACCCTGGCACCACCAGACATTGCTTTCGAGAATGTCCGGCAAGAATCGCTGTTTCTGTGCATCGGTGCCAAAAGTGTAAATTATTGGCGCAACCATGCCGACGCCGAAAGGGATGACGTCAGGCGCGTTCGCCTCTGCCATTTCGGTCGCGAAGATGTACTTTTGTACTGGACTCCAGCCGGTGCCGCCGAACTCCTCAGGCCAGTTGACTGCCATCCAGCCCTTTTGGGCCAGCAATTTTTGAAAGCGAACAATGTCCTCGCGCTCAAGTTCAATATTCTCGTTCTGTTTCTGACGGATATCATCAGGTATCTCGTCGCGGCAAAACTGCCGTACTTCGTCTCGAAATGAGATTTCGGCTTCGGTCAAATTGACATTCATGTGCATTCCCGGATTTCAAAAATATTGTGATTCTGTTGCTTGTTGGCGCGACTTGTCACCTGCGGCCTTGATTCCATAGTGTAGAGCCGAACGACCGCTGGCACAAAGATTGTCTGGTGGATACAAAGCACGCTCAAAGTCGTGCAGAATGGCGCAATGTCCTCACACCTGATTCCCGACGACCCGCCCACCACGGCAGGGACCGTGACGCTCGACGCGCTACAGCGACCTCTGCACGATCTGCGCATTTCGTTGCTCGATCGATGCAATTTTCGTTGCCCGTATTGCATGCCCGAATCTGAATTCCATTCTGACTATGAGTTTCTGACCCGGGCACAAAGGCTGACCCACGATGAGATCCTGAAGGTCGCCAGAGTCGCGACACGACTGGGTGTATCGAAAATCCGTCTCACAGGCGGAGAACCGTTGCTGGATAAGAAGATCGTGCAGCTGGTAGCTGGTATTGCTGTGCTACCGGGGGTGGAAGATCTGGCTTTGACGACGAATGCGATGCTCCTTGCACCCATTGCCGGCCGGCTAAAGGACGCGGGGCTGAACCGGGTGACGATTAGCCTGGACAGTATTGACCCGCAGATTTTTCGGAGCATGAGTGGCGGCCGTGGCGACCTGACTCAGGTACTCGCGGGCGTTGAGGCTGCTGAGAAAGCAGGACTTGCGCCGATAAAGATCAATGTCGTTGTTCAGCGCGGCGTCAATGATCACGCTGTGCTCGACCTTCTCGATCATTTTCGAGGCAGTGGGCACATCGTTCGACTTATAGAGTTTATGGATGTTGGCAATCGCAATGGCTGGCGGATGGAGGAAGTAGTGCCATCCAGAGACTTGCTTGCGGTGATCAGGGCGCGCTGGCCGCTTGAGGCAATAGGTAAGAACTATCTCGGCGAAGTTGCGCGGCGTTATGCGTATGACGATGGGCAGGGAGAAATCGGTTTTATCTCGTCGGTCACCGAACCGTTTTGCGGTAGTTGCAGTCGAGCCCGTCTTTCTGCTGAAGGCATGCTCTATACTTGCTTGTTCGCTACGCATGGCACTGACCTTCGGGAGCCAATCCGAAACCATGCTGGTGACGAAGAACTGGCCGATATCCTCGCGCGCATCTGGCTGCAGCGTGCTGATCGCTATAGCGAATTGCGCAGGCCGGATGTTGCGGAGACGCATGCGCTGAGTAAAGTTGAAATGTACAGGATGGGTGGATAGCTTGAGTAAGTTCAGTCACGTTGATGACCAGAATCGTCCGACAATGGTCGACGTCAGTGATAAATCTGTGAGCGCACGCGAGGCGCAAGCGAGATCTATCGTACTAATGCCTGCAGTAGTCCTGGCGGAGCTCGATGGTGGAGAAATCGCTACCAAGAAAGGCCCCGTGTTCGCGACAGCAATCATTGCTGGCGTTATGGCCGCCAAAAAAACGCATGAGTTGATACCGTTTTGCCATCCGCTGGGTCTTGAAAAATGCGATATCTCTATATCGGTCGATGGCGCTGCGGTGATCGTCGACTGTCGCTGCAAGGTTACCCATAAGACGGGCGTTGAGATGGAGGCGTTGACCGGTGCGAGCGTTGCGGCATTGACGATTTACGACATGTGCAAGGCGCTGTCACACGGTATTGTGATCAGCGACACTCGACTGATTTCGAAGACGGGCGGCAAGCAGGATTTTCAACATGAGTCTTAATGCGCTGTACGGTCTTGTGCTGGCCGGCGGCGAGAGTCGTCGCATGGGGCAGGACAAAGCCTTGCTTGTTCGCGATGGCATGAGTCAACTTGAATACGTCGTCTCGCAGCTGACCGCTGTAACACAAAAGGTTTTTGTATCAACCCGAGCTGGGCAGCAGCAAGAGCCGGAGCGGAGCCGGTACGAGCAGATTGTCGATCGTTACGAAGATATGGGACCGATTGCCGGAATTTTGTCAGCGATGGATAAATTCCCCAACGTTGACTGGCTGGTTGTTGCCTGTGACCTGCCTAATATCGATGCTTCTACTTTGCGTTATCTGCTTGAAAATCACTCGGGTAATAAGCCGTTCACGGCATTTAGAAGCAGCCACGATGACCTGCCGGAGCCCCTGTGCGCCGTATACGCGTCGAACAGTCGCGTGCTTATCGATAATTTCATCGCAGAGGGAATTACCTGCCCACGAAAAATATTGATCAGAGCAGATTCGTGCTTGCTTAGTCAGCCGGTGCCGACGGCGCTGGATAATATCAATACTCCCGATGATCTCAGGGGTAGCGTGTTGGAGGCTGTGTCGTGAAGCAGATCACCGTGCGCTATTTTGCGATGTTCCGTGAGAACGCGGGAATGGCTGAAGAGTCAATTTCGACAGCTGCGTTGACGGCCGCGGACATATTTCTGGAAACGCAGCCAAGGCATGGTTCGGGTGAGCCAAGCGGGCACTGCAAGGTCGCAATAAACGAAATCATGGCCCACTGGGAATCTCCGGTTAGCGACGGCGATACCGTGTTGCTTTTTCCACCCGTCGCCGGTGGCTAACATGATGCGGATGACTACTGAAGTAATCGATCCGGATGTGCTGCGCCGGTCCTTGTTCGACGAAGCTGCAGGAGCGTACTGCAGTTTTGAGGGCTGGATAAGAAATCACAACGAAGGCCAGAACGTGCTGCGCCTCGAGTATGAGGCGTATGAGCCGATCGCCACCTCTGAGGGCGAGATCATCATCAGGCAGGCCATGAACAAGTTTCCTTTTCTCCACGCACAGTGTGTGCATCGCACAGGAATGCTGGACATTGGCGAGTGCGCAGTATGGGTCGGCGTTTCATCACCGCATCGTGACGAGGCTTTTCAAGCTTGTCGCATGATCATCGACGAAGTAAAGGTACGGCTGCCGATCTGGAAAAAGGAACACTATGTTGACGGCCATTCGGGCTGGGTAAACTGCGAGCGTTGCGCGACGCATGGCGACAAACATGAGTCTGTGAATGCCTGAATCAATTAGCTTAGTTGCTGCAAATCCTGCGGCGTATCTATATCGAATGCCGCTGCTTCGAATCTGACGCTGCGTACGTCGAAGCGATCGTCATCGAGTAATTTCCTCGCACCCTGATCACCCTCCAGGCTTGCGAGGGCAGGGAAGCACGCTCGCGGAAATAGCACTGGTGGTCCTTGTGTAGCGGCAAATGCTGTTGCGACAATTTCGTTCTCCGCACCCGACCACTGATCGAGCATGGCTCGCAGGTGGGCTGCACTGATCAATGGCTGGTCAGCCAACAACACCAAGGCCGCATCGACAGTTTGTGGCAGCGCTCTTGCAGCCAGGGATAGTGATTTCCCTATGCCGTCAGTGGGTCGCTCGTTGCGTAGCATGAATCCCGCCAGCGGTTCGCAAGCCTGTGTCACTGCTTGCCAGTCGTGGCCGGCAACAAGCAAGAAATTCGCGCCGCTGACTTCCTCTGCCAACTTGCAGGCGCGCCGCACCAGCGGTACTCCGTCAAACTGGCACAACTGCTTGGTTGCGCCGTAGCGTGTGCTTGAGCCGGCCGCCAGCACTATCGAAACTATTTGTGGTGTGGAGCTTCTGTTCACATTATTGAGTATAGTGCTGCGCTCGATATTGTTTCGCGCGAAATCGTGTTTTCCCTGCCAATACAGAAAAAAACCGATATAAAGCTTGCGGCCTATTCAGGTTCTGTGTATTTCTAGTTAACAATAATTGGCTGGTCGCAAGTGCCGGCCATCAATACAGATGCTAAGGAACAACGAACTTGCGGCTAATCAAATCAATAGAAGATGCCAAGGCGCTCCAGGGCGAAGAGGTCGGACTCTCAGATTGGGTGGTTATTGATCAGAATCGAATCGATCAATTTGCCGAATCGACCAATGATTACCAATGGATTCACGTCGACACCGAACGCGCTGCCCGGGAATTGCCAGGTGGTAAGACGATTGCGCACGGCTATCTGACGCTTGCCATGATTCCTGCTTTGACCGGCAAGTTCATTGAGGTCGAAAATCTTGCGCGGGCGATCAACTTTGGTGTCAACAAGGTACGTTTCTATTCGCCCGTGGTGGCCGGCGCGCGAGTTCGAGCTCGTGCGACGGTTCACAAGGCGCAATTACGAGGCGGCGCATTGCTACTGACATCCGAAATCCGCATCGAAGTTGAGGGGGTCAAGAAACCGGCCTGCGTCGCGGAAACCCTGGGAATGTATTTCTTCGCTGACTGACTGTCAGCGTTTGTGCAACCAATCCGGCAAATACGAGTATGGCGCCGTATCGACACTCCGATTCCAGGTGACATCGTTCTCTTCGAGCAAACGGGCCATCGTGCCGTCATTGCAAGCGTCAAACAGCTCCGTGGCCCCGCCCAGGTGTTGCCCGCCGATATAGATCTGCGGGATGGTTTTCAGTCCTGTGGTGTCGAGAATTGCCGCTCGGATATTGCCGCCTTTTTGGTCTTTCTGGTACTCGACTGAATCGAGATCGATGGACCGATACGGAATTTCATACTCCGCAAACATCTTGCGCACCGACCAGCAGAATTCACACCACTCGTGCGACAGCATCAGGACCGGAGCATTAGCATCGTGCGTGACCTCATGCAAGAACTCGAGAGACTCGGCTGGAGCGGCGCTCGGTTCGTCCTCTTTTTCTTCGCTGGCTGCGGCTTGCGGCATTGAATTGAAATTATAATTTGGCGTTGACTGCGCGATCGCTTCTTCCTCTTCGCTCATGTCCTCCGAGACATCGTCGAACAGCGGCGTCGTCAGATAGCGTTCGCCGGTATCGGGAAGCATGCAAAGAATATTGGCACCGGCGTCTGCCGTCTCGGCAACTGCAAGCGCACCGGCCAATGTGGCACCGCCGGAAATGCCCACGAAGATTCCCTCGTCCGTAGCCAATGATTTAGCAAGACGCAATGCGTCGTCACCAGCGATTGGAATGATTTTGTCGATCAGCTCTGCGTTAACCACATCCTCAGTAAGGTGCGGCACGAAATCCGGACTCCAGCCCTGCATCAGATGCGGTCGAAACAGCGGATGGCTGTCGGCATGGGTGCCATCAGCGAGGCGTTCCTGCGGAATTTGGCTGCCCAGAATCTGTGAGTTGTCCGGCTCGCAGACAATGATCTTTGTGGCGGGACTCTTTTCTTTTAGCACACGAGAAACTCCCTTGAGCGTACCTCCAGTGCCGTAGCCTGTTACCCAATAATCGAGTTGAGTATCGGCAAAGGCCTCCAGAATCTCCGGCGCGGTTGTTCGAGAATGTGCATCAGCATTCGATTCGTTTTCGAATTGTCGAACCAGAAACCAGTCGTGCTTCTGTGCAAGCTCGACGGCCTTCGCCAACATACCGCTACCTTTCAGCGATGCAGGAGTCACAACGACCTGGGCGCCCAGAAAACGCATCATCTTGCGTCGCTCGATACTGAAGCTCTCAGCCATAGTCACGACCAGTGGATAGCCTTTTTGTGCACAGACCATGGCGAGCCCAATGCCGGTATTGCCGCTGGTTGCCTCGATGACCGTTTGACCGGGCCGCAATGCGCCAGACTTCTCGGCGTCTTCAATAACGCCAAGCGCCAGGCGATCTTTAACTGACCCCATGGGATTGAAGGATTCTACTTTGACGTAGACATTGACGTCGTCCGGTCCGATCTTGTTGAGTCGAACAACAGGCGTATTGCCCACTGTCTGAAGAATGTTGTCGTAGAGTTTAGCCATGATGTAAGTGATGCTCCGTCAATGCTCAGTTGATGAGCGTTAGCCGATTATGCGAGTTTACGACATTGGGTCGATCATTCGGTGGTTAGGCTATCGGCTATGACCGGAGCTACAATAGCCGTCGCATGGTTGAGCGACAATCATTCACCTAATTTGGGAGACGGTTATGGGCGATTTGGGGATTTTCGGGCTGATACATCTAGTTGCCTGGGTATACGCGTTGATCCAGATCCTGGGTAGTTCCGCCAAATTGGGCGAGAAAATTCTTTGGGCACTGGTCGTCGGCCTGCTGCCTCTCGTGGGCTTGATCGTCTGGTTCTTTATGGGACCGGGTACTCCAAAGAAATAACACAGCGAGCCCGGCTCAGTCCTCAAACTCGGCAGTCGTCTGTCGCTTGCGATTGACGATCAGCCGGGTCACGTCGGGTCGCGAGTAATGTCCGGCCACGTCGAGGCTGTGCCGCTCCTCGAGCACTATGTTGTGGTCCAGCTCGGCGACACGCAGTGATTCGACGTTGATTTCAGGCTCAAGCAGCCACTCGCCAGTGGGTGCAGCGACGCATGAACCACCATTGGCCATCATGTCGTCAGCTGTTTTGCGCAGCAGCTCTACGTGAGGCAGGTCGTCCGGAATGTCTTCGCGGCGCATCAGTCCGGAAACCGAAACGACAAAAGACCGGCTCTCGCGGGCGATGAAGCGCGTGATCTGCTCTGTATTTTGCTGACTGCCAGGCCATATCGCTACGTGCAGATCTTCGCCCTGTGCATACAGTGACGCTCTTGCAAGCGGCAACCAGTTCTCCCAGCAATTGAGTCCACCCACTGTGAATGAGCCGAGTTTGTGGGTTCTGAGTCCATTGCCATCGCCAATGGCCCACACAAGACGTTCCTCGTGAGTCGGCATGAGTTTTCGGTGCACCGACTGCACGGTACCGTTCGCGTCGATATACACCATTGAGCAATACAGGCTGTGGCCGCCGCGATCGGCTGCGCGTTCCATGATGCCGAGGTAGACACAGATGCTATATGTTCTTGCCGCCTCGCAAACCGATCGCAGGTCATCATTCTCAATGCAAATCGCCTGATCCACATAGTGGGCGAACAGGGACTTTTGCAGCGCTGATTCGAATTCGGCACCGCCAGTTCGTTCGACCCAGAACGGATAGCCGGGCACGAGAGCTTCGCCGAAAACAACAAGGTTGCAGCCTTCTTTGGCCGCCTTATTGATCCAGGTGACGACCTTCGCCAGTGTAGTGGCGCGCTGCAACCATACTGGCGAGATTTGGGCGAGGCCCACTCTGACTTTGTCGTTTTGCATCGGAATATCCCGTCACTGGTGTTCGTGCAGTCTTGTTTCGCCAACCAACATAGCACCAATAAAAAAAGGGCAGCAAGCAATGCTTGCTGCCCTTCAATACGTGGAGATTAGTCGAAGTAGGTGCGCAGTGTCAGACCATACGTTGCTGGTTCGGACGGATAAGACAACATCTTGTCCTCTGCAACTGGCACGTCGAATGAACCGTGATACCAGCGTTCATCGGTGACGTTACGGCCCCATAGCGTCAGGCTCGTATTCAAACTGTCAATGTTGAGACCCAGTCGGGCATTCAACATGCTGACGTTGTCTTGTTCACTAAACGGATCAAGGTCGCCATCGGTGAACTGACTTGATGCATAGGTGTACTCGAGTAGTGCATACAAACTCGTATTCGCACCTAACTCGAAATCCTGCCGGATGGAAACAAAGGCACGATCCTCAGGGTTATAGGCAATCGGGTCACCTGTTCGCGGGCAACTCTGCGGCAATGGGTCGGTTAGCTGGTCGCAGCCGGGGTCGCCTTGGGGAGGGTTGAGCCAGAGACCTTCCTGAACCACCCAGGTATCCCACGCGGTACCATCCTCGAAGGAATCGTAAGTACCTTCGTTGTGCGTGTAGAAGGCCGCAATTTCCGTGGCATCAAATGGTCGCCAAACCATCTCAAGTTCGAAGCCTTCAACCGAGAGGTCACCCGCATTTTGCAGGTTGAAACCACTGCCGGTGAATGAGTTGGCCTGGAAATCTTCGAAATCCGTTTGATAGATGGTCGCTGTCAGTCGTACCGGACCATATTGACCCTTCAGGCCAATTTCGGAAGAGGCTGATGTTTCGGGACCGAAAACCTGATTAAACGACTGATCGATGCGATCGGTATTCGTACCGCCGGCCTTGAATCCCGTCGCATAAGAGGCATAGACCATTGTTGAATCGGCCGGGAACCATGACAGCTTGACCGTGCCGGTTGATTGGTCGTCGCTGATTGACTCGACAATATTTGAGCGTGGCGCGAAGGGTGCGAATTGATACATTCCCCAGGCGATGTTTGGCTCGCTGATAGGCATAAGTGCTCCGCCTAGGATGCCAGCTACCGCCGTCGGGATGTCGCCAACCTGAGCGGCGCCCAGTGTGGCTCCAATGGCAGCAAGGTCAGGCGGTGGGCCATTCGCTGTCTGCGTGTAGTCCGCTGTAAAGTCCTTGTCCTCGCTGGTGTAACGTGCGCCCAGTGTCAGGGTGAACTTGTCGCTCATCGCGAAGTTGACTTCACCGAATGCTGCGTAGCTCTCGTGATCCTGTGTGACTACATCCAATGCAGTAGCCCCGGCGGGGAACGGCAGTGTCGCCGGACTCAATAACGGTGCAAGTGGCTCAAGTGGATGTCCGGGTATCTGTGAGGCTTCGTAAAGTGCCTGCGTGCCAGCTACAGCTTGGGCCAGGGACGGATTCAATAGGCTGACGTACGCATTGAACAGGTCTCCGGCAGTGGTCGTGGTGCTGCTATCCAGACTCTGTTTGAAATAGTAAACGCCGGCTACCCAATTGCTGCCGGAGCCAAACTCACCCGACAGATTGAACTCTTGCGAGAAAGAAGTCTGTTCCGCCGTATTGTCGCGATGAATCAGGTCCAAATCCGAGAAGTCGATGTCGATCGAGTCAAAGGTTTCAAATGAGCGGTAGCCTGATATTGATGTCAACTTCATGCCGTTACTAAATGTCTTGTCGATATCGAATGACAGACCGGCGTCCTCATTGGTAGAGACAGGCAGGTCAGTTACCGACGACGTGTAATCATCAAAACTGGCGTTCTGGATTATATTCGCGTTGGGACCGAATGCATCGATCAGCGCTTGCGGGTAAGGATAATTCGCGAATACCGCGCCGCCCAATACGGCATTGGCCGCATCCGAACCCGTTGTAATGGTCAACGGATTGGCAAGACTGCCCTTGTAATACAGACTGTCAACTCTTGGGATTGTGCCACAACAGACTTCATCAATTTCTGCGTAGTCTGCAACGATTCTCCAATTCAGGGTGCCATCCGCGAGGTCATCGCCTGCAAGTTGCAGGCGCAGGCCATAGCGATTGCGATCGTTTATCGTGTCATCGCCGAACTGCAGGTCATCAACATACCCATCCCGTTGCGACGAGAAGACCGTGCCGCGCATTGCAATGTTTTCGGTGATCGCAAGATTCATTGCTCCACTCAGCTTGAGCAGGGCGTGACTACCAAAGGTCACATCCACAAACGCATCTGTGTCCTGGCTTGGGCGAACGGAGTGAACACTGATTGCCCCTGCTGCTGTGTTCTTGCCAAACAAGGTGCCTTGTGGACCGCGTAACACATCAACCGATTCGACGTCGATGAGGTCATTGATCATGGTGCCCTGTCGGGAGCGATACACGCCATCAACGTATAATCCGACTGACGATTCAACGCCAAAGTTGTTCGAGGTGCTGCCGATGCCGCGAATTGCGAAATTTGATGTGGTTGCTGACTGACTTTGACCAACGATCAGGTTTGGAACGTTCTGTTGCAGTTCGAACATGTCTTTGATGCCAGCGTCAACAAGTTGCGCGCCGGTTGTATTGCTGACCGCAACCGGAGTGTCCATCAGATTCACTTCGCGGCCTTTGACGATTACGACGATTTCTTCAAAGATGCTGTCGTCCTCTTGTGCACTTGCTGGCATGCAGACAACGATACTGACGGCTGCAGCGCCCAGAACTTTGCCCACGCCTGCAAATTTTCCCATCATATTTCGAATTGATCCGTTCATTGTTTCCCCCTTTTTCGGGATCACGTAATACCCCTATTACGTGTCTCGCGATTAGTCCTAATCAGTGCAACTTGAATTTCGCGGCAGAATCGTACTTCTCTGGATGATATTTCCAAGAGATTCAGCCATTAACGCCAGCTACCTGAAGTACCTCTAAACACGGCGGAGCATACCACGGATTACGGCGAATGCAGCTATATGCCCTTGTTCTGCGGGCGCAATTTGGACATAGGTACTTTCCGAGATGCGCAGTCCATTCGATAGTGCTGAGTGACGGAAAGTTTTGGACTTACGTGATTGCTGCGTTCTGTTAAATTGGAACGTCCGTAGCCAACGCACTCTCGACTATTGATGAGTACTTTAAGGATTAGCTTATGCAAGGTCTTATGATGGACGCGCCGTTACTCGTGTCATCGATCGCGGAACATGCAGCCAGAAACCACGGCAGTCGCGAGATAGTCTCCGTGACCGCGGATAATCCTCGTCACCGCTATACGATTCGCGAATGTGTCGAGCGCAGCAAGCAACTGGCGAATGCTCTTGGCAAGCTTGGTCTCGAGCCAGGTGATCGAATAGCCACCATGGCGTGGAATGATTACAGGCACCTCGAACTTTACTACGGCGTATCTGGTGCAGGATTCGTATGCCACACGATCAATCCGCGATTATTCCCGGAGCAGCTCGTATTCATAATTAACCATGCGGAAGATCGCTGGGTCTTCACGGATCCCATGTTCGTCCCGTTGCTCGAGGCATTCGCCGATAAGATTTCGGCTGTTGCAGGGTTCGTGGTTATGACAGACGAAATGCACATGCCCGAAACGTCACTAAAGAACGCGTTTTGCTATGAGTCGCTGATCGGTGGCGAAGCGGTCGACTATGTGTGGCCACAGTTCGACGAGAACGCAGCATCGGCCCTTTGTTATACGTCCGGAACTACCGGTGATCCCAAAGGTGTTCTTTACAGTCATCGTTCCAATGTGTTGCATGCCTTTGCCAGCATCGCTCCAGATGCGATGGGCCTTGCCAGTTTCGACAGTATCCTGCCAGTGGTGCCGTTGTTTCACGTCAACGCGTGGGGAATTCCCTACTCCGCATTCATGGTCGGAGCGAAACTGGTCTTGCCAGGCCCCAAGATGGGCGACGGCGAAACACTGTGCGAGCTGATGGATACCGAGCAGGTTTCTATGGCATTGGGCGTGCCGACTGTATGGCTCGCGCTACTGCAGTACCTGGCCAAAACCGGCAAGACTCTGAGTGCTTTGAAGCGAACGCTGGTCGGAGGGGCCGCGGTGCCGCGTGCGATGATTGAAGAATTTCGCGACCAGCATGGAGTGGAATTACGGCAAGGATGGGGTTTGACCGAAACGAGTCCGCTGGGAACGGTCAATTCTCTGAAAGCAGGGCTTGAGGCACTGTCGCCCGATGAGCAGCTGGATCTCGCCACGAAAGCCGGTCGCGGTCTATTTGGCGTGGAGCGACGAGTCATGGATGCACAGGGCAATGAGCTGCCGTGGGATGGTGAATCTGCAGGCGCTATACAGGTCCGCGGCCCATGGGTTTGTAGTGATTACTATCGCCTGGCTGGCAGTGCTAGATCGCATACCAAGGATGGCTGGTTCGAGACGGGTGATGTCGCGCATATCGACGCGGACGGCTATATGACGATCACCGATCGCACTAAAGATGTGATCAAATCAGGCGGTGAGTGGATTAGCTCCATAGAGCTCGAAAACACGGCGATGAACCACCCGGCGGTGGCGGAGGCTGCTGTTATCGGGGCGGCATCGGCAAAATGGACAGAAAGACCATTGCTGATCGTGGTCAGGGCGGAAGGCAAGGACATCAGTAAGGAAGACATGCTGGCCTGGTTTAATGGCAAAGTGGCGACCTGGTGGGTACCCACTGACGCTATTTTTGTGGATCAACTGCCGCATACGGCAACCGGTAAGGTCAAGAAGATTGAATTGCGCAAGCAATTCGCAGACTATCGGTTTGCAGAATGACGGCTGTGGCCGAAACTTAAAACTCGAAAGGAAGATTAATGGCCGATCGCTTGCGTCTGTACGGTCTCAAAGCAGTTGTTACCAACGCCGCTGGAGGCATCGGTGAAGCAATCGCGCGCACCCTGGTGAAGCACGGCGCCATCGTTCTCGCAATCGATACGATAAACAGTGGCGTCGAACAGCACTTCGCTTCGGTTAAGGGGATTGATGGATTTGCAGCCAATTTATCCGAGGCTACGCGTATACCGGCGCTGGTAGAGCAAATTGTCGAACGCCTCGGCGTTATTGATATTTTGGTCAATGATTTTCCATTGAGCCAGGAAGAACCGCTGGACGCGATCGACGAACGCTTGAGTAATCTGTTGCATCAACGAGCAGATCTCGTGATGTCCTTGTGTCGCTCGGCGTTGCCACACATGAAAAAGAGTCCCGCAGGGCGCATCATCAATATGGGTTTTCTTCGTAGCGTGTTCTCGGCCAATGGCGCCGCGGCCGCCGGCGCTGCGGAACAGGATTTAGCTGCGCTAACCCGCGCGTTGGCAGTAGAAATCGGGGAATTCGGTATTACTGCCAACTATGTGCAACCCGGCGCGGTCATGACACCGGCAAGTCGCGAAGCTTTTCGCAAAGACAAGACGCTACGCGACTATTGCATATCCATGTCGGCTGCGAAGCGGGTAGGAGAGCCGGTTGATGTCGCCAAAGTCGTATTGTTTCTGGCCAGCGACGATGCGGTTTTTGTCAGCGGCACGGGCGTACGGGTAGACGGTGGTCGGATAGACTCCTGAACGGAGTCGTCTGACAAAAATATTATGCACCCGGTCGTCGAAGATTTAGTAACGCTACTCAAGCTTGAGCGTATTGAGGACAATATTTTTCGCGGCGACAGCCGCGATATCGGTAGCCCACAGGTTTTTGGTGGGCAAGTGCTCGGGCAGGCGCTGTCCGCAGCCCAGCACACAGTTGATGGCCGCGCCGCACATTCCCTGCACGCGTATTTCTTGCGTCGGGGTGACATGAATGCACCAATTGTCTACGAAGTCGATCGTTCTCGTGACGGCGGCAGTTTCTCGAATCGACGCGTAGTCGCCATTCAGCATGGGCGACCGATCCTGAACATGGCAGCATCGTTTCAGGTGCCGGAGCCGGGGTTTGATCATCAGGCGGATATGCCGGAAGTGCCCGGGCCTGATGGCCTCAAGGATATGACTGAAGTTGCTGCCGCATTGATCACCCGTATGCCCGAGAAAATGCGTCGCTATATGACCGACAAGAGAGCATTCGAGTTCAGGCCTGTTGAGTCATATAACGAAGAAGGCAGCATGCTGCCGCCGGTGAAACACGTTTGGTTTCGGGCCGTGGACGAAATTCCTGACGACCAGTCCCTGCATAAAAACCTACTGGCCTATGTATCGGACTATGAATTGCTGGGCGCGAGCATTTTGCCGCACGATGTCTCGTTTGAGCGAGATCAGGTGATCATGGCGAGTTTGGATCACGCCCTGTGGTTTCACCGCAAAGTCGAAATCGATCAATGGCTGTTGTACTCGATAGAAAGCCCGAACGCTTCAGGCGCACGAGGTTACTCGCGTGGACAGATGTTCACCGAGGCAGGTCAATTGGTTGCATCGGTAGCGCAGGAAGGTCTTGTAAGAGTTGTGGATGCGGCACAACGTCGGCAACGATCCAGGCCCGGCAGTCAGGATTAGTCGCGCTTACCCAGTTGCGTGAGTTCATCGCGGAATCGCTTGCTGTTCGCAACATAGACTTCGGCCGAACGGGTGATCATCGCAATCTCCGCGTCGCTAAGGTCGCGCATGACTTGCGCCGGCGAACCCAAAATAAGTGTTCCGGCTGGGAAAGATTTATTTTCAGTGACCAGTGAATGCGCGCCGACCACGCAGTTCTCGCCGATGCTTGCGCCATTCATTATCGTACTGCCAATGCCGATCAACGAGTTATTGCCAATGCGACATCCGTGCAACATGACCTTGTGCCCGACGGTCACGTCGTCGCCCACGATCAATTCGAATCCAGGGTCAGTATGCAATATCGAGCCATCCTGGATATTGCTGCGCGCGCCGATTTCTATATTGTCATTGTCACCGCGTAGAACACAGTTGAACCACACGCTGGAGTCTGCCTTGAGGCGCACACTGCCTATGATCGTTGCATTGTCTGCAATGAAGTTTGCGTTGCCCTCCAAAATCGGCTGCCGATCACCCAGTGCGTAAATCATTGGCAGACCGTCATTGATCCAGGATCACTGCGCCTTACCCTGAGCGGCAACTGCCGCCGCCGCTTTCGCGACGGCTTCAGGGTCACCGAGAAACTCACGTGAAATCGGTTTGAGATCGCTGTCGAGTTCGTAGGCAAGCGGTACACCGGTGGGAATATTGAATGCTGTGATTTCATCGTCGGAGATGCCGTCGAGCATCTTGACCAGAGCTCTGAGGCTGTTGCCGTGCGCCGCGACAAATACATCTTTGCCGGCGCGCAGTTGTGGCGCGATGGCGTCGTTCCAGCAGGGCATAACCCGATCCAATGTGGTGGCCAGAGACTCGGTGGCGGGCAAATTCTCAATCCCGGCATAACGTTCGTCGTGCGCCGGATGGCGTTCGTCTTCCAACTCGAGGATGGGCGGTGGAATATCGTAGCTACGGCGCCAGATGTGAACCTGCTCGTCACCGTACTTTGCCGCGGTCTCAGCTTTATTGAGTCCCTGCAGCGAGCCATAGTGCCTCTCGTTCAGGCGCCAGTCTCTGTGCACCGGAATCCATACACGATCCATCTCATCCAACATCAGCCAGAGAGTCCAGATAGCTCTGCGCAAAACGGACGTGAATGCCACGTCAAACTTGTAGTCGAGGTCTTGCAGGAGTTTTCCGGCCGCTTTCGCTTCCTGTATGCCTTTGTCGGTCAAGTCGACATCAGTCCATCCTGTAAAGAGGTTCTTTAAGTTCCAGTCACTCTGGCCGTGACGACAGAGTACGAGCTTGCCGGCCATGTCTTCTCCATTTAATGTTTATGGTCTAGTTTGCAATGAGATTGCGCAGTTTCTGAGCTGCGACCGAAAGCGTAGCAAAATCGAATTCGCCGCGTAGATTAATTTCATCGACCATATCGCGGAAACTTGAAACTCCCGCGCTATGCTGCGCTATCCACTTGTCCACCTGGACCGATAGGTCCTGCTTGCTACGACTGGTCAGGAAGTGCTCGGCAAGTTCACGACGCAGGTGGAACAGCTCTTCACGCAAATTGCCGCGTGCCATCGCTTGCCAACGCCCGTGCACCTTAAGATCTTCTGCGCCAGCGTGCAGCCAGAACAAGCCAAGGTGATGGTTAAACGACGCGTAGAGTTTGGCGACGCTGAGAGCGTCGCGGTCATAGCGAAATGCGAGGTCAGCCATATCGAGGGCAACTCGCGTGAGCAGCAACGCCGACATGCGATTCCCGAGCTGCTCGGATACACCCATGCAAGTGTATTCTGCAGCGGCTTCGTCATGCCGTTTTCTGGCGTTCGGTGACAACGTGCTACCGGTGCGGGCGTAGACTGCTGTCATCCCATCTTTGAGCCGCAGCACCGCAGTTTCAATATCAAGATCGTTGCCGAATTGCTCAATCAGCCAGTAACAAGCGTGGCGCAACGTACGGCTGACTTCGAACATCATGGACAGTTGTGCTTTGGCCGGAATCTCATTATCCAGAGACTCGATCGTCTTGAATAGACTGCCAGTGCGACAAATCTTACGTGCAACGGTATACGCCCGGGCAATGGTGACGATGTCGGCATCCGTATCGTCCTGTACACGTTTTACGAAGGCCGGGCCCATACGGTTAATAAGGTCGTTTGCAATCAGGGTCGCGAGTATTTGCCGGCTCAAGCGATGGCTCGGTATGAACTCGACGTAGCGGCGTCGTAGTACCGCCGGAAAGTAGCGCTGTGGGTCAACGATGAGAAAGTCTTCCAGCGTTTCACCTGAGTCGATGAGCCCGTTGTAGAGGTCAATCTTGGCGTAGCTCAAGACGACGGAAAGCTCTGGACGAGTGAAGCCCTGTTTACGAGCGCGACGATCATCGATTTCTGACTCGCTCGGCAGATACTCGAGCTCACGGTTAAGGAGGCCGGTCTTCTCAAGGTTTGAGATCAATTGCGCGATCTCGTCGATTCGTTCGACCGAACGGATTTCACTCATGCTGATCGACTGGCATTGCAAATAATTATTGCGTAGTACGAGGCCTGCTACTTCATCTGTCATGGACGCGAGAAGTTCGTTGCGCTTCTTGCGCGACATGTTTCTGTTCTTGACCACATCGCTCAACAAGATCTTGATGTTAACTTCACGATCGGAACTGTCGACGCCAGCCGAGTTATCGATGAAGTCAGTATTGATAAGACCGCCGCCGAGACTGAATTCAATGCGAGCTCGTTGCGTCAGTCCCAAATTACCACCCTCGCCAATGACCTTGCACCGCAGTTCATTTGCATCGACCCGAACGACGTCATTGCTGCGGTCGCCAACATCACCGTGGCTCTCACTGCTGGCCTTTGCATAGGTGCCGATGCCGCCATTCCACAGCAGGTCGACCGGCATGCGCAGGATTGCACTGACGAGTTCGTTCGGCTTCATCGACGTCTTGGTCGTGTCCAGTAGTTTTCGAATCTCAGGACTGAGTCGAATCGTCTTGGCCTGCCGTGAAAATACGCCACCGCCCTTGGAGATAAGATCCTTGTTGTAGTCTTCCCAGCTGGAACGCGGTTTCTTGAACAGTCTCTTGCGTTCGTTGAAGCTGGCGGACAGGTTGGGGTCCGGGTCCAGGAAAATATGCAAATGATTAAACGCTGCGACGAGTTTGATCTTTCTCGACAACAACATGCCGTTGCCGAAGACATCACCCGCCATGTCACCTATGCCCGCAACCGTGAACGGATCCTTTTGGGTGTTTAAGCCATGTTCGCGGAAATGACGTTTTACAGCTTCCCACGCGCCTCGCGCGGTGATGCCCATTTTCTTATGGTCGTAGCCTGCCGAGCCACCGGAGGCAAACGCATCGTCGAGCCAGAAATTATAACTCGCCGATATTTCATTCGCTATGTCGGAGAAAGTCGCGGTTCCTTTGTCGGCTGCAACCACCAAGTAGGGATCTTCGCCGTCGCGTCTTATGACGTTCCGCGGTGTAACGACTTTTCCGTCGACGACATTGTCCGTTATGTCGAGGAGGCCACAGATAAAGGTCTTGTAGCATTCAATGCCGTTCGCAAGAATTTGATCGCGGTCACCCTGTGGTGCACGTTTGGGGAAGAAACCGCCTTTCGCCCCGGTCGGCACGATAACGGTGTTCTTGACCACTTGAGCTTTCATCAAGCCCAGAACTTCGGTGCGGAAGTCTTCGCGACGATCGGACCAGCGAAGTCCACCGCGAGCAATATCGCCACCGCGCAGGTGTACACCTTCGAACTCTGTTGAGTAGACAAAAATTTCAAACTTTGGCCTGGGAAGCGGGACTTCTGGCAGCGCCGATGGGTCGAGCTTGATAGAAACGTAGCTTTTTGCTTCGTCACTCGTGGTTCGCTGAAAATAATTGCTGCGTAGAGTCGCGTTTACCGCACCGGAAAATGCCGACAGAATTCGATCTTCGTCGACATTCTTGGCCTTGTCGATGGCGCGTTGCATTTGTGGCGCTAATTGCTCAAGTCTCTTGTTACGTTCAGACTTTGCAAGGGTCGGATCGAATTGCAAACGAAACTGCTCAACGAGGCGTCGCACGAACTTGGGGTGTGCGACCAGCACGTCCTCCATGTACGCCTGACTAAACGGAATTCCGAGTTGTAGCAGGTATTTCGTGTAGCAGCGCACAATCGTTGTTTCGCGCCAATCCAGTCCTGCGCCAAGGATCAGCTGATTTAGCCCATCATTCTCTGCCATACCGGAATGCACTGCGTCGAAGCAGTCTTCGAATCGCCTTGCACTGGCAGCAACATCAAGATCGGCACCGCGTGACAGGCGCAAGTGAAAGTCCTGAATCCACAGCGATCGCCCGGAATGCAAAGTCAGTTCATAGGGCCGTTCGGTATAGACATCAACACCCATGTTTTCCAGTAGCGGCATGCCCTCAGAAAGCGTCAAAGGTTCGTCAAACCGATAGACCATAAAATGCATATGGCCCTCCAAACTGTCCTCCGGGCTGTACAGGTCAACTGAACTCTGTTGCTGATTGGCCAGCATATCTTCGATACGCTTTATGTCGCTGCAGGCTTCTCGGGGCAGGACGTGTGACTGATAACCGGCGGGAAATACATCTCGGTATTCGCGGAATAATTTCGGTCCTTCGTCGATTCCGCAGGCCTCGCTCAGCTGGTCCCGCAGTCTGTCAGCCCAGGTTATGACGACTTCCGAAATCGTTTCCTCTATCTGCTGAATGCTGATGTGCGGTCGATCGCCCGGTGGTGTGTGGACGACGATATACACCCGAGCGAGCGCCGAGTCGGATATTTGTACGCTGGAGTCGACTGATATGCCTGCCAATGCTTCCTTAAGGACGGCTTCAATCTTGCGCCGGATCGCCGTTGTGTATTTTTCGCGCGGGACAAAGACGAGGCACGAAAAGTATCGTCGAAAGGCATCGCGGCGCAGGAAAAATGCAACGCGCTGCCGATCCTGAAGATTCAGGATCCCGGTAGTGGTTCTCGCAAGGTCCTGTACCGATGCGTGAAAGAGCTCATCGCGCGGGAACGTATTGATGATATGCAGCAAGGCCTTGCCTCGGTGGCCAGTGGCCTCTACATGGCCGCGGTCGAATATCTTCGCAATCTTGTGTCGCAGCAACGGGATATTGCGCGGTGACTCGCTGTAGGCTGCCGATGCGAACAGACCGATAAACCGTCGTTCTCCTGAAGCTCGTCCCTTTGCGTCATAAATTTTGATTCCGATGTAGTCGAGATAAGCATTACGATGAATCGTCGAACGCGAGTTGGCTTTGGTCAGAACCAGCCAGTTCTTGGCGCGTGTGAGCCTGCGCATTTCTGATGTGAGCTCTATCTTGTGGCCGCCGCGTTCTTCCTGCGACAACAAACCCAGTCCACTGTCCGCAACCGGCGCAAGAAAGTGTTTCTCACCGCGTCTTGATAGCTTGTACTCGCGATAGCCGAGGAACGTAAAATGGTCGTCAGCCAGCCACTGTAGAAACTCTTCGCTCTCCTTACGCAGATCCTCGTCAGGACGTTTCGGCCCGAATAGGAGTGACTCACGTGCTTCGACCATCTTGCTGCGCATTGCTTGCCAGTCACGCACTGCTAGCTTGATGTCCGCCAGAACCTTGCGAATCTCCAATTCAAGTAGCTTGATTTGATGCGGATCTGTTTCGCGGTCTATGGCAAAGCGAATATACGATTCGCGCCGTCCCTTTCTCGAGCCGAGTTCGGTGATTTCCTTGATTCTGCCCTTGGCATCGCGCACGACATTGATGATCGGATGGATCGTGATGTGCACCGTAAGGTCGTGCCGGTTGATGGCTGCCGTTACCGAGTTAACGAGAAACGGCATGTCGTCATTGACCAGTTCGACGAACGTATATGCCGAGACATGGCCATGTTGTTTAACGGTCGGGTTAAACACTCTGAGCTGCGAGTCACCCCTTTTTCTCGTTGCGCCGAACTCGAGGTGACGAAGTGCGATCCGGGCCATGATCTTCGGATCTCGGCCTTCCAGGTCCGCGACCGGAACATCGGCGAGGTATTCCCGCAGATACAGCCGCGCTTGCGCTTTTGGTATGGGGATGGATGTGGCGATCCGTGACGAAACAATTTCATGCACGATCTCTTCTTTGCGATCGCTGCCCCGGCGTAGCTCTTTTCCTGCCATGTTGGGATTCTCCAGCCGGCTTCAACGGCTCGATAATGAGAGTTTGCTTACATTCATGGGCGATATTGATCCGCCAACGCGGCAATCGCAACTGATAATTGACGGTTTGTGATTTCGCGGTTTTCGAGGTGACTATACGATAGCAGTATACAATGATTGCAAATGAAACTATTCTCGCTCCTGGGTTGATCTCGCGAATTCGCGGGTCTGACCTGCAGGGCGGAACAGACGCCATTCAGCGACCAGGGACAGCAGGCCAAACACAATGAAGAAACGCGAACTGGAGACCTCGATCCACACCAATCTCAACCGTGATGACGACTACACGGGATACTTGCAGCTCGACAAGCTATTGGATGCGCAACATGGCCTGAGCGACCCGCAACACCACGACGAGATGTTGTTTATCGTGCAGCATCAGGTTGCCGAACTCTGGATCAAGCTGTTGATTCACGAAGTTGGCGGCGCGATTTCCCACATGCGTGCCGACGAGCTCCAGCCAGCCGTGAAGAATCTGGCGCGGGTTCGGCATATTCAGAACCAGCTTTACAATCAATGGAAAGTGCTGGATACACTGACGCCAAGCGAGTACGGCCAGTTTCGTCATGTGTTCGGCAAGGCATCGGGGTTTCAATCCGCTCAATACCGAATTCTGGAATTCAAGTTGGGCAACAAGAGTCGGGCAATGCTGGCGGTGTATGAGCACCAGCCCGAATGGCATGCACAGCTGGTTGATGCGCTGGAGTCGCCGAGTTTGTATGAGGAGTTTCTGACGCACCTTTCGCGGATCGGTATGCCTGTGCCAGAAAAGGCCATCAATCGTGACTTCAGTCACATGCGAGGCGAAGACGACGATGTTGTTGCGGTGCTGAAGCTGATCTACAACGACCCAAACGAGCATTGGGTGCGGTATGAAACCTGCGAGGCACTAATGGATATCAGTAACAATTTCCATTTTTGGCGTTTTCACCATATGAAGACTGTGGAGCGGATCATCGGCCACAAGCGAGGATCTGGCGGATCGTCGGGCGTGTCGTTCCTGAAGAAGGCATTGGATACCGAGTTCTTCCCCGAGTTAATTCGAGTGCGGACAGAAATTGGCGACTAAAGTCTGCCGTTCGGGTCTACTCGACGTTGCCCAATTTGTGGACCTTGCTCATCAAACTGTCCATCACTGTGCCCAAAGTCTCGACGTCAGCTGCTGAAATTCCATCCAGTAGCTCGCGTTCGAACTGCAGGGCGAGCGGCGCAATTTCATCATGCACTTTGCGGCCTTCTTCCGACAGATTGAGAATGGATCGGCGTCGGTCCGCGTCAGCAAACTGGCGGTCTATTCGCCCATTCTTGATCAGCTTTGTGACGGCACGGCTGACGGCAACCTTGTCCATTAGCGTGCGCTCGGCCACATCGACGGCCGAGAGTCCAGGGAATCGGCCGAGAATAGCGATGACGCGCCATTCAGGGATGGTGACACCGAAGCGCTTCTCATAAACGCCGGCAATTGTCGTGCTGACGGTATGCGATAGCACCGACAAACGATAGGGCAGGAATTCTTCGAGAATTAGCTCGTCTTTCATCTTGTATTCCGATTTACAGCTGCGTGGTTGACCACTTGAACACTACGCATAATAGGCTCGGCGTACAACCGAATCACGTCTCAGGCGAGATGAGCCGAGGCGAGATATTCGGTTGATTGCATCTCGATGAGTCGGCTGACGGTACGGTCGAATTCAAATGCAAGCTTGTGCCCGGTGTACAACGATGAAATATCAGCGTCTGCCGAGACAATCAACTTGACCCGTCGATCGTAGAATTCGTCGACCAGAGCAATAAAGCGCCGAGCCTGATTTTCCTGTTCCGCGTCAAGTTGGGGAATGCCCGAGATGATCACGGCCGGGTACCAGCGCGCAATTTCGATATAGTCGATCTGGCTTCTCGGTCCATCGCAAATTTCCTCGAAATCAAACCAGACGATTCCTTTGGCGCATTTCAGCGCAAGGATGGCGCGGCCGTTAATATCCAGCGGATGATTCTCGGCTAACTGGCTGGATGCAGACTTGTCGAAAAAGTGCTGCAATTTGGCTGCCGCCTGATCATCATCAGGCGTGAAGTAGGTGCCAGCCTGTTGCAGAAGACGCAGCCGATAGTCTGTTTCGCCGTCCATTTCGACAACAAGGGTGTATCGCTGCAACAGTTCAATCGCCGGTACGAATCGCTGCCTTTGCAAACCATCCATATACAGCTCGTCCGGCGGCAAGTTGGATGTTGTCACGAGCGTCACACCGCGTCGAAACAGGCCATCGAGTAGTCGACCAAGCAACATTGCATCAGCAATGTCGCCGACAAAGAATTCGTCGAAACACAACAGTCTGGTATCAGCGGCTATATCGTTGGCAATCTTGTCCAGCGGATCCTCGATGTCGTCAAGTATCTTCAGGCGGCGATGTACGTCGTGCATCATTCGATGAAAGTGAATACGGCGTTTGGCCGTGATGGTGGTTGTTTCGAAGAACAGATCCATCAGAAACGTCTTACCGCGCCCGACACCACCCCAGATGTACAACCCCGGCTCGCCTGAAAATTCACGTGGCCGCCGTGAAAATATTCGTCGAATGGTTGCAGTTGTCGAATTTGTTGCCTGCAAGCGCTCCTGCAAAATGCCACAAAGGTCAACGATCTGCTCTTGCGCCGGATCTCTGACATGACCCTCGCGTAAAAGGCTGTCTTCGTAGGCCTCGCGAATATTCAAAATGCTGTAATCCTTTCGAGCGATTTATTGGCTGCGTGGCAAGACTACATGCCTCATATAATAGCTGCCACTGCACCTGCTAGAATGCAGCTGCGATAAAACAGTCAGAGGCTGGTGGGATGACGGAAACTGAAGCAAGAGAATCGATGGAATTCGATGTTGTAATCGTTGGCGGTGGGCCGGCCGGTCTCGCTGCGGCCTGTCGCCTGATGCAACTCGACTCTGACCTTTCTGTCGTGGTCGTCGAAAAAGGTTCGGAAATCGGCGCGCATATCTTGTCCGGAAACGTCTTCGAGCCAACGGCACTGAACGAGCTGTTTCCTAAATGGAAGGAGATGGGAGCGCCGGTCAAGACAGCCGTCAGTGGTGATCTCATTCACTATCTGACGGGCGCAGCGAAGTCGATTCGAGTACCGGGCATGTTTCTGCCGCGGCCGATGCATAACGCGGGAAACTACATCATTGGCCTGGGAGAGCTCTGCCAGTGGTTAGCCGGACAGGCCGAGGAAATGGGCGTCAATGTTTTTCCAGGCTTTGCGGCAGCGGAGGTGCTGTATGACGACGAAGGACGTGTCAGGGGCGTCGCAACCAGCGATATGGGTATTGGGAAAGACGGCGAGAAAAAGGCGACCTTCCAGGCGGGCTACGAGCTTGCCGGCAAATACACGATTTTTGCAGAAGGCGTTCGCGGTAATCTCGGCGAACAGCTCATGCAACGATTCAACCTGCGCGAGAATGCGGATCCGCAGCACTACGGCATCGGTTTCAAGGAAATCTGGGAGATAGACCCGGACAAGCATGACGAAGGGCTGGTCGTCCACACGACGGGGTGGCCACTGGATAATCACACTGAGGGCGGTGGCTTTCTTTATCACGCGGCAGACAACAAGGTTTTCGCCGGCCTTATTATCGCGCTGAACTACAAGAACCCACACCTTTCGCCTTTTCACGAGTTCCAGCGCTGGAAACAGCACCCGAAGATCAAAACGTATCTGGAAGGTGGCAAGCGCATTGCCTATGGCGCGCGAGCCGTTAACAAAGGGGGCTGGCAATCTCTGCCTAAGCTTGCATTTCCGGGCGGCATGCTTGTTGGTTGTGACGCAGGATTCCTCAATGGTGTGAAGATCAAAGGCGCGCACACAGCGATCAAGACCGGCATGTTGGCCGCGGAGAGTGTGCACAAGGCTCTGGCAGCAGGCGATGAAGGGTACGGCGAACTCGGTGACTATGAGGAGAGTGTCAATCAGTCCTGGGTCTACGATGAACTGTATCGTGGTCGAAATTTCGGCCCTGGCCTGCACAAGTTTGGTACTTTTCTGGGAGCAGCTTTTGCCTTCATCGACCAGAATATTTTCTTCGGTAAGTTGCCTTTTACCTGGCGCAACACCGATGCAGATCATGACTCACTGACAAAGGCGAGTGAGGCCGTAGTGATTGACTATCCAAAACCGGACGGGATGATCAGTTTTGATCGCCTGTCCTCGGTGTTTTTGTCGAGCACCAGTCACGAGGAAGATCAGCCGTCACACCTGATATTGAAATCAGAATCCGTGCCGATTGAGTACAACCTGCCTAATTTCGATGAACCTGCACAACGCTATTGTCCCGCTGGCGTCTATGAGGTCGTCGAAAAGGATGGCGCAAAACTGTTCCAGATCAACCCGTCGAATTGCGTGCACTGCAAGACCTGCGACATCAAGGAC
>CAZGVL010000003.1:0-104006 GCA_964528965.1 uncultured Woeseiaceae bacterium
GTCACGCGGTTTCGGCACGACCCGTCGGACCCGAACAGCATCAGCGACGACAGGGTAATGAGCCTGATGCAAAGTCGTGACGGTGCGCTCTGGATCGGCACGATGACGGGCGGCGTCAATCGCCTGCAAGCTGAGAGTGGTAGCAACGAAATATTCAGACATGATCCGTCAAATCCGCAGAGCCTGGGCGCGGACGGCATCATGGCATTGTTCGAAGACAGCAGCGGCCTGGTCTGGGTGGGTACATTCGGCGGCGGCATTAGTCGGTTTGACCCTCAGACCCATCAGTTCACGAACTTCACGGCAGATCCGGAAAACCCGAATGCGCTAAGCAGCAGCCGGGTAACCAGTTTCGCGGAAGATAAGAACGGCCGGATGTGGGTCGGAACGGACGCGGGCGGCCTGAATCTGTTTGACCCGAAAACGCAGAGCTTCCAGCACTTCCGTAATGACCCGGAAGACCCGAAGAGTCTGGCGGACGACACGGTTTACTCACTGAATGTCGATGTCGACGGAACTGTATGGGTAGGCACGCGTGGTGGCGGTCTGGATAGAGTCATCGGTGATGCAGCTTCTCCTGCAAACATCTATTTCTCGAATCTGTCCGAGACCGATGGTCTTGCCAACGACGTAATCTACGGCATCAAGATCGACGACACCGGCGAGCTGTGGCTGAGCACGAACTACGGCATCAGCCGCCTCAATCCAAAGACTGGCGAAGTTAAGAACATGCACAACAGCGATGGCTTGCAGTCGGAAGAATTCAACTTCGGCGCACACCATCGTAGCGAGAGCGGCGAGCTTTTCTTCGGTGGTCACAACGGAATTAACGCGTTTCATCCGCAGGACGTGCAGGCCAATAAGCAAGTTCCATTGATCATGCTGACGGGGCTCTTTAGCGCCGGTCAGCCGATCAAGTCTGACACGCCAGTCGACGAAAACGAAGGCATCGAGATCAGCTATCAGGATGACGTTGTAAGCTTTGAATTTGCGGCTCTGGACTTCGCCGACTCTGCCAACAACCAGTACATGTACAAGCTCGACGGATTTGACAAAGACTGGATAAACCTCGGCAATCGCCGGACAGTGACTTACACGGACCTTAGCGACGGTAACTACCTGCTGCGCGTGAAGGCGGCGAACAGTGACGGTGTGTGGAACGATGCAGGCTTCTCAATGCCCGTACGTGTCACACCTGCGCCCTGGGATACCTGGTGGGCGTACCTGGGCTACGTGGCGATGTTCGCCCAACTCATCATCGCTCTGTGGTTAGGTCACCGGCGCAAGATTCGCCGTGAAGAAGAGTACAGCAACAGGCTCGAAGCGGAGGTTCAGGACCGGACTACGGAACTGGCAGAGCGCAACCATGAACTCAAACAACTCAATGTGTCACTGCAGGAGACCAGTCTCAGCGATCCCCTGACTGGCCTGAGGAATCGGCGATTCGTTTTCGAAGAGGTGTCTCGTGATCTCGAAGTCGTTCGGCGCAAGTACGCCGACCAGGAGTTGGGGATTGATTCCAAGGACGCCGCCGACCTTGTCTTCATGATGATTGATCTCGATAACTTCAAGCCGATTAATGACACCTATGGACACGCCGCTGGCG
This sequence comes from uncultured Woeseiaceae bacterium, assembly GCA_964528965.1. Lineage (GTDB taxonomy): Bacteria > Pseudomonadota > Gammaproteobacteria > Steroidobacterales > Woeseiaceae > UBA1847. The sequence continues at coordinate 1,607 of CAZGVL010000003.1, forward strand.
ACCAGATGCTGCTCGAAGTTCGTGATGTGCTCCTGAGTAGCTGTCGCAAATCAGACTTCGTAATTCGCTGGGGCGGCGACGAATTCGTAGTGATTGCCAAGCAAGCCAAACCAGGTGAGTCAGAAACACTTGCCGAAAGAATCCGCAACAACATCGCCAACCATAACTTTTCATTAGGCGATGGACAGGTCGTTCGCACCACCTGTTCCATTGGATTTGCCGCCTACCCGCTATTCCGCGCCCAAGCCGATGGATCGTCACTGGACCAGGTCATAAATCTGGCCGACAATTTAATGTATGAGGCGAAGCGAGAACGCAACGCGTGGGCCGGCATGCTCGGCGTCTCTGATGCTGCGACGAGTGCGGATTTCAACGTCGATGCTATAGAATCTACGTCATTGCTGTTTCGCGCCCGACGCGAAGGGCGGCTGAAGCAGCATGGTTCAGAACTTGAAGACAAGAACCGGCCCAGAAAGCTAGGCATTGCGGGCTGAAGCGTTCTGTCGATCCGAACGAAAAGCGGTCAAATCTGCCGGGATTGACAAGAAACCGTTGCGAACGGAACTGCTGGCACCGTCGCTTGGCCAAATTACGGGCTTTGGGCCGGCCATCTTATGAGCCCAATCACAATAGCTATGACGGCTACGAGTTTCGTCATTTTCAACAACGGTGCCAAATGGGCCAGTGGCGCGGAGTACACGGATGAAAACGGTGTCACTGCGAATGGCTACATGTGGACCGATGGCGGTGTTGCGGCGAAAGGCTGGCAGTGGACCGATGGCGTTGGGGCCAGGTCATTGTTCGACGCAGATGCTGACACTGAATTCATGCTGAACGATGACGAACCGGGATAATGATGGACGGATCACCATGGCGGTGACTACTTGCTGAGTGATGATCTGACCGCGGTATTCGAACAGCTTTCATTGCCGTAATGTTGGGTCGAGCGCCTTCAACCGTTAGTCGCGAGATCAAGCGTAACGATGGCCGACGACAGTATCGTGCAAGTAAAGCGGAGCAGTCGGCCTGGGATCGAGCGCACAGACCAAAAACCTGCAAACTTGAGCAGAACCCTGCGTTGGCGCACATCACCAAGCTTCATAACGGACTCCTTCTCCTTTTGTCACTGAAAAATAGGCTTCTTCAGTCTCGCACATTACGATGCCGTTAAGGTAAGGAGGCGTCCATACCAATGCTTCTGGCCGAGGCTGCGTAAAACGCCAATAGCATAGACCACCGAGAAGCATGCTGGAACTTGGCACCACTTTGCGTGAGCGTCTCGACACGAGTCGACCGCCGTCACGCGAAGCGAACGACTCATTCCAAATTCTTGCGTGGCGCATGCTTGAAGACACGAGGCCGTTTCGGAGTTTTTGCACAGCCTCGGCCGATTGCTGCTCCTGAGCTGTTAAAATGATGAACGCTGCTTGTAACCCGAGACAGTTGGTCGTTGTTTAAGCGACACTAGTGGCCAATTAATGGAGCCAGGCGTGCGAGACACATCATGGGCGATCTGAATACTTATCTTGAGTGCCACTACTTGACTGCTGAGCAGCTTGCTGCTGATTGCTCAATTTCAACATCAGAATTAGCCTCGCTGGTTACAGAACAACTTGTGCCGCATGCCTCGTACACGGTAATTCAAAGCGATACTCTGGTATCGCAAGCTTTTGGCGAACTTGTTGTGCGCAATGCGGCGCCGGGACAGTACTTTCATCCGGGTAACTCTCATTGGATCAAACTCGCACTAGAAGAAACCAGTCGGTCGGGACCACTGCGCGCGCACGGTGAGTTGAAGAAGCAATTCAAGAGCCGATACGCCGCCGCACTACGCGAATTAAACGACTCAACGTTTCGACTGCCTGATAGCTTTACGGACGATGGGGAAGAGATTGCTGCTTCTGTGGACCTTCGCACCGAGGCTGCATGGAATTATCTTATCGATGGCGTCTTCAGTCTCTGCGTGGCCGATCCATCCAGCGAAAAATCAATTGCCCGGAAAGAAGTTTTACAAGAAGCGCTAATTGGCCTCACCGACGACGGTTCGAGAGCTGACTATTCGGCGGAGGAAAAGCGGCGAATCCTCGCTTTGATCGATCGATATGCATTAGCTGCCATGCCATTCTCACCTGTCGAGTATCCGCTTAGCAGTAGAAAAAGATTGGTTGAAGATCTTCGACGCAAACTGGGCCAAACTTAGTAAGCTAAGTCTGCGAAAGCCATGTCGTTTCGATTGCCTCATCAATCACCACGAATCGATTTCGAAATTGTGAGTGACCGCTATTGGCCGTATACCGCCGCCCAGATGATACGGTCTTTGCGGTTGCTATCCGCAATAATCACTAGCTATGCCGGAACCGGGTAAAGCCTGACGACGGACGCAGCCTATCGTTTATGTATCACCTTGGCGGCCGCTGACGACCATGAGCCAACCCTTAAGGGTGCTCGTCATAGCCATTGAATTCCTTTTCGCCATTTTCCTGGCGAGTGTCCGGCTCATCTCCGGCATAGCCATCGAGCTCGATAACATTCCTGTCCGGATCACGTATGAAGATTGCGTGTAGCCCTTTGAAGTTCAGCTCGCCTGTCAATGGAATCCCTGCAAAATCGAGAAATGCCTTTGCCCGTTCGATCGACTGAACTTTGTAAGAAACGTGCGTAATACCGGCGTGCTTCGCGCCAACGTCCATTAGAATATTATCTGTTGGCGTCGTGTCCGCTGGACCCAATAGATTGAGCACATCACCAGATTCATGCTGCATGATTACTGGATGTCCATGCTCAAAACCGACATCAGTAAGTAGCTTGAACCCAAGAGTTTCGTAGAAAGCGACGGAAGTCTCTTTGACGCTCACTCGAATTCCTACATGATCGACCTTTTCGATCTCAAGCACTTCGCACTCCCATAAACACGTCTCGAACGGCCCCCGATCTGCCGGCCATTTCCAAGCTATGATTTAAGCATAAGAGGAAGCGGAATCACCAAACAAAGATGCCGCTCCGAGATAGAGGACGGAGCCAGTTTTCCGGGATCAGTCGTCGGCCAGCAGCTGTGTGAGTAGATATTCACCCTTGATGATGGCTTCTTTTTGCTTTCTGTCGAGTTGCTTGACCCGATGCTCGAGTCGCGACGCGAGGCTTCGGTCGCCGGCTGACTGCTGAAAAACCAGCTCGAAGGGTGATCTGCCACGCAGGTACTTCGCACCTCCAACTCCGCTGCTGTGCTGTTGCAGACGCTTTGTCACATCAATGGCAATACCGGTGTACAGGCTACGATCCGCGCAACGAAGTATGTACAGGCTGTACTCGGCGTCGCTCAAGTCACTGCTTGCGAACTACGCGCTTTGCGGATGGCGGATTTTTGGCGAGCAGGGCAACAGGCCTAATTGGCCGTACCGAAAAGTTGCCGCCGCAGTTAGGGCAAACACCGCGGAGCTCAACGTCAACGCAATGCTGGCAAAAGGTACACTCGAAGGTGCAGATCATGGCGTCAGGCGAATCGGGAGCTAAGTCTCGGTCGCACAGTTCGCAGTTGGGACGAAGCTCGAGCACGTGTGCCAGTATCAGGCGTTTCCGCCGGTAAGGGCGTCGCCGAGCACACGGAAAGCACCAGCCTCAATACTCGCTAAGTTTTCAGGCGTTTCAGCATAAGTAAGGACAATCTGCGACGCGCCATCCAGCTCTTTCGCAGGTTCGTTCAAGAAGATGGACAAGGTATTACCCAGCAACTTTGCTTCACGAATTGGGTTGTGGTCACCAATACGATGTTCGTTGACCTCGATATCAATCGTCTCGTTGAACTCGTCGTCAATTGTTCGCATCAGGAGCAGGTATTCGTCGATATCACCGCCCGTTGATGTCTTCGCGAAGAACAGCATCGTCGTATTGTCGCGCACGTCAAAAGCAACTGTGTCGTATTGCCGGCTGTCGGTCATTTACATTCCTGCGAGTTGTTTTCCTGGAAGATCGTACGTCGTAGTTTACGACATTCGGCGGCTTCAATGTGGCTTTGATCGTTCCCTCGTATCACTTTCCCGAGATTTAGCCAGCAGAGCAGAGATACGTGCGTCCTTTTCCTGCCAGAGCTCTGCTAGCCAGCGGTGAAACTCTCGCCGATGCTCTCTGTCTCCCTCGTAGTCTCCGGTTACGAGCTGCTTGTCAACGGGCCGGGGTTGGACGTTCACCAGGACCGAGATGTGCTCGCCACAGCACATGTTCCAGAACTCTGCCGGGCCGCCGGGATAGACCAGAGTGACATCGAGAATCGAATTAAACAGCTCTCCCATCGACGCCATGGCCAGGGCGACCCCACCTGCTCGAGGCGGCAGCAGATTCTTGTAGCCAGAGGCCCGCGCCATGCGCTTTTCTTCACTAAAGCGGGTTCCTTCGATGAAGTTGATAACGGTCGTCGGCGTATCTTTAAACTTGGCGCACGCCCTGCGAGTTGCTTCGAGATCTTTGCCCTTTTTATGCGGGTTTCGCGCGAGATAGGATTTCGAATATCGTTTCATAAAGGGCATATCCATTGCCCACCAGGCGATGCCAAGCAGAGGAAACCAGATGAGCTGCTGTTTGATGAAGAATTTGAGAAACGGAATGCGACGGTTAAACACCATTTGCAAAATAATGATATCGACCCAGGTCTGATGATTCGCTATCAGCAGATACCAGGCGTTTCTATCCAGCTCTTCATGGCCGCGAGCTTGCAGATCGATGTTGCCCAGCGTAGTCAGTATCAGGGAATTCACACCAATCCAGGCCTCGCCGATCAGCATCAGGAGCTTGCTTATCTCTCGCCGGATTGTGGCAATCGGTAGCAGCAACTTGACCAGTGCCAGCAGGATGATGGGCACGATGCATACAAATGTGTTCAGCGTGAAGCCAAGGAAGACAACGACACCTCGACAATGTTTAAGCAATTTTCTCACGTAGAATTCGCCACCTTTGATCAGATCGCCAATATTCTACATAGTCGTTGCGCTGCTTGCCGACCCCAGTTGCATGGAGTAACGTCAATGTCTGTACCGAAGGGCAGAGCGGTCGCATGATCAGGCTGAATATTGTGGGCCAGAAGCAGGAGATTGAGGTCGAATCGGCGACGCCTTTGCAGTGGTTCATGCGGGGTTACGTCGGCCTGACTGGGACCCGATACGGCTGTAGTATTGGCCAATGTGGCTGACCTGCGGATTGGCTCAGGACCGAGAACAACAAAAGGAGCAGTTTTTATGAAGAGTGAACGTATACAACAGTTGCTCGCCGAGCTAAACAAGGAACTCGGCGCAGCGGAAAGCCTGAATCCGGAGACACGCGAATTGCTCCGGCGCCTGAATGAAGACGTCGATACCGATTCAGCGCTCGATCGTGCGCGACAACTCAAGTCGCAGTTCGCAGCCAACCATCCTGTCGCAGAGCGACTGGCAAGAGAACTGGTTGATACACTGGCGAAGATGGGCATTTAGGATTGCCCGACAGTCGATTTACGGTTAATGCCGCGCTGGACGCAATCGCCAGGGCTGGCGATGACGACTATGGCGTATTGCTGGAGCATGGCACCCTTGAGGTCGGCTTTTACAAGCCTGACAGGATCGATCCGCAACAACCGCATGCAAAAGACGAGGTCTACGTCGTACAGTCAGGCAGCGGCACGTTCGTGCTCGGCAAGCAACAGCAGTCTTTTGTTGCCGGCGACGCACTATTTGTCCCTGCTGGCGTTGAACATAGATTCGTCGATTTCAGCAGCGACTTCGCGACCTGGGTAATCTTCTACGGCCCCGACGGGGGTGAATCAGAATGATCGATATCAGTCTGCGTCCGGCATCGCCTGCCGATGCCCCGTCCATTGCCCAATTGATCAGCATCGCCTCTGACGGCGTCTCCGATTACCTCTGGAGCAGGGATGCCGATCCGAGCGAAGAACCGCTGGACTGTGCACAGCGGCGCTATCAACGTGATGACATCAAAATAGGCTATCGAAATTCAACAATAGTTGACCGTGACGGCGAGACCGTCGGACTATTGCTGGCCTTCCCCGCTATTGTCGACCCGGAATATGTCGAGACTGACCCGATCCTCGCACCATTCGCGGAGCTTGAAGCGGCTGACAGTTACTATATTTGTTCGATGGCTGTTTTTGACGAGTACCGCGGAGCCAGTATCGGTAGTGAGTTACTTGAGGAAGCCGAGCGACGCTGCCGGGACCACGGCCAGAACAAACTCAGCCTGCTTGTTTTCGACCAAAATCCCGGCGCCAAACGCTTATACGCGCGAAACGGCTATGTAGAAGAAAGCCGCGGGACACTTGTGCCCCACCCACTGATACGCGTGACTGGTGATGCATTGCTTATGCTCAAGCACCTCTAGCTGGATGCGCAATCTTGGCTGACGCTCAAACAATATTCTCCAGCCGAATCGCCTGGGTCTTCGCGCTGATGTCCATTCTATTGTTCGTTGGCTTTCTCTTTTCGGAGGCGGTCCCGCAAGATCCGATGTACCACGCGTTCGCCGACCGCAGAGTACTGTTCGGCATCGCCAATTTCTTTGATGTCGCTTCCAACCTGCCGCTACTGGTCATTGGAGCCTGGGGCACTGCAACTGTAATCCGGCATGGCGACCGTGTTTGCGTTCCATCCCTGCACTCGGCATATATTGTTTTCTTTATCGGCGTCTCCTTATCAGCCATTGGTTCTGCCTACTACCATGCGGCACCTGACAATGAGTCGCTGGTATGGGACAGGCTGCCGATGACAATCGCATTTGCAGGTTTCTTTGTCGTTATTATCGGGGAGTATGTTTCAGCTCGCGTCGCGAGAATCGCGTTGCTGCCATTCCTCATCGCCGGCGTACTTTCTGTCGTTTACTGGGCAGTCACTGAATCGTCTGGTTCCGGCGACCTCAGGCCCTACGCTGTCATTCAGTTCTTGCCGATGCTCGTCATCCCGGCGATTTTGGTGTCACACCGCTCCAAATTCGACTCGTCGGCTTTTGTTTGGCTGATGATTGGTGCCTACTTTCTGGCTAAAGTGTTTGAGCAATTCGACGCGGGCATTTACGAGCTCGGGAATTGGGTAAGTGGGCACACGCTCAAGCACCTTGCCGCATCGCTAGCCCCGCTTGCGCTGCTGTATGCACTGCAGCAGCGCAAGACCAGACAGCATGGCTCCGCGACGAATGCGCAGAACGACCTACGGTGATTGCCAGACAACTTCAAACATTTCCTTGAGCCCGGCATCGCGAAACTTGGGCGGACAATTGGCGATATCGTCGTAGGCAACAACACGCTGCAAAGATGGCCAGTATTTTCGGATCTCTTCGGCAGCGACCGAGTACGGTGGCCCGCCCGCAATATCCTGATCATATTCCACCGCAATAATGAGCTGTTCCGCGGCATCTGTCAGCAGGGAACTCGTGTGCTGTGCATAGGCCGGTCGCATCCCGGGCGGTAATGCGATCAACGCGCCGCGGTCATAGTGCGCATCGAACGGCGCGGCTTGCAGTGAAAAATAGTCCCCACAATAGAGGGTAATGCGACGAGCACTCGCCCTGAACACCTTGAGCGCGCCGTCCTCAGCGGTAAATTCCAGCTGATTTTCGGCGAAGAAGGCCCGCACGGCGAGCTCGGATAGCTCAACGCCAGTGACCTCATTGCCCTGGCTCTCCAGCCACAACAGGTCTTTGCTCTTACCGCAGAATGGCACCAGCACACGTCGGCCCGATACGCGCCAGTTCTTTTTCAAGCTGGCATTTCCGTCTGCCTCGTGCCAGCCGATGTGTCCCTGCTGCCACCGTTCGGTCCATTGATTCGCCATTAACACCTACCGCCTTGTTTAAGAATGCTCGCTGCCGCCGGAGGCCGTCGACATTGCGACAGTTTACCCGCGCAGGGGCTGGCGGTACCATGCTGGCCGCGGACAATATTGTCCGGACCGGCGAAGATCAGCATAAGGAACCTGGGGATATGGCAACAGCACAACGCATAGACGGCAAGGCAAAAGCGGCACAGATGTCGGCTGAAATTTCCCTGCAGACCGAGGCGTTACGCAAGGAGCACGGTTTGCAGCCAGGTCTCGCTGTCGTCATCATCGGTGAAGATCCCGCAAGTCAGGTCTATGTCCGCAATAAGAAACGTACGGCCGAAGCCTGCGGATTCTATTCAGAACAGCACACGCTGGCTGAAGACGCCGCTGAAGAAGACGTACTGAAACTGATCAACGATCTCAATACGGACGATGCTATTCACGGCATTCTTGTACAACTGCCGCTCCCTGATCACCTGGATGAGCAGAAGATCACTCAGGCCGTCGTGCCGAACAAGGATGTCGATGGCTTTCATTTCGTGAATATTGGCAAGCTGACCTCGGGCAATACCAGCGATGCCTTTGTTCCTTGTACGCCTGCGGGTTGCATGCTGATGATCAAAGACCACCTCGGTACAGATTTGTCCGGGTTGAATGCTGTCGTCATCGGCCGCTCGAATATCGTCGGCAAGCCAATGGCGAGCTTGCTGCTGCAGGCAAATGCAACCGTCACCGTGACGCACAGCCGTACGAAGGACTTAGCTGCGGTTGTCCGTGAGGGCGACATCGTCGTCGCGGCCGTGGGTCGGGCCAACATGGTAAAGGGTGACTGGATCAAACCCGGAGCCGTCGTCATCGATGTTGGTATCAATCGCGTCGAAGTCACGGTGGATGGCGAAACCAAGTCGCGCCTGACGGGTGACGTCGACTATGCCGAAGCCTGTGAGTCCGCCGCTGCGGTTACACCCGTACCGGGAGGCGTTGGCCCAATGACGATCGTAATGCTGATGGCGAACACGCTAAGGGCCGCCAGATTCGCGGCCGGACTGGAAGCCTGAAGCAGGAGTTTAAGCTACTCATCGTCTGCGCCCGACGTGTCGCGACGATCGTCGATAATAACGCTTGGCGCAACAGGGTCTGTTGCATCTAATAGCAGTTGGCTTACTCTTTTGAGAGTTCGGGCGTTGGGCTCAATTTGCAGACCTCGTCGCAGATCCTGCTCCGCTTCTGCATAACGTTTCAGCTTTAGGTAGACCAGCGCACGATTGCTAATCGCTCGCCAGTGCGATGCATCAAGCTCGAGTGCTCGGTCGCAATATTCGAGCGCCGATTCATATTGCTCCAGCATGATATAGCCGGCACAGAGATTGGAAAAACCAACTCTACGATCCTCCTTGCTCGCGTTGCGTTGCAACCCGATCAGGCTCAGCCGAATACCCTCTTCCGCATTACCTGCCAATAGCTCGTTGGCTCCGTCCGCCAGCGCAACATTGCTCGGCCCGATAACCGTCTTGTTCTGCTGCGCCGCCAGTGGCTGGCAGACGGCCATAATGGCCACGATCAGGACAGCTCTGATGATCACCTGAAGCTACTCTGCTGAAGGACTTGAGTCATCGCTATGCTCGCTCTGAACCGGATCGAGGAAGAAGCGAAACGTACGACATGATTTGATGCCGGGAACACTGACGTCTTTGGCTAACGGTTTGTAGCTTGATTCACGCACGGCCTTGATCGACGGCTTTTCGAACATCCGGTGACTGCTGCTGCGAACCGCGATCCGGTACGTCTTGCCTTTTCTGTCAACATTGAAACAGACCTGAACCGTACCCTCGATACGTTCCCGGCGAGCCTTTTCCGGATAAGTCGGCACAATGGTCTGCAACGGAACACGATCATGATACTCGGAGTCGCCATCCGGAGACTGTGACAACGCTTCGCCAGCGACGCACAGCGTCGCTAACAGCAGTACAACGGATGCCGTGGCGTATCGAATGCACATGCGTCCCATCGGGGTACCCGCTCTTCTGCAGAGCTAACTAGTTGTCCGGCATCAAACTCTCAGAGAAAAACTTAAGCGATCTTTCCCAGGCCTGCCGCGCCGCAGCCTCGTCATACCTGGGCGTCGTATCGTTGTGAAAACCATGATTCACGTCGGGATAGAAGTGATTGGCGTATTCGCGATCATAGGATTTCAGGCTCTCTTCGAACTCCGGCCAACCCTCGTTCACCCGTTCGTCCAGGCCAGCATGGTGTAACAGCAACGGCGCTCTGATTTTCGCCGTATCTTCCGCATCCGGATGCCTGCCGTAGAAAGCGACCGCAGCCCTGAGATCATCAACCCTTGCGGCGAGCTGCAGTGACATCCAGCCACCGAAACAAAATCCGACTGATCCAACCTCACCATCACAATCCGGGTGCTGTTGCAGAAACTCGACAGCCGCGACGAAATCCTCTGTCATCTTGTCGGGATCACGCTGCTTCTGCAGAGCTCGGCCCTCATCATCGTTTCCTGGGTAACCACCTAACGGCGTGAGCGCATCCGGAGCAAATGCGATAAATCCGGCCACAGCCAGACGTCTGGCGACATCTTCAATGTACGGGTTCAGGCCGCGATTTTCGTGAATAACGATGACGCCTGGCAACTTGTGATCGAAGACCGCCGGGCGCGCGAAGTAGCCCTGCATGACTCCGGCGCCTCGCGGCGATGCATATTTCTTGTAGCTGGTCTTGATTGACGCATCGTCCGGCGCGACCTGCTGCGCGAGCGCGTAGTCGGGACTGAGGCTTGCAAGCATCGTCGCGGCCGAAACGCCTGCGACCGCGAATGCGGCGGCCTTATCCAGAAACTGACGACGACTGATAGCGCCGTGCACGTATCCGTCAAATAGCTTGAGTACTTCTGGCCTTATTCCCGGCTTTCTGCTCATCAAATCAGTCCGTTGTTCGGGCCACCTGAAATAGCTGCGTCAAGAGCCGCTGATATAGTGTTCAAGGTGTTCGATTTCTTCCTTTTGATCGGCAATGATTGCCTGGACCAAATCGCCGATAGAAATAATCCCAACGACAGCATCATCATCAACGACGGGCAGGTGTCTAAAACGCCCTTCGGACATGACGCTCATGCAATGTTGAACCGTTTGATCCGGTGTCGTCGTAAGAACGTCGGCCGTCATTATCTCGTCAACCCGGGTACTTTCGGACGACCGGCCTTTGATAATGACTTTGCGCGCGTAATCTCGCTCAGTCACGATACCGTTGAGTTTATCGGCCTGCATGACAATGAGTGCGCCCACCCTCTTATCGGCCATGAGTTTTATCGCATCCAGTACGGACAGCCCTGGATCAACCGAAATAATGTTCCGACCTTTGGCGTCGAGCAAGTGCTTTACGAGTTTCATGGCCCCTCCCTTATGCCGCCTGAAGTGACGATCTCTGCTATTGCCTTGAGTTCGGGCCTGACGTGCCCGAGGCAAGACATCGACTGATTCTAGCAGCCAACAGGGAGAAGCGGGGGCGAGATCGCCCGCCCGGCTAAAATAAACTAATAATCAATCAGTTAAGCGTTCCTGAGCCGACATTCTCAGCACTTTCTGGTCAGAAACTGTCGTCTGTTACGCTGCCCCGAACATCTGCGACGGAGAGACTGCCGCTGCCGCTGTCAACAATAGTAAGGTCATGCTCGACATCGGAAACGTCAATTGAGCCAGAGCCGTCGTCAATAATCACGCTCCCGCCGACCTGTTCCACGGTGATTCCGCCGGAACCGTCGTCGATTGATACGTCACCCGCAACCGCATGAATCTCGATAGAGCCGGAGCCGTCATCAATGCTGATACTGCCAACTGAATGCACAACAATGGAACCTGAACCGTCATCGACCCAAACGCTGGCATTGACGTCTCGTATCTCGATCGGGCCCGACCCGTCATCGATTTCGAGCGCTATACCGCTTGGCACAAGAACTTCAACATCAATGGAACTGTCCGGATTTCCACCCCAGAACTTGCGGTCAAAACCAGCGTCCAGCGCGGCTACGTCACGCTTCCTGACCAGCGTAAGCTCCAGCGTCGAAGCGACGTATTTTCGTGCGGCAGCATCGTCCTCTTCATGCACTCTGATCACGGCATTGACCTGGATGTTCTGCGCGTTGTCGACACCCCTGATGACCAGGCTCCCGGCACCCGTATCCAGCTCAAGTACGCTAATTCCCTCAGCCGACAATTGCAGGCTGCGCGACTCCGTGTAGCCATTGAATTCCGCACTTGCCAGGCTCGCTACGAACATCAGAATTACTATATAACTGCGCATTACCATCCCCTTGTCTGCTTCTATTGCGACTGCGTATAGTATTTAGACGCCAGTCACGACGATTTGGTTGCAAGCAGCCCAACTAGCGTCTGAACGGGGCCAGTCGTTCTTCAAGCTCCGCGGCAGAATTCCACTCGCCATGCAGCATGACACCGTGGATACGTCGGGTATTCTCGATATCTTCGAAAGGGTTGGCATCCAGCAATATCAGGTCCGCATCCAGACCCACTGCAACCGCGCCTGTATTCGTCCCGAGAAATGTGGCAACGGCGGTGGTGCTGGTTTGTAGAGCCTCGAAAGGCGTCAAGCCTGCAGCGACCAGAAAGCCCAGCTCGCGGTGCAACGAAAATCCGGGCACATTGAAAACCTGCGGTGCATCCGAGCCTGAAAGCAGGCCAGCGCCGGCTTCGTGCAGAGCAAGAATAAGCCTGTGCCGGAGCTCAATGGCTCGCGCTGCCATATCTGCATCAAACCCGCGTTCTGCAAGCTGATGTTCCTTCGCTGCAGCCCACGCGTCTACTGTCGACTCGGGCATGTATCGCATTTCCGGAAGGTTGCGTAGATCAGCAACAGTGGCCTCCGCTACGCGGTGTTCAAACAGTGACTCTGTGGCAGCGTTCCAGGTCCCCGCACGCGCGGTTGCAGCTGCGATTTCCGCAATGCGGTCAATCGCAGTTTCGTCCGTGAGATACAGATCGAAAAAGCCGCCGTAACCACCCGCCCCGTCGCTATCCGGAGGAATCAATGCGGCGAAATAGCCGTCAAGATGATCGATGGTCGCCATACCTGCCGCCAAGGCGTTTTCAACGCCAACCGCGGCCGGTACGTGACCGGCGAAAGGCATTCCAAGTTCGTTCGCCGTATCAGCAATCGCCTGGAATTCGTCCGCACTCAGGCCTGGGTGCAGTTTTATGAAGTCGTAGCCGTCGGCGTGCTGTGACCTGACTCTGCGTATCGCATCTTCGGCCCCGCTAACGCTGTTGCCACTGAACGATGGACCGGAGGTTGTCAGGCGCGGACCAAATACCTCGCCATCCAGAAGCTGTTGGCGTAAACGCAGGTGCGAGGGCTGACCCAGCATGCCGCGCACGCGTGTGATGCCATTGGCGGCGAACAGAGTCAGCGTTCTTTCAATGTCGCGCGTGCCGGCACCGGGAAGATGCGCGTGCATTTCCGCAAGCCCGGGAATCAGGTAGCGGTCGGTCCCGTCGATCACTTCGACATCTTCAGGGATCGGGATGCCATCAACATCGCCAATGAGCACAATGATTCCGTCCTCCACGAGGACGGTTTTCTGGGCAAGGACGGTCTCCGATGTCATCGGCACCACGTTCACATTGACGAATGCCGTTGCGGCATTGGTTGCAGTGGTTTGGGCCAGCAGCAATGCGATGCTGAGATAGATCGATCTTGTCATTATTGTCTCGTTGCCAGAATTCAACGAATTGGACGACCGAGGCGCCCGGCGGTTCAATAAGAAATATGAATAACTCTAAATAATGCTCTTCAGAGCGTCACGGCTGATATTCGCGCCGCAAACAACAACCACGGCCTTCTCGCCCTTTGTCAAATTCGCATCAGCCAGCATCGCAGCGATCGCTACCCCTGCTGCACCCTCAATCAACTGATGCTGCGCATCAATATAGCTGCGCACAGCTGCCGCGATCTGTTCCTCACTCACGAGAATAAACTCATCAACAAGGTTGCGGCAAAGCTCGAACGTTACTGCACCCGACTCGATGCCACCCGCTGTACCATCCGATAGCGTTGGACCGCTAGGCAAGTCCAGAATTTGACCCGCCTCTATGGACTTCGCCATAACCGCGGACTCCTCCGGCTGACAGCCGACGATCCGCACATCCGGGTTGTTCGTCTTCAGGACACTGGCTATGCCGCTGATAAGCCCGCCACCCCCTACTGCGACGTACACCGATGCGACCTCAGGCAGCTGATGCACGATCTCGACGCCGCAAGTGCCCTGTCCGGCAATGACATTGACATCATTATACGGCGACAAATACTGCATGCCCTCAATGCCCGCAAATTCGCGCGCATGTACTTCAGTATCAAGCCCATCGGTGCCAAAGAAGCGAACGTCACCTTCATAGCTTCGAATTGCCTCGACCTTTGCGGACGACGTCTGCTCTGGCACGAAAATCACACCTTTTGTGCCGAGTTGCTGCATGGCGTAAGCGACTGCTGCACCATGATTTCCGCTCGAAGCTGCAACGCAACCCGCGGCCCGCTCGGCAGGCGTCAGCGTCATCAAACGATTGCTTGCGCCGCGCAGTTTGAAGGATCCAGTGCGCTGCAGGTTTTCCAGTTTGAGATAAATCTCCGCACCTGTTTCGCGGCTGAATAGCGGCGAATACTCCAGCGGAGTCTCGCGGATCAACGCGGCAATCCTGGTCGCCGCCTGCTCTGCCGCAATCGCAATGTCCCGAGTCGCGCTCGTCATAGAGTCTTTACGCCTGATGTCGAAGTGAGCTTAGATTCGATCTGCCGAAAACGTATCGCAAACATCTGGGTCGCCACTCTCAAGGCCGGCGCGAAACCAATATTGCCTTTGCTTCGATGTGCCGTGCGTGAACGATTCAGGCACGACAGTACCTCGACTTTGTTTTTGCAGGCGATCATCGCCGATAGCACTCGCAGCATTTAGCGCTTCATCGACATCGCCAGCCTCAATTAGTCCTCGCGCCTTGTCTGCCCTCGCCGCCCACACGCCAGCAAAGCAGTCCGCCTGTAATTCCAGACGAACCGAGAGCTGATTTGCTTGCGTCTTGCTGGTCGCTTGTTGCATGCGATGCACCTCGCTCGATATCCCAAGCAGGTTCTGCACGTGGTGTCCGATCTCGTGTGCAATCACGTAGGCTTGTGCGAAATCGCCGGGAGCTTGAAAGCGCGTTCGCATCTCGTCGTAAAAACTGAGGTCGATATAAGCCTTCTGATCTGCCGCACAATAAAAGGGCCCCATCGCTGCCTTCCCCTCGCCGCATGCAGACCGTACCGATCCGGAGAACAGAACCAGTGTTGGCTCCTGATAACTTTGTCCCTGGCTTTTGAATATGTCGTGCCACACATCTTCGGTATCCGCGATCACAACATGGATCATGTCAGCCCGCGGGTCATTCTTGAGATCCTCAGCCGATGGCGTGGTCCCGCTCGACTGTGACGAACCGGTGGTCGCCTGCATGCCCTCGATCAGAAAGGTTGGATCTACACCAAAGTACATTGCAACAAGAACCAATACGATCGTCCCGAGGCCACCTCCCAGAACACGTGAACCCGATCGAGTTCCGCGCCGATCTTCTATGTTTGTGCTACGTCTTGCGCCGCGCCACCGCATGCTGCTCTCCTGTGATATTTAGCAGGCTATTCTCAATCAAGACCACAACTTTCACAATCATTGACGGCGGTCCGCAGACCACGAAGCTACATTTGCCCTTCAATCGGCAGATAGCTCAGGAGTCGAGTCCACAATCGACGCCAAATGCTGGCCTGCGGTTCTGTCGTTGAAATTTCTTGTACGCCGTCGTTCTGCGAGGTCCATTGCAGCCCGCCGCTCTGCTGCAGACCCAACTTGTACGCTGTCTTCGCCAGCGCGCCAGCGATGTCGCTCGACATCGATGCAGCGAGTTCGTGTGACTCAACAACAATGCCCATTTCCGTATTAATGTACAACGATCGTGGATCGAGGTTGAACGATCCAACAAAAACACTACGGCCATCGACCACCGCGACCTTCGAATGCAGTGTGAGCTTGGTTTTCGCCTTGCCCTCCGCGCCTTCGGCCGTCGAACGCAGTCCCGGGCGGAGTTCATACAGCTCAACGCCCTGGCGCAACAATGGCTTTCGGTAACGTTCATAAACGGCATGCACACTGACATGATTGGTTGATGCCAGCGAATTTGTAATTACGATGACACGCACGCCTTTTCGCACCAGGGCAGCAAAGAACGCAACGCCTTGTTTTTGAGGAACGAAGTACGGTGAGACGATAATCACCTCACTGGTCGCCGCGGAGACCATTTGTTGTAAACACGTGGTCGTTTCGCTCGCCCTGCGCTTAACACCATGCCGCACACGCTCGGGGGGATCCAGCACGACCCGCGCATCGGCGGCAATCAGATCCAGCGAACCCTTTAGCAATAGCTCGATCAGCCTGCCATTGACCTGCTTCAGATACGGGCTGCCGCCATGCTGCGCGAGAAAGCGGCGACCCTCTGCCGCGATACTTGCCATCGGCAGATGAGCAACGAACGGGTCAAACACACTGATCGGAATCGCTTCCGCGGTGTTCCAGTACAAGTCGAAACCGTCCGATACCTCGTCGACGATCGCGCCGATGGCCAGCATATCCTCATCGACATATTCACTATCGCCGCCGGTACGAAAATATTCATCGGCAAGATTTCGACCGCCAACGATCGTCACCTGATTGTCGACCGTAAAAGACTTGTTGTGCATACGCCGATTCAGAATATTGAAGTTTGCTATGAAGCTGACCACACGAGATCGACGCCGCGGAAACGGGTTGAACACTCGAACCTCGATGTTTGGGTGATCGTTAATCGCAAGCAGGCCACCATCAATTTGCTCGGTCAGCGCATCATCCATCAATAGCCGAACCCGGACACCACGGTCTGCCGCTTCTACCAGTCGCAGCGTGATCAAATTGCCGCTAAGGTCGTCTCGAAGCAGGTAGCTCTGAATATCAACGCTTCGTTCGGCGCGCTCAATCAATCCGAGTCGCGCACCCAGCGCGTCCAGCCCCTGATCCAGCCGGTAAACACCGGTCTTTCCCGGATTCGAGACAAGCCATTTTTGGCACGCACGTGCGATCGTCGATGCGGACGTTGCTGAGATTTTCCACGCCTCTTTTCGCGCCGGCAGATCAAAATACTTGCGATAATTCTCCGGTACGCGCGTACCAATCAATGTAGTTAGCATGCCCACGCCGCATATGGTCCCCTAAACCGACCCCGGGTGCACGAATGTTGTCGCAGGACGACACATCACGGAGCAAAACAAAAGGGACTGTTACACATTGTTGCAGCGGGCTTTTTTGGGACGAAACTGGCGCCTGACGAAATGGTTTAACAATAAGCATGCGCATGCATTTGACGCGTTGACAGCGTAGAAACTGCTGTGCAAGTATCTAGTTTCGTATGACAAAGGCACACCTGCTGAAAGGCAGGGTCGCAAAGCTTCCGGCCTAAGGGTTTTTCCTAGGGCAGCGGGGCCACCAACACGATTTGCTCGCTCACCCCGTTGTGCGAGCACTAAAGCGTCGTATTTCGGCGATCCAGGTTGATGTGTCTTTGGCATTTAGCGGAATTTACTGCTGGAGATACTGATGGCCGCACTTAAGTTGCACAAGACCGCGAAATCGTCGCGTCGCAATCCCGTCGCACGCAAGATCAAAGGTGGGGTGGAAAAGCAACCAACGGATCTAAACCAACTTCGGCATCAGCTTGACCCGGAATCGCGAACGCAGCTTCCCATCCGCCCACGTGGCTCTGGCACAGCGTCCACCGACTGCAATACCACGACCGGTGGAACAATATTGCGCATGACCAGCCTTGACCGCATTATCAATATAGACACCTACAATCACACGGTAACGGCGCAAGCAGGCATACGACTGGGGTCACTCGTTGATGCGCTGGCAGAGCAGGGACTGGAGTTGATCGGCGGCTGCGAACTGCAAGGTCGAACACTTGGGGGGGCAATATCGGCGCCCTGCTTTGGTACTGGCATTGGTGGCAGCGGAGGCTATTTATCAAGCCAGGTTATTGACCTGAAACTGATTACCGGCACGGGAGACGTGCTGCACATCAAACCGGAGCAGGAAAACTTACTGATCGCATTCCGCATGAGCTACGGAATGCTCGGTGTTATTTTCGAAGCAACGCTGAAAGTGCGTCCTATTCGAACTTTCTCAGCAAGCCATCGCCGCTTGAGCATCGATAAGTTCGCTGACGTCGTGAATACTCTCGATGACAGTAATGTCGGATTCAAATTCTATCTTATGCCATACCGGGATCGTGTGTACCTGGATCTGCGGCGCTACGAGGTCGATCCCGGCAACACTTACACGACGCCCTGGAAACTGAAAGATTGGGGCGAAAGCACTGTGATGCCAAATGTTTTCAAATCACTGAGTCGCATTGTTCCGATACCATCGGTGCGCTACCAGCTGATCGACAGCATTAGTGAAGCAACACAGGGTATTGTCAATTCACGCCTCGTCGTCAATGGCAATAACGCCGCGGCTCAGCAGGGCAATCGCGCCACAGGAAGTCGCTGCTTCTCCTCGACCTGGTGTTTTCCTGCAGCAAACTTTTCCGTTATTGCCAAAGCCTATCGCGAGTTCTGCGAGGATATATACCAACATTCGCGCTATCGCTGTGACATGCCCGCTGTCGGCTATCGAATATGCCGCGACAAGACAGCCGTCCTGTCACCGTCGTTCGACGAGCCGATGATTGCATTGACGACATCATCGACTCAGGCCAAGGGCTGGGAGGACTTCGTCATCGATCTTGCCGAGTTTGCCGAACTCTGGGCTGGCACGCCGATCATCAGTCAAAGTCGCGCGTTACGCTCCGACCATGTCGGGCAGACCTATTCGATTCGTCTCGAGTTTTTTCGCCAGATGCGCCGTCAGGTCGATCCCAAAAATCGCTTCCTGAGCCCTTTCCTGGCGCAATTTTTCGACTAGGGCCGAGCCAACAATCTCACGGAAAGGCGCAGGCGACTCATGCCTGCGCTCTGGCTGGAGTCGGACGTCGTCCCGCGCCAAGTGCGATCAGCATGAGAAACAACAAAGCTGGCAGTCCTGTTGATCCGCCACCGCTGTGAACCACAACCTCGCGCACAATCACAGGTTCATCTCGCTTGGCGTCTTCCAGCGGCAGGTAGCCCAGGGCTGCTGTGTCAGCAGGGCCGATGCTCGCAATAAAGGTGCCGTCGTAGGCGTCGAACAGCTCGATCAAGAGGTCGTAGGAGCCCGTTGGGTAACCCGACATCAAGTCGGTCTCGATAATATAGTCGTCATCCTCGGAAGAACCGTACAACGTGAAATCGTCGGTTGCGGCGAACTCGTTCCACTCGCCACCTTCGTAACTCAGATAGACGACCGCGTAGACATCAGCTACGTCATAGTAGGTGTCCACATCGAACCATAGATCAAGCCCATAAAAGTACCCGTCATTGTCTCTATCAAAGTACAGCTCAACACTGGCGTCGTAGAACCAGAAGTCTGTGTTGGGTGTCGATGCTTGCGCCGCGCCGTCGAGCGACTGCTTGGCCGCGCGTGACGTACTGCTTTTCTGACCGCCGGTCTCAAGAGCGTCGAAGGAGTCTTGCTTAGCTTCGCCAAGCAAGCCGCGATCACGATCGGCTGCCGTACCCTGCCGGCTTGACGATATGCGGTCTTCAACGTCCGCAACGTTTTGCGCGAAAGATACCTGCGTGAATGTCGTTGCAATCAATAGTAGCGGTACACCAGCAATCAGTGTCAGCAACCTCCGGCTTAATCCCATAGTTTTTTTCATCTGCCTGTCCTCTGTTCATGATCCTGTGGCTAGTGGAGTCATTTAACGATGCAGGCACTGAATCAGAGCTGAATAGATTTGCACTTCGTTCGAGGCATGCCATGATGTTAAGCAAGCGTTCATATTCAGCAGGCTGGGGCAGCAATGGTTCATGAAATCCCGCAGGATTCGACTGCCAAGGCAATCGCCTATTTAATGGTTGGCGTCGTCGGCGGGCTCGGTCTCGACCTGTGCGCGAAGGGCTTGTTGGAAACATACTCGCTGCCTCAGTTCGTGCTCGCGCGCAGCGCCATTGGCGTTATGATTTTCTTTTCCCTGGCACGCTATTTTGGCGGACTCGAGAGCCTCATCACCAGCAAGTGGCGCTGGCATTTGCTGCGTACCCTGTTGGCGACCGGTGCAATGTTTGGCTTTTTCTACGGCTTGTCTCGGATGCCGCTGGTCAACGCATTAACGCTTGGGTTCACGGCGCCGCTTATGGTGACGGCGTTATCGGTTCCATTGCTTGGCGACCATGTCGGATGGCGGCGATGGACAGCGGTGACGGTCGGGTTCGTCGGCGTGCTGATCATACTGCGCCCCGGGAACAGCGATATCACGCTGGCCGATCTCGCCGTGCTGTCTGCCGCATTCTGTTATGCGCTGCTCGCAGTTACTGCCCGTAAGCTCTCGACAACCGAGAACAGTTTCTCGCTTTCGGTTTATGTAACGGCCGGGCCCATGCTCGTATCAGCGATCATGGTCAGTGACGGCGAGTGGATCGCGCCCGACGCTTTTGGCTGGCTATTGTTCGTACTCGCCGCAGCTTGCTCGGTCATCGCATGGATCGGCATCATTGGAGGCTATCGGCGAGCATCACCAGCAATGTTAGCGCCTTTTGAGTACACCGCTTTAGTTGGTGGCGCCATAGCCGGTTACCTCATTTGGGATGAGGTACCTGACCGATGGGTCATCGTCGGAGCGACAATAATTATCGGATCAGGGCTTTTCGTTGTCTATCGGGAACTCGGCAGCACCTTAACGACCCGCTATTTGCGGGTGTTCACTGCGAGCAGTGCGGCGACCCTGGTTCGGCGATTGCGCCGTAAGTCCGGCGCAATCGACAAGAGTCTTTAGCTGACTTCGCCTGCGTCCAGGCCAGCAAGATCTGCTGCCGATACCTGCAGCGCTTCTGCTACGCGATTGTAGAACTCAACCTCGAGGACACTGACAGACTTATCAATACGGAATACATCCGCGAGCGCGAGCATGGTTTCAGCACGTTCTCTAGCCGTCAGCTTGCGGCGCACACTTGCCAGATACTTGCGCAGTGTAGCCTCGGCATACAGCTCTTCACGTGCCGCAACACGGATGTCAACTGAACTGAAGTCCTGCCCGGTATGTTCTTTGAGAATTTCTGCGATCCGATCAACCTCAACTGTTTGAATGTTGATGTCCGCATTTGCAGCCCTGGCTAATGTCATTAGCAGAACTTCTTTGAATAACTCACCCTTCTCGCCATCATTGACGTCCGAGCCGCCGAAGATTTTCAGTACATTCTTAAGATCAGCGATTGCCATTGTATTCTCACTCTCTGTTGTAGTTGTTATTCGAGCCCGCAATGAAGCGGGCAAGTACAAGAGTATACACATCAAGCAGTCCATTTCACCGTGCGGGCGGGATGAATCTGGTGGTTTTTTTACATTGCCGGGCATGCCGGATGGCTGCCTGAGCGCTCCTCGCGGGTACTGGCGGTTGCAATCGCCCCAATAAAATCCGGTAATAAGTATCGGCGCCGGTGGGTCTATGTAGCGAATTACGGGGGATTCCCTATGCACGGTGTAGATTGTGAATAAGTCAGGTAAGCACGTCCGAATTCGACACAAGCCGTCCGGCCAGAAGCTGGCTGACGGTCCGCTGGGATGGGGAATTACGCGCTTTGAAGGCAACTACTATATTGGGCGGAAGCACCTTCTGACCCGCCAATTTCGGCAAAACTACATACCGGGCCTGTGTATCTACAAGTTCCTGTACGTCTGGCTGGACTTGCACCTGCCTGACGGCCAGCGCGTTCGCAGCCTCGGCTGGATGTATTTCCTGCCCAATCCATTGTTGCCATTCATCTGGTTTCGCGTCGCCGTGCCAGCCCACCACCCGGAATTGGAGATTGAGGAATACGTGGTTGAGTAAACCGCGCCACTACTTGAAGAGGCAGGAAGAACGCGCCACCTAATACTGCATTGGCTGGCGCTTGCCATAACTAAGAGATCGCCACAGCCACTCAACTGGCCCAAATCGATATTGACTTAGCCACCATGGGCTGATCAGCAACTGCAGCGCAATCACTGCCACGACGATCCACATCTGCCAGAATCGCGGCACCTGACCGTACAGCCCGAAGCCGAATCCATAGAATACCGTTGTGAGGATTATTGAGTGCAAGAGATAATTCGTCAGCGCCATTCGTCCGACCGCAGCAAATCTCGCCAACATCTTCTGCCACACACAATATTTCACCATCAGCATGACCAGACCGATATGGCCAAACGCCGTCAGGATGCTCGCGAAATAGTTCGCTATGCCGCCGACTCGAAGCATGTACAGGCCGTCAAACTGATGCGCATAGGCGTCAATGGCACTATATGCCGCCAGCGGTAATCCGAGCCCGTAGCCGAATAGCGTGAGATAACCATAGAACCCTGCACTTCGTTCCGCAGAAAACACTCTCAACTTCATCAAAGCCATACCGATTAACATCAAAGCACCGATGCGCCAGATCCCATAGACGAAGAACGAACCGAGCTGCAACATCATTGCCGTTGGCGCTCTGTGTGCAAGATTGTCCGTGTATCCACCCGTGTAGGAAACAACGTCTTTCTGTATCGTTTCGCTGCTCGGCGCGATAAACGCTTTCGTCGCCTCCCAATCGTCGAGCACCTTCCTGTCTTCGTTGCTAAGCTCACCGTCCTGTTGTTTCTCTGTGATACTGGTAGCGCTTACCTGCATTTCATCGATGCTTGCGGAGTAGCCGTAAAGCAGGAGTGGTGACACCGGCAACAACAGACACGCCAAAATAATCAAGAAGCGAGGACTGCGTTTTCTGAGCAGGTAGGCAAGCATGCCCACCCATGCGTACACAAACAGAATGTCGCCAAACCAGATCAGGTAGGCATGCAGCATACCAATCAGTAAGAGCCAGAATTGGCGTCGAAAATAGAAACGGCCATACTTGACGCCCTTCGCTTCGGCCCGCTCAGACATCATGATCAGACCACCGCCAAACAACATCGAAAAGATGCTCATGAATTTCTGATCGAAAAGAACATGCGTGAAAAACCAGGTGCCCATGTTGAGCGTATCGGTTCCGCCCATCAATAATGGATTTGAGTACGCAGCGAAGGGCATCGCGAAGCCGTAGATGTTCATGACCAGGATGCCAAGCACTGCCACGCCGCGCAACGTGTCAACACTGACCAATCTTTCCTCGCTAGTGACTGGGCCTGCAGATACCACAGGCATATCGGCGTCCGATGCGTTCATCGCTGGTGTCCTTTGATTTTTGCTGGAGCCCCACAGAACGCGGAGCCGATAATAATATCTCATCGACAAGCAATTGTTTAGCCCTGATTCGTAAGTATTTTTTTACTTGGAATTCGCTGCTTTCCGTTAGATACTCGACGCGGGCTAAGCAAAGCAAAGGAGGTGATTCATGTCTAGTGAGATTACAAAGGTATCAGGAAAATCGATGAGTCTTGTGAGGATGATGGAGGGACCTCCAGAACCTCAATGAACCTCGCTTTTTACTGATACAAATCTCATGAAAGACCGCAGTAATGCGGTCTTTCTTTTTGTGACAACTGCCGCAGCACGCAGCTAGAGATTGTTTAGCGCGTCCAACAACACATCGATCTCGGAAACACTATTGTAGTGCACCGGCCCAACCCGCACTGCACCACCTTGATCATAGATGCCCAATATCCTGGCCGCCTCTATCGCATAGTTGTGGCCACTCCAGACGAATATGTTCTGTTTGCCAAGCTCCTCTGCAATGAATGCGGGCGCATGATCCCGATGCGTAAATGCGACGGTGGGCACGCGGCGATCCATGGCATCATCTGCGGTGATCCCCTGGATCTTGACCCCCGAGATCTGATTCAGGCCATCAATCAGGTGCCGCGCCAATACCGATTCATAGTCAAACAGGAAATCCATCGCTGCGCGTACCTGTCCGGCACGCGCTCCAAGGTGCGCATAGGCTGG
Source organism: uncultured Woeseiaceae bacterium (assembly GCA_964528965.1). Classification (GTDB taxonomy): domain Bacteria; phylum Pseudomonadota; class Gammaproteobacteria; order Steroidobacterales; family Woeseiaceae; genus UBA1847. The sequence goes on from CAZGVL010000003.1 coordinate 25,509, forward strand.
CTGCGAAGCGTCGGCAAGCGTGGCACCAATCCACGCAAAATAGTCGACCGCTGCAGCCGACCCGGCCATGCTCTCATGACTCTGTGTGCCGGTTTCAAAACACCACGGCAGCTCTGCTGGCGCAGGCCGAACTTTGTATGGCTCTAGTTGTTCGAGCACATCACGACGACCCCAGAGAACCCCTTGATGGGGTCCGAAAAACTTGTACGCAGAGCAGGTCAGGAAATCGCAGCCAATGTCCTGCACATCGGTCGCGATATGCGGCGCTGACTGCACGGCATCGATATAACTCCATGCGCCCGCCTCGCGCGCCTTACTGCTGATTGTCTTGATGTCGTTAATCGTGCCCGTCAGGTTGCTCGCGCCACCGACACACACCAGTCGCGTCTTGCTATTTAGCAGCTCATCCAGCTTCGAAAGATCGAACTCAAATGATTCCGGGTCAAATGGCAGCCAGCGGATCTTGAGATCCAGATCACGCGCCAGCAGCATCCACGGATGGACGTTTGCATCATGATCCATTTGCGACAAAATGATCTCATCGCCAGCACTCAAGTGACGCCCTATAGAACGCGAAATGTGCAACGTCAGGGCGGTCATGTTCTGGCCGAATATAATTTCATCCGGTGATGGTGCGTTCAGAAAATCAACCATGGCGTCGCGTGAACTGCTGACGACCTCATCAGCCAGCCGCGACGTGGAAAACTGCCCGCCGAGGTTCGCATTTTTGTGCAACAGTACTTCTGCCATTTTCTCCGCAACCGCAACAGGCACCTGTGTGCCCGCTGGGTTGTCAAAATATATGCGCGCCTGTCCATTATCTTGCTCTGAAAGGGCGGGAAATTGGGCGCGTATAGTTGCGAGGTCAATTTGCATGACGTTAGTTTGATCCGTGTATTGAGAAGTTGTAAGACAGACGAAGTAAGACGCCGGACGGTAGCAAGCCTATGCTCAATCCTGCTCCGATCCGCCCCATTTTTCGCGATGAGCGTCAGCAGCTTGCTGTCTGACTTTCGAATGACGACTTGTTAGCAACAAAGAATTCGGGTCACAGACGGCGGCCCTGATAATACCCAAGTCGCTGGCCGCGTCGAACAAACTGGGATACCAGCGTTCCCAGTTCGGCAGCAGCTCCTCAACTTGTTCTCGAAGGTTCATAGGCCGACTTTATCCGAGCCCGTCGTCCGTGACAACGACATCCGTACAGAAGATCAGGATTCGATTGTCAAAAATAATTGACAGAATCCGCAGCAACGAGCGATCGCTGCGATTGCGGTCCTCCCAGCCGATGCCTGCAGGCGATTACTCAGCCAGAGACTGAATAAATACGAGACCAACCGCGAACAACATGCCGCCCATAATCACGGTCGGAAGTTGCGGTAACAGACTCAATGGCACGCTTGCCACTTCGGTTGGCAGCAGGCTCAGTATCCGTGAGCTGATCTCAATGAGCTGACCAGCCGGCTTAACGGCTACAGCCGCTCCCGCAAGCATTGCGATTGGCAATGCAAGCCGCCGCACCCATGCGGCCCGATTTACCCGGGTTAACACTCGATCGCTGAAGCCATCGTCGGCAACAGGTTCCGAGCGAAACATCGTTTCCAATAATTGATCCGTTGGATCTTTTGTTTTCTCAGCCATGTTTATGATCTTCGATTTCAAAGCTTGTCCTGATTTTTTCCTTGGCCCTGTAAATAACGGATTTTACGGTACCCACAGGCATGCTTGTTGCGTCACTAATCTCACGATGCGAAAGACCGCAGGCATACGATAAAACCATCACGGCTCGATCCTCATCGCTCAATATTGCCAAAAACTTGTCAAGGTCGGCCAGCTCGGTGGATTGCTGAGTGTAACTTGCTGCCTCATCAGCTGCGACGTGCCCAACCTCTTCCAACACTTCATGGTATCGCTTCGACTTTCGCTTGGCTTGCAGAAATGTTGTGTAAGCAACTTTTAGCAACCAGCCGATGAACGACCCACTACCCGCATAGGTATGCATCTTATCCCAGGCATGCACAAAACAATCCTGTGCAAGGTCATCTGCTGTCGAATGATCTCGTGCAAGTTTGCGCAGAAAATTCCTGACCTGCGATTGGTGGCGTCGAACCAACTCACCGAAAGCGGTCGAATCCTGGCTCGCTACCACCCTCGCAACGAGAAGTTTGTCGTCTGTTACCACGACTCCATCTTTCCTTTCGCCGAAGCTACCGCTTCGCGCCGTATTTGTGCATCAGAAGGAAGGCGATACCAACAAAGAGCGGAAACCCAGCCAGCGAAAGAAGTACCGCTAACGCCTCGTCATCTGACTGACCGACACCAATGGCCAACGCCGCAATTCCTGCCGCGATTGCGAACGATGTTACTGATCGGCGCAAATCGCGATCCGCCGGTGCCGGCGGCGAACCCAGCCTGTCGATAATCTCAGGCGTCAATTCCTGACCTTTTTCGATAGCTGTTCGCAGCGTGTCCTGCAAGTCGCGGCGGGCGCGATAACGAAACATAAAGAACAAACCGATGATTACAGCCATCGATATAAACATCACAATCGGGATCCATTCACCTGCTACGTGCATTTTCAATCTCCTCAAAAATTAATGAAAGCCTGCTTACTAACCAATAGATGATCATCACGGCCAATTTGGATGCAGGGATTTCGATATTCTTGTTGAACATTCTTTTCCTTTAAAAACAATGTCTTAAAATTAAAAATTGACGTTCGCATCGATTCCGGACAGCAGCGTGACTCATGTGAGTCAACGAAATCTCCGGATACTCGTTCTATATTAGACCTAATGCAGCATCACTGCCGCAAGGTCAGGAGGCAGGACTTGAAAGCAACAACCGTCATAGCAACAAATCGATTCGGACTGGGCGCGAGACCGGGCGAACTGGAATCTGTCGATCCTGACCCACAAGCCTGGCTGCTGGATCAGTTAAAGGGTCCGTCGCAGCTGGCGGCAGAGTTCCGCAAGCTACCCGACTCAAGCGACGTTATTGTTGAGGTACAGGACCTGCGTCGCGCACAGCGTGAAGCAAAGCAGAATAGCAGCAGTAATCCAGCACCGGATGTTGTAGAGAAATACGGACGCATTGTACGCCGCCACTACGTTGAGCAGATGAATGCCAGATATCGAGCAGCGGCAGATACCGACTACCCGTTTCACGAAAGGTTGGTCCACTTTTGGTCGAACCACTTCGCCGTATCGGGTGACAAACAACCGATACCCGCGATGGCCGGCCTGTATGAAAACGAAGCGATTCGCCCGAATATCACTGGGAGTTTTGCGGACCTGCTGATAGCGGTAGAACAGCACCCGGCCATGATTATCTATCTGGACAACCAGCGCTCCGTCGGCCCGGGCTCAACGCTTGGAAAACGTGCCCGCAGAGGCGGAACGGGTCGCAACGTTGGCCTCAACGAAAATCTCGCTCGAGAGATTCTTGAGCTGCATACATTGGGTGTTGATGGCGGTTACACACAAGAGGATGTCACCAGCTTTGCAAAAGTAATCACAGGATGGTCGGTGGGCGGCGCGTCCGAATCAGGGCGCTTTGCAGATGGTGAGCCGGGCAAGTTCGAATTCCGTGAATTGATCCACGAGCCAGGCAAGCAGCGCCTGCTCAGCACCAGTTATTCGCAGGAAGGCGTGCAGCAAGGTGAAACGGTACTACATGATCTTGCGACGCACCCGTCAACAGCCAGGTTTCTTGCCGATAAACTTGCCCGGCATTTCGTGGCTGATGAACCTCCAGCGAAACTTGTCGATCGACTGGCGAGTGTATTCCTGGCAACGGATGGCGATTTGCCGTCTGTCTACGAGGCACTGGTGACATCTTCCGAGCCATGGCTGGACACTTATGCCAAGTACAAAACCCCGCACGATTTCGTCATCTCAACATTTCGCGCATTCGACCACGTTCCCGACGATGCACGCTTTACGGTCGCCGCTCTGGACCTCATGGGACAAACGCCGTTCAGACCCGGATCTCCGGCTGGCTGGCCCGATACAGCCGCGGAATGGGGTGGTGCTGATGCGCTGATGAAGAGAATCGAATGGTCAAACACTGTCGCGAGTGTAGTGGGAGATCGTGTCAATCCAGTTGATTTAGGCACGACCGCCCTCGGCTCAGCATTCAGCAGCAACAGCAGGAAGGCAGTCTCGCGAGCAGAAAGCAAGCAACAGGGAATGACCTTGTTTCTCGCATCACCAGACTTTCAACGGAGATAGGCATGCTTAGCAGACGAGACATATTAAGAACCGCAGGGCTTGGCGTCATTGCATCGAGCGTGCCATCACTCTCTTTCGCCAACGCAAACAGCGACGCCCGTTTCGTATTGGTCATATTGCGCGGTGCCGTCGACGGACTTGCGCTCGCTGCACCCTATGGCGACGGTAATTACACCAGGGTCCGCGGCGAACTGGCCATCGCGAAACCGGGTATAGACGGTGGACTCTTGCGGCTGGATGGGATGTTCGGCCTGAATCCTGCCATGTCCGGCGTCTATGAAAGCTATCAGAATGATCAGGCTCTGTTGCTGCATGCAGTAGCCAGCCCGTACCGGTCCCGGTCCCACTTCGACGGTCAGGATGTGCTGGAGAATGGTGCCAGCAAGGTCGGCATGCTTCGCGACGGCTGGCTAAATCGTGCGCTGCAGCCACTCGGCGGATCATTGGGCAGCGAAACCGCTATTGCGCTTGCGCAAAACACGCCGCTGGTTCTTCGCGGCAAAAACTCGGTTACCAGCTGGGCACCATCGAGGCTGCCGGATGCTGAGGACAATACTCTTGATCGCCTGCAGGACATGTATGCGCAGGATGAATTCTTCGCGACACGGCTGGCACAAGCGCGGAAATCGCAGGACATCGCCGACACAATGGACGGTATGAGTAGTGCCGGTCGACGCGGCAACAATGCGCAACAAGTCAGAGTATCAATGGATGCTGCCGCCAAGTTTCTGACCGCCCCAGACGGCCCACAGGTTGCTGTGCTGGAAATCGGCGGCTGGGACACACACGCGAATCAGGGAGCGAGCACGGGCTCGCTGGCCAACAGTCTCGCTGCCCTCGATGAAGGATTGACCGCCTTGCAAGATGGCATGGGTTCGCAATGGTCTGACACTGTCGTTGCTGTAGTCACCGAGTTCGGACGCACGGTACATGTCAATGGAACGCGCGGCACAGACCACGGCACTGCCACGGCGGCAATACTGCTTGGCGGAGCTGTGGACGGTGGCCGCGTCATCACAGACTGGCCGGGACTCGGAAAATCAGACCTTTATGACGGCCGCGATCTAATGCCGACTCTTGATATTCGCAGCCTGTTTAAGGGAGTTCTGGCAGAGCACCTCGACTTGCCTGCCAACTTCATCGACAAGACGGTTTTCCCTGACAGCGGCATGGCGCGACCTGTACGCGACATAATTCGAACCTGATTTATGTGCCGTGCAAACAACCCGAGTAGAAAAAAACTACGGCTGACTGAACCCCGCTGACGAATTGCAGCGTTTGTATAGGGCATGAACGCATTCGCCCGACTACAAGACCCTCGCTATTATCAAATTATGGTGCTTACCGTACTGGTAGCGTTCGGCATTGCTGTACTCAATTTCGGTATTCGACTCGAGAACGCGCTCGCCATTGTTTTCAGTGCTTTGATCGTGCAATACCTTGCAAGTCGTTACATCGGTCGCATTCGCTTCGACCCGCTGAGTCCGATAATCACGGCGTTAAGCCTGACCTTGCTACTGCGCACTGATGTCGTTGCAGTCGCAGCGCTGGCGGCGGCAATCGCTATTAGCAGCAAGTTTCTGCTGCGAGTCCGCGGCAAGCATGTATTCAATCCCGCGAACTTTGCGCTGGTTAGCCTGATGCTGCTAAGTGATGCAGCCTGGGTGTCGTCCGGGCAGTGGGGTAGCGCAGCTACAGGCGCTTTTGCACTGGCCTGCCTGGGGTTCATTGTCCTGACCCGCGCGAGGCGCGCTGAGACAACATTCGCGTTCCTGGCCATGTTTGCGCTGCTACTGATCGGTCGTGCGCTGTGGTTGGACGACCCGCTGAGCATCCCGGCACATCAGCTGCAAAACGGCGCCCTGCTGATCTTTGCGTTCTTCATGATCTCAGATCCCAAGACCAGTCCGGACACGAGAACTGGTCGTGTTGTTTACGGCGCGCTGGTCGCGAGCGTGGCCTACACCATCCAGTTTATTTTCTATGAACCCAACGGTCCGATACTCGCGTTAATCATCTCAGCACCGCTTGTACCGCTTATTGACCTCGTCTCGCGAGGCCAACTGTATCGATGGAAGCAACCAATCAACGGAAAGAATGATATTTTCAAAGGAGTTTCGTAATGCGAATTTTATTGACACTTTTATCAACCGCCATAACGCTCATCGTGTGTACGACCGCGCAGGCCTTTTGCGGTTTCTACGTCGCCCGTGCTGATACCAGCTTGTTCAACAAGGCATCTCAGGTAGTCCTCGTTCGCGACGATGACCGAACAGTTATCACCATGGCAAATGACTTTCAGGGCGATGTCGACGACTTCGCCGTGGTCATTCCAGTGCCGACGTTTATTGAGCGCGGCCAGATAAACGTCGCCGACAGGGCGCTCGTCGAACACCTGGACGCGTACACAGCACCGCGACTGGTCGAGTACCACGATGAAGACCCGTGCAATGCCCGCTATTACAAGAGAAGCATGATGAGCAACGACGCTGCACTCGCTTCCTCGGTGCAGGAAATGGAGTTGAAAGCCAAAGCCGATGGCGTGACCATTGAGGCGAGCTACACCGTTGGTGAGTATGACATCCTGGTGCTCTCGGCCGAGGAGAGTAGTGGGCTCATCCGCTGGTTGAATGACAATGACTACAAGATTCCGAACGGCGCAGAAAAAATTGTCGAGAGCTATCTCAAGCAGGATATGCGTTTCTTCGTTGCGAAAGTGAATCTCTCCGAACAAAGCAAACTGGGCTACTCCTACTTGCGACCATTACAGGTTGCCTATGAAAGCAACAAATTCATGTTGCCGATTCGTCTGGGCACGCTGAATGCGAGTGGCAAGCAGGAACTCTATGTCTACGCGCTAACACGAACGGGCCAGGTCGAAACCACGAACTACCGGACCGTCAAGCTGCCCAGCAATACTGAGGTACCTGAATTCGTGCAGGCTGAGTTTGGCGACTTCTACCGAACGATGTTCGAAAAACAGACCAAAGCAGAGAACGAGCGTGCGGTATTCATCGAGTACGCATGGGACATGGCATGGTGTGACCCGTGCGCTGCTGACCCTCTCAGTCAGGACGAGCTTCGAAGACTCGGTGTATTTTGGGTAGGCGATCCGCGGCAAGATGCTGTCGTCGCGCCAGGGCAACCGCAAAACGTCTTCGTCACTCGTTTGCACGTTAGCTACGATCAAAAACACTTCCCGGAAGACCTGATGTTCCAGGAGACCGGCAATCGCGAAAATTATCAAGGTCGATACGTCATTCGACATCCGTACACGGGTACCGCAACCTGTGACGACAGCGAGTATCGAGCTCAGCTCAACGAGCGTCAGGAACGTGAGGCACAAACTCTGGCGAATTTGACTGGCTGGGATATCGACGACATTCGCTCGAAGATCCCGTTCGCCAATGGCGGACCTCCGGATTCAGCCCCGGCGCCATGGTGGAAACGGCTCTGGAACTAACTTAAACCTGCTGCTGTTTCCATTTGGCGATTAACTCAGCCTCGCGCTCGGTCGATAAACCAGCGCGAGGCTGTTTCGTACGGTCCTCCGGCAAGGTATTCCACCAGCTGATCAGGCCCCTGATCGTTTCGCGAACCGGCCGGTTCTTTAAACCAGCCGCGCGGGCGCGCGCTCCACTGACACTTGAGATGGCCGCTGTATCTCCAACACTCGCATGCCAGATAGGCAGACCTCCGACACCTTCCTCTTCAATGAAGGCCTCATCCACCCATACGGCCTCGACACTAGAAGCCGTTATTGCCTCGCTGTCTGCGAGCAGGTCACCCATCGTATATCCGCCGGCTGGGGTGACCGTATTGTAGGTACCCATGATGCGCTGCTCCGCGCAATCTATAACGAAATTGGCCAGATCTCTGACGTCGATGATCTGCATCGTGTGTTCCGGGCTGCCCGGCCACAGCATTTCGCCGCCCTTCATGGTCCGCACCGGCCAATAAGAGAAACGATCAGTGTGATCACCCGGTCCGCAGATATACGTCGGCCGCAAGATCGTCAGGCGGTCTTCGCCAATTTCCGCTATTGCCCTCTTTTCACACAGGGCTTTCAGGGGACCATAGGTTTCCCCGGTCACTTCCTCAATCGTCTCATCGTCGATCGTGGCAAGCGGCGAGTCTTCGTCATTCGGCTGCGCCCAACTCGCATAAGTCGAAATTGTAGAGACATACAAATAATGAGACATGCTGTTGGCGAGAGTGCGCGCGGAGTTCTGGACATGGCGAGGCACATAGCCGGAGTTGTCGATGACAGTATCCCAGCTCCTGCCCTCCAGTACCTCAAGGTCGCCGCCCCGGTCGCCTTTGATCGTTTCCAGATCAGGGAAAAGAGCACTGTTAGTGCGGCCGCGATTAAACAGCGTCACTGAATGCCCACGTCGTAACGCTTCGCGAACCATGTGCGGCCCAATGAACCCGGTTCCCCCGAGGACGAGAATCTTCAGTGGCTGTTGCGGATCAACTTCTTGCGGATCACCTTTCTGAGTATCTTTTTCTTCCGCCGCCGCGACTTGCGCAACCCCTGACGTGGCAATCGCCGCGCCGCCCAGCAATCCTGCTTTCAGAAACAAACGTCGACTATTTCCCATTGCAATTGATCTCCGGCTAACACGGGTTCCAGTGTAGCCCAACAGGCATTCAAGTCCACCGCGATGCAGAGAGACTGCACCGTGTCCCAGTAATATCGGGCAATGAGCCTCGCGACGACGCGACTAGCGGTAGCGCTGCAGCAGCTTATGTAACTCGTCTTCGCCGGGATGCAGCGTATCCAGCGGCAATTGGGCCAGCGGAGTTTCGCAGTTACCCATCAACTCGTGCATTTCCTGACGGGAATCGTCTATGTAGAGCAATCCTGTAACGACTTCGCCAGCATTGTAGCGTTGCCGCAGGAATTTGAAGGAGACCGCCCGGCTTGTCGGATCGTATTCTTCATCAATCTTCCGCAGCATGACCTTACTGCCGTCGTGCATCTTAATCGGCATCGTCGATCCGGCTTCGTAAGCCGCTGTAATTTCCTCAGACGGTTGCACGAAATCTGCATCAACAACGTCGTGAAAATTTTCGCGCGTGTAAGCATAACTTTTGGTCGATCCCACATGGTCATTAAAAGTAACGCAAGGACTCACTACATCCACCAACGCAAAACCTTCGTGCATCAGCGCGCCTTTTATTAAGGGAACCAACTGCTCCTTGTCACCAGAAAACCCTCTCGCAATATAGGTCGCGCCGAGACTTAGCGCGGTACTCACCGCATCAATCGGTTCCTGATTATTCGCCGCCCCCTTCTTCGGTAAGCTGCCGATATCCGCCGAGGCAGAAAACTGCCCTTTAGTGAGGCCATAAACGCCATTGTTTTCAATGATGTAGCACATATTTAGATTGCGGCGAATGGCGTGTATGAACTGCCCGGCACCGATCGACAATGAGTCACCGTCACCCGACACGCCGATATAGGTTAGTTGACGATTGGCCGCATTCGCGCCAGTAGTAACAGAGGGCATGCGCCCATGCACCGAATTAAAACCATGTGCCTGACTAACGAAATAAGCAGGCGTCTTTGATGAACAACCGATGCCACTCATCTTCGCCATCATGTGTGGCTCGATATCCAACTCAAACACTGCTTGCACGATCGCTGCAGTAACCGAGTCATGACCACAGCCGGCGCATAAGGTGGAGACGGCACCCTCATAGCTGCGTGCAGTCAACCCTAATCTATTACGCGGCAGTTTCGGGTGCGATACTTTGGGTTTTCGAATGTAAGTCATGCCGCACGTCCTTTCGCTATTTCCAAAACGACCCTATCGACAACAAAACCTGCGTTCAGAGGCATGCCGTTGTAATGAAGCACGGGTACTAGTTTCTTGGGGTCCACGTTGCTGTCCAGAATCAACAGAGAACGAAGTTGAGCATCACGATTCTGCTCGACCACGTAAACAACATCATGCTGGTCAATGAATTCAGTAACTGCATCAGAAAATGGGAAAGCCTTCACCCGACAATAGTTCATGGTTACGCCCACGGCCTGTAATCGGTCAAGCGCTTCTTTGCAGGCGCCATCTCCGCTGCCGACGGTCAAGATTGCCACTCTGGTATCCGGCGTGAATCTGATTTCCGGCTGTGGAACGATCGAACGAGCCGTCTCCCATTTCACGAGCAATCGATCGACGACATCCTGATACTCGGCAGAATCTTCCGTGTAGCCGCCATACCTGGTGTGCCCTGATCCGCGAGTGAAGTAAGCGCCTTTCGGATGCACTCCAGGTAGAGTTCGGTAGGGTATGCCATCGCCATCAACGTCAAGGTAGCGATGAAAAACCTCCATATCCTCAAGCTGCTCAGCCGTAAGGACTTTGCCACGATCGGGAACATGCTCTTCGTCGAACACGAATTCCGTAACCATCCAGTCATTCATGCCGATATCGAGGTCAGAAAGCACCATAACCGGCGTCTGTAATCTCTCGGCAAGATCGAATGCCGTTTGCGCCGTATAAAAACACTCTGCCGGATCAGCCGGGAACAGCAATACGTGTTTCGTATCCCCGTGGGACGCATACGCGCAACTCATGATGTCGCATTGCTGTGTACGAGTTGGCATACCGGTGGACGGGCCGGTGCGTTGCACATCGAAAACTACCGCTGGCAACTCTGCATAATAGGCGTAACCAAGAAACTCGCTCATCAGCGAAATACCAGGACCGCTTGTCGGCGTAAATGCCCGCGCACCATTCCAACTCGCACCCAGCACCATACCAATTGCTGATAACTCGTCTTCCGCCTGAATGACACAAAATGTTGCCTTACCCGTATCGGGATCAACTCGATACTTGGAACAAAACCCCCGAAAAGCATCCATCAGTGAGGTCGACGGAGTAATCGGATACCAGGCACCTACTGTCGCGCCGGCAAACATACAGCCCAGTCCAGCAGCGGTGTTACCGTCGATGACAATACTTCCCTTCGTGCCGTCCATCGCCTCAACCTTCGATGGCAAAGGGCAAACGAAGTTCGTGCGCGCATAGTCGTAACCGAGGCGAATCGCATCCATATTGGACGCAACCAGATGCTGCTTGGTCGCAAACGTCTCTTCAAGCAGGGTGGTGATGATATCAAGATCAATATCGAGCAAGGCCGCGATCGCACCGACGTAGGCAATGTTCTTCATCAATATCCGCGCGCGCGCGCCATCAAAGTGCTCGTTGCACATTCTCGAGAGTGGTATACCAAGCACGGTTATATCGTCGCGGTCCAGCAACTTGCTGCGCGGCCACGTGGAGTCGTAAATCAACCAACCGCCCGGTGACACATCCTGCATGTCCCGTGAGTACGTTTGTGCATTCATCGCGACCATCAGATCAACGCGATTTGACCGGGATTGATAGGCTTTACCCGTGACCCGAATTTCATACCAGGTTGGCAAGCCTTGAATGTTCGACGGGAAATAGTTTTTGCCGACAACTGGAATGCCCATACGAAAAATGGACTTCATCAACAAACCATTGGCGCTTGCTGAACCCGTTCCGTTAACGGTACCGATCTTGATTACAACATCATTGACGGATGCCACTGACACTTCCTTGCTAGGCGGCCGAAGACGACCGGTTGTTGGGCGAAGACTCGGCCGCCTCATCGCTGGCGTACGGGATCAGGACTTTCGATTTCTGCATATCCCATGCACCTGTGGGGCAGCGCTCCGCGCATAAGCCGCAATGCACGCACAGGTCTTCATCCTTGACCATTACGCGTCCGGTTTGTGGCAGGTCGGCTGATACGTATAAATCTTGTTCGTGATTCTCGGCGGGGGCAGATAATCGGGTGCGTAAATCTGCTTCGTCGCCGTTTGCCGTCATCGTCAGGCAATTGACCGGGCAAATATCAATACAAGCATCGCACTCAATACATAACGGCGCCGCGAAAACCGTCTGAATATCACAGTTCAGGCAACGCTCAACTTCCTGCACCGCTTGCTCTGCCGTGAAGCCAAGCTCAACTTCGATGTTGAGTTTCTTAAATCGCTCTTTCAGATCCACGTGCGGCATTAGCCGGCGCGAAGCCGGATCATAATCGTTCGAGTAACTCCACTCGTGCATGCCCATTTTCTGGCTGGATAGATTCACACCTCTTGGCAGCCGATCCTCCAGCTTGTCACCCTCGCAATACCGATGAATCGAAACCGCCGCCTCATGGCCATGCGCGACCGCCCAAATAATATTCTTTGGGCCGAAGGCCGAATCGCCGCCGAAAAAGACACCGTCGCGACTACACATCATGGTTTTTTCGTCGACAACAGGACACTCCCACTTGTCGAACTCGATATCGATATCACGCTCAATCCACGGAAATGAATTGTCCTGACCGATGGCAAGAATCACGTCATCGCAAGGGATAGTGGTCTCGCCGAACACGGTGCCGCGATCGATTCCACCATTGTCATCGACCACGTACTCCATAAGTTCAAATGTCAATCCGGTCAATTTGCCGTCTTCAATGACGAACTCTTTCGGCGAATGATTGACCAGGATCTCTACATTCTCTTCTTCCGCATCTTCGAGCTCCCATGCCGAAGCTTTGAAGAAGCCGCGCGGCTTTCGAGCCATTACTTTGACGTTGTCGGCGCCGATGCGCAGGGATGTTCTGCAGCAATCCATCGCTGTATTGCCGACACCTATGATCAGAACCTGCTTGCCAATAGACTCAATATGCTCAAATGCAACCGACTCGAGCCAGTCAATGCCGATATGAATATTCTCGCTGTCGTAGCGGCCTGGGATTTCGAGGTTCTTGCCCCGTGGCGCTCCGGTACCGACGAAGACCGCATCGTAGCCACCATCGGCGAGCAGTGACTTCATGCTCTCAACCGGATGGTTCAGCTTGAGGTCGACACCCATATCAAGGATATAGCCGATTTCCTCATCAAGAACTTTCGGTGGCAGCCGGAACTGCGGAATATTGGTTCGCATCAACCCGCCGGTTGTGCTCAGCGCTTCGAAGATTGTTACCTCATAACCCAGTGGCGCAAGATCGTTCGCGACGGTTAGCGATGCACAACCCGCGCCGACTAATGCGATTTTTTTACCATTGGTGGTTTCAGGTGCGCTCGGGATGCGATCGGAGATATCTTCACGATGATCTGCCGCGACGCGCTTCAGGCGACAGATAGCGACCGGCTTGTCTTCAAGACGGCCTCTGCGGCACGCAGGCTCGCAAGGACGATCGCATACTCTGCCCAGGATTCCGGGAAAAACGTTCGACTCACGATTCTCAATATAAGCGTCGCCAAATCGCCCCTGTGCAATCAGTCGAATATACTCGGGAACGTCAGTGTGGGCCGGACAAGCCCACTGGCAGTCAACCACTTTGTGAAAGTAGTCAGGCTTAGCTGTATCTGTCGGTTTCATTGGTGTGGCACGCGAGGTACGAGCACTTCCTTCGACACAAAGTCCAGTCTCTTGACCGGCGCTAGCATAGCGGGATCGTCTAAAAAGTAAACACTTTTTGACCGCAGGCGAAAATCACACAAAATAGAGCCGGCTCACTCCTCGCCCAGCGCTATCGCGCGCGAGTGAATTCCAGCCTCTGACCGACAATATTGCCGACAAGCTCGCCGTGCTGATAGACAATCTCGCCGTTTATGATAGTGGTGTCGATCGTTGACGAGAACTCGTGGCCTTCGAACGGCGACCAATGGCATTTGTACAGCAGATCGGACTTTTGCACTTTTTGCGGTCTGCCTGGATCGACTAGCACGAGATCCGCGTACCAACCTTCGCGGACATAGCCCCGATCTTTGACACCAAACAGATCCGCGGGGGCGTGGCAGGCACGGTCGACCAGCAATTCCACGCTGATCTGGCCCGATGCGGCGAGGTCGAACAGAGCAAGGACGGCGTGCTGCACCAGTGGCAGCCCAGCCGGCGCTTTAAAATACGTCTGTGCTTTCTCGGCAATTGTGTGCGGTGCGTGATCGGTCGCGATAATGTCGAGACGTCCATCGTTCAAAGCTTTAATCAGAGCTTCGCGGTCGGTCGCCGCCTTGATCGCTGGATTGCATTTAATGCGCGTGCCGAGCGCATCGTAAGCGGACTCGTCAAACCACAAGTGATGCACGCACACCTCAGCCGTAATTCTCTTTTCTGAGCGATGTGCCCTGGAAAACAGCCCCATCTCGATCGCCGTCGTCAAATGCAGAACGTGCAACAAGGCATCGTAGCGCCGCGCCAGGTCGACAGCCATGCTGGAAGACTTCAAGCAAGCATTTGCAGATCGAATATTGGGGTGTTCCGACATCGGAACATTCTCACCGAACTCGGTCCGCGCGCGCGCTTCATTGTCCCGAATACTGGGCGAATCCTCGCAATGCGTTACAACCATAACGGGAGCGTGCTCAAAGACGCGCTCCAATACTTCAGGATCGTCGACCAGCATGTCGCCCGTCGACGCGCCCATGAACACCTTGATGCCACAGGCCTCGCCAACCTTGAGTTTCTTGATCTCTTCGATATTTCGATTCGTACCGCCAAGATAGAAGCCGTAATTGGCGCTGCAACGGTTCTCTGCAATTCGATACTTGTCAGCAAGAGCTTCCCGCGTTGTTGTTTGCGGGTTCACGTTTGGCATATCCATGAAACTGGTAATACCACCAGCCACGGCAGCGGCAGACTCGCTGGCCAAATCGCCCTTGTTCGTCAGCCCGGGCTCACGAAAGTGGACCTGGTCGTCGATCATGCCCGGCATCAGATAGCAACCCTTCGCATCGAGCACCCGCATACCATCAGCTGCGGGGATTTTATCGGCGATCTTCTCTATGCGCTCGCCGCTAATCAGGACATCGGCGTCCCGCACTTGCCCTTCGTTCACCAGTCGCGCGTTGCAAATCAGTATCTTGTTCAAAAAGCCTGCTCCTGATCTTCACGGGAGCCGAACAATATTGACCCCGTATTGCGGCATTATGAAAGGGTGCACACGCAATTACCATGCACGATCGGACAGATCAGATAGCAGTGCTGATTCTGTCTGGTCACGCAGCAGCGAATTGCGATCTGTTCATCCAACAACGGCATGTGGGCCTGATAGCGTCAACCGGACGCACGACAAGGATGGCGCCAACGACCAACAAAGCTGCTCTGTTTACAGATTTTTTTGTGAATTTGCATCGCATTATGCGATAACCCGTTCTCTACTGACGTGTATGGGAAAAAATGTGACAAAACCGGATTATCAGAAATGGATTCAGGACGCGCGCGTTTATGACGTCGCGATCAAGTCTCCGCTGGAAGTCGCTGCGAATCTCTCAGCGCGTCTTGGTAATCGTGTCTGGATGAAACGGGAAGACTTGCAGGCGGTATTTTCCTTTAAGCTCAGAGGGGCCTATAACAAGCTCGCTTCGATGTCTGACGAAGAGCTCGCCAATGGCGTAGTTTGTGCTTCCGCTGGAAATCACGCGCAGGGACTCGCACTTGCGGCAAGACACCGGGGCGTTCACGCGACGATTGTCATGCCCAAGACAACTCCATCGATAAAGGTCAATGCGGTACGTGCACTTGATGGCCATGTCGTATTGCATGGCGACGCATTTGATGACGCCGTCGAGCATGCCCTGGAACTTCGAGAACAACGAGACCAGGTTTTCGTCCATCCGTTTGATGACCCGCACGTCATCGCCGGACAAGGCACGGTCGGCATGGAAATTCTGCAGCAACTCGACGACATTGACGCCATATTTGTGCCGATCGGTGGTGGCGGCCTGATTGCGGGGGTCGCGGCGTACGTCAAGGCTGTTCGTCCGGTAATCAAAATTATTGGCGTAGAGCCTGATGACTCTGCTGCAATGCATGACTCGCTCGAAGCCGGCGCACCCGTTACCCTGGATCACGTTGGCATCTTCGCCGATGGCGCAGCAGTACGTCGCGTTGGCGACGAAACTTTTCGGCTATGCCAGCAGTTCGTCGATCAAATTATCACTGTCGATACTGACCAGACCTGCGCAGCGATTCGCGATATTTTCGAGGATACTCGCTCAATTGTTGAGCCGGCAGGCGCGCTGTCGGTTGCAGGAATGAAGAAGTATATCGATGCCAACGGGCTCACTGAAAAAACTCTGGTAACCATTAGCAGCGGTGCCAACATGGATTTTGATCGTTTGCGGCACATTGCGGAGCGTGCGGCCATTGGCGAGCAAGCAGAAATGTTGCTGGCCGCCGAAATCCCGGAGGAGCCAGGTAGTTTTCGAAAGTTTTGCGAAGTAATCGGACGCCGTGGAATCACTGAGTTCAACTATCGTTTTAGCAACCAAAAAGCAGCGCATATTTTTGTCGGCGTGAAGCTAAGCCGCGGTTTAGCAGAAAGAGAAGAAATCGTGGCTGAACTTCGAGGCACTGGCTACGCGGTTGAGGATCTTAGCGATAACGAAATGGCAAAGCTGCACGTGCGTCACATGGTCGGTGGCCTGTCATCTGGAATCGCCAACGAGAAATTATTTCGTTTCGAATTCCCGGAGCGTCCGGGTGCACTCCTGGGTTTCCTCAATGCAATCGGCACAGATTGGAATATCAGCCTGTTTCATTACCGCAACCATGGCTCCGACTACGGCCGCATCCTCGCCGGTATAGACGTCCCGGTAGAAGAAACCGCCGAACTTGAGGCCCACCTGAAAGACCTTGGCTATGTGCACTGGGAAGAAAGCGAAAACCCTGCCTACTCCATGTTCTTGTCCTAGAAATATTTGTTTCCTGGTCAGTTTTTCATCCTGACCCTGCTCTCAATATTAATAACGGCCGCGCCGTGCCGCCCTGGCATGCTCCACTGGCATCTTAGTTGCAGTTGAAACTTAGAATTCGAAATAAGCCCCGCACATATTCCAAAATGATTGCAACCAAATCAGCACTGGATGCATCAAAGCTACTGTAACAACGGAACATAGCGGGCGGGCATAGAGCGGCGACTCAAAAATTCGTGGTGACATAACTATTCGGCGGCTTACGCGAACGATATGTCATTGCAACCCAGGTACACATCACAAACTCGTAATCCCTTATGCTGTTTGCTGAGTACACATTGGCGGTGACCCTGGTCACCGCCTTTTTTTTGCTACCACATCTCGCGCATTCGGGCGCCTACATCAAGCTGTTTGCTTGATCGTGATGATGGGTATCGCCCCTGAGATTCCTCACGTCCGCGAAAGCAAGCCTCCATTGTTGCCAGCATCGGCTCAGTCAGGAATCGACTACGCGCACCATAGACATGTTTATCACCTTGCCGATGTTGCTGCGTCACGTGATATCTGAGCGGCGCAATTAACGATAACGATTGTTTTGCGCGGGTCATCGCTACGTACAACAGGCGGCGTTCTTCCTCGATCATTTCGGGTTTTCCAGTTGCAAACTCGGATGGGAAATTGCCATCGGCCACATTCAATACGAAGACCGACTCCCACTCCTGACCTTTCGCCGAATGCACTGTCGACAAAATCAGATAGTCCTCATCGAGCAAAGGGTCGCCGGCCAAATCTCCGGCTGCGCTCGGTGGGTCCAGCGTCAGTTCAGTCAGGAACCGCTCGCGCGTCGGATAACGTCCTGAAATCTGTTCAAGTTGCTCGAGATCCGCCTCACGCGTATCCAGACCATCGTAAATTCGTTCAAGATGTGGCTGATACCAGCGACGCACCATCGTTAATTGCGACTGCCAGCCCTGATCATCAACTTCGGACGCAACCAAAGACGCCAGCATCGCGCACAGACCCTGCCACTCTCCCGCAGTCGCCGCAGGTGGCCGAAACCCGCTTAGCGCAGAAAACAGGAAATCCTCTGCAGCAAGATACTCGTAACACCGCGTCGCATATCCAGGGCCCATGCCGGGCAATAACTTGAGCACTCGAAATGCTGCAACTTCATTCTTTGGGTTCTCCGCCCACTTCATCACCGAAAGCATGTCTTTGACGTGGCTCGCTTCAAGAAATTTGAGGCCACCGTACTTCACGTAGGGAATATTGCGGCGTACCAGTTCCAACTCCAATCGGTCGCTATGGTGCGCACCACGAAACAAAACCGCCTGGTCTTTCAGCTGCATACCCGCCTCACGGTTTGCGAGAATGGATTCGACAACAAACTCAGCCTCAGCGTCGCCATCCTCAACCGTTACGTAGGCGGGCATGGCACCATCGTTTCGGCTGGAAAAAAGATTCTTCTTATACTGCCTGTGGCTCTCGGCAATCAGACAGTTCGCACTATCCAGAATCGGCTGCGTTGACCGATAATTTTCTTCCAGCGATATAACCTGAGCCGATGGAATAAATTGATCCGGAAAATTCAGAATATTTTCAACTTCAGCCGCGCGAAACGAGTAAATCGACTGAGCATCATCGCCGACGACGGTCACCCCCTGGCCATCGGGCCGCAGCGCACGAAGAATTTGCGCCTGCACCAGATTGGTATCCTGATACTCGTCGACCAGAATCTGATCAAACGCCGAACCAATCTCATCCGCAAACTCTGCGTCAGCGACCAAATGATTCCAATACAACAACAGGTCGTCGTAATCCAGGGTCTGCTGTTGCTGTTTGCGCAATACGTAATGGCGAAACAACTCCCGCAGTTCTGCTTCCCAATCGGCACACCATGGATAGGTCTGGCCAAGAACATCGGCTATCGGCTTCTGCGTGTTCACACAGCGTGAGTAGATTGAGAGACAGGTGTCTTTTTTCGGAAAGCGACGAGATTTACGCGTCAGGTCCAGCTCGTGCCTGACTACGTCGATCACATCGGCAGAATCACCCCGATCCAGGACCGAAAAACCCGGGTCAAGACCCAGATTCCGCGCATAGCGCCGCAGCAGACGATTTGCGATCGAGTGAAATGTACCTGACCACGGCAA
Source organism: uncultured Woeseiaceae bacterium (assembly GCA_964528965.1). Taxonomy (GTDB): domain Bacteria; phylum Pseudomonadota; class Gammaproteobacteria; order Steroidobacterales; family Woeseiaceae; genus UBA1847. The sequence goes on from CAZGVL010000003.1 coordinate 44,624, forward strand.
CACACCCGATGGAACCGACAGCGCGGTGCTGCCACTCAGGCTCTGCCTGACAATCGCCTCGACGCGGCGAGTCATTTCCTGTGCCGCCCGGCGGGTGAAGGTGAGTAACAGAATCCGTTCAGGCGCAACGCCCTGCAAGATTAAATGCGCCACACGATGAGCCAGCGTCATGGTCTTGCCAGTCCCCGCACCCGCGATAACGAGCAACGGCCCGGTCTGGAACGGCTGACCAACAGGCTTTTCGCCGTACTCGGCAGCTTGTCGCTGCGCCGGATTCAGCATCCCCAGATAATCTTCAACCTGTTCTGCAGCCTGCACAATCAACTCCTGCCATGAAAGTCTGTATTTTTATACAGTACTGGATGTATTTACAAGGGTTTATCGGAAAAGCGCCTGTTTCCAGGGTCGGCGCGCATGCAGAACACCGCGATTGTCGAAACACTTCAGCGGCGGCTAAACTACTCACTCGTAACAGTCTGCATGGGTACCCGAACATCACCGCAATCCGTAAAATCCTGCCACACAGGCCGAGATCACTCGCTGTGAGCATCGGACTGGTCGCCCTGGCTGCATTTGCGGTTGTTGTACCGCAAGGCGCCTATGGGCTGGAGGTTGACGCTCCGGATGCAGCGAAATCGGGTCCGATCGTCGTCATTACCGACATGGAGCCAGATGATCGTATTGCGCTACACCTCGTCGCCGCTCTGTTCCCGAATCGACTGGCCCTGATCGGCACCACGGTCATGCATGCGTACAGAAAGAAGTTGCTGGCGGAGCGGCTAATGCAGCAATTGAATTTGGGCCACATTCCAGTGGTCCAGGGCAGCGGCGGAGACGCGGCGAGTTATCCGGACATCGCCTCTTCAAACGCTGCCAGGGCTTATGACCATGAGGGTGCAGGAATCCTCGACGCGCAGATACTATCGGCGGCAAATGCCCATGCGCGATCGAGCTCTGCACTGCAACACGCATTGCGAACACTGTTGAGCCAAAATTCGCAGGTTGAGATTCTCGTTCTCGCGCCACCGACTGATCTCGTACAGGTCCTGAGCGAATTTCCGAGCCTGGCCGAGAGTATCTCGCGAATCCACCTGATGGGCGGTTGGGTCGAGGTCGAGACCACAGACGAAGTTGAATTACGCACGACTTACAACTGGAACATGGACCCATCTGCGTCACGACGATTGCTGGCACGTCAGGATATCCGGATCACTCTGTATTCTTCGCACACCGTTAAACAGCAATTCTCCGGGGGCAGCGTGAACGTGAATAACTATGCGAACCTGATCGTCGCTCTGGAATCGCAGGCTGACGCGCTACCAAGCATCGCCGATACGATTGTCTCCAGCCGCAGTTGGGACAATCATGTCATGGACCAGATTCCGGCCCTCGAAGAGATAATCGGACGAGAGAATGCGGGCAGACAATTTTCGCCAGCAGACCCATTGGTGGTCATCGGTGCCTATAATTCTGCTCTGGCCGAGGAAGAATCATCTGTTGCCGTGTTGCTTGACGAGCAAGACCTCGACCCGGCACGCGGCTATAGAATCGACCTGGATCCATCGGCCGACTCGAACATCAAGGTGCTTGAGACACTCAACGAGGACGTTTTCGAGCAAGTATTTATCACGGCTTTCGAGTCACTCAAGTAGGCACTGGTGGGCCGCTTGCTCGACGATCACCCTGCGGCGCTGTAGTCTATCCCTGCACGAAAACAGGGACTCACATGCACGAAACGATTGTTATCGCCGGTGCTGGCCACGCATCTGGCCAGGTCATCGCAACGCTTAAGCAAAATAAATTCGAAGGCAAGATCGTGCTCGTTGGCGACGAGGCATATTTACCGTACCAGCGACCACCGCTATCGAAGAAGTTTCTTGCCGGCGAATTTCCCGCAGAACGCCTCGCGGTCAAACCGCCGGGCTTCTATGACGACCCGAACATCGAGGTACGCCTGAATACGCGCATTGCGCGAATTGACCCTGGTGCAAAGTGTCTGCACACCAGCGCGGGCGATCAAATCGACTACGACAAGCTCATCATTGCCCTTGGAACTCGGGTACGGAAGCTAGCTGTCGATGGTGCAGAGCTCGACGGCATCCATTACTTGCGAACCATTGAGGATGTCGATCGTATCCGGGCGGACATTGAGAAAAAGGGGAAACTCGTCATCATCGGTGCTGGATACATCGGCCTCGAAGTTGCCGCAGTCAGTCGCCGGCTTGGCATCGAGGTTACTGTCGTGGAAATGGCTGATCGTGTGATGAGCCGGGTTGTCTCGCCTCAGGTCTCTGGTTTTTATCAGCAGGAGCATACAGCTAACGACGTCAATCTCTTGTTATCGACTGGCCTGACTGCGTTCCACGGCGCGGGATGCGTTGAGTCGGTCGAACTGAGCACTGGCGACTCCATACCGGCTGACTTCGTTGTCGTCGGCATAGGTGTCATTCCAAACACCGAACTCGCAGAGGCAGCCGGGCTCCGCATCGATAACGGCATTGCGGTTGATGATCAGTGTCAGACCAGCGACCCCAACATCTACGCTATCGGAGATTGCACGTCGCACCCCAACGGGATTTATGGCCGAAGATTGCGCTTGGAATCCGTGCACAACGCACTGGAACAGGCCAAGACCGCGGCTAACAACTTATGCGGCCAGGAAACGCATTACTCGCAAGTACCGTGGTTCTGGTCCGATCAATATGATCTGAAACTTCAGATTGCCGGATTATCGCAGGGCTTCGATCAGGTCGTTATTCGCGGCGAGCCCGCGAGCAGGAGCTTTGCGTGTATGTATTTGTCGGCAGGAAAGCTAATCGCAGTGGATGCCATTAATTCACCGCGCGACTTCGTGCAATCGAAAGCGCTGATCGCTGCGGGTGCGATCATCGATCGCGAAAAACTTGCCGACACAAGCATCGCATTGAAAGATCTTGCCACGCAGACCGAATAAAGGACCGTTTGCTCGTTTGTGAATCGGGCCAGCAAGTCCGCTAACTATGTGATGGACTATTCGCTGTTCGGGACAGCGTCAGCATCTGGAAGCTCGATGGTAATATGCCCGGTCATCGCAACCGGACCCTGATCCACTGAGTATGCCTTGGCGGTAATTGATTCGACAGCATCTGCGATCAAGCCATCTACCTCGCCGCTACCGCCAACTACTTTGGCAATGCCAAGCGCGCCCGGGCCAGAGGTCATGTTGCCGTACCAGGTGCCACGCCAGTTATCGCCCGAGCTCCAATGAGCGGGCACAACGATTTCGCGCAAGTAGCGCCAGTAGTTCTCTGTTTGCTCTATAAAGAAGCTGCCTTGATCCGGCATGTAGATATGCCAGACGCTGTCGACCAGCGCCTCACTATTGAGCACGTTTGTCCGTTCGGAACTTGATGAAAACTTGATTCCCAATCCTGCAACCTGACCGCGCCCGTCAGTCAACACAGTGGCAACTGTATTCGTATGCTGAATCGGCCGCTCCCATAGTTGCAGCACTTTCGCGGGAAAAGGATCGATCTGCGATTCGCCGTTGTTCGTATAGACGAGCGAGTCCTGCGCAACTGCGGAATAGTTCAGGGTAATTACAGCCTTGTCCGTTACCGACAAGGGGGACAAAGAATTTCTGGGCGTCAATGGGTTGAAGTACAGCAGGAGCAGGAAGATACACGCACCTACCAGCATTCCGACCGCCAGGGATATGAAATACTTCATCACAACTGAGCCTGCGCAACAAGTTGAGTCTGAAGTTCTATCCGGCCGGTTGGCGCATCCTCTACTCCGGAAGTATCAGCCACCCAGCGCTCCATGACGCGTCCTTGCAGCGAACTGAATTCGCGCGTACCGCCGCGAATTTGGCCGCTGCGGTAACCGCCCTCTGCCGACTGCGGTTGCATCGAAACATAGATGGAACCTCGAGCAGGAAGGTGCAATACCCACTCGATGATGCTGCCGTCAGCGTCACGTTCTGCAGCAATTCTGCTTGCGACGCCTACTACGGCGTCTTTGCTATTTCGAACCTTGAAGAGTTCAGCGCGAACACCAGAAAACTTGTCGTCGCTCGGCCACTCCATGCCCACCGGAACTGGCGCTTTTTGCTCAGGCGCACCGCTCATGATTCGATCCATCGGAATGTTCACATGAAACGACTCGGCGTTGCCGCCATTCGGCTTTACTGTGATCATCGATACTTCCCGATACTGCTCGACGACAGGCACTAAATACAGCGCCGCACCGAACGATACGATTCCGAGAACCACCCCTGTAATAAAAGTCTTGATCAAGATAGTGTTCCATTGCCTCTGCTAAGACGCCAGCAAGTCTGACGTCCGGGCCCAAGTTTAGTTAAATTGCCGCCGAGGGCATACCGTGTACCGCCAAATTGTGACAGAGCGCACACCTCGACCTCGATTTGGGCACACCGGCGCGAATAAATATTTAACTTTACCAGGGTTATTCAGTATCCCGACAACCCATGACCGCGTTGTGAACGCCCGTCATTGCGTCGAAAACCAGCGCGGGCCATCCCGAAAAGGGTGCCGTGGTGAGCGCAATGGACGACGCCGCAATGCTGGGTCCGAAAGGGCTTCGGTTCTATCTCGCTTATGCGCTTTCCAGCAGTACGACTACAAGCTCTCGTCGTTGAAGTAGTGGTCGAGGTATGTATCCAGGCTCACGTCATCCGATTCCTCAATTTCGCGTTGTCGTACGATCGATTCGCTTACTTCATGACTGAAGTTCTGTTCCGCTTTCGCCTGCAATGGCTGAATCGATGCAAAGTAGTCGCGATGTGAAGCAGCGAAATTCAGTGCAAGTTCAAAGAAGCTGCAGTCAGCTTCCTCTAGCTCACGAAGTACGCGTGCCGATGGCGTAGTTGCGGCATCATCAAGCATGGTCTGCATGTGCCGAACCGATTCGGCATAGCTGTCTGTGTCTGTGCCGCGGTCGATCAACTCGGCGACACTGCTGACCTTCTGCAAAATTTCGTTACCCCAATCTGATACAGAAGTTTCACGCCCTTCACGAACCAGCCGAAACTCCGGATCACGTCCACGTTTTGCGGTCCCGGCCTGGTTGTTTGCTGCCTCAGCCGACGACTCACAGTCCAGCGGCGGACTATCCTCAATGAGGCAGTAGATAAGAAACGCTTCAATAAAGCGCATCGTATTCTGATTCATGCCACATGGATCGAAAGTATTGATATCGAGAGATCGAATCTCGACGTACTCAATACCGCCACGCTGCAGTGCAACGGTTGGTCGCTCGCCGGTGTTGGCCACCCTTTTGGGCCTGACTGAGCTGTAGTACTCATTCTCAATTTGCAATTGATTGGCATTAAGTTGTCGGTACTCACCGTCGACTTTTACACCGATCTCTTCGTACTGCGGCTCAGGCGTTCTCGTCGCCGCACTGAGGTCGCGCACATACTCGTCGAGACTGTTGAGCGAAATATTCAGTCGCGCTTGATTATTATTGCTGTAGCCCAGGTCGCTCATACGCAGCGACGTACCGAAAGGCTCGTACACCGTTTCGGCATTCAGGGTCGGCATCTCCAGGGTCGAATCATCGCCGAAAGATTTGCACAGAGCCGGGGATGCGCCGAACAGATAGAGAACGATCCAGCCAAAGCGCCGAAAGTTACGGATCAGCGCCAGGTATTGCTCTGAGCGAAACTCATCTTCGATACCGGTGCCGCCGGTGATCTGCTGATAGACAGGCCAGAAAGACTTGGGCAATGAGTAGTTAAAATGAACACCAGCAATCGTCTGCATCTGCCGTCCATAGCGATGACCGAGGCCTCTTCTGTAGATCGATTTCATTTGTCCGACATTAGACGGACCGTAGTCGGCGATGGGAATATCCGCATCGCTGGGAACCCGACACGGCATACTCGCGACCCACAACAGTTCGTCGCCCAACCTCTGATACGTGAACTGATGTATATCGCATATGAAGTGCAGTGCCTCCCACGTATTTGAAAAAGCGGGTGTCACGAACTCAAGCAATGCTTCTGAAAAGTCGGTAGTGATGTAGCGATTGGTCAGCGCAGAGCCAAGCTCGAGCGGATGCGTTCGTTGCGACAGATAACCGCCCGCGTCAACGCGCAAGGACTCCTTCTCAATACCTTTCAGCCCGCCCGCAAGGGGATTTCCCGATACGGCGCTCAGGGCGCCGAAGCGCTTGTCAAATCCCTTGCTCAATATTTCTCTCTGGCTCAAAGGCGGCGAATTTGCTGTTTTACCATAAGAGTGGCAAGGCCGCGCAATTGTCTGACGGCAATAGCCGCATGACTAGGCTACAATTGCTTAAGACATCTCGCTCTTTTGCACGGTCATTTTTAATGCGCAAGCACAGCAACCGAATCTTTGGCTCACTCCTGATCATTGTTGTTTTTATGCTGAGCAGTCAGCAAGCATTGGCGTTTCGCTGTGGGAACAAGCTTGTCAGGGATGGTATTCACCAACAGGTTGTACTCGAAATCTGTGGCGAGCCTGTTTCTATCCGTCATCTCGGCTATGCGCTTCGCCCCTATGATTTTAGCTCGCGGGGATCGCTGGGTGGGCTGAGCGTCGAACGCCACCCCGTTTATGGCCGGTATAATCAGGAAGTGCTGGTTACCGAGTATGTCTATAATTTCGGCCCCCGCAAGCTAATGCGACGGCTCATGTTTGAAGACGGAATTCTGGTGACTATTGAGACTCTGGGCTATGGTTACCGAGAAGATAAACCTTGATTTTTGCGGCACAGATTTAACAAAAGATACTTAGAAGGTATTATGCCGCCTGTCACCTTGTAGCGACTAGCTGGAGTTCTATCTGCATGAACGATTCACGTTTGCGACGACTTCGCGACCAGGCACCTGGTCCGGCAACTCTGATTAGTGAAGGCTGCAAGATCAAAGGCCTGATCACGGGCAATGGCGATTTTCTCATTAATGGCGAAATTGACGGCGATTGTGAGCTTGCAGGAACGGTAACTTTGGCGAAAGCAGGACTTTGGAAAGGCACCATCAATGCGGGCAATATCATCGTCTCAGGTCACGTAGAAGGCGACATCATCGCAGCCCACAAGGTCGAAATAACCGCTACTGCGCGCATTACAGGGACAGTCAGCGGTGAGGCCATAGCCGTCGCAGAAGGCGCTGTCGTCGAAGGCGTAATGCAAACCATCGGCAAGACTAAGCCAGTGGAATTCGTCGAGAAACGAGACGCTGACTAGCTTATAAGCCAGACCTTACATTTTCGTAGCGTGGCGACCCTGTCCGCTGCGACGCTGTTTCTGTGATATTTGCCCAATTCGGAAATATGCCCGGCGGAATCGCAGTGCTACACTGAGCAATCGTGAAAATTACACGGCCATGCGACGCAGGCGATGGCGGTGACAAGAAATACCTGAAGGCACGAATTAGCGTTCTTCGGGTCAATAATAAGAATAGGCCTGCGAGGGGTTGAGCGGTTATTGGGCTCTGGGCCCTGCTGTACAGGACTGCGACAATAATGGTTGGCAGCAAGATTCCTAATTTCACCCGACTAGCGACGACAATTCTCGGCGCCAGGGCGCTATTGTGAGCGCAATTTGGGTGGGGCTTGCCATACTGGCAACCGCAATCTGTTGCGGCGCGGTCGGATTCGTTTTGTTGCGCCGGCAATCGCGACAGATTCGTGATCTGCAGCAGCGAGCGGAGCAACTACTCGAATCGGACTTTAGCGAGCCGCTTACCCTACCGGGAAATAACAGGGTAGGAGAGCTCGCATCTGTATTCAACGATATGCACAATCGACTTCGGGCAGCGACAATCTCGAGAAATTACGTCGATAGCTTGCTCTCCGGAATGAACGAGGCAATTATCGTCACTACACTCGATGGCTTGATAATTCGCGTTAACAAGGCGACTACACTGTTGCTTGGTTACGAGGAGCCGGAACTCATCGGAACTTCGGTGGATCGAATTATCAACAAGACCAAATCGAGCACGCTCATCGATGATGTTCCATCTGGCATGCCAAAAGATACTTTCTTCGAGAGCAAGTTTGGAGAGTCTGTTCCGGTTTCCTACACGTGCTCTTTCGTTGATGGCGAGGACGGCATTTCCCGCGATCGGGTATACGCAGCACAAAACTCCAGCGAACGGCGGCGCGCTGAGCAACGTATTCGCTACCTCGCGCGAATTGACGCGCTGACCAAAGTTCCGAATCGGATGCAATTTCAACACTTGTTACAACGGGCGATCGCACGAGCAAGGCGCGCGGAAAAACCTTTATGCCTCCTGTATCTCGACATCGATCACTTCAAAGATATCAACGATACCTTTGGTCACCTTGCAGGTGATGCAACGCTGGAAACAGTAACCGAGAGACTTGCTGCTGCCCTGCCCAAGGAGTCGATTATCGGACGACTGGCAGGTGACGAGTTCGCGGTTATTGTGAATAACCTTGGACCAGACGGCTCCGGCAGCAGCGAGACGGCCAAACTGGCGCGCCATATTCTGGATCGACTGGCCGACCCATTCTTCGTTCAAGGCCATGAGGTTTTCATGACCGCCAGCATGGGAATCGCATTTTACCCGCAAGACGCTGCAAACGTTATCGACCTTATTCGCAACGCCGATGCGGCGCTATATCACTCAAAAAAGACGGGCGGTAATGTATTTTCTTACTACCTCCCGGCGATGAACGAAGCCGCCGTTGAACGATTAATGACGAAGAGCAAACTCAAACGCGCATTCGAGCGAGATGAGTTGCTGGTTCACTATCAGCCCAAATACAACCTGATGACTGGCGAGGTGTACGGTGCGGAAGCTCTGGTTCGCTGGGAATTGCCCGAACGCGGCATGATCCTGCCATCCGATTTCATACCGATCGCCGAAGAAACAAACCTGATCATAGAAATCGGGGAGTGGGTGCTCGACAAAGTCTGTGAAGATATTCGCATCTGGCAGCGCTCCGTATCGTCGCCAGGCCGAGTGTCGGTAAACCTGTCTCTTAAACAGCTACGACAAGCGAACTTCATCAACAGAATTAGCGCGATTTTGCGTGGGCACGAAGTTTCGCCAACATCGCTCGAACTTGAGATTACTGAAACAACCCTGATGGAAAACCCGGAACGAACCATTAGCCTGCTAAACCAGCTCTATGCGCTTGGATTGAACCTCGCAATCGACGATTTCGGCACTGGCTATTCATCGCTAAGTGCGTTGCAACAATTCCCGATTAGCACACTGAAAATTGATCAGTCGTTCGTACGCGAGGTTGCTATAAATCCTGACGACGCAACTATTGTCGGCACAATTGTGCAAATGGGTCGCAATCTGAACATGGATGTTGTTGCTGAAGGTGTTGAGAATGAAGATCAACTCAATTACCTGCAGAAGCTCGATTGCACCTATGTTCAGGGCATGTTGTTCGGTATGCCCATGAGTTCAGATAACTATTTGGAATTACTGCTCGCGCAGGCGGACGGTACCGACACGCACCGGGCACTATTTGCTTGAGTTTTTGTCCCAATGGTTGCAAGCCCGATGTGTCATTGAATTAGAGAAATTGAGAATGGGGCTTCACTCCGCTGAATCTACATGCTTAAATAACTGACAGATATCAACCCGGCCAATTGGCAGCGCACAAAGCCATATGCCCCAACAAAAGTCGAACCCATGACCAAAAATATTAAGCTTGCTGTATTTTCGATCCTGTTGTTTTCTGCTCCCGTCACATTCGCGTGTGACTATCCGCAACGTGCGACGGTTCCCGATGGCGCAACGGCCAGCAAAGAAGAGATGATTGCGGGGCAGAAATCTGTCAAAGCTTTCATGGCTGAGATGGAAGAGTACCTCTCCTGTATCGCGGCAGAAGAAGAAGCGGCGGTATTGATGCTCGAAGACGCCACTCCCGAGATCAAACTGCAACGCCAGAACATGCTTAGCAAGAGGCATAACGCGGGTGTTGAAGATATGGAAATTATTGCTGCTGAGTTCAATAACCAGGTTCGTGCGTACAAAGCAAAAACCGATTAGGCTCTACCAGCGGTACTTGTCGAAGTTGTTGGGGTTTGCCCAATCGCTCGAATTGTTCCATTCTCGAGGCTCATGAAAGCTGTCCGGATCGTACAAGAAACAACGCCCGTCAATCGACGGGCGTTTTTCGTTCTGCTCCGGGCGTGGATAGGCGACCTGCAGATAACCTAGCGCCAGCAACTCGTCTACTGCCCACGCATCGCCCCGCACTATCAAGAGCACTCGCCGGGCAACCAAATCTCGCATTCGTGATAGCAAGTGTGTGCCACCCTGTTTCGTCATGTGCTCAACCTGATCTGCAACGACCGCCAGATCTGCCCGGAGCTTACCGTCCACATCGCTCGCGTTCACGACGCGCCCGATCTGAATGATGTTCGCTCCTGCACAATTACTTGCATCCGAAGTGACCGAACCAACGATCAGCAGGCCCTGGTCGACGGCTTCAAGCCCAAGCGCTTGAAGCAGTTCGACGATATCGGTTGTGGAAGTCGCCATAGTCATACCGTCAGAGCTTGTTGATCTCGCTCTTAAGATCGTACCTGTTCTCGGTAACAATTCGTTCCAGCACCTTGATTCGCTCCTCAAGCATTGCGATCTTCGCCAACGTTTCTTCAAGCTCCGCGGCATCGTCTGCCGTCTTCGACGGCCGAGTTTTGAGATATGTTTGAAATGAGTTTGCAGCAACTACGATCGCTACAATACACACCACAAGAAATAGAGAGTTGTTCATCTATGCTTCCCTTAAAGTGATAGTCGATCTTATCAAAGATCGTCCAGTTCACGATTCAGTTGATAACGCGGTGAGGTCACGTGCTTCTCAAGCCGTGCCAGCCTGCGGTCAAGAGACTGGAACTTGCTTCGAACGTCCCGCATCGTCTGGGTTGGCGAAGAACGTAGCGATTTGCTGAATTGTTCGCCTGCTTTCGTTCTCCGTGTGTGCGATATTTCCGCAGGCACCAGAATCAATACCCCGATGTAAGCCACGATCGTTATCGGCATCGCAAGAAATGCCACGGCGGTGAGAATCCTCATAACACGCAGATTCAAGCCGAAGTAGTCTGCAAGACCGGCGCAAACACCACCCAACATCGCGTTGTCCGCACTGCGGCGGAATCTACGCTGCGCCATTGTGTCGCGCACAATCACGGGTGTCTCCAGTAGTCAGATCTCCGCCGTCTCCAGAACTCATGCTCAGCGTACGAGCCAGAGTAGATCAGCGGCCTCTGCCTGATTAGCAAGGTTGCTCCAAAATACAGGGCAATCGTCAGCCACGAGAAAAGGAACAGGCATACGATGGCAATAAGCCGCACCGCTCCTAACCTAAAATTGAACCGCTCTGCGATGCCGGCACAGACGCCGAATATCCAGGCGTTCTCACGGTCGCGGTAGAAACCTCGTAGTGGAACGTCGTAAACCCAGCTACTTCGACTCATTGTTGTTTCCTCCTTTGGCCTTGCTTCAGATCTGACACTTCGTCACTCAATATTGTTTCGAGCGTCTCGAGGCGCTCTTCGAGTCGCTGCGACAGCTCCCAGAGGTCCTCCAGCATTCGCTCGTCATCCCTGGATATCTCGCGAGACTGTTTCCACTTCGAGATGTAGTGCAGAACGATAATCAGCGGCGCCGGTATCGCTAAGAAAAGTATGACCGCTATCGTGATGAGAATACTTACGTCCAACTATTCGGCCTCCACCTTTCGCGCCTGATCTCCGGCAACTCGTTGTTTGAGGGCATCGAGTTCGTGTTGCACAGACTCCTCAACCTCCAAACTTGCGAACTCGTGATTCAGGTCTTTTGGCAGACCCAGGTCATAAGCCTCTACTCGCCCCTCGACGTCGTCAATCCGTCTCGTGTATTGCTCAAATCGAATCATCGCATCATCTATCTTATAGTCATGAATCTTCTTCCTGACAGCCAGGCGACTGCTTGCCGTCTTGTGCCGGGCCAGCAACGATTTTTGCCTTACCTTCGCGTCCTCAAGTTTTGCCTCCAGTCTTGAAATATCCACGTTCAACTTGGACAGCCCCTCGTCGACTGCGAAATAGTCCTGCTTCAGGACATCCGATGCGCCTGTCGCACGCGATTTTTCAACCAATGCCGCTTTCGCCAGATCCTCTCGACCTTTGCGCAACGCGAGCTCCGCTTTGCTGCCCCATTCAGCCACCTCCGCATCAAAAGATTCGATCTTGCGGTTCAGATCCTTCTTGTCTGCAATTGATCTGGCCGCGGCAGACCGGACCTCGACCAGCGTATCTTCCATCTCCTGAATCATCAGCCTGATGATTTTTTCAGGATCTTCTGCTTTCTCGAGAATCGCGTTGATATTCGAGTTCACGATGTCACTAAATCTCGTGAATATGCCCATGGACTTGTCCTCTTTAATGAGTGAAACCTGATTACAATATTGCAGGTTCCGTGCCAAACTCCAGTTTTAGCTATAACTGTTTGTTTTTATTGATCTAATCTCGAGACTCAGCGATCCCTTTGGATTCGAAGAAGTCGTCCTTTCTACTATTTATTCGCTATTTTGACGAATATTTGGCTTAATTGACCAATGCACTCAAACCGGCCCTCACAAACAATCATCGGCGAAGCACCCGTCTTTCTGGAGATGCTCGAGCATGTATCCAGAGCAGCGCCTCTATCAAAGCCTGTCCTGGTGGTGGGTGAGCGCGGCACAGGCAAAGAGCTCATCGCGTCACGACTGCACTTTCTCTCAGATCGCTGGGAGAAAGGCATGGTCAAGGTCAATTGCGCGTCACTCACTGAGTCGATCCTGGAGTCCGAGCTGTTCGGCCACGAGGCGGGCGCATTTACCGGCGCCTCTCGAACGCACGTCGGACATTTCGAACGTGCCAACGAAGGGACTCTCGTGCTTGATGAACTGGCAACGATCTCCTTGCGCATGCAGGAGAAGATACTGCGCGCGATTGAGTACGGCGAAATTCAGCGCGTTGGTGGCAGCGAAACACTGCATGTCGACGTTCGCATAGTGGGTTCGACGAATGCTGACCTGCGGGAACTCGCCGCCACTGGACAGTTTAGAAAAGACTTACTGGATCGCCTGGCATTCGATGTCATTACTGTACCGCCGCTTCGGGAGCGCCTCGAGGACATACTGCCGCTGGCGCATGCATTCGCCATTAACATGGTCAGCGAGCTAAAGCAGTCCTTCTTTCCGGGCTTCGGCTCACGTGCCACATCATCGCTGCTTCGACATCAGTGGCCGGGTAACGTCAGGGAACTCAAGAACGCGATCGAACGTTCTGTATACCGATCAGACAGTCCGGAACAGCCGATCAAGAAAGTTGCATTCGACCCCTTCGATTCTCCGTTTCAATTGGCGCGGCCTGAAGAAAACCGAACGATCACCCCAAAGCAACGTGCGCCGCTGCTGCCAGCGGACCTGGGACAACGTTTACTCGATACGGAAAGGGATTTGTTGCAAGCGGCCATGGAGAAAGCACGCTTCAACCAGAAAATAGCGGCGGACCTTCTCGGGCTAACCTACCATCAGTTACGCGGTAAATTGCGCAAACACGACATCAGCGTCAAAGACTCCAGACCAGCCTAGTTCTCATCCCGATAACGCCGCACGTAAATTGCTGCCGTAGACAGCAAGCCGCAGACAATCAGTCCTGTCCACAGACCCGGGCTCGACACAAACTTGCCGAAATTGATCGTACTCAGAAGGTCCAGTGATTCAGCCGCGAGTCTGAGCTCGCCATTGCGCACCATTTCGATGATCCCACCGCCCTCAAACAATGGCGGCGTTACGGTGCGCACAAAAAACGCATCCCAAAATACGGTGGTTTGGCTCGTCATCGCCTCAAGCATTGGCAATATGAAAATCGGCAGGAACGCGAGCATCAATGGCATCTTCTTGACGAATCCGGACACGAACAGGAACCAGCCAACAAAGGGCGCCAGCCAGAGCGGTAGTGCCAGAACAAAGAAAGATACCGCGATCCAGGAGTCGAACAGTGACACTGAATTCCATATCAAGTGCCCGGCGTCACCGCCCTGGATAGCAATCCAGACACTCATGACGAGCAAGACAACAAGATCCGTTGCAAGCACGACAACAAGCGTAATGAGAGGAATCACAAGCAAGGCGATGAGCAACTTGGAGATCACCGTCTCTGCATCAGTAATGGGCAGCGATCGCCAGAACAGGATGCTCTTGTCCTTGCGCTCCGCATACAGAGCGTCAAGGCAATAGAAAACTGTGACCGCCCACATCGCCATCGAAAAGATGACCGCCATTAGCCCGAGGACGATATCGAATATGGCCGCGCGCTCCTGTTCCGTCACATTCGACAGAAAAACGATCGTCAGATTGACGATTTTATCGTGCATCGTTACTTGTATCTGACCCGTCACGGTCATGAGCGTCAGTAAGGTGGCGATGATCGCGGGAACGATATAGATCGCGCGATGCTCCCAAATTTCTCGCTGGATGAGTGCAATCTGGTGGTTAATCATGCGGCAGCTCCTTTGACCTTGGCGACAAACAGGTCAGCAACCGATGGCGTGTGCAATTCGCCCAGGCCGGAAAGCTTTTGCCGATCTGAAGTCTCAAACGTCATCACTTTCTTGCCGAACATGTCACGCTCATACAGCGGCCCATGGCTGCGAGCCATCTCAACGTTCTCGCCGGAAGTGACTAACTCCACGAAACTTTCGGGCAATGACTCCATTGATGCATCCAATAGTATCCGCCCGTCATTGATGAACATGATATCGGTCAGCAGGTTCTCGACTTCCTCGACCTGGTGGGTCGTAATCAGGATTGTCCTTTCGCCATCGAAGTAGTCATTCAGCAGATTGGCGTAGAATTCTTTGCGATAAATGATATCGAGGCCGAGAGTGGGTTCGTCGAGTACCAACAGTTTTGCGTCTATCGCCGCGATAATCGAAAGGTGCAGCTGAGTCACCATTCCTTTGGATAACTCTCTAACTTTGGAGGTCTTCAATACCTTTGTCTGCGCCAACAACTTCTCAGCAGAGTCTCTCGAGAACCTGGGGTGAATTGACGCAACGAAATCAAGTAGCTGAGACACTCGAATCCAACGTGGAAGCACCGCGACGTCGGCGATAAAACAGATGTTTTGCATCATCTCCTTGCGCTGACGAAACGGATCGAAACCCAGCACGGACAGCTCGCCCTCACAGTCGGTCAGGCCTAACAGAGCTTTGAGCAAGGTCGTCTTGCCCGCACCATTGGGGCCGATGAGACCCATTATCCTGCCTTTTTCGATGTCGAAGCTGACGTCGTCGACAGCACGAAAATCGCCGAATCGTTTCGATACACCGCGGGCCGTGATCAGGCTAGTCATTGTCGTCTCCTGCCTCTGTTGAATCCTTCGCTTGCTGCAGTAACGAAGCCGTATCCAACCCAAGCCTCTTGATCGTTGCGACGACTAGCGGCCATTCCTTTTCGATAAAACGTTGCCGCTCATCCTTGAGCAGTTGCTCCTGTGCCCCTTCATTGACGAACATGCCCCTGCCACGTTTTTTCTCTACCAGGCCTTCATCAACAAGCTCCTGATAACCTTTCAGCACGGTAAGAGGATTCAATCGATATTCGGCCGCAACATTGCGCACGGATGGCAATGCATCGCCATCGCGCAAGACACCCTCAAGAATCATGTCGACAACGCGATCGCGCAATTGTCGATAAATCGGCAGGTCTTCATTCCATTTAGGGTTCATCGTAGGTCCACTACCACCTGTAGGTTGGTTCAGTCATTGCATGACCAGATTCTGTCGTCTGTAAAAAAGCACCGGCCTGCATAACAGGCCGGTGCAAAAATTCCGTCGCTACCATGCTTGTCAGTGTGACGGAAATTAAAATAGGCGCCATATCCAATGCAGAAGCTCGGCTATTTCCTCAATTTGAATTTGTAATTTACGACCTCGCCAACGGGCACTGCTCTGAGAGCTTCATCCAGTAGCGTATCGATATGCAGCATGAGCGCTTGCGCACTGCTGTCGACTTCAACTGACACACCCATCAAGGCCGGCGATTTTTTAGACATGTTGGCATTGTCGACGGCATGCATAGCGCTTGCCTGACCGTCGATCAACGCGATAGCCATCAATATAATGACCGAGAGACTGACAATGTCATTTACGTATTGCCCAAGCTTCTCATTCATTTCTCTTACTCCCGCGGCCCCTCTGGCCGCTTAGTGAACTGGTGTTATAGTTGACTATAACACTAGAAATTCTGTTTGCAAGCAACAATGTCACTATCGCTAACCCCAAAAGCGACTCAGGCACGTTAATAACTACAGGCAATATCTGAATAGAACCTACTTATCAATGACTTACGATCAATCAATCCTATTTCCTGAGGCACAGCATTCTTGCCCAGCTGCGCGGCCCGGACACTAATCCATGGTTGCGTGCCTGCAAACGGTCGGTTTAGCAGAATCGTCGCTTTCGCGGACAGCGCGGCTCCCCTATGCTCCGCTGATGGAAACCGAGCCTGAAGACAGCGCATTGATGCTTCGTTACGCCGCTGGCGACGTCGCTGCATTCGAAGCGCTGTACCGGCGCCACAATGATGCGCTGTTCCGCTACCTGTTCCGACTTTGTCGCCACCGCGACAGCGCCGAAGACGTATTCCAGGAAGTCTGGGGCAAGATAATCAAGTCGCGGGATCGCTACCGACCAACGGCGAAGTTCACGACTTTCCTGTATCGGGTTGCCCACAATTGCTTTATTGATCATGTGCGTCGAAACAAGCGCCATGGCAACACTGTGGACATAGAAGTGGACACTCAACCTGATGGCGGCGACCAACCTGAAGCGCTGGTCGAAAGAAGTCTTGCACGACAGCGACTGGACGAAGCGCTGCGGTTTCTGCCGGATGAACAACGCGACGTTTTCTTATTGCGCGAAGAAGCTGACCTCAATCTTGATCAGATTGCCGCAGTTACCGGAACCAATCGCGAAACTGCCAAGAGTCGGTTGCGCTATGCGGTCAGGAAATTACGTGTCGCAATAGACGAACCGGCGGAGACACCATGACTATTGAGCGAAATACACCAGACCTCGAACACAACGATGATCTGGTATCGACAACCTATCGTGAGGTTGCGACCGAATCTGCCCCAGACGAACTGAACAGATCAGTCCTGCAGCTGGCGGCCGCCGAGGCCAGACCTCGCGCAGCACGCGGCAACTCCTGGATGCGCCCAATGGCGTGGGCAGCGACAATCGGCTTATCACTCGCAATCGTTCTGCAGCTCAGCGAGGCACCGCAACCCGAGCCCGCAATGTTCGACGCATTGGGCGTTACTGCGCCCGCGCCCGCAACGAAGTCGCGTCTACAGGACAGCGCGGACGTCGCTGAGCTACATGAGACGTCAATGCAGCATGACAATGCGACTTACGAGAAAGACGCAGATTCAGCCAGGCGCTCGCTCGTTAAGGAAGAAGAGATTGTTGCGACACCGGCAACGGTCTCGGCTGCTGAAGAAAAGAAGCTCAAAGACGTCGAAATGCGACAACAGGAAGCCGGGAAGGGTTCCAAACCTGATATGTCGGCCGCATTCGATGCGGACGACGGCGACGTGAACCACGATCCATATGCGCTTGTTGAACCGCAGCGTGAAGACCCACCTGCATCGGCCCAGGCCAAGCGAGCGGCGCCCTCTTCAGCTATGGAGGCGAACTACGCGACTGTCGAAATGGCGGCGCGAGAGCGCGATGCAGCCTGCGACACACAAGCCATCGCCACTCCAGAAACATGGACCGATTGCATATCCGAGTTGCTTGAGGCCGGGCGCAGCGATGACGCCGATAGTGAGCTTGAACGCTTGCGACAGACTTTTCCGGATTTCGACCCGCGCTGATTTTCGGTTACTACACAGTGCCGTTCCTCGCGGCCGATGTTAGAATTGCCGCCCCGACTAATTACAGCAACCCATCTGTTTCAGCCCACAGCCGCGTCAACTGGCCAAAGCTAAACTACGCAGGAAAAATCAAATGAAGTCACCAGTTCGCGTAACAATCACGGGCGCCGCCGGCCAGATCGGATACCAACTCGCTTTTCGAATCGCATCCGGTCAAATGCTGGGCAGCGATCAACCGGTAATTTTGCAACTGCTCGAAATCCCGCCTGCGTTGCCGGCTCTGCAGGGCGTCGTCATGGAATTGGATGACTGCGCTTTTGGCACTCTCGCCGGAATCGTGGCTACTGACGACCCGAATATCGCCTTCAAGGACAGTGATTACGCATTGCTCGTCGGCGCACGGCCCAGAGGTCCGGGTATGGAGCGCAAAGACCTGCTTGAAGCGAATGCCCAGATATTCTCTGTGCAAGGAAAGGCAATGAACGACCACGCAAGTCGTGACATTCGCGTGCTGGTGGTTGGCAATCCGGCGAATACCAATGCTTTGATTGCAAGCAGCAACGCACCCGACATTGACCCGGGCAATTTCACCGCGATGACCAGGCTCGACCACAACCGCGCGATGGCAAAACTCGCTGCGAAGACTGCAAGCCACGTCAACGATATTCGCCGCATGACCATTTGGGGCAACCATTCAGCAACGCAGTATCCCGACATCAACCAGGCGACTGTCAATGCCGGTGCGGCCTCAGATCTGGTCGATCAGGCGTGGGTGGCAGATGAGTTCATACCTGACGTACAACAACGCGGCGCAGCTATTATCGCGGCCCGCGGCGCCTCGTCCGCCGCTTCTGCAGCGTCTGCTGCAATCGACCACATGCACGATTGGGCGCTGGGCACACCCGATGGCGATTGGGTTAGCATGGCGATTCCAGCGGACGGCAGCTATGGCATCGAACCTGGCATCGTATATTCCTATCCGGTTCGCTGCAGTGGCGGTGCGTACGCAATTGTTCAGGATTTGCCGATTGACGAATTCAGTCGCTCACGTATGGACGCAACCGAAGCTGAATTACGTGAAGAGAGGGCGGCAATCGAGCAACTGCTCTAAAGCGCTGCTCAAATTGGCGCACTTCGCGCCTCAATGATAGTGTTTGATCGTCATTATCTGTTGGTAATGATTCGGCTCCAGGCGAGCAATTGATAACGCAAGTTTGCGTGATCCTTGCATACGCCAGCCATCGACTACGCACAAGCAGGGGTACACATCTTGTCCGGATTTCTTGTCAGTTCGCTTTGGTTTCTGCTGTTCTTTGGCGGCGGAATTTTTCTTGCGTATCGACGCGTCGAGTTGCTCCACGCAACTCTTGCCACCGGCCTTGCGCTGCTGGCTTACACGAGTTTCGTTCTCGCAGATGGCATTGGTTGGGACTGGTTCTGGATCATTGCTCTGTGGCTGGCATTTGGCCTGATGGTCGCGGCGAATCTTGTCGACCTAAGGCGTGAAAAAATTACCCGCCGGCTGCTCGACGAATACCGAAAAATGCTGCCGTCAATGTCGGACACCGAGCGAGAAGCACTCGAGGCAGGCAATGTCTGGTGGGACGGGGAGCTTTTTTCCGGTAAGCCAAACTGGGACCGACTCATGTCTTTCCCCGCCCCCAGACTGTCCAAGGAGGAGCAAGCCTTTTTTGATGGGCCGTGTGAAGAGCTCTGCCGAATGCTCGACGACTGGGAGGTGTGTCACGAACTCGCGGACCTGCCGAAGCCGGTTTGGGATTTCATCATCAAGAACAAGTTCTTCGCGATGATCATCCCCAAGCAATACGGTGGTCTGGAATTCTCGGCCTATATGAATGCAATGGTCATTGCCAAGCTCGCCAGCCGAAGTCCAACCGCTTCATCCACAGTGGGAGTGCCGAACTCGCTGGGGCCTGCGGAACTGCTTTTACACTACGGTACTGAGGAGCAAAAGAATCGTTATTTACCAGGACTCGCTTCTGGTCAGGAGATTCCCTGTTTCGCTTTGACGTCGCCAGAGGCTGGCTCAGATGCCGCCGCGCTGATCGACAGCGGTGTGATTTGCAAAGGGAACTGGAACGGCAAACAAATTGTTGGCATCAATTTGACTTGGAACAAGCGCTACATAACGCTGGCGCCCGTCGCCACCGTGCTAGGGCTCGCCTTCAAACTGTACGACCCCGAGCACCTGATTGGAGATCAGGACGAGTACGGAATTACTGCCGCTTTGATTCCGACCGACACCCCGGGAGTGGTCGTCGGCCGACGGCATTATCCGCTGACGATCGCCTTTCAGAATGGCCCGACATCTGGAAAAGACGTTTTTGTGCCGCTCGACTACATCATCGGTGGCCAGGAAATGGCCGGTAAAGGCTGGAAGATGCTGGTTGAGTTGCTTTCGGTCGGCCGAGCTATCACGCTGCCTTCCACCGCTGCCGGCGGTGGTCAGGCGGCCAGCTACTCAACAGCCGCTTACGCTCGAATTCGTAAGCAATTCAACACGCCAATTTCCAATTTCGAAGGCGTCGGCGACGCACTGACCCGAATAGCAGGCCACACTTACATTATGAATGCCGCTGTTTCTGTGACAGCGGGCGCCATTGATCAGGGCGAAAAACCAGCCGTTCCGTCAGCGATCCTCAAATACCACTGCACAGAAATGGGCCGCAAAGTCGCCAATGACTCGATGGATGTCCACGGTGGCAAGGGCGTCATGATGGGGCCCAGCAATTATCTGGGTCGGGCCTTCATGGCGACGCCGATAGCGATCACCGTCGAGGGCGCCAACATTCTGACCCGCAGCCTGATAATTTATGGTCAGGGTGCTATTCGATGCCATCCGTTCGTATTGCGCGAGCTGCAAGCAGCAGGCGACCAGGATATTGAACGAGGTCTGGCCGAGTTTGACGATGCACTGTTTGGTCACATCGGATACGCGATAAGCAATATGGCCCGGTCGTTTTCGCTCGCGCTTACACATGCGAAATTTAGCGAGGTTCCGCTCAATACACCAACACGGCGCTACTACCAAAACATCAATCGGTATAGCGCGTCATTTGCGCTGGTTTCTGATTTCGCAATGCTGACCCTCGGTGGCGACCTGAAGAAACGGGAGCTCCTTTCAGCTCGGCTCGGCGATGTGCTGAGCTCAATATATCTTGCCTCCACTGTTCTGAAGCATTTCGAGAACCAGGGACGCCGGGCTACTGATCTCCCGCTGGTTGAGTGGTCAATTCGAACCCTGATGTATCAGGCTCAAGAGGCGTTGCACGCGTTCTTGCGAAACTTGCCAAATCGGTGGGTGGCTGGATTCTTGCGCTTCTTCGTTTTCCCGCGAGGCCGAAGTTATTCGGCGCCATCTGATGCCTTGGGCGGCAAAATTGTTGATTTGATGACCACACCGGGCGAAGCCAGAGATAGACTGAGCGAACAAGCTTACACAACACTTGAGCCCGGCAATCCGCTCGGCCTGCTGCAAGAAGCGCTGCTACTCGCCACCGAGCTGGCCCCGCTCGAGCGTCGTCTGCGGCAAGCGAGCAAAGCGGGTGACCTGCACTCCGAGTATCTTGGCGATCAGATTGAGGAAGCAGAGAAATCGGAACTCATTAGTAAAGCTGAAGCTGACCAACTGCGAAGCTACCACAGCAAGGTGAAGGCGCTACTGGCAGTAGATGACTTTGCACCAAGCGAGCTGGGCCAGGCGAATGCGGCCCCGGGAAAGGCCGCTCAGACACCTAAGAAAGCAACCAGGAAGCCAGCTACCCAAAAAGCGAAGAAAAAGACCGGCACAAGCAGCAAGACACAGAAAAAAACCGCCAGCAAGAAGAAGACCAGCAAGACCTGATAAGAAGTCATGATGATGCGACACGGGCCCATTTATGAAATCACATTCTTCATCCCGGAAGATGCTTGTGTCGAGCTCGAAACCTGGCTCGCGAAAAAGGCACAGGACGCAAGAAAACTTGCAGGCGTAAGAGATTGCCAGCTTATTTCGATCGATGACGACGATCTGGGCCGGAAGGGACGTGTTTGCCAGTTCGCCCTCGCCGACAGCGAGGCACTTGATGATTTCATTGATGGTTTCGGCGCCGACGTTACGACTGAGGCCGTGAGCATTATGCATCAACAGGGCGATGTCAGTGATCGCGTCCTGCGCGAAGACAAATCGCGCGAAATCGGCGCAGAAGAGACGACTGAATGCCTCAATTGCGGCGCGAATTTGCGCGGGCAATATTGCGGCCATTGTGGCCAAAGATCTCGCAGCCGACTGATCAGCCTTTGGGAGCTGATCAGCGATGCATTCGGAGATCTGCTGGAAATAGATTCGCGACTCTGGAATACGCTGATTCCTTTGCTGCGACGCCCGGGTTTGTTGACCCGTGACTATCTGCAGGGACGTCGCGCGAGGTACATGCCGCCGTTTCGGATGTATCTGGTACTCAGTTTGCTGTTTTTTCTGGTCGCGTTTTTTGACCCACAGGAAAAACTGGGTTTGCTGTTCGAACCGGAACCACAAACGTCGGAGGAATCGGCAGAAAATTGCACGGCGATCGGTGAGGACGAGGATTGCACTACGGACAGCGGCGCAATTGATGACGGCGAAGGCGATACGAACGAGATCAAACAGGAGATCCTGGATGAACTCGCCGCAGAGGGAATCATTCTTGGCAGCGACGACTTGCCCGACGATATTGGTGACAAAGACAGCGCTATTCATATCAGTTTTGACGATAAAGACGACGAAGACGACACCTTCGACGACTGCAACGACATCGAACAATCCGATGTCGATGACATGCCAGGATGGATTGCCCGTCGACTGACCATCCAGCGCCTGCGGCATGTGTGCGAAAAAATACAGGGCAGCGAGGGCCAGGGCGCACTGCTAAATAACTTGCTGGACAACGTGCCCGCTGCTCTGATCGTTTTGCTGCCGTTGATGGCTCTTGTGCTTAAGGTTCTGTACCCGCTTTCGCGCCGTTACTACGTCGAACATTTGCTGTTCTTCGTTCACTTTCACGCCTTTTTCTTCCTCATCCTGACCTTGCAAGTCCTGTTCGCGAGATTTATGGCGCTGATTGGCGCTCCAGAGGCTATTGCGGTCCTGGTGCTCGTTGCGACGTCGCTCTATATTCCGGTGTACCTGTTCATTTCGATGCGGCGCGTCTACGGCCAGAACCGGGTGATCACGTTCTTCAAGTACGTCGTTTTGGTCGTTGCCTATGCATCAGGTTTTCTCGCTACCATGATGACAGCCCTGGCAATCGCTGCTTTTTCGATCTGAGACATGAATCTCGCGTGTGAAAATTCCGCCGAACGTCTATTATCGGCTCCTGTAAACATTCACAAACGTATCAACAGCGGGGCAAGACCATGCATGTCAGCAATTATCGAACAGTTCTAATGTGCCTCCTGGGAGTCGCCCTGATTTCCGCATGTGGTAACCCGGCCGGCGATGCTGCGAACGAGGAAAGCAAGGCGCCCGCGATGGATCATTCGAGCATGGCCGAAACTGCCACTGAATTGGCAAGGACTGCCTCCCCGGAAGGCGCGCGGGTATTTTTCATAAGCCCGGCGGACGGCGCGACAGTCAGCAATCCGATCAGCGTGGAATTTGGCATCTCCGGCATGGTCGTCATCAAAGCAGGTGAAATGGCGGAAAACTCCGGACATCACCACCTCCTCATCGATACAGACCTGCCAGATCTCGGCCTGCCGGTTCCTGCAGACGAGCATCACCGCCACTTTGGCGATGCCAGCACCTCGACTGAAATCACCCTGGAACCTGGCCAGCACAGCCTGCAGCTATTGTTCGCTGATTACCTGCATATCCCACATGAGCCTCCCGTCGTTTCGGAGACGATTTCGATAACCGTTGAATAAGTAGTTGAGCGAAACCGCTTGTGCCACTAAAATTGGCGGGCTAAGCGGAATTCAGACATTGACGAACCTCAAACAACAAAAGAACATCGGAATAAGCGGTCTTGCCGCCTATGTACCGCCATTTCGTGTCTGGCTGAAGGATTGGTGCGACTGGACAGATAACCAGTGGCCCAAGACTCGTGAAGTCGTGGGGCGGAGTTTTCGTGTGCGCGGACCCGATCAAAGCGTTTACACAATGGCCGCTACAGCCGTTATCCGGCTGATAGACCAATATGACGTTGATCCAACCAGGGTCAAGTTTCTGGGTCTGGGCACCGAATCGAGTACCGATAATTCCGCCGGAGCGATTATTGTCAAAGGCATGGTTGATCAGGCCCTGCTCGCTCGCGGTAAGCCACCCATTTCCCGCAGTTGCGAAGTTCCCGAGTTCAAACATGCGTGTCTCGGTGGTGTTTATGGCATGAAAGGCGCTATTCGCCACCTCGCCTGGGATGGTGCCGGCAGTCAGGCCATCGTTGTCTGTGCTGATATTGCTGAGTATGCGCGCGGCAGTAGCGGCGAGCCGACACAAGGCGCGGGTGCGGTTGCAATGCTGCTTGAGGAAGATCCCAAGCTCGCGATCGTTGATCTGGCGGGATCGGGATCAGCATCGGACTACCGAATTATGGACTTCCGCAAACCGATGCTGCGGTTCTGCGGCCAGGATCGCTCGGAGTCACATCAGGTGCAGGATTTCCCTGTATTCAATGGCAAGTACTCAACGACATGCTATATCGACGAGACCTTGCAGGCTTTGAACGATATGTATGAAAAACGCAGCATCAACGCAGCGGACTATGTTCGCTCCCTGAGAACTGTTTTCATGCATCGACCGTATCGTCGAATGCCTGAAACAGGCTGGGCAATTTCGTATCTTTTTGCGTTGAGCCATGGAAACGCTGCGGACAAAGCTGAACTGGCGTCCTATTGCTACGATGCTGGTGTGGACCCTGAGCAGGTGCTGCTGGAAATGCTGAGCAAGCCGGAGGTCGTTTCATTTGCGAATCCCGAGCAAGTTCAATATGAGGCATACCCGCTGACGATGGCCGTGCATCGCGCTTTTCGCGCATCTCGGCATCACCGAACTGAAATTCTCGACAAACTGGCGCTGGGCAGCGATACCATGCTTGATCTCGGCAATCTTTATACCGCCGCATTGCCCGCATGGATGGCAGCAGGTTTTGAACAAGCGCTGGATGAAGACTTTTTCACACCCGGTGAGGAAATCCTGACGCTCGGATATGGCAGTGGCGATGCCGCTGAAGTCATCCCGTTCTTCGTCGCCGACGACTGGCGTGACGCCTCTGCTCGAATCAACTTTTCGAGCGCGATGAACTTCGCTATCGATCTCGACTTCGAACAATATAAAGCGCTTCACGATGGTCGTTCAACACATGGCCTCGACTACATTCCAACCAATGAATTCGTGATTGAGCGCGTGGGTCATAGCGAAGACCGTCATTTTTCCGACCTTGGCATCGAGTACTACCGCTACGTAGGCTAGAACGAACGCGCGCAGCCTGTCAGCATCAACTGCTGTAGCGAGCCAAAACTTCCCGGTGTTCGAATTGCAGCGCCCGCCACTCCATCTTGAACCACGGTGAAAACTGATCCGGCCTGGTTTCCAGTTCGCTGTCGAGGACCTCAGCCGAAACAAAACGAGTCGCGGAGATCTCATGCTCGTTGGGTCGTGTCGGGCCAGCAACCTTGCCGAGATAGACATGGCACAGTTCGTTTTCGGAGCCCTGATCGCTAAACTCAGCCTGGTACGCGAATGTGTAGACAAACTCCAGCGCAGCCTCGACGCCAAGTTCGTCGTGCAGCCGCCTGCGCGTCGCAATTGCCATTGTTTCACCGCGTCGTGGATGGCTACAACAAGTGTTTGACCAGTAGCCCGGCCACAAACGTTTCAAGTCACTGCGCTGTTGCAACAACAACTCCCCGTCATCGTTAAACAAGAATACCGAGAAGGCGCGGTGCATGACGCCAGCACCACTGTGGCAATCGGCTTTGCTCATATGTCCGACTTCAACATCGTCCGCGTCGACAAGGATCAACTCCTCCGCTTCCGATGAAACGATTTTGCTCGCGTTTTCCAAACTATGTTTCCTTTTCTTCTTCGAAATCAAGCGTTCGATACCCGGCGCTATGCAAAGCAGATTTCACGGCCTCGGCCGAGCCGGGACAGAGCGCAACGATTGACCCGCCGCCGCCAGATCCGGTTAGCTTTGCTCCCACTGCACCAGCATCTCTGGCCACACTAATCATCGACTCCAGCTGCGGTGTGGATACGCCGATCGCGTTCAGTAATCCGTGACAGATATTCATCAGCAGTCCCAGCGCCGCAACGTCGCCTGCCTCTAGCGCTCTTGCCCCGTCCCGGCTGATCTCGTCGATCTGCGAAAATATCGCACCGAATCTCACCGGGTCTCGATCGTATCGCTCACGAACGCCAGCAACCTGCTCCCTGGTCGCTCCCGACGCATGACTATGAGCAACCACCAGAGAAAGCGGCTCCTGAAAATCCAGCACTTGCACCTGCAACGAGTCGGCATTGCGGAAAAGTATCGGTTTGCCCAAGGTAGCAACAGTATTATCGACACCTGATGGCGTACCGTGCGCCAGCTTCTCACACTCGAACGCAATCGAATTGACATCGTCATCGCCGAGACCAAGCTGCAAGGTTGCATCAAGGGCTCTGATAACTGCCACTGCGATCGACGCGGATGCACCGAGTCCCATCGCAGGTGGAATCCTCGACCGAATGTGGATCGCATATCCTGAATCGTCAACACCCAAGTGCTTCAGGATCACCGCAATAATTGCGGAGAGACCAGTCGCCCCTGACTCGACGTTCATCTCCTGCAGAACACCCCAATCCGGTATGGAGATCGTCGTACCAGACCCGGTTTTCTCAATTCCTGCCCGAACTGCCTTGGCGATTGGCACTGCCACGGCGAATTTTCCGTAAACCGCTGCGTGCTCGCCAAACAGGATAATCTTGCCGGCGGCATGGCCATTCAGAGCAATCGGTGGCTGCGCTGGTCCCTGCTTGCCTGCCAGCAACTCGCTCGCCCTTGAACCGCTGATATCACCACCAGCAATAAGCTCCTGCACCACCGCATCGAAAAGGTTGTTCGGCACGCCTGCCGCAGCCGCGACACTTCTTGCCTGCAAATGCATATGACCCTGTTGAATGCCACCGGATACTAACGCTTTCAGAGCCGCCAGATTCTGTGCAAGACCAACGGCTGCCATCAGCTCTGCAAGCTCCCGCGCGCAAGTGAGCCCGGCTATTTCGATACCGGCTACGGCCGCCGGGTTTGCGGCGACCGTACCACCAACAATTCCAACCTTGAGTGGAATCCGCAGTTCACCGACCAGATTACCCGCATCGTCTGAGGACCAGGTCGACAGGGCCGAATAGCGACCGTCGGCAGCAGCATAAGCATGTGCACCTGCTTCAATTGCTCGCCAATCATTGCCCGTCGCAATCGCCAGCGCATCAATGCCGTTCATGATGCCCTTATTGTGCGTGGCTGCCCGGTACGGATCGGCAGCGGCAATATCGCTGGCCAGAATAATGCCATCGCGTACGGTAACTGCATCCATCTGTTCGGTTGCGAGGTCTTGAAGTCGAAAGCTTGCACGGACCTTCACGATGGATCGATCTGCCAGATTCGACAAGATTCGAAGTGCGACGTCGCCGCCACACAGCGAGGAAATTTTCGGAGCGATAGTCTCGCAAATTTGATTAACCATATTTGCGCCCATCGCGTCGCAGGTATCGACGAGCACATGCACAGCAATCACTGCGTTGTCATCCAGCTGCGTACGACGGATTTCTATTTTCCGAACACCACCACCGCGTTTCCTGAGACGCGGCAGGACGGCATCGGCGAGCTCGAGCAGTTCTGCCCGGCTCCCCTCGAGCACCGCGATCGCACTGTCCGGGTCATCGACCCCCGCGACATAGATCTGCCCTGCCAGCAACGACTCCGGGCATTCCGCGCTAAAGCCACCGTGCGCCCTCGCCAGCTTTGCGATGTTGCTGGCGCCCGCGACGATGGACGGTTCCTCGACAGCCATCGGCACCATATGGTCCCGACCGTTGACGAGAAAATTGGGTGCGATGGCTAGTGGCAGGCCGAAAACGCCAACAACGTTCTCGATAATCTTGTCCGCACCGGCGACGGAAAGAACATGACGACCCCGTTCGAGATTTCTGGCGTCCTCGGCAGACAGCCAACCGCAGCGTTGCAGCTCCTCTATTCGCTCTTTAACCGAGAGGCGATACAGTCCTGATATTTGTGAGCTACTACTCATTGCATATTTCCACAGCGGGCATGTCTCCACAGAGCCCCGCGCCATTCCTGTCAATTGCAACGTCGAGCTGGATGAATCCTGAGACATCGGGACTCGCGACGAAACTCGCGAGGGCCGCAGCATCATCTGCCAACGCTATGCCCACATCGCCGCCCCCGGCGCCACAGGGTTTGTACACAATTCCCATTTTCTTCGCCACATCAACCAACGCACCGTGACCAGCGTCAAATATGCCAAGATCGTGGTCCTTGCTGAACCGCTGCAGAGCATCAATGTAATGTCCATAATCATGCAAGACTCGCGCTGCCGACCCACTGCGCCAGGCAGCCGCCATCTGTTCTGCCGCAGAACTCAACTCGCCGTATGACGGCTGAGTGCCGTGCATGCTCAGCCGACTGAGTTTTTCCGTCGTGCCTGCAGAAACCGTGCTCCATAATACTGTGAATACGAGTCCTTCCGGCCAATCGACTCGTGGGTACTCGTCGGCACTCATTCTGTATTCGATCAAACCTCCGAGCGAACTGCATGCGACGTCAACTCCACTGCCGGAGCCACCCTGGAATGCCTTGTGCGCCTTGCGGGCGACGCGAGCCGCGTCAGCACCCGGTGACAAAATCGAACACAAGGCCGCAGCCAAAGCGGTTGCAAGTGCCGCGCTGGAACCAATGCCGAGCTTACTGCCACTTTCAGCGTCAAGGAATTTGCGGGTATCGAGTGACAAAGACAGGTATCGATCTGGGCACAGGTCAATTTCTCGCCACACCTGCTCCAGCAATTTGAAGGACGCGCCGCCACTTAGCCACTCAAAACAACCGGACTGCGCATCGAATTTTCCCTCGTCGGTTGTGAAGCCCGGAGCAACGACTCGATGCCAAGGCTCGTCATGAGTTTCTATAGTTACTTTTGCCCGACGATTCAAGGCCATGCAGATCGCCGGGGCGCCTTGCAAAACGGCGTACTCGCCGGACAACACCAGTTTTGCGGGTGCGCTCGCGATAACGTTGGCCACTATTGCTGTACCAACGCAGCACCGTCACCGATGCCGCTAAGCATGATGTCGCTGACACCGTCGACCGCCGCCAAGGCAGTCTGAACGCGATTCTCATCCTCGGGGAGGCAGACTGCCTTTAGCTGAGGACCCGCATCGATGGTAAAGAACACCGCTACACCCTGGGACCGCAGCTCACGGATAACCTGCATGCATTCAATCGTTGCGCTGTTCCAATACATGATCGGTGGCCGAGAAGCCCACATGACAGAATGCATTTTCAAGCAATTGTGCTCGGAAACCTCGGCCAGCATTTCAAAGTCACGTGCACCGACGGCTGCTCTGGCAACCTCCAGATCCTCTGCTTGCTGGTCGACCCAACGTGAGTAGAACGGTGAAGTTTTGCGGCTGATTTCCATTGCTTCGCCAGAGCTCGTCGCTTTCGGACCAGCCATCGTTATTGCAACGACCACTCGCAAAGGCCATTCACTCGCTGAACAAATGCTAGCCACCCTTACGTCGTCATCGTAATTCTCAAGCTCCGCGAAACCGCCATAAAGTGATCGTGCGGCCGAACCGGAACTGGCGCCCGCGAGACTGGCCAACTCACTGGTGCTCCGATCCTGTCCGCCAGCGCTGGCGGCAGCCACAACCAATGCACTAAATGCTGACGCGGACGATGCCAATCCTGCTGCGATCGGAAAATTGCTTTGACTCACAACACGAGCACGTTGGCGATCGCTGCCAAGCACACGATCGAGGCAGAGCTGAACCCGCGGCAACAAGGCCTCGTTCGTTGCGCCGTTTACCTCCAACTGGTCCACAGCGACAGTCGCATCGAGATCGACGCTCATTTGCGTAAATAGCTCGGACAACGTGACCGAAATGGAGCCTACAGCCGGCAGGTTCCGCTCGGGGTCCCGTTTTCCCCAGTACTTGATGAGCGCGATATTCGGTTGCGCTTTGGCGATTGCCAGCATAAGCAATGGTTCCAGTATTCTGCTTGACGAAAGGGACGCGAATTATAGCTCAGTCGCAGCGACGCACGTGTCCACAAGCAACTAAATCGGTGTACGCTACGTCTCACATTTCCAACGTGACGGAGTTTGACTTGTCGGCACCCTTTAACGAACGCATCGATTACTACACTGATCGCGCAACCGACCAATTACACAAAGCATTACCTCCCTCGTCCCAGGTCCCCGAGCGATTGCACGAGGCCATGCGCTATGCGGTGCTAAATGGGGGTAAGCGAGTCAGGCCCTTGCTCGTCTACGCGACCGGAGAATGCCTCGGCGTTCCCGAGTCCAGGCTGGACACTGCGGCAACCGCTATCGAGTTGATCCATGCGTTTTCTCTCGTGCACGACGATCTGCCAGCGATGGACGACGACGACCTGCGCCGCGGCAAACCGACTGTGCACAAACAGTACGATGAGGCTACAGCGATTCTCGCCGCCGATGCCCTGCAGCCACTGGCATTCTCGGTGCTTGCCAACACTGCGGACATTTCGCCTGATACGAAACTGCGCTTGATTCGGCTGGTTGCCGCCGCATCCGGCTCGATTGGCATGACGGGCGGCCAGTCAATTGATTTGGCCGCGGAAGGATGTCGTCTCTCTGCGTCGACTATTGAGCACATGTACTCACTAAAGACGGGGGCCTTGATCGAAGCGTCGATCGTCTCAGCCGCAATTCTGGGAGAGGTGTCAGCAGACCAGGACAAAGCACTTGCCCTGTTCGCACATCGAATAGGTATCGCGTTTCAGATTAAGGATGACATTCTGGACGTCGAAGGTGAGACCGAAATCATAGGCAAGCCTGCCGGTAGCGATGAACGTCTCGGCAAAGCTACCTTTCCCGGTCTGTTCGGCGTTGCAGCAGCAAGGGCCAGATGCACTGAACTATTCGAGGATGCACTGCAGCATATCGAAATCTTCGGCTCAGATGCAGAGCCGCTGCGATGGCTGGCACGGTATATCGTAGAACGCGGTCACTAGGAGCTACCTGGCCAGGTCACTGTGGAAACGAACACCAGACGAACAATACTGCATGTCGATATGGATGCTTTTTACGCGTCCGTCGAACAGCGGGACAACCCTGAGCTACGTGGTCAACCCGTCGTCGTTGGCGGCGAAACCCGGGGTGTGGTCGCGGCCGCCAGCTACGAGGCAAGAACATTCGGCGTTCGCTCTGCGATGCCGATGGCTGAAGCGAGGCGGCGATGCCCGCAACTTATTCGCGTCCCGGTTCGAATGTCTCTCTACAAATCTGTATCTAATGAAATATTTGCCGTATTCCGTGAGTTCACACCACTGGTTGAAGGGCTGTCACTGGATGAGGCATTTCTCGACGTATCCGAAAGTCTGGCACTGTTCGGCACAGGCGAAGAAATCGCGGCCACCATCAAACGAACCATTCGGGAACGAACAGGCCTCACCGCGTCCGTAGGTGTTGCGGAGAACAAGTTGGTCGCCAAGATCGCTTCTGACCTGGATAAGCCGGATGGAATGGTCGTCATCAGCTCTAAAGACTGCCGCGAGAAACTGGACCCGCTTCCTGTATCGGTAATACCGGGCATCGGCCGGGAAACTCTGGCTCGCCTCCATAAGGTCAATATCCGTACCGTCGCGGATCTTCGTTTGGCACACGATCGTAACCTGGCGCCGATATTCGGTCGCTTTACGGCAAAAACACGCGATCGTGCCGCGGGGCTGGACAATCGGCCGGTCGTACCCTTCCGTGAAGAGAAGTCGATTAGTGCGGAGGAAACCTTCGACACCGATCTGAGCACGCGTGATGACATGGACCGCGAACTGCTGCGTCTTGCTGAGCGAACAGCGGTCCGCTTGCGCAAATCGTCGTTGGTAGCCGGTACCGTGCAGGTGAAAATCCGCCAAGCTGATTTTCAGACGTATACGCGCCAGAAGAAATTACAGCCACCGGGCAATGGTACGGACCAGATTTGCCATATTGCGCGAGAATTATTGTCGGCCTGGCTTGGCAAGAACCCGGGCGCGCGCATTCGACTGCTCGGTGTTGGAGGAAGCAATCTCTCACCTCTCGAGCAACAGGACCTGTTTGCGGCCGACACCAGCTCATCCGCAGGCGCTGTGGATAAAACAGTCGACCAGATACGTGATCGCTTCGGCAGCACGGCCGTCAGCCGGGCGCGTACGCTTGATCGGGGCTAGGTGAAGTGGCAAATCGCGGTCGGGTTAGTTGGCTCGCTTGATGTAGAATCAGGACATGTACACCAGTTTCTTCGGGCTCAATGAAAAACCATTTTCGATAACGCCGGATCCGCGTTATCTGTTTATGAGTGAGCGTCACGGCGAGGCGCTCGCCCATCTGGTGTACGGTGTGACCGAAAGTGGCGGCTTCATCCAGCTCACCGGTGAGGTAGGGACGGGCAAGACAACCCTGGTCCGAACTTTGCTGTTAAGTCGCATGCCATCGAATGCTGACGTCGCTGTTGTACTCAATCCGCAGCAATCCGCACATGAATTCGTAGCGACAATTTGTGGGGAGCTGCATGTACCCATTCCTGATGGGAACAGCAGCATCAAAGTCTGCATCGATTCGTTGAATGCTCATTTGCTGAAAGCGCATGCCGAAGGAAAGCGCACGATTCTCGTCGTCGACGAAGCGCAAAATCTGGCGCCCGATGTACTTGAGCAAGTCCGCATGCTTACCAACCTCGAGACCTCAAAGCAAAAGTTGTTACAGATCATTTTGATCGGACAACCAGAGTTGCGTGAGTTATTGGCAAGAACTGATCTACGACAGCTAGCCCAACGAATTACCGGGCGCTATCACCTCGAGCCGTTGTCGCGGGATGAAACCGCGCAATATATCGAGCATCGCCTGACCGTCGCTGGCGCATTAACAGAGCTGTTTGATAAAGGCGCAAAACGTGAGCTCTACCGTCTTACCCAGGGCATTCCCAGACTGATCAACGTGATCTGTGACAGAGCCCTGTTAGGGGCTTACAGTCGTGAAATCCGCAGCATCAACAAACGCCTTGTCAGACGAGCCGCCGCGGAAGTTTCCGGGAAAGAGGCCAGGCGAATAAGCTGGCGATGGGCGTTGCCTGCATTGATGACTGTCATCGTCGCCGGTGCCATTGGCATCTGGTCCACGCGCGATGACATGCCGTACGCAGCACAGCAGGTGATTGCGGCGCCGACGGCTGCCATAGCGATTGACCCCGGCGCGAATCGCGTCGCTGGGTCAATCGACTCTCTGCCAATCGACACACTGCCAGCCGAAAATATGAGTACCCAGACTTCCCCCGAGTCTGCCGAGAACGAGCCACAAGTCAGTCTGGATGACCAGCTACAACTGGCTTCGGGCCTGACCGGTCGTAATGCTGCCTTCACAACATTATTTGAACTGTGGCAACTCGAGTTCAGCAGCGGGAACGATACAGTGTGCAATCAGGCGATCGCCGGTGGTCTGAGTTGCTTTTTTCAGCGTGGCTCCTGGAGCGGTTTACGCCAACTCGATCGACCTGCGATCCTGACTCTGACCGATAGTGGCGGCAACAATCATGCCGTCGTACTGGTAGCCATCGAAGAGGGTATCGCTAGAATTTCAATGGGCGGTGTCGTCGTCGACCAGACAGTAGAAGCCATTTCTGAATTATGGTTTGGCGAGTACGTTTTATTGTGGAAACCACCTAACGGTACTTCAGTGGCTCTCAACGTGGGATCAAAAAATCAAAACGTGATCTGGCTACGCCAGAGCCTTGCAGCTATCCCCGGGAGTTATCGCAGCGAGCCTCTTGAGTCGGACGCTTTCGATGACGGGCTGAGGCAAGCGGTGCTGCAGTTTCAACGTGATCACAGACTAGGCGTTGATGGCGTGGCCGGGCAGCAAACTCAAATCGTCGTCAACTCTCTCCTCGTTAACGACGGCAGCCCGCGACTCGCCGCTACAACTTTGGTGCGGCAGTAAACCATGTCCTTCATTCTCGATGCACTGAAGAAGTCGGAAACGGAGCGACAGCAACAGGGCACCGCGGAGTTTTCTGCTATCCCACTCGGGTCTGATACTCCAAGAACGCCGAAGTGGCTTTGGATCGTGGGCGCACTTTTGACCGCAAACATCATCTTTCTGGCTGTGATTTTCCTGCGGCCGGATTCACCACCACCGTCCGCATCAGCAGCAAACAAGACTCCGACAGACAATGTCGCGACCATCGCGGAGATGGCTCCTGAACCGGCAACGGCTGCACCCAACGCTATTGAGCCGCAGATTGAAGAGAAACTGTCAGCCTCACTGTCATTTGAACAACAGGTCGCGGCGGCACGAGAAAATCAGCCCGCACCACAGGCGGCGGCCGAACCACCGAAGCCAGCCACAACATCCGCTATCAAGAATCCGACCACCGCAAGAAACTACATGATGACGTTTGATGAGGCGCGTGTTCAGGGTCTGTTCCAAATGGTGGATCTGCACGTTGATATTCATGTTTTCGGCGATACTGCCGCCGATCGTTTTGTTTTTATCAACATGGCGAAGCACCGGGAGAATTCAGCATTGGCGGAGGGCCCAACCGTCCGTGAGATAACAACCGATGGCGTCATCCTCGAGTATCAGGGGACTACCTTTCTGCTGCCGCGCGACTAGCGTGCCAACGCATTGCCGCCGGACATACTGAGTTGCCAGATCCTGTATCTGAGCATCTAAACGGCGATGACTTTGCGACCGCGCTGATATCCGGCATTCACAGTGTCATTGATGAACAGGAACTCCTGAACCAGATCAATGTCTTTCCGGTCGCTGATGGCGATACCGGCACGAATCTGAGTTTGTCGCTGGGCTCGGCACTGCAACTCCTTAACGCTCCTGAAGAAAAGCACCTCGGCACTCTTCTGGCAGCAGTCGCCGATATATTGCTAGACAGTTCCCGCGGCAATTCTGGCGCAATTGTCGCGCAGTTCTTTCAGGGACTAAGTGATTCAGCCGGTGAACTGACCCGTTTTACAACCTTTACGTTCGCGAGGGCGGTCGCGACGGGCAGCGAGTATGCGCGCGACGCTTTGTCGGATCCTCAGGAAGGAACGATCTTGTCGGTCGTTGCCGCTTTCGCAAACAGCCTCGAGCAACAGTCATCCATTGCCGGAGAGACCGACTTCGCCAGCTTGTTTGCGCACGGGCTGCAACATGTCGAAATTGCGCTGTCTGACACGACCGAACAACTGGACGTACTTCGCAAAGCCAACGTTGTCGACGCTGGCGCTAAGGGCTTCGCTACGCTGGTCAGCGGAATGACGAAGTTCATCGCTCATGGGCGCGTCGTCGCCAAGCCCGACGCAGCGCACTTCGATGCGGCATTTGCCACGACTGCGGGCAGTGGCTCGGAGCAGGATTGTGAGTTTCAATACTGCACTGAGTGCATCGTGCATGGAGCGGATATTGATCGACGCAAGCTTCGCGAAGGTCTGTCGGAACTCGGCAATTCGCTCGTACTCGCAGGAACCAAGCGAAAGGCCAAAATCCATATTCATGCGAACGATCCAGAGGCGGTTTTCTCAATTGCTCGACAATACGGCTCGTTAACTGCGGAAAAGGCTGACGACCTGCACCAACAACAGCGAAGCAGCCACGACTCGATCCGCCAATTTGCTGTAATTACGGATTCTGCTGCTGACATCGCAGATCAGGACATGGATCGCCTCGATATTCACCTGGTGCCATGTCGAATCCAGTTTGGTGACCGTGGTTATCTGGACAAGGTGAGTATTTCTGCTGCGGAGTTTTACGCCGAACTTGATTCCAACCCCGTGCATCCAACAACATCACAACCAGCCCCTGGCGACTACCGTCGCCAGCTGCAATTTCTCGCCAGTCACTATCGCGATGTACTGCTGCTGAGCGTGACGGCGAGAGCAAGCGGCGCCCTGCATGCAGCCAGAGCAGCCGCCGAGCTTGTTGGAGGACCTGGACGTGTACATGTTCTCGATTCAAGAAACGCATCAACCGGGCAAGGCCTGCTCGCAGTTTTTGCCGCGGAATGTGCGCAAGCAGGATTGGGTGCGAAAGAAACGATCGCGGCCGTCAAGGTGCTAATTCCCCAAACCCGGACTTATGCGCTGGTGCCAAACCTCAGCCATGCGGTTCGCGGCGGCCGCGTGCCCAAGTCGATTCAAACAATCGCGTCGCTTTTTCGGCTCTTACCGATCATTCGAACCGTGCCCGACGGCCGCGTTGCAACCGCTGGTTTCTTACTCGGCAGGCGCAATCGATTGCGAAAATTCAGCCGTTTTGTGATGCGTCGAACGGAGTACGCGCTGCCATTACGCGTGTCGATTGGACACGCTTTGTGCCCTGAGGACGCGGCTGAGCTTGAACGAATTCTGCGTATTGATCTGCCGTTGATCGATAGTCTGACCATAACTGAGCTTGGTTCCGCTTTGGGCGCACACGGTGGGCGTGGCACGCTCATTGTGGCCACACAACCCGTCAGTACTACTCAGCACAGCGATACCGCGATAAGTGACTCAGACTAGATTGTCGACCGGAATCACCAACTGCTCGCCTTCATTACGCGCATTGTTGACTCGTTTGTCGACGGGCCAGGACTGCAACTCCGGACTATTCGCCGAAACCCGTGCAATTAAGTCGTCGTCCCCGGCAAGCCAACGGTCCGCTGTGCTCGGCTCGAGAACGACTGGCATACGGTGATGCAGCCGGCTCATGTAGTCGTTTGCTGACGTCGTGATGAGCGTGGTCGATTGCAAAGACTCATCGCTATCCTTGCTTTGCCAGTGCTCCCAAAGTGCCGCAAATGCGAACGGCGTGCTATTGGCTGGCGAGATAAAGTACGGAACCTTGCCACCGTCCTCCTTGTGCCACTCATAAAAACCGTCGGCGAGCACAAGGCAGCGGCGCTTGCGATAGGCCGCACGATACGATGGCTTTTCCGCGACGGTTTCTGCCCGAGCGTTGATCATCCGATTACCTATCGACGGATCCTTTGCCCAGAATGGCACCAAGCCCCAACGCAGCATAACCAGTTCACGAGACTCTGAATCACCGCTTCGAATTGCTGCGACATATTGGGTCGGCGCGATGTTATAGCGTGGCTCAACTTCAATTGACGCGCTAACGCCGAAGAGCGCGGCAGCCGCCTCACTTGGTGAATAGAAAGCGAAACGACCACACATCACAATTACTCCGTTACGTTTCTGCTAGTGGGTCGCTTGATAAATAAGGTGACACTCAGTCTGTACGGCCATAGCGGTTCTATGCCCGCACTTAACCGCCTTGTTCCGACGGCTGTCCTGCCTGCTGAGCGTTGACTTATTTATCAAGCGGCCCACTAGTCCCGAATACCGATGCCGCGGTTCATCAGGAACATGCAGGTTGAGAACAGAGCGACAATAAAAAATGTAACCAGGATGTAGGCTCGCTCTATGCCGATATCGGAAGTGCCAAGAATTCCATAACGAAATGCATTGACCATGTAGAGTATTGGATTCGCGAGCGATACACGTTGCCAGAACTCCGGCAGCATCGAAATCGAATAGAACACACCACCCAGATAAGTCAGTGGCGTCAGGATAAATGTCGGGACCAGGGAGATATCATCGAACTTCTTCGCGAAGACGGCATTGATGAACCCTGCCAGCGCAAAGACAATCGACGACAACAAGACCATTGAGAATGTAATGAGCGGATGCTGAACCTCGAGCTTGGTGAAGAACAGAGCAATGATCGTCACCAACACGCCGATAAACATACCGCGCATCACGCCGCCGGCAACGTGGCCAAGAATAATTGTCGAATTAGACATAGGCGAGACCAGCATTTCCTCGAGATGTCGGCCAAACTTGGCGCCAAAAAATGACGAAACCACATTGCCATATGAGTTGGTAATAACGGCCATCATTATCAAACCTGGCGCGATGTACTGCATATAGTCAAAGCCGTCCATTGTGCCAACGCGGCGCCCGATGAGATTGCCGAAGATGATAAAATACAAGGTCATCGTGATCGCTGGTGGGACGAGAGTTTGAATCCAGATACGCAGGACACGAACAATTTCTTTGCGTACCACGGTTTTCAAAGCAACAAAATTCAGAGCCAGGTTCATGCTCCGACAGTCCCTGTTGAACTCGCCTTCTTACTGTCAACCAGTCGCATGAATAGCTCTTCAAGGCGGTTAGTTTTGTTGCGCATACTCATTACATCAATACTGTGCCTGCTTAGTTCTACGAACAAATCGTTGATCGTGTGATCTGAGTCTATAACGACCTCAATTTCGCAATTGTCGCGAAGACTGGTTTCAAAACCGCTCAGGTCCGGAGCCTTTTCGAGTGCGTCGCGAACACTCAGAACAAAAACTTCGCGCTGCAATTTCCTCAGAATGGTGCTCATCTTCGCGTCTTCGATGATCGTTCCCTCATCGATAATTGCGACGGTCCGGCAAAGTGA
Organism: uncultured Woeseiaceae bacterium; assembly: GCA_964528965.1. Taxonomy (GTDB): domain Bacteria; phylum Pseudomonadota; class Gammaproteobacteria; order Steroidobacterales; family Woeseiaceae; genus UBA1847. The sequence continues at coordinate 83,192 of CAZGVL010000003.1, forward strand.
TTCAGCCTCTTCGAGGTAATGTGTAGTAAGAATTATGGTGGTTCCTGCTGCGTTGATCTCACGCAGGAACTCCCACATAGAACGACGTATCTCTATGTCCACGCCGGCAGTCGGTTCATCCAGTATCAGCAGCCTGGGTTCGTGGACGAGCGCCCGGGCAATCATCAGACGACGCTTCATGCCACCTGACAAGCTCATGGCCTGATCGTGACGTCGATCCCACAAGCGCAATTTTTTCAAGTACTTTTCCGCGCGCTCGCAAGCGAGCCGTCTGCCAAGGCCGTAGTAACCGGCCTGATTGGTGACGATATTCTGCACACTCTCCCACAGGTTGATATTGAGCTCCTGCGGCACCAGACCGATGCAAATCTTGGCGGCTTCCAGATCAGTATCGATGTTGTGACCGAATATTTCGACATCTCCGCCGGATTTGTTGACCAATGAACTGATAATGCCGATCGCCGTGGTTTTTCCCGCGCCGTTCGGACCAAGCAAAGCGTAGAAGTCGCCGGCTTCGACGGAGAAATCAATTCCCTTCAGGGCCTGATTGCCGTTGGCATACGTCTTGGTAAGGTTTTTGATTGATAGCGCTTTCATGAGGTCGCGTATTGTAACCATGCGATCCACGCTTAGTCATAAATTCTTGCGCCTTGAACGTGTATCAATCGCCTCTGCGACCTGAAGAGATTTCACAGGCAGGCGGCATGCCGCTGCGGGCAGGGCTTGATAGTTCCTGTATTGGGCACCCGTCAGTAAGGTTTGCAATGCGCACTGCTGAGCAGCGGCACGAACTGGTGGTTCCGAGCTGATGCCGGCAACCAGCAGCTTTCTCCAGAAATCGTCATTTGCTGCCAGGCGTGGGACGAGAATGTCGCTGCGCCTCGCAGAGCAGCGTATCAAATGCAGTAAGGTTGTTTCGGCCAGGCTTTCGCACCAGTTCAGAGTCGCACCACTTACCACTCGAGCAGAATACGGATTCGTTGACGACAGTCTCCACAAGAAACCCAGCGCTGCGGCAATGATTTGACTGCACTCGTTCGAGGGCAACTCCTGTGCCCGAAACAAATCCTCATTCGGGTCGTGCGCGAACAGTTCGTGCCAACAAGCGTCATCGAACTCGCGCAATGAAAACAACAGGAACGGTGCTTCTGAAAGTCGCCCTATTTGCGTGACAGTGAGAGCTGCAACAAGTTGTTCGATCTCAGACGAAAACATCGGTCGCAACATCTGCCCGGTCTCGCTCCCGCACAAATAACTGAGGAACGCTTTGTTCAAGGCCTGAACATTCGTAAAGTCGGCGGGTGCCGGGCCGGAAAACTCCATAATCTTCTCCTGATGGTACATTTCTGTCGTCACTGGCTAATTTCTATAATTATGATTATACGACCATTTATGGTTATTATAAGCCCCATTAATACCGTATATGTTCTATATTTGCCATAAAGGGAATTGAAATGCGATTGACAGACGACCGCTATGCCGGAGAGCGAAGCCAGTTTGAGCTGGCCCTTAGAATGATTGGCCACGAAGCCCGCACCCGGACGATTCGGGAATGCACGGGGCTTTCCGACGACCGTATTCGAAAGCTGTATACCCGCTATTTCAAGAACACGGGCACTGATGGGGTTCTTCGACGACGTGGTAAGTCACCCCGCCAAGTTGCCCGGTTCGTCAAGAACCCGGATAACCAACTGCAGGCAACCACGCTCATAGCGCTCTATTGCAGCGGCCTGTTGCTGCGCATCGATACGGCGTACTCCGTCCATCCGTGCTGGCCTCGACCTGACGTCGAGTACGGTCATCGGGTTTGTCGTGCGTATGAAACCTATCTAATGTTGCACGATAGCGCATCGCTGAGTTTCGAATGGGCATGGAATCTGCTGCACAGCATCTCGCACAATGATGAGCTCTACTTAGCCGGCTGCGATGCATGCCACTCCCGCTACGTGCAAGACACCTACGCGCTTGATCATAAGACCTGCCCCGCCTGTGAGATAGAGGCTCATCGGCGGCGACGGCCAGGGGTTCGAAGCTACGCGGCGACGTAACTCCGTTGCGCAGTGGCCATGCGAACGACTTGATTGCGTTACTATGTCGATCCGGCGCGATGACTGCACCGCAGGTTCAACGCGCGGATACAGGTCGATTTCCAATCGTTATTTTGTCTGGAGCTTGAGTGGATAACCACAATGTATTTGCCGGCGCGTTCGTCGACCGAATCGGTGAACGGCGCAAGGATTCTGACTGGCTTGCCAAGGCAGTTTCGGATGAGAACAGTCGCTTTGTTCCGGTTTGGGGAGACCAATGTCTGGTTGGCGGTGAGCCACTCCACGCAGTAATGCTGCAACGCCATCAGGTTGAACAGTTCGTTGATGATCAGGAGTTGATTTTTCTCGGCTTGTTCCGGAATCAGCCTGCATTCGCAGTCGCTATTCGTGGGGACGTTGACGCACCGTTCCGAGAGCTGGGTGAGTTTCATGACCTGCGATTCCTCGGCTCAGTGTTGCCGCCGGACGAGGCTAATCTCGTCGCACACGCACGCGCGCTCGTTCTTTGGCATGCCTCGCAGCTTTTCTGTGGTACCTGCGGATCGTCCGCTCGACCCCAGGCCGGCGGCAATTCTCGGATGTGCGTCAATTCCGATTGCAATCGGGAGGTCTTTCCGCGCGTTGATCCTGCAATTATTGTGCTTGTTTCGAAAGGTGATCAGTGTCTGCTCGGCCGGCAAACCAACTGGCCGGAAGGTCGATACTCGACCATTGCAGGATTTGTCGAGCCTGGCGAAAGCCTTGAAGACGCAGTCGCCCGTGAAGTTTATGAGGAAACCAATATCCGCGTTGGTGCTGTGACCTACAAGAGCTCCCAGCCATGGCCTTTCCCATCATCATTAATGCTCGGTTTTTTTGCCGACGCGACCTCATCAGACATTGTGCTCAATGACGGTGAGCTTGAAGACGCCCAGTGGTATACACGAAAAGAGCTGCGCTCAGGTTTCCCCAAGCTTCCCTTTAGCATTTCTATTGCGCGTCGGCTCGTGGATGCCTGGATAAACCTGGACGGCGAAGGCTGACATGTGCCTTGTCGTTCTGGCGTTTCAGCAGAACACGGAGTACCCGCTGATAGTGCTGGGAAACCGGGATGAGTTTTATTCCAGGCCCGCACGCAATGCCGCATGGTGGTCGGATAGACCGGACATTCTAGGTGGTCGGGACCTTCAGGCAGGCGGCAGCTGGCTTGCGCTACACCGCAACGGCCGGTTTGCGACCGTTACCAATTTTCGCGACGCAAAAATGGAACGTCCCGGACTGCTATCCAGGGGGCATCTCGTCACGGACTTCCTGCAAAGCACATTAGCCCCCATCAAGTACCTCGAGCAGATCGACACAGAAGCCTACGCCGGTTTCAATTTACTGATTACCGATGGTCAGCGTATCGCGTATCTGTCAAACCGCGGCGCTGGAATGCGCGAGCTCGATGCGGGCATTTACGGTCTGAGCAATGCCACTCTCGACACACCGTGGGATAAGGTGACTCGAAGCAAGGCGGCACTTGCTGCATTGGTGGAACGCAAGGCGCTCAATGAGACACACCTGCTCGAGCTTCTTGGTGACCGAGAAAAAGGTCCCGCCGCCGAGGTGCGGACCGATCACCTCTCTTTTTCGAAAGCCCATGCACTGACAGCGCCGTTCATCACACTGCCCGACTATGGGACTCGTTGTTCGACCGTCGTCATGCAAACAAGCACCGGCGAGACCCGATTTGTAGAGCGTCGTTTCGACGCGACCGGGGCTATTGGCGGCGAGTCGCGCTATTCATTTGTGACTGCGAGCGATTGAACAACGGCTCACTGGTAGATGGACAATAACCAGGTACGGATATCGGCTATTTCTTCCGCGCATACGGCATGCGCCATCGGATATTCGTGCCATTCAACAGAGAAACCTGCAGCAGTAAGCTGTTGATTGGAGGTCTGACCGAGTTGCACAGGAAGAACCGGGTCGAAACTACCGTGCGCCATAAAAATGGGCAAACTCAGGTTCTTGATATCCGCTTTTTGCAGAACCTCGTCCTGGAGTTTCTCGGGCATCGGCAGATAAGTCGACAGGGCCATAAGCCCGGCCAGCCTCGTTGCTGATCTAAGCGCCGCATGCAAGGCAATCGCCCCGCCTTGCGAGAAACCAGCGACCACTATTTTGTCGCCTGCAATTCCGCGCTCCAATTCCCGACTGATCAGGCTGTGCAGTATCGCTGCACTCTCACGAATACCAGATTCGTCGCTCGGACCATCTGGTTCGAGACTGAAAATGTCGTACCACGCACGCATTTGCATTCCGCCATTGATCGTCACCGACCGAACCGGGGCGTGCGGAAAAATGAACCTGAGGCGCACAGAGTCCGGCAGGCTCAGTTCAGGAACTATCGGTTCAAAGTCATGCCCGTCTGCCCCCAGACCATGTAGCCAGATCACACTCCCTGCAGGGTTGGGCCCGGTTTCCAACTCCACTGTTTCTACATTTTGCATGCACACATTCCTCTCGTTGGGCGCGCCGCAGTGTAGCCGAAAATCGTGCTTGACGGATTATGCGCATTTTGTTATAAATATGCGCATAATTATGCGAAATAGATCTAGCGAAGAAAACCGTGCCTAACTCCACTGAAGATCGAACACTTCGCCGCGAGGCGATCCGGCAATTGCTCATCAAAGGGCATGCCGGAACGCAACAGGTGCTCGTTACCGAGCTGCACGCGGCCGGCTTCGTCGCAACGCAATCGAGTGTCAGCCGCGATCTCAAAAATCTTGGCGCTATCAAGACTAACGATGGTTACGAACTGGCCGGCACTGCTGCCACCCAAGGTGACGTCTTGCACGGTGTTGCTGATCTCTTGCGCGCTGTTTCACCCGCTGGCCCGAATCTCATTGTCATCAAGACTGCGATCGGAGCCGCACAGCGCGTCGCGCTGGCTCTGGATCGCAGCAATTGGTCTGAGATGATTGGCAATATTGGCGGCGACGACACTGTGTTTGTTGCCACGGATTCACTCGGCAGTCAAAAGATCCTCATTTCCAGAATCAAGCACGCTGGTTCTCACTCCCAGCTCCCGCCCAAAACTGACTAACCCGGAACTGCCAATGAGCAAAGACCAATCACCTATTATTCTCGCCTTCTCCGGCGGCCTCGATACGTCTTTCTGCGTGCCTTGGCTAAAGGAAACTTATGGTCGGGACGTCGTAACGGCAACGATCGACACCGGCGGCATTGATGCACAAGCTGCCGATGCTCTGCGGGACCGTGCGCTGGCACTGGGTGCCATCGAACATGTGCTGGTCGACTGTAAGCAAGATTTTTTCGACTCGGTAATTCGCTATCTTATAGCCGGCAACGTACTTCGCGGCCAGGCCTACCCGTTGTGCGTAGGTGCAGAGCGAGGGCTACAGGCGGCGCGCCTGGCAGCGGTGGCGATTGAACGGAATGCGACAACGGTTGCACACGGATGCACCGCTGCCGGTAATGATCAGGTTCGATTTGAGGTCGCACTGCGAACGCTTAGCCCGGGACTTGAAGTGCTGGCTCCGGTTAGAGACAACAGTTTCGTGCGTGATGAGCAACTGCAGTACCTTGAATCCAATGGCATGCCGCCGCCAGCACAGGGATCGACCTACTCCATCAACCGGGGCTTGTGGGGCATCACGATCGGCGGCCAGGAAACACTCACTTCCGAGCGCAGCATTCCCGAAGAGGCGTGGGTGATGTCGGCAAATGCTTTCAGCGATCCCCTGGCATCCTCAGCACACACGCTTGAATTCGATGCCGGAATTCCGGTCGCACTCGATGGCAGGAAGCACCAGCCTGTCGCACTCATCGAGGAACTTGAGACGCTGGCAGGAAGTTACGGCATTGGACGCGGCATTCATCTCGGCGATACTGCGCTCGGCACCAAAGGTCGAGTTGCCTTCGAAGCGCCTGCTGCCGTTACCTTGATCACCGCCCACCGTGAACTTGAGAAGCTTGTTTTGAGCGCGCAACAGGCTCGAATCAAGGAGAACGTCGCATCGAGCTACGGCGATCTCGTTCATGAAGGTAAACAACTGGACCTGGTTTGCGCTGATATCGAAGCTTTTCTCGCTTCGTCACAACAACGAGTCTCGGGGATAGTGAATTTCACTCTTCGTCCGGGCAATCTTTTCATTGATGGCGTGTCGTCACCGTTCTCGCTACTCGCAGCAACCAAGGGCGTTTATGGAGAAGCCGCGGGTGAATGGACTGCCGCAGATGCCTTGGGCTACGCGCGCATACTGTCATTGTCTGGAAGCTTGCAAACGCGAGCTGGGGAGACTGGCCAGTGAAGAATGTACTTGTCGACAAGATCGCATCCGTTGCACAGCACAGCGAACTCGGACACGAGCTTCGCTTGTCTGCTGACATTCCGTGCGATGAAGGAGTATTGGTCGCCGTTCGGGTCCTCAATAACAAGACGCGTTACAACCAGCTCGAGCTGATTTCCGGCCGCATGGCGACGGTCAATCAGGGCGACATCGTCGTTGGAGCACTCGGCCATCGTAAAGCACTGCGGGGCTATTCAGGGCGGTTACCACTGCAGCTCAATGTCGGAGACATCATCCAACTGTTAAATATTGGCGGCGTACTCGGTCTGTGTGACTCAGCAAATCCGGATGTGGGCGCGCCTTTTGATTGCGAAGTCCTGGGCACGGTGCTGCATTTTCCCTATCTGGGTGAACGAATTGGCGTGCCGGCTCGGGTCGGCGCTGCAAAGTTCGATAAAGACGCGACCCTTGAAACGAATGGCGTTCCCGTCATCGCGCTCGCCGGCACCTGCATGGATTCGGGCAAAACAGCGGCCGCATGCGCGATCGTCAGCCGACTGCGTCATCTGGGTTTCATTATCGCCGCTTGCAAGGCAACCGGTGTTTCGCTGCGACGCGATATTCTTGCGATGGAGGATGCGGGCGCGGCTGACTCGATGATTTTCTCCGACCTTGGCATTGTCACAACGACCGCCGAGAATGGTCCTGCGTTGACCCGTGCGCTACTAACCAGTCTCGCCAAAGAAAAGCCGGACGTTATCGTGCTGGAACTGGGTGATGGCTTGATCGGCGCCTATGGTGTCGAGGCTATATTGACTGACGAGAACATTAGAAACGCACTGACCGGTGTCGTGCTGTGCGCAAACGATCCTGTTTCAGCATGGGGCGGCGCGAAAATCTTGCGTGAGCAATTCGATATTGAACCTGCCGTTGTCACAGGTCCTGCTACAGATAACTCGGTAGGAATTGACCAGATAGCTGAGCGACTGTCACTGCAGGGCATCAATGCATTGTCGAATGGTGTTGCGCTCGGCGACCTGATTGCCGAGATTCTAAAAAGCAGGAAGGTGGCATGAGTAAAACCATCCCGGCAATTGTTCTCGGCGCGACCGGCTACGTCGGCGGTGAGCTACTACGCCTGATTGCAGGTCACCCTAACTTTGAGTTGGCGGCGGCGGTGTCCGACAGTCGTAGCGGATATCCCATCGCAGTTACATTTCCGAATCTCGCGAGCGCATATGGAACACGGTGCTTTAGCCGCCATGATGAATGGCCAGCCTCAATCGAGGCTGGCGGCGACGTCGCGATATTCTCAGCAGCGCCACACGGATCGTCAGCCAAAATTATTCAAGCCGCCTTAGAAGTTGCCGCCAGCAAGCAACTGACCGTACATGTTGTAGACTCCTCCGCAGATTTTCGATTTGCGAAGCGCGCCGATTATGAGGCCGTCTACAAGATCAAACATGGTGCGCCAGACTTGCTGCAGCAATTCAGCAGCGGCGTTCCTGAGCATGTCGCCGATTTCAATACTGCGCACATTGGACATCCTGGCTGCTTTGCAACAGCGGTGTTGCTCGCCGCGGTTCCCTTGTCGAATTCCGGCCTGGTGCACGGCGAGGCGTTTGTGTCCGGCATAACCGGCAGTACCGGGTCGGGGCGGACACCCCAGGCCGGCACACACCACCCTGAACGACACGGCAATCTCTATGCTTACAAGCCGCTCGCCCATCGACATGCTCCCGAAATGGAGGGCCTGGTAAGAGCCGCGACTGGCAATGACCTCAAGATCAACTTCGTACCGCACTCCGGACCGTTCGCGCGTGGCATCCATGCAACCTTGCAGGCGAAGACGCTTGCACCGGTCACCATTGATCAACTTCGCAGCGTGTACGAAGCAGCCTATGCCGACTCGCCATTCGTTGAGGTGGTCGACGGAACCCCACGTATGAAGAGTGTCATTGCCAGCAACCGATGCCAGATTGGTGTCGCGACAGACGGCGACACTGTCGTCGTTGTTAGCACTATCGATAACCTGGTAAAAGGTGCTGCTGGCGGAGCCATACAATGGATGAACCGGCTATGGGGCATCCCTGAAGCAGCAGGCCTGACCGCCGCGGCTCCGGGCTGGACCTGAGGTGGCAGCAAACGTGAGTGCAGACTCCAGCACCGATGCGCGCGCCCGAGAAGCAGCATCGACTATTCCGGTTTACGGTCAGTTGCCGTTTGTGCCGGAACACGCCAGCGGCTGCGATATTTTTACGACCGACGGCCGGCGTATTCTCGACTTGTATGGAGGACACGCGGTCGCCGCACTCGGTTACGGCCACACGCGACTGGTAGAGGCCATCCGTGAACAAAGCGGAAAACTGCTCTTCCAGAGCAATGCGGTTGCGTTAGACATTCGCGCCAGCGCTGCGGAAAAACTGCTTCAAATTGCCCCGGATAACTTGCGTCGCGTCTTTTTCGTGAACTCGGGTGCGGAAGCCAATGAGAACGCATTGCGCATGGCGTGTGTGGTGACCGGCAGGAAAAAAATACTTGCGATCACGCAGGGATTTCATGGCCGTACGGCTGCAGCCGGCGCAGTCACCTGGAACTCGGAAAAATGGTACGGCTTTCCGTCGAAGCCAATCGATGTCGATTTCATTCCTCGCGACGATGTTTCCGCCGCCAGGACAATGATCAATGACGACGTGGCTGCGGTCATATTTGAACCCATCCAGGGCGTCGCTGGAGCATACGACTTATCGACGGACTTTATTGCCGCGTTGCGCGAATCTACGCAACGGCACGGGGCGTTGCTGATTGCGGATGAAGTGCAGTCCGGCATGGGCCGCTCAGGTCAGTACTTCGCGGTACAAGTGCACGGGGTGGAGCCTGATATTTTAACGAGCGCCAAAGCGCTCGGCGGCGGCATGCCTTGCGGTGCAGTTCTGTGCAGCGAAGAGGTTGCGTCGAAATTTGGCACCGGCGATCTTGGCTCGACTTTTGGTGGCGGTCCAATCGCTGCTGCAGCGATCGTCGCGACAATAGATGCGATTGATGAAGAAAATTTGCTGGCCAATGTCTGCTGTCGTGAAGCGCAGATTCGAGAACAATGTATTGTCGGCCCTGTGAAGAAGATACAAGGGATGGGACTGCTGCTGGGCCTGATATGCGATCGCCCTGCACTGGAGGTTCGTAATACACTCTTGCAGCACGACGTTCTCACTGGAACCAGCGCTGACCCGCATGTATTGCGAATATTGGCGCCGCTGGTTCTTGATTCAAAGCACGTCGACCAATTGGCGCATGCGCTGATGTCAATGGCGCCCGGCACTGACTAACAATAGGGAAATAATAATGAAATCGTTCAATGACCTCGCAGACTTCAGCAACGAAGAAGTTAATGCACTACTCGAACTGGCCGCGCGGCTGGATTCACACCCGGAACCGGAGGCCCTGCGCGGCAAAGTACTTTCATTGCTGTTTCTGAGTCCATCATTGCGCACGCTGGCGTCATTTCAGGCGGCGATGGTTCGTCTTGGCGGTGGCTCATTTGTAATCTCCCCGGATATGTCGATTCACGGACTCGAGTCCCGGCCCGGCATCGTGATGGACGGTGCGGCAGCCGAGCACATTCGAGAAGCGGTTCCCGTGATCGCCTCGTATGGAGACGCGATCGGTATTCGGGCGTTCGCGGAACGCAAAAGCCTTGAATCAGACATGGCGGAAACTGAATTTTCGGCTCTGACGGATTTGATTGACACTCCGTACATCAACATGGAATCAGCAATGAATCACCCCTGTCAGAGTCTTGCTGACTGGAAGACCATGGACGAACTCGGAATTCCAGCAAACGGCGGCAAATTCGTGCTGAGCTGGGCCTATCATCCAAGAGCGCTGCCGCTCGCGGTACCGGCCGCAACGCTGCATATGGCCGCGAAGCGCGGTATGAACGTAACGGTATTGAGACCAGAAGGTTTTGAATTGCCAGAGGCAATAATGGCCAAAGCCAGCACGGCCGCCGAGGCATCCGGCGGTTCGCTGCAGGAGACCGATGATCGAACCGCGGCCATGCAAGATGCGCATGTCATCTACGCCAAGTCATGGTCATCGACTCGTCACTACGGCGATCGACTGGGCGACGAAAAACTGCGCAATGAACTGGACGACTGGTGCGTTGACGAGCCGTGGTTCGACAATGCGAAAGATGACTGTCGATTCATGCATTGCCTGCCTGTTCGTCGCGGGGTCGTCGTCAGTGAACCCGTCCTTGACGGACCACGCAGTGTCGTCATTCAGGAGGCACGCAATCGAATGCTCGCGCAGATGGCCGTGCTGCATCAAATGTTGGGAGGCCACCTGTGAGCTCGAAGAAAGATCGCGCAATTGTCGTATCAGCCCTGAAACACGCTGCGCCTTACATTCGACTATTCAAAGGCAAGGTTTTTGTTCTCAAAGTGGGTGGCGAGGTCTTCGCCGATGCAGAGCAAACAAGCCTGCTCATGGAGCAGGTTGGCATCCTGCATCAAGTTGGCATTCGCGTGGTCCTGGTACACGGCGGAGGGCCGCAATCCACGGCGCTTGCTGCGGCGCTTGGTCTGGACACGACATTCGTGGATGGACGACGAGTAACCGATGGCCCATCGCTCGAAGTCGCAACCATGGTATTGAATGGCCAGATCAACACGCGCGTGCTTGCAGTATGCCGTGAGCTGCATATTCCTGCAGTCGGCATCAGCGGTGTCGACGCGGGTTTCATCCGTGCCAGCCGCAGGCCCCCAGTTGAACGTGATGGCGATTCAACCGTGGACTACGGGTTTGTCGGGGATATCGATTCCATCGATGCGGATGTAGTTCGCAAGCAACTCGACAATGGTCTTATGCCCGTCGTCAGCCCGATTTCCTGTGACGAGTCCGGCGAAATATTGAATATCAACGCGGATACGGTTGCTGCCGCAATAGCAGCAGAACTCGACGCTGAGAAGCTAATACTTGCGACCGGTGCCCCGGGAATCCTCGAAGACGTCAAAGATCCGCAATCTCTAATCAGTTACATCGACCGAGCTGCTCTGGACAAGCTTAAGGCCAACGGCAAACTTGCGGACGGCATGTTGCCCAAAGCTGCAGCCATTGAATCGGCTCTCGCGAATGGTGTCAGCCGTGTCCATGTCATTTCCTATAAATTGCCAGACAGTCTGTTACTCGAAGTATTCACCAACGAAGGCACAGGCACATTGGTCGTCAATGATATCGCTGCCCTGACAACCGCCGAGCAAGGTAGCGAATTGTCATGACACGGCTGTGGGAGAAAGGACTTCCTCTTGACGAGCGAGTGCTGCGCTACACGGCTGGCGAAGATCATGTTCTCGACGCACGTCTAGTCGATTACGACGTTCGAGGCTCAATCGCTCACGCGGAAATGCTCGCGAAAGTCGGCCTCATCAGTGAAGAAGACTGTGTTGCTATTTGCAATGGCTTGACCACGCTGCAGAAAACTTTCGCCGCGGGCGAATGGACAATCGAACTTGAAGACGAGGATGTGCACACAGCGCTCGAAGCACGTCTTACCCGGGATATCGGCGAGGCCGGAGGACGATTGCATCTGGCACGCTCGCGAAACGACCAGGTCCTGACGGCTCTGCGACTGTATCTTCGCGATGCCTCCAAAGACCTGGCAGATAGAGTGACGTTATTGCGTGATGCAATTGCAAGCGTCGCCAAGAGGCAAGGTGACGTTGTACTGCCGGGCTACACACACATGCAGCATGCGATGCCGTCATCCGTATCCCTTTGGTGCGGCGGCTTTGATGAGGCTTTCGCGGACTCGATCGCTGGCCTCGCGGCCGCGCTCCGACGCATCAACAAGAATCCGCTCGGCAGCGCAGCAGGCTATGGCACGCCAGGCCTGCCGATAGACCGCGACCTGACCACCGAAAAACTCGAATTCGAGTCCACTCAGACACCTGTTACGTCCGTTCAGCTTTCACGCGGCAAGGCCGAGAGCACCCTGCTATTCGAAATTACTCTGTTGTTGCAGGACCTGGGCCGCATGGCGACAGACCTGATGCTCTTCTACACGCAGGAATTTACCTATATCTCCCTGGCGGCCGACGTGACGACTGGCTCATCAATCATGCCGCAAAAGAGAAACCCGGATGTGCTTGAGCTGATACGCGCATCATCAGCGACGGCGCAGGGATGCCTGGACGAGTCATTGCTGATTACCGCGAAACTGCAGTCTGGCTATCAACGCGATCTGCAGCGTCTCAAGGCGCCCTTGTTTCGCGCGATCGACCTGGCCATCGATTCCGTCGACATCATGGCGCACGTGCTCAGTGGCATGCGTTTTATTCCAGCCAATATTGAGCTCGATGAAGGCATATTTGCCGCTGAAGAAGCGAATCGTATTGTTCGGGAACAAGGCATTCCATTCAGGGAAGCGTACCGACAGATTGCAAAGCGCTATTCAAAGTAAGCCGCAAGACCCTATAATCAGTTCTTCTGGGTTTGCGGACGACCACCATGACTATGATCCTACGCGTACTTGCAGCATCAATTTTCGCGATACTCGTCAGTAGCTGCGGCCAAAGCGGGCAGCTCTTTATTCCGGGCGACCCGAGCGAGATTCAGGCGCCTCCAGTCGAAGAGGCGGACGACGAAAGCGAGACAGACGAAGAAACCGAAGAAGAATCGACAACGGAATAATGTAAAGACCGAATATGTCAGACATAGACCTGGTGCTCATTGACGGATCGTCGTATCTGTACCGGGCATATCACGCACTTCCAAGCCTGTCGAATTCACAGGGTGAACCGACCGGCGCGCTGCATGGCGTTCTGGCGATGATCAACAAGCTGATTCGCGAAACACCTTGTTCGCATGTTGGCGTCGTATTCGACGCGCCGGGGAAAACGTTCCGCGACGACTTGTACGAAGACTACAAAGCGAATCGCCCGCCAATGCCTGACGAGCTGCGCTCGCAAGTTGCGCCCCTCATCGACGCGGTGGTGGCAATGGGCCTGCCCCTGCTGCGCGTCGAAGGCGTCGAGGCCGATGACGTCATCGGCACACTGTGCCGAGAAGCATCAAAAGAACAGATGCAGGTTCTTGTTTCCACAGGAGATAAGGATATTGCTCAGCTCGTCAGCGAGCACGTAACACTGGTCAACACGATGAGCGGCAGTATGCTCGATCGCGATGGTGTTAAAGCCAAGTTCGACGTTTTTCCAGAGCAAATCATTGACTACCTCGCGCTGGTTGGAGATGCGTCCGACAATATTCCCGGCGTACCAAAAGTTGGTGCGAAAACCGCGGCGAAATGGCTCAATCAATACGGCAGCGCCGCCGAGATCATTCAACATGCCGACGAAGTTGGCGGCAAGGTTGGTGAGAGCCTGCGGGAGAATATTGAGCAACTCAAACTCTCCCAACAGCTGGCGACAATCCGCCTTGACGTTGAGCTTCCCGTATCGTTGTCTGACTTGAAACCGGCCCCCCCTGATAGCACCAGCCTGCGGGAGCTGTATGTTCGCTTTGAGTTGCGCACGCTACTAGAACAACTCGGAGATTCTGCAGCAGAGAACGAACCGCCGGCAAAGAGCAGCGGCGGAGACTATGAGACTGTTCTCGACTGGGACGCGTTCGATCGTTGGTTTGCGAAGCTCAAGTCGGCTGACCTGGTCGCCATAGATACAGAGACAACCAGCCTCGACTACATGAAAGCAGAGATCGTTGGCATATCAGTATCGGTGCGGTCCGGCGAAGCGGCGTACATCCCTGTCGCGCACGACTACCCTGGCGCACCTGAGCAACTTCCGCGTGACCAGGTTCTCGACAAGCTCAAGGCGTATCTTGAGGACCCGCAAAGCAAGAAAGTCGGGCATCACCTTAAATATGACGCGCACGTATTTGCGCGGCACGGTATCGCGTTGGCCGGGATGCAATACGATTCGATGCTTGAATCGTATGTACTGAATAGCGTCGCGTCACGACACAACATGAATGCCCTGGCGCGACATTACCTGAATCGGGACACGATTCATTTCGAGGATGTTGCGGGCAAAGGTGCCAAACAGCTGACCTTCAATCAGGTCGATCTCGACACCGCGGCACCCTACGCTGCAGAAGATGCCGACATCACGCTGCAATTGCACGAAACGCTCTGGACGAAGCTCAACGAAATCGAATCACTGCGCAAGGTTTATGAAGAGATCGAGCAGCCGCTGGTGCCTATCCTGCTGCGTATCGAAGAAACCGGCGTCCTCGTCGATCGCAAGATGCTCATCAAGCAAAGTGGAGAGCTTGCCGCAAGAATGCTTGAGCTGGTAGGTCAGGCGCATGAGCTCGCTGGCGGGCCCTTCAATCTCGGCTCACCGAAACAACTGCAGCAGATTCTGTTTGAAAAACTTGAGTTGCCGATTATTCGCAAGACCCCGAAAGGGCAACCATCGACCGCGGAGGACGTTCTTACTGAGCTGGCCGACGATTATGAATTGCCGCGCGTCATCATCGAGTACCGCAGTGTCAGTAAGCTGAAGAGCACCTACACGGACAAGCTGCCGTTGCAGATAGCTGCTGCGACCGAGCGCGTGCACACGTCCTATCATCAGGCTGTTGCAGCCACAGGCAGACTTTCCTCATCCGACCCGAATTTGCAGAATATTCCGATCCGCACGCCCGAAGGCCGTCGAATTCGGCAGGCGTTTATTGCACCACCTGGGCAGGTGCTTCTCGCTGCCGATTACTCCCAGATCGAGTTGCGTATCATGGCGCACCTGTCGACGGACAAGGGACTGCTCGCCGCGTTCGCAGATGATCAGGACGTCCACCGCGCCACTGCAGCCGAGGTTTTCGGGACCAGCCTGGATGACGTCACGACTGATCAACGCCGCTCAGCGAAGGCCATCAATTTCGGGCTGATGTATGGAATGTCAGCCTTCGGTCTCGCCAAGCAACTCGGTATTGCGCGGCATGAAGCGCAGCAATACGTTGAGCTGTACTTCGACCGTTACCCGGGCGTAAAAAAGTACATGGATGACATTCGTGAGCAGGCCAGGATTCAGGGCTACGTTGAAACGGCATTCGGCCGGCGCCTGTACTTGCCAGAAATAAATGATCGCAATGCGCAGCGTCGACAATATGCCGAGCGCAGCGCCATCAATGCACCGATGCAGGGAACAGCGGCAGATATCATCAAGATGGCTATGATCGATGTAGACGGGTGGCTTGTATCATCGGGCGTCGATGCCCGCATGATCATGCAAGTGCATGATGAATTGGTATTCGAAGTTGCGGTAGACGAGATAGAGGCCGTTACAGCGAAGGTTAGTGATTTAATGAGTGGCGCTGCAGCGCTGTCAGTACCTCTGAAGGTAGATACCGGTGTTGGGAGTAACTGGGATGAGGCGCACTAAACCGGGCTTGAGACAGCGGCGGCGTTGAGTGCTTCATCGAACCCTGTTGAAGCGCGTTCTTGCTGCCGAGCTCAGACTGAGTCTAAACTAAATATTTAGTCTTTTCATTGAGTTATGGAGATTGCGGAACTTAGACTGATCTGTAGACTCCAAATTACTGAGTGCATTGAGTCACTTGCCCATTTACGTCCCTAAATGGGCTTGCAACGGCGACCCCAAGCCTTTGCTTTTTCTTGCCCCAGGGCCTTGGTCCTGGGGCTTTTTTTATGTGCTTTCGCCGCCGCCCAGGAATTTCTCAAGCACTTCTCGCGCCTCATCTTCCCCTTGGCGATTCAGCGCGGAGAACAATTGCACTGTCGCACTGTCGCCGAGTTCCTTCTTAACGCTAAGGCGTGCAGTCGCTGCCTGCCCGCGTTTGAGTTTGTCAGACTTGGTCAGAAGAATGTGCATTGGCAAGTCCACTGTGGCGCCGAGCGTCATCATTTGCCGGTCATAGTCGGTCAACTGGCGGCGAATATCGACGATTAGCATTAGCCCGCGCAAGCTGGAGCGGACTTTAAAATATTCAGTTAACAGGTCCCCCCAGTGGCGCCGAGTCGCGTCCGACACCCGCGCATAGCCATACCCCGGTAAATCGACCAGGCGCTCGCTATCTCGCAGATTAAAGAAATTGACGAGTTGAGTTCGACCCGGCGTTTTGCTTGTTCTCGCGAACTGGCGTCGGTTAACGATCACGTTGATCGCGCTCGATTTACCCGCATTTGAACGGCCTGCCACCGCAACCTCAGCACCGCTATCCGGCACGAATTGATTCGGCCGATTGGCACTCTTGATGAAATGGGCTTCCGGATATTGCGACATGGGGTACGCCCCGCGGTTTGTGTGTATAATTTGGGGCTGTTGAATCCGGGAGTTTGACGGGTTCAGGGTCAGGCAGCAAGGCGCAATTCAGACTTACGTCCAGATACCAGACACCGGTTTTGGTGCAACTCGGACAATTGATTAACAACTGACGATGGCCGCGACCATCGTAAGGAAGTGACGGTCAAAAAACATGAATATTAAGCTCGTTTCGTTTCTCGTATCCGCTGGCATCGCACTGGCAGGCATTCCAGCCGGGGCAGAAAGCCTTGTTGACGGCTCAGCAGAGGCCGGCAAGGCAAAATCGACAACCTGCTCCGCCTGTCATGGTCAGGACGGCAATAGCGTCATGCCGACATGGCCAAGCATTGCCGGTCAAAGTGCGACTTATCTCACTACTCAATTGCACGCCTTCAAAGACGGGCTGCGCAGCGACCCACTGATGAGCGCGCAAGCCATGCTGCTGGCTGATGATGACATTCGCAATCTCGCCGTTTATTTTGAGAGCCTTCCCAAGGCGGCAATGCCGGTTGCAGATGCGAGCAAGGTTTCCAGAGGACAGGCGCTGTATCGAGGTGGTGATTCTGACGCGGGTGTTGCGGCATGCATGGCGTGCCATGGGCCCACGGGACGCGGTAATCCCGCTGCCGGTTACCCTGCGGTGTCCGGCCAGCACGCGACTTATACAGCCAAGCAACTGCAGGATTACGCAGCAGGTACACGGCAATCCGACGGCAAGACGCGCATCATGCGCGACCTCGCCGCAAGGCTGGACAAAGAGGACATCGAAGCGGTCGCCTCCTATATGCAGGGCCTGCAATAGACTCCTGGATCGGCCGGAATTATGTCGAATCCGCAGCTGTAATCAGCACCATTTGAACTAAACCAATCCGCCCGCCTGCGGTCGGATTAGTCACTGAATTTCGGGAATCCATTATGAAACAAGCAGCTTTCTTTGCCCTTACACTCTTATTGCTTGGCGCTTGCGGCAAGCAGGATACTGCACCGAGCACTGTTGAGAGCACTCCGCCTGTGGGGCAACAGGCCGTCGAGGAAGCTGTTGATGCAACCGTCGCACCGACCGACGAAGCAGTCGACGAGACCCATCAGGTAGTGGAAGAATCTGCTGCGGAACCGGAATCAGGAGAACAGGCAATACTACTCGCACAAGTCAACACGACGGCTACGACGCAAAACTGGCAGTTCAAGGAAGGCGAGAACTACACGCGCCTTGTGCCAACTCAGCCAACCGTAGGCGGTGCTGACAAGATCGAGGTTGCTGAATTCTTCTGGTACGGCTGCCCGCATTGCTATGACTTCGAGGCAATCATTAACCCTTGGGTGGAAGGCAAGCCGGCCAATGTTCGCTTTGTACGCATTCCAGCAATGTGGAACGGGCTGGTGCAATTGCATGCACGCCTGTACTACACCGAAGAAGTGCTTGCCCGAAATGGCAGCATCAAGAATCCGGCTGTGTTCAGGGATGCTGTGTTCCAGGAATACCACCGCCGTGGCAACCGCATGACTTCCGAGGCAGCAATTGCCAAACTATTTGAGCGATTCGGTGTAAGCGCAGATGAGTTTGAGCGCACCTGGAACTCCTTTGAGGTCGATCAAAAACTCCGTGTAGCAGAGGATCTGGCCCGTCGCTACAGTATTCAGAGTGTTCCGGCTGTGGTTGTCAACGGAAAATACCGCACCGGCGGCAAGGAAGCGGGCGGTTATGGGAAATTGCCTGACCTTATCGATGAATTGGTTGTCCGCGAGAGTGCACGATAAGCAATGCGAGTTTGGTTAGCCATTAGCCTCTACAACGATTCGTAGTTCACCGTTTTTCGAGCTTCGCCAAGAGCTTCATCGGGCGACATCCACGCAACAGCCAACGTCGACGATGGGTTCTCAAACCGTCTCACGCAGGGCCCTTTTTCCCGTGGGTCGGTGTGTAGCAACACGTCGCTGGCAACGCAATCCCGACGAGGAGCTGCGCTCGGCAGAGCCAGTAACGCCTTGCTATTTAACTACCGCACACCTGTAGTCATCTGCATGCAACGACAAAGGATTGTACAGGCCCGCGCAGCCGTAGTTATGCACCCATTTGCTCGGCTAGTTCAGAACAAACGGGAGTGGCCAGTTTTCTTCAATTGATCGGCTTGCATCAGACGAATTGGTGACAAAAAAGCAGGCGCCTGGCATCGGTAATTGCAGTAATTACCACGGTGAGGACACGAACCGCGGCGGGATGATGCGCTGCCCAGCATGCATCTCCGTGCTATGTTCCGAGGTATCCAGCTCAGATACCGAGGTAAAACCGTGAAAAATTTGCCGATTCCCAAAGGCACCACACTTGCCCTTCTTCTGCTTACAGCTCTCGTCAGTGGCAACGTATTTGCTGCGGCGTCCGCCGACGAAGCGTTCGAAAACCTGGCCGAGGAGTATGTCAGCGATCTGGCCAACTTCTCGCCGGTTAGCGCCACGCTAACAGGCGACCACAGTGCTGATTCAATGCTTGATCACGTTGATACGAATGCGCGTGCAAAACTCAAACGTATGTACACCGAGTATCTTGATGCCCTTGCGGCAATCGGTCGCGAGGACCTGTCGCGTGCAAACCAGGTCGATGCGGAGCTACTGCGTAACGATTTGGAATCCAGTCTCTGGTCTCAGGAAACGCTGCAGCAGTGGGCCTGGAATCCGCTGGTCTATGTCGATATCTCCGGCCGTGCAATATACGGTTTGGTCGCTCGGGACTTCGCACCCATTGAGACGCGATTAGCCAGTGTCACATCGCGCCTGGAACAGCTACCGCGGTTTTTTGCCGAGGCACGGGATGCAATTGACCCGGTAAGGGTGCCCAAAATACACGCGGAAACTGCTGTACAGCAGAGCCCGGGGCTTCTGTCGATCATCGATACGATGATCGAGCCCGATATGGACAAGCTGCCAGCCGAAGCTCAAGAGCGTTTGAGAGCAGCTATTGAGACCGCGAAGAACGCGATTGCGGAGCACCAGAACTGGCTCGAAGAGGAGTTGCTTCCACGGGCCGCCGGGGAATTCCGAATTGGAGCGGAGTTGTTTGACGTAAAACTCGCGTTTGCCCTCGACTCACCGCTGGGTCGGAAGGAAATTTCGAGTCGCGCCGAGAACGAATATGAAGCAGTACGAAGTGAGATGTACGAGATTTCCAGGGACGTCTATGCGGGCATGCATCCGTATACGACTTTTCCAGACAATCCCGATGAGGCCTACAAGCAAACGATTATCAGAGCTGCACTCGAGCAGGCTTACGCTCAATTGCCACCGCGCGATGGCATTGTGGATATCGCCAAGCAGTACTTGCAGGATGCCACCGACTTCGTCATCGAACACAACATTGTTACGGTTCCCGATGACCCAATAGAAATTGTCATCATGCCGGAGTTTGAGCGCGGCGTATCTGTAGCCTACCTTGACGCCCCGGGCGTACTCGACAAGGGCCAAACAACATTTTACGCAGTGGCACCGCTACCAGAGGATTGGACTGATGAACAAGTCGACTCGTTTCTTCGTGAATACAACCTGCTTTCAATCCAGGACCTGACGATTCACGAGGGTACTCCAGGTCATTTTCTCCAGTTGGCTTTGAGCAATCGCTACCCGTCAACGTTGCGTGCGGTCCTCGGCTCCGGGCCTTTTATTGAAGGCTGGGCGGTATATGCCGAACAAATGATGATTGATGAGGGCTACCTTGATCACGACCCTTTGATGCGGCTGATCAACCTGAAGTGGTACTTGCGTGCCGTTACCAACGCAATCATCGATTCTGCCATACACGTTGACGGCATGACGCGTGACGAGGCAATGAAGCTCATGATCGAAGGTGGCTTCCAGGAAGAACGTGAGGCGGCCGGAAAGTGGGTACGTGCGCAATTAACATCTACGCAGTTGTCGACTTATTTCGTTGGCTACCAGGAACATATTGAAATGCGTCGTGCTGTCGAAGCTGCCTGGGGTGGCGAGTTCACATTGCGTCGCTACCACGATCAGGCGTTATCGTATGGATCACCGCCGGTCAAATACGTTCGCGCATTGATACTGGGTGAGGATATTCCGCAATCCACCAACTAGCGATCGCATAGGCTGCGTTCGAAGTATTCCGCAGTTGCTTGAAACATTCGGAGCCAGAGAAATTTCAGGCAAAAAAAGGGGGCCCGAAGGCCCCCTCACTAGCTATTGCATTACTTATCTTAGAAAC
>CAZGVL010000004.1:0-90919 GCA_964528965.1 uncultured Woeseiaceae bacterium
CGACGAAGACGCGTCCAAAAGACTATCGAAACCCGCTTCGCAGCAAAAAAAAAGGCCAGCCCAAAGGGCCGGCCAGGTAGGGACTCGCAATGAGTCGTGGGGAGATGAGTCATGCGCAAATCAGAGCATCATGGGTTTGCTGCGAATGAAGGTGTTTCGTCGATGAACAAAGTCAGGCTGACTCTGCGCTCGAGCGCATAGCTGTCGATGCTCGCGTCCTGTGCGGGCGCTTCTCCATGGGCGGCAATGCTGATCCGCGACGCGTCAACACCAGAGCCGATAAGTTGCTCCCGAACAAAATCGACGCGCTTTTGGGAGAGTTGGTAGTTGTACTCTGCATCACCTCTTTCATCGGCAAAGCCGTCCAGCTGCACACGAATATCTGCTTTGGAGGAAAGCGACGCCGCAAGCTCCGCCAATCTTGATCCTGTCGTGTCGGCCAATACGTGCTCATCAGTGCGAAACAGCAAGTCCATTGCAATGCCGGCCTGCAGAAGGCTACGCAGCTCCGGTTGTGAATTTTCTTCAAGCCGTGTCAGTTCGGCGCTTAAAGTGTCCACATCGCCATTCAACACTCGGACATCATCCTGCAGAACGTCGACTACATCTTCGGAGCTTTGTAGTGAACCAGACAATGCGTCAATTTCTGAATCCTTCAGATACAGGGATTTACCGACTTTGGCTCCAATCATCGCACCGATCATAAGCCCGACCGGGCCGCCAGCGATGGCTCCGAGCGTGGCGCCGGTACCTGCGCCGATTGACTCTTCCTTGGATGATTCGGACTGAGATACTCCAGAACTGGCGAATACCGGCGTCGCGACCAGGCTGGCGATTACTGAGATGATCATTATCTGTTTGCGCATTGGAATGTCCTCCGTGATTAAAAGACCACCGTTGTGGCCTCTGTTGGATTTCATTACATGCCGTAATAACGGACGCGAACGGTCCGCAAGATGCAAACTTGACGATCAATTGTGGCGAATCATGGCCGCAACGAAACGCGCGGCGGCAAGAAATGCCTCGTTTCAGGTTCGCTCGTTGCTCAGCGCGACGAAGGTTCCACCATTTCTGTCACAAATAATTCTCATTAGATGTGCATATCTACGCGCCGTGTTGGGTATTTCACGGCCGCCCTCAAAAAACCAGGGAAACCCGACGGCATGAATTCGGACCAGGCGATTGCCTTCCGCATCTTCACGATTGACGTTATCGATTTGCCGAACGACATTCTCAACCGATCCACCACTGAACTCGTCACCAAAGACATAAATGCTGATCTTCTTGTCTGGCTCCCAGAAAGTGCTGATCGCATAGATGATGCCGTCGACAGGATTACTGTCGCTAAACGGCCGCCAGTTACGCATTGTGTTCACGATAGCTTCGCGTCTGCCAGGCGTGTCCGGAATCCACTTGCCCCGGTATTGTGAGAACATGTAACTGCCATTGTCATTCATGATCTGAATACCTTTGACCTGCGGGTACACGTCGAGAGTTTCGGTTAGTTTTCTCTGCGCCCGCTCCCAGTTGAACTGCTGCATACTGCCGGACGTATCGATCAGGAAGATAATGTACTCACTGTCTGCAGGAATTCCCGCAACAGCATCCGTTTCTGCTCGCTTGTAGTAAGGTTGAAGGCGTTGCATCTCTGCAGTGAGGCTCTGCCTGGTCGCTTTTAATGCGCCTTCGTCAAAGGTGGACTCTGATTCTCGCTGCGTCACGGCGTATTGACCTTGCACAGTATTCAGCTCGCCCTGCAGGCGAGCCAGACGAATTTTGGTCGTTGACGTTTGCTCTTTCACAGACTCGAGATCACGGTTAATGACCGTTGTTTCACCACGAATGTCGAACAGCTCCTCTTGCAACAACGCAATGAGCGACTGCAGATCATCTTGTGTTTTCTCAATAATGACTGGCTCGTAGATCTTGCTCAGTACCAGCAACAGAATAATCGCGCCAAAGCCACAGCAAATGCAGTCCAGGAACGACAGGCTAAATGCTTCGACAGTACGTTTTTTTCTCACATCAACCCCTTCGTCTAAGGCCAGTCACGACTGACGCTGATAAATGAGCCGCTGGTTCGATAGGCCAACACCCAGTACATAATTGACGCTTCGTAGTCGCCTTCCAGCGGATACAGGAATACATTGACCGGGATGCCGGTCGGCAATTCACGAATCGCTCGATTGTGCAGATTGAATCGTTGCCGGGCGTCGATAGTTCGCGCCGAGGTTGTCGGTTCATCCATCGTGGGCAAGCCATCTGCTAGTAGAATGATATTGTCGGGCAAGGGCGTCAGCCGTGATGCAACTGCGTAGGCGGCATGCATATTGGTGCCATTTTCCGGAATGGTTCGGCGCAAAACCCGCAGCGATTCTTCGATCTGCGTGCCATCGTCAGATTTGAGCCAAACACCGTCGCTGCCTTTAATCACCGGCTCGACATCATTATTGAATATGTAGATCTGATATTCGCTGCCAGGCACGAACTGCGACGTTAACCAGTCAACCGTCGCGATCGTTTGACGCCATTTGACTGAGCGCAACTTATCTCTGTCGGCCATGTTGCGGCGGCGGATGATATTGACAATCGTGTCGTCCAACATGCTTGCGGAACGATCGACGAGAATGAGTGTGCGCCTGCCACCGAGCTTTAGTCCGGTCAGGTACTGGCGATCACCGTCGCCTTTGAATTCACGAATCCTGTTCCCATCCGCCTCGTCTTCCTCGGCCATAGCGAGCAATCGTTTGACCTCCTCTTCCAGGGTCTTGATGTCCGCTTGTAACTTCTCGATGCTCTCAATCTCGGCAAGAGTATCTTTATCGTATTTTGAGAGCTCGATGCGTAATTCTTCGATCAACTTGATGATCTGGGCAATCTGGCCTTCTGCGGTGACCTTTTCTGTTGTCAGTTTTTCCATCGTGTTCTTGGCAAGAACCAGATTCTTTCGACCCTCGAGAATCTCGACTTCGATCTTGCGCGTTTCCGCCATCAGGTCATTCGGGTCGTCCTCCGTCGTTTCTCGAACCTGCGAGTTGATAATCATGAAGAACAAAATCACAGCACCGAAACCACAGCTCATGCAGTCGAGGAACGACATGCTGAATACTTCAAATGATCGACGCTTACGCGCCATCGGGCTGCTCCACCAGAATTAACTTGAGCTCATGTCCAGGCGTACCCATCCGCAGCGTATCGCCAATCTGTAACACCGCCGAACCGTCAATACGGTGACCATTCAGAAATGTCCCGTAGCGGCTGGAGTCGCGAACAACAATTTGGCCATGTTCCGTCTGCAGCGAACAATGTTGGCGGGAAACACCTGGCATTTCCTGTTGCAAGTCGATACTGCGTTCAGAGTCGACCGACTGCGACCCCAGTATCAAAGGATGCGAGTTGATCATGTAAGCTTTGTCGCCGAACAAAACATGGCTCGGTGTGCCCCCGTTGCTTTGTGACTCTTGCGACTCTGCGACAACCGGTGACTGGTCCCAGGCAAGCTGCCGGATCAGGCTCACACCACTGTCACCTCGCTGCATGTCTCGACAACGCGCCAGCACGCCTCGTGCTGTTGCTCCGGGCTCGAGCAGATAGACCTCGCCTCCCACTCGTGCTTTCAGCATATCGGCAAGTCCCGGCATGCGTGCGGCACGACTGGACAATTGTATGGCCGGCGTTTCATCAGCTCTGTACAGCGCCCGCAGGTTGCTGACAATTCGTTGATAAACGGATTCAGCAGCCTCTGCCACCTGCAGCGACTCAAGCTCCGCCTTGTGTGTTATTCCGCGATACTCGATTTCGAGCTCGACAGCGTTGCCCGACGAAGCCTCTGCAAGCCATTGCGGCAATTTGTCCTGCAGCAGTTGTTCCGTTTCTGCGGTATGCAGCGGATCAAATCGTGATTGCTTTACAAATGCCGCTGCAATAGAACGGATCCATGCGTCATTTAACGCAAGCATGCCACTCTCATCAACCACCGCAGAACGGTCAACCTGCGCCTGACCCTCTTGTGACATCCGTGTGAGCATTGTGGAATGCAGGCTGAGATCAACATGCACCGGAATTGCGTTCTTATAATGTCTGCGCGTCGCGGCAACCGCAGCATCAACCATCGCAACTACCGGAACCTTGTATTCGGCGATAATGCCGAGCAACAGGCCAAGGCTGGCGTTATCCATGTAGGCAGGAACCGCAACGACCAGACGGTCACCATGCTCAGCCGCCTTGCGCCAGACCTGCTCAAACTGCTGGCTAACGAGGTCCGCAGCACTAAGGTGTTGAAAGCGCAAGTCAGATAACGGCTGCGTCTGCAATTTTGACCAGTACTCGTTATGGATTCGGCGTGGTTTTAATCGGGCTGCTGCATAGGCCGCACTACCCGTTATGAGTTGATCGTCTTCAAGTAAGGCAAAACCAGGCTCCCGGTACAAAAGTCGCTCGGAGTCGATAAGCGATATTTCGGCGTCGTTAAGATGTGTTGCGATCAAGTTCACAGTCGATACCAGTTTGCCGTCAATCCGCCTTCAGGTGCCGAATCAGTTTGACGTCACAATAGCTTTCGCTGTCGAACACCAAACGCTCCTGCAACAGCTGCAACTGGTGCACAAGAAACATCAGGAAGATGCTGATCAACAAAGCGATGTAGGTTGAGTTAAACGCGACGCCCAGACTTTGCGTTACACCTGCGATATCACCCTGGACCGCCTTGTCGGCCTGCGCCAGCGCTTCACCAATACCGCGAACGGTACCGATAAATCCGATTGACGGAATCGCCCAGGAAATATATCGGATCATCGACAATTCCGATTCCAGCCGTTCGGCCTCTGATTCGCAGATGGTATGCGTACTAGTTGCGACGTCCTGAATATTGCCGGTCGAACTGAATCGACGCAGTGCTCCCAACAGCGCTCGCGGCAGGAGCATTTTCTGACTTTCTTCAGGCATGGCCTCCACCTGACGCGCAAACTCCCGGGTGTCCTCTGGCAATATCCGCATTCCTTCCGCTACCGGCACTAAATCGATATCCAGCAAGCGACGCTCCTTGACGACCGTTACGGCTTTGAAGCCCATAATTGCCAACGCCCAGAACATTAGAATGAAGCAGGACTCCTGCTCCAGATCCTTGATCAGCACCCACACATGTCGTTCGCGGATGAAGTCGGGATCGGCAGCTGCTGCCGCATTTTGCTCCAAAATAATTTCAGCCGCGTTCGGACGTACAACCGATACGTAAAACGCATGCACAATAATAATGGCGATAATCAAGGCAAAGAGTTGAAATACGAATTCAACCGGAATGTTCTTTTTCTTCATAAGTCGGTCATCTTCTTTGGTAGATTCTGTTCATCGACATCACTGCAAGCAAAGCTCTGCAGCGACTATCGCATTTTAAGTAGCCGCCTAGATATCGGTCGGAAATGCAATGGACTCATCAGCCCGAATGTCTTCACTCGGTCTGAAGTCTTCCTCTTCCGTTGGATCGTAGCCCTGTTCGTCCAACTCTGGATCATCAATTTCTGCATCATCACTGGCTGAATCGTCGACTTCCTCGGCCGCAACCACTTCAGGTTCGTCCTGCGCAGTTTCCTCTTGCTCTTCATCCGCGGGATCGCTCTCCTGAGCCCAGGCAGACATGGCCAGAAAGCAGCAAGAAATCAGTGTTGTCAGAGCTATGCGCATGGTCACGTTCCCGCTATATCAGTCACATCAGATTGGACCGCCAAACAGGGCGATTGTCGCATGAAATTTCAGTCGATAGACCGTGCGATGCGAAATCCGACATCGGGGCGCGGTTTGAGTCCATAGTCGCGGAATGCAGACCTGAGCTCGATTACGCCAGCATGACGCCAACTCGAGCCACGTATCACATAGTTCTTGCCACGCTCAGGCCCCAGTGGATCAACAACTGGCTTGGTAATACCCGGCGTGGGGATCGTATAGTAGTCATTAACCCATTCGGCCACGTTGCCGGCACCGTCGTATATTCCTATCGGGCTCGGTGTGAACTTGCCCACCGGTGCGGTCGAAGAGAAACCATCGTCATAGCGAGGTACGATGGTGGGCACCAGATCTACCGCAGATTTGCCAGCATAGTTGGCACTGTCTTTTCTGGGCGGCATATCCCGGCCCCAGGCAAATATTGATGCGCTTTTTTGGCCGCCAAAGCGGATAGCCCATGACCACTCTGCTTCTGTTGGCAGTCGATAGCCGTTCGGAAACGGCCTGATAGCGACCCATTCTCCGAACTCTTCCTTGTAGACGAGTCCCAGGCCTTCTTTCTTGCTCAGCCAATTGCAATATTCGGCGGCATCCGCCCACGTGACGTTCGCAACAGGATTGTCATTGCCGGCCAGCGACGGGTGAATGTCTGAGCCAGAGTCATGACTCTCGCGGAACTGGCGGAACTGTTTGTTGCTCACCTCTCGAACACCAATCAGATACGGTTCGGTGATCGTTACCGGTACACGCACCTGATTTGCCTGATAGCCGGTTTCAGATCGGGAAGAACCCATCATGAAAGTTCCTGGTTCGAGACGGCGCATTTCCTGACCACCGACAGTTTTCACAACCACATCGATCTTGTCTTGTTCAATTGCGGCCAGCGTACGCAAAGAAGCTGATACAGATTGCGGATAGCCCGGTCGCGGCGTTACGGTGCGTGTCCAGGTTTGATAGGCATTTTTGCGAACTTCTATACGATGCGGTGCGGAGCTCAGTTTGAGCGTTGTAGTGCCCGTCGCACGCAGTTGGCCATTAACATAGACCGACGCATCGACCGGCCGTACGTTTACCGTCAGTGTGCCGATTCGAGCGGACAAATCTACACTGATTGATTCACTGCCGGCAG
Organism: uncultured Woeseiaceae bacterium; assembly: GCA_964528965.1. Lineage (GTDB taxonomy): Bacteria > Pseudomonadota > Gammaproteobacteria > Steroidobacterales > Woeseiaceae > UBA1847. The sequence continues at coordinate 6,848 of CAZGVL010000004.1, forward strand.
CCTGCAGGCGCACCTGCCGCGTGGTAGCTCCATAACCCGCTTTCGACATACCGATTTCATAATCGATGTCGGGTGACAGCGCCAGCGTGATCGGTGATCGCCCACGGTAGCGACCGTTGACCGTGACATTGGCATTGCGCGGTATTGTGTTCACCAGCAACTTTGCATTTGCCGGTTGCAGCCGGACCAACGGCAGCGTCTGGTCGGTATTCGGTTTCGCAACGACAGTAGCATCCCAGGCCTTGTAACCATCGCGAACGACGCTTAGCTGATGCGTTCCCTCCAGTAATTCAATGCTAGCCGGTGTCTCGCCCACGCGAACAGCTCCTGAGAAAATACTGGCGCCGGACGGTTCAGACGTCACCTCGACATTGGACCAGCGCCGCACCAGCTGAACATGTACCGCTTCATGTCGACCGAGTCCGGGTACCGTGATGACATCATCAAACGGGAGATAGCGATCTGATCGAACTTTGATACTGTGCGCGCCTGGCTGCAACTCAATGGGGCCATACGGAGCGCTGCCAACCTGGTCTGAATCGACCGACACGACGGCTTCAACGACCGGGTGTGTGATAACAGTGAGCGACCCAGGAAGTTTGCGCATGCTCACCTCAATCGTCTTACTGGGTTCGTCGTCAACGACAAATGTCTGACTGACTTCGTAGTAACCTGCCTTCTGCACTTCAACTTTGTACTCGCCCTTGCGCAATAGCACCCGATCACCAATGGGAAGGCGAAACCAACCGCCAGAAATCGACACGTTATCCGGCTCAGCAGGATTGACCTCGAACTCGATCGATTTTGCGCTAAACAACAAGTATGAAATCAGCAGCAGGAAAGCGACCGCTCCACCGAGCAGGTATTTCAGCCGATCATGGCTTTGCTCAGCAGGTTGCACACTGACTTTGGCAGCACGCTGAAATGCCGTTGCCGCGATCGTCTCCTCACCCGGCTGCGTGCTGGTATCGGGCAGATCAGGCGGCTTGGTTACATACGCGCTGTCTTCGAGGCGAACTTCGAGAATCAGGCCATCATTCGTCTTCGAAACTTTGATCTGGCTACCGAAAAACTGAATTTCATCGCCATCAGACAGACGCCGACTGGCGTGCAACGGCTCGCCGTTGACCTGCATCGAGCCGTCGCGACCAACCGGCTGCACAAACGGCGAGCCATCGAGCATGTCCAGCAACACGTTTGGCGCGCCGCCAGGTCCGGGAAGCCGAATAGTACAATCACTGCCAGTACCAACCCGCAACGGCAGACTTTCCGCCGCTATGCGTCGTTCGCCGTCAACATCTCTGATAACAACATCGTGGTTAACGCTCAAATTGCTTCCTCGCAGCGAACGACAACGGGACCGGATTCGATTTCGGGAGCAACCCGAAACTCCAGCCGCACATCTCGGTAGCCGGCTCGGCTCCCAACGGCAACATAGGTCCCCGGTCGCAAACTTAGTTCATGTGTTTCGAAGCTGCCCAGTTTACCCACTTTATAGATAGAAACGCTGGTCGCGTTGTCCGAAACGAGTTTGACCACCAGTGGCGTCGCGGCTCGCTTCAGCAAGCGCGAGAGTTCGTCACGCTGTTCACCCAGTCGCGGCCCTATTTCAGCCATACGGGTCACATCAAGAAACAGGTTGGTCGCTCGCTGCATGGTCGAAGGCGCACTCAGCACATCCGGGTCATCGATATAGGACTGCAATTGTGCGTGTAATGCGGTCATTTGACGAGCACGAGCTATGCCTGCATTGGCAAACTCAAGATTGCTGTCGAGTTCAAGAATGCTCTCGTACGTCTCAATGACCGCAGCCCATTGCTCGCTCTTTTCCAGCGCATGCGCCGTACGTTCGAGCTCAGATATCCTGCCCAGTCGGATGCCCTGATCAACCTGCAAGAGCCCGTCCCGGGGATCCGTCGATTTTGGTTGCAGCTCGCCAGCCATACGCAATGCCGCACGCGCGGTAAGGAAGTCGCCCTCCGCCAAAGCGATCAGACCTTCAGACATGCGATGATCAAATTCCATTTGATTAATTGTCTCGAGCACCCGTTGCAAACCGATCTCCGCCGGCTCCCATTGCCGATCAAGCTCTACCGCACTGGCAAAACTCTCGCGCGCAGCTTCCAGCTCCAGGTTGTTTTCGTAGGTGATGCCCTGATCAGTCAGCGACAACACCGTATCGAGGTTCTTTGCGCGTGCGTAGCCAGCTTCTGCCACAGCGTTGTTGGGACTAATGGCAACCGCCAGTTCGAACAACGACACTGCCTCTGCCGCGTCAGCCGCCTCCAGAGCCGCTTGTGCCTCACTGAGGGTCATCGCAAAGACTTTGTCGACCTCTTCCAGCAATGGATCGACTATCGCGATTGCAGCGCGATACTTCTCCGTGGCCGTTGCATAATCCCTGGCAAGATACGCTGCGTCACCCTCCGCATACACCGCCTGAGCTTGCTTGTAACGAAGACCCGCCCATCGTTGCACGGCTCGTTGTTCCAGTATTTCCGCTTTCGACAGCAATTCGCCGAGCACCTCCTCCGTGCTGCTACGATCCTGCACGCGCGCGTCACGGCCCGTCAGGTTTTCGAGGTTCTCATTGAAATCGAGGCCGGAGTCAGTCGCCACATCCAGCTCAGCAGCGGTACCCTCCGCACCCTGCGAAGCAGGACTCGTCGGATCATCGGTCGTCACGGTCTCTGGCAACAAGAACACAACCCCCAGAAATACCAATAGCAAAACGCCGAGGCTGATACCAAGAGTGCGCGGTTGAATGCCACCCTGTGCCGACGCATTCTGCGCTGGCGTTGTGGCGGCCGCTTGGTGAATGGTTGGCCGGCGGGCCGTTTGCGTCTCGATAACCTCGTCAATAGACGCTGATGTTTTTGTGAAATAGCGTGCTGGTGCGGCCCCCGGCATGAAGCCTTCTGTCGCGAGCAGATCGGCGACAGCTTCTGCATCGGGCCGCTCTTGTGCCGATTTATCGAGCATTGTCGCGACCAACTTCTGGATCGCCGACGGAACGGATGCGCCATCCGCCGCTTGCAAGGGTGGCGGAACCCGTTGCTGAATATCTTCTGCCATTGAGGCTGCTGCATAGGGGGGCTGCCCGCTGACCAGCTCATAGATCAATCCACCCAAGGCGAAAACATCGTCAGACGGCTGTGGCGCTATTCCCGCCAGCCGCTGCGGCGTCATCGCAATGAGAGACCCGCCACCGCTATTGCTCGATGTAGTGGCAGCAACGCCAAAATCGATTAGATAGGGTGCGCCATTGTGGTCGAATACGATATTGGCAGGTTTGATATCGCAATGAACAACGCCCTTGCCGTGTGCGTAGCGCAACGCATCAGCGATCAGGGCAAGCGGAGCCAGAATGTCGGACAAAGGAGCTGCGCTCAGGACATTGGCATCTGGCCCGTCAATAAACTGCAGGCTGTAGAAGGCACCATTGGGATCGTCATGGAATTCAAACACGCGAACAATGTGGGCGTGCATCAGACGAATGCTCGTCTGCCATTCCTTGCGCAGTTGCTCACCGTTGAAGTGCTCGGAAACTATGATTTTCAGCGCGACGGATGCGCGCGTGAGCCGATCGGTCGCCACCCAAATCTCGGCTGCGCCGCCCGAGCCTAGCTTGCGTACCAGCGTATATCTGTTGGCAAGCTGAGTTCCTGCAATGAGGTCGTGCATCAATTTCCCGCCGTCTATCCAGTCGGCCAAACAAGTTGGCTGATCAAGTCATCCCGCCCGCTCGGCCTAGCCTGCCGGCTCAGGAGCCCTTGCCGGCGTGCCGACCTCAATGGTTTCGGTGAATCCTGTCTCTGCTTCGTAAATCTGCCTGAGGAGTCGGCGCCAACTCTCGTATTGCGCCGCAGCGGTGCCCGTCAGGTTACGTGTTTCACCTTCGACTTCGACAACCATGGGTGCAGCTTCTGCACCGAAAGATTCAGATAATTCCTTGATCGACTCAATGTACATATTCGCTTCGGAACGACGAGAAAACCCTTTGAACATGGTATTCAAACCCTCTGAAAATGCGATGCCCTGCAAGGCCCTGTTCACGTTTCGGGTTTGTTTACCGCCGCTGCTGGTATCCATTGCCATCGAACCCGCGACGACCGCCGCACCTAACAGCGTTTGCAACGTGGCGGAGCGCTTCACTTGCCGATAGTTTACGGCTTCTTCGCGCGCGGTCTTACGCCAGGATTGGTATGGAATTGCTATGCCGTAGTAGAAATTCGCATAGTGTTCGTTCAACGTATCCACAACCAGGCGGTCACGCTCACGAATCTGGCGCAAGCGGGCAACGGCCGGATCGTTTTCGGCGGGCAACCGAACAATCGTCACTATGCCCTCTTCACTGGTCTCCAGAAAATCACCGTATGCCAGTGGTGACATGTCGTTGAAAAACTGCAACTCAGATATCTGCTGCACCCGCTCGACATCCTTCTTCGGAAACTGTGCGACATGGGTTCGCAGATCATTGGCAATATCGTTAAAGACCTTTTGATAGGGGTCAAGTCGGCGGTCGCGGTTAGCCGCAAATGATGAAGACCCTGTTTGTGTGCTGTACGGCTTTGAATACCAGTGACGACCAGAGGCATCCTCAACATTGACTTTCAGCGTCACGAATTCACCATCGGACTTCACGATAGTGCCACTGATAATCACGTCGGTGAACGCGTCGCGTGTCGGTATGACACGCACGGCGCCCCAATGACCCGTACCCTGCAACGTTGTCTTCAAATGAAACGGCAGGTACTTGGCCTCGGCAAGACGAATCTCTTCGTAGATGCCTTCATCTGCCGGGTCTTCATCGGCAGAAATACCGGTCTGAAACTGTACGATGCCTATATCGAGCAGCATCGCCTCATCCACCGGTGTGGTTGCAACGATCAGCTCAGTCTCTTCCGCCGTAATAACTTCATGAACAGAACAACCGGCACAGGCCAGCCATACAATTCCCAATAGTAAAGAATTCTTTCTCATCATTTGTTACTTGGTTTCCTAAAGGCCTTTGTACTTGCGGTACTCTTCCCAAAGTCGCTCGCGCAACTCAGGATCATCTTCAGCGAGCGCGGCCTCTCGCAGTTGCTTCGAAATAATATCGTCATCGAGTGCCGTCGGCACATCATCTGGCGTTCGCTCACCAATTTCCTCAGTTGTCATGCCTTCGGTGGGCGAAGCACGCTTTTGACCCGAGTTGACCACTGATACGCCACCACTTGATCCCGATGACTGCTCACCCAGACTGATACCACCACCGCCTCCGGAACCGCCACCGAAGCCTTCTGTATTTCTCCCGGCAGCCGCAATTTCTTCTTGTTCTTCCATCAGTACTTCATCAAATCCGCCAACCGATTCATCGAGTTCGCGACCAATTCTTTCCGCCCGTTCATCGGCGCTTTCTCCGGGAAATTGACCCGCACTACCCGCTCCGCCAGTTCCGGCAACGCTGCCATCCGCACCGCCAATGCCGCCACCCGTTCCTGCAGGTTGTCCTTCTGCACCGCCTTCGGCGCCACCAGCGCCGCCGCCATTGCTCTCGGCGCTGCCTTCACCCTCCTCACCGTCAGCTCCAGCGGCACCGCCGCCCAAGCACTCGCCAGCCTGCCCCATGCCGCCAACTCCGCCCGGTAATGAGCCAGAATCGCCGCAATCGCCGTTGCTGTCTCCGTCACTTTCGCCGTCGCCATCGCTGTCACCGTCGCCGCCGCCTTGCGATCCCTCTTCACCGTCGCCGCCTGCGCCACTGCCGGGCATGCCACCAGCCCCGCCCGGCATTTCTATGGACGGAATGCTGCCGACCTGACCACTACCGTCGCCGCCACCACTGGAGCTACCGGACGGACTCTGACCAGATTCACCACCACCGGATTGCCCGCCACCAGACTGGCCGCCACCGGATTGCCCACCGCCGGACTCACCACCACCTGACTGACCGCCGCCCGATTGTTCACCACCAGATTCACCACCACCGGACTCACCGCCGCTCGATTCACCGCCCCCTGATGACTCTCCACCCGACGGAGGTGGCGGCATGCCGCCACTGGGCGCGGGCATTCCACCGCTCGGCGGCGGTGGCGCCGAACTGCTTTCCTCTTTGCATGCTGTTGTCCCCAGCGTGATGAGTGCAATCAACAGGAATGGTTTGACCCATCGGGAAACTGAAATGGACAACAGGTTGTATTTCATGGTTTTCACTCTTCAATAGCGCGGGCGAGACAGTTCAACACATCGAGACTGGTTTATCGGTGCAAAACCACTGTATCCAAATGTTTGAGCCTACAGAAGGGGTCTGAGTTCCATCGGAATCATTCCCGTCACACACAACGCGCCAATCTATCCTTCACAGACGACGATAATACGCGCTATGCACATGATCAACTCTTGCTGATAAAAATTAACAGATTACCGACGTGGCACAGGAAAAACACTATAAGCCATTGATAACCTTATTTTTCCAAGAACCGCTTGGGCTCGCCAGGCGAGCCGCTGCCAGCTTATGCGAAATGAATCGCGTGAAATCAGGGCTGATAAGTCTTCCGAAACAAAATTAGCGACAAATCATCCGGCTTGCTCGGTTGAGTGGCGGCACTGCCCGCCATCCGACGGGTTGCGAGTGCGATGGTCGATTCAGCCGCCAAATCCAGCGGGCCTTTTCGACTCAGCTCGATAATTTCGTCGATATGCACATTGTCTGTCAATCCATCACTTGCGAGCAGTACGGTATCCCTCGGTTTGAGCTCAACCATGGCTCCGATGTCGATACGCATGTCACTGGTACCCAGAAAGTTCGACACCAGATGCCTTTCGGCATGGTGCAGCGCAGCCCGTTGGTCCAGAAATCCGGCCTCTACCGCAAACCCGGTCGGTGAATGCGCCGTTGTCTGTAGCTTGACCGCACCACGCTGCCCGATAACCATCGCCTCGGAATCTCCGATCTGATACGCGCGTGCGCTCAATCCCTCAATCGTAACAACAGTCATGGTCGTCGCAGATCCGTTGGCGAGACTTTGCACGGCATCATTCGCCGCCTCGATGCCATTCAGAATTGCGGTTCGAAGCAACATTGTCTCGGCCATTGCGACCTGTAGCGATTCGATCAGTGACGATACTGCCGTCAGTGAAGCTCGCTTACCTGCAGGCAGTCCACCCGCCCCGTCCGCGACAACCAGCACTGCTGCCTGCGGGCCATATGGAACAATCGCAACGGTATCTTCGTTCTCCGTATCTTTATCAGGAGACCTGCATGTGTAGGCAATCGACGCGCCGCCGCCGATCGCAGCATGTTGCAGATCTGGCTCTGTAGCGCCATCCAGGACCAATATGTCGTCCGGTATCTTCAGCATCCATTTGACTCCATTGAGCGAACCCTACTCACGCCGCACCGGTTCACGACACCAGGCACAGAAATTCCAGAACTCCCCGGCAATTCCCCACTTGCAGGCTTTGCAGGAATGTTTGCTACCTGCAAGTTTCCACGGCTTACGTACCTTCGTACGACACCAGGGGCAATAGCGCATGAACGGTATCAGCCAACCGCGGCAGCGCTGATTGCCGCATTTCGAACTGTATCGTTTGTCCGGGTAACGGCGAGTGGTCTCCTCGGTAAATCCTGATCCAAAACACCACGGACAATAGTCCCAGTCGTTCTTTACGCCGCGCTCACAGCGCGGGCAGCTTGATGCCAGCCTGGACTCGACCCCACGCGCCGGATTGTCGAAGCCGCACCACGGACACGCCTGCATGCTTTCGGCGACCGGTCCTTCACACCCTCTGCATTGGTGACTCGTTTCCAGCACCTTGCGGAATTGCCTTTGAAACTCACGCCATTTGATAGCTCGCCACGAGGAACCGCTGCGCGTGCCATGCTTCGGTTTGGCACGTTTTTGCTTCCGCGCTGTGCTGTGCACTCGCTCGAACGCTGCTTGCATCTGAATCGCGTTCTTGTAGCGCTTGCCGGGATCCAGTTGAATCGCCTTCTTCAGCATTTCCACGACTTCGGGACGCACACGTGCTGTAAGACGCTTGTGAGCCGGCGTCGGCCAGGTAAACGGCCATTCGGGCAGTTTCCCCGAGAACAGCCGGTACAGCACCAAACCCAGTGAAAAGACATCGGATTGAAATTTAGGCCTGCCCATCGCTTGCTCGGGCGCAATGTAGTCAATTGTCCCGGACCCTGATGCCTTCAGCGTTCGCAGGCTAATCTTCGCAAATCCGAAATCGGCAAGCCGCAATTTATTCTCCGGAAACAGAATAAAATTCTCCGGTTTGATGTCGCAATGAATAATCCTGTTTTCATGCGCATGCGCGAGAGCGGCGATTGCCTGACTGGCGAGATCGAGTGCGCGTGCAGTGGAGATACGCCGCTCCAGCCGATCGGCCAGCGATTCCTCACCCAGCTCCATTGCTATGACAAAGTGACCATCAATGTAGCTTGCGTTCAGGACCGAAAGAATATTGGGATGTTTCAGTTTCGTCGCTACGTGCACTTCGTGCAGAAATTCTTCATGCCCGATATCGCCGGCAGACTTGGGAATTTTCAGCGCGACACGCGTCTTGTGGATCGTATCGTAAGCACGGTACACATCCGCAAGAGGGCCCGATGCAACCCTGTTGATGATCTTGTACTTGCCAATCTTTTGTCGGGCCCTAAGCAAAACCTGTTGTGCTCCTTGAAACCGTGAAGAAACCTGTGCGAGTGTCCCTGCAGTGGGCTCGCTGCGTCGCCGCCACGCAATCATTGTGTGTAGCGGGTTTCGAGTCAAGCAATGCTCTGTCCTGCAACTCAATTCTGCCGCGCATCTCAAGCAGGACAATCGTCACATATCCGGTGCTGCTAATTGATTACAATAGCCCTTTCCAACAAAGGTCTCCTTCGTGGCGAAACCCGGCACCACAGGCATTCGAAGAATCGTCAATGCAACGCGTTATTCCGCAAACGGATTGCGCGCCGCCTGGCAAAATGAGGCGGCCTTTCGCCTGGAGCTGATGCTCGCCTTGCCACTGATTCCGCTAGCGATTTGGCTCGGCCAGACGGCTTTCGAGCGGCTGCTGCTGATCTGCTCCTGCCTGCTCGTACTGCTGGTCGAGTTAATAAATTCCGCTATCGAAGCAATCGTTGATCGCATCGGTAGTGAACAACACGAACTATCCGGCCGTGCCAAAGACCTTGGATCAGCAGCGGTACTGGTCAGCCTTGTCATCGTAGTTCTGATATGGGCTACCGTCGCCTGGCAACGCTTTGGCAATCTCTGAATTCTAGCGATTGCCGAGTACCTGCTGCACAGCCTCATGCCACCGTTCGAGCAAACGTACACGTTGCTCAGCTGGCATCATTGGCACGAACTCAGCCTCGAGCTGCCAACGCTGCGAGATATCTTCTGTTGAGCTGAAGATGCCTGCCTGATAACCGGCAAGGTATGCTGCGCCAAGCACGGTGGACTCGATATTCATCGGCCTTTGCACCGCAACACTCAGAATATCGGCCAGGAATTGCAGGAACCAGTCGTTTCTTGCCATTCCACCATCAACCCGAATAACGCTTGGCGTTATACCGTCTTCAGCCATCGCGCTGATCAGGTCATGCGCCTGGTACGCGACGGCCTGCAGCGTTGCAGTGACTATGACGTCGCTGTTGCTGCCGCGCGTCAGACCGAGGATTGCGCCACGCGCATGGGCGTCCCAATACGGGGCACCGAGGCCGGCAAATGCCGGCACAACCGTAACGTCGTCAACAACGCCGGTCTTTGCAGCGATCGCCGCGGAGTCTGCGGCTGATTCAATAACTCCGAGTTCATCACGCAGCCATTGCATAGCCGAACCTGCGACGAAAACGCTGCCCTCAAGTCCGTAGCTGACTATGCCATCGATGCGACTCGCGATCGTTGTCAATAGTCGGTGGTTCGATTGCAGCGCTTTTTCGCCGGTGTTTGCAATGACGAAGCAGCCGGTACCGAAAGTACTCTTCGTCATGCCATGCGAAAAGCCGGCCTGACCAATCAATGCAGCTTGCTGATCGCCAGCCACCCCACAAACGGGGACAGCCCCACCCAACAAAGGCACGTCGGTAAGGCCAAAATCAGCGGCGCTGTCGCGAACGTCCGGCAGCAATTCACGCGGAATATCGAAGAACTGCAAAAGCTCGTCATCCCATTGCTGCGTGTGGATATTAAAAAGCAGAGTTCGCGATGCATTGGTCGCATCCGTCGCATGTACCCGACCACCCGTCAATCGCCACAGCAGGAAACAATCAACCGTGCCAAACGCCAATTCGCCATTTCTCGCCAAGGTGCGGCTGCCCGGGACATGGTCGAGTATCCAGGCGATCTTGGTCGCCGAGAAATAGGGGTCCAGCCGCAGGCCGGTCTTGTCGCGGAGCATTACCTCAACGTCGTTCTCATTCAGTCGATCGCAATAATCCGCCGTACGTCTGTCCTGCCAGACGATCGCATTGTGGATACATGCCCCGGTACTTCGGTTCCAGATTAAGGTGGTTTCGCGCTGATTCGTTATGCCGATGGCCGAAATGTCCTGAGCGCTCGCCGAAGCAGCCTCCATCGCCTCTTGAAGGACATGAGTGACCGACGTCCAGATCACTTCCGGATCATGTTCCACCCAGCCCGGTTGCGGGTAGATTTGAGCGAACTCCTGTTGCGCGCTGGCTACTACGTCCGCATTGTGGTCGTAGATAACCGTGCGACTGCTACTGGTGCCCTGGTCGATTGCCAGCAGGAACCGACCGCTCATTGAGCTATCCCGTCTGTTCGAAAAAGCGGATTATTCATCTGCATTACTCTGCCAACTTCGGCCGGCATGAGAATGTCACCCTGGGCAACTGTGAATGCGCGAATACTTTCGAGTATCTTATCGGGCCAGGGCGTTACTCGACGTGAGTCCAGATCCACGTGCAGGTTTATCCACTCCGCAGTCGCTGCGAGATAATTGTCCCTGGCATGGTAAATGCGCTGAAACTGATGCAATCCCTTGGCGCTGAATGCGAGCACCTGCGCTGTCAGAATATAAGGGTCATCGACATTGAGTTCACGGCGATAGGTAATGTGTACCTCAGCGGCAAAAGTTGAGCTGTTCGCGTTTTCGATGTGCTCAGCCGTAATGCCGAAATCATCCCACAGCGTATCGATCGCCTGATCGAACGCCAGCGTATAGTAGGCGACATTCATGTGGCCATTCACATCAATCCATTCGGGCAAGACCTTCCCTCGCCTCACTTCGATCCCTTCGATCTCATCTTCAGACTGCACTAATTGCCCCTAGTTTTCCTGCAACGCAGCTAGATCGCGAAAGTTATTCAATGCTTCCGGATTCGCCATCGCTTCAGTGTTTTTGACGGCTTCGCCGTGCACGATGGAGCGAACTGCGAGCTCTACAATTTTGCCGCTTTTGGTGCGCGGGATGTCGTCGACAGCGACGATTTTTGCGGGCACATGCCTTGGCGTCGCATTCTGCCGTATGACCTTGCGGATCCGATCGCGTAGATCATCGCTGAGTTGATGCCCTGATCGCAATACAACAAACAAGATAACTCTGACGTCATCGTCCCAGTTCTGCCCTATTGCAATGCTCTCTATGACTTCGTCGAGTTTTTCGACTTGCCTGTAGATTTCGGCGGTACCGATGCGTACTCCGCCCGGGTTCAGAACAGCATCAGAGCGGCCATGAATAACGACTCCGCCGCTGTCCATCAGCTCCGCAAAATCGCCTTGCGCCCAGGCATCGGGGAACCTCTCGAAGTAAGCCGCTCGATAGCGGATATCGTCCACGTCATTCCAAAAGCCAACGGGGGCGGATGGAAACGGCTGCGTGCAAACGAGTTCACCCTGCTCTTGGGTCACCGGACGCCCGGAATCATCGAATATCTGCACCGCCATGCCGAGTCCTCGACACTGAATCTCACCACGGCGGACCGGCAGAACAGGATTCCCCAGCACAAAGCAGCTCAGGATGTCGGTGCCACCGGCGATAGACGACAACTGCAAATCGTCACCGATGGCAGCATAGACATAGTCGAAACTTTCCGGCGCAAGTGGCGAACCTGTCGATAGGACACAGCGCAAACCTGGCAATTGGAATTCGTCTCGTGGACGCACACCTGCTTTTTGCAACGCAGACAAGTATTTTGCGCTGGTTCCAAATATCGTGATCTTCTCGCGCTCTGCGATCTGCCAAAGTACCCTTCCGTCGTCGAAAAAAGGCGAACCATCGTACAAGACCAGTGTTGCCCCGGACGCCAATCCGCTGGCGAGCCAGTTCCACATCATCCAACCGCAGGTTGTGAAATAAAACAGGCGGTCGCTGCTGCTGATATCACAGTGCAGAGAGTGCTCTTTCACGTGCTGAAGTAGCGAACCGCCATGACCGTGCACGATGCACTTTGGCACACCGGTGGTGCCAGACGAATACATGATAAATAGCGGGTGGCCGAATTCGACTGCCGCAAACTGCAGCTCTGCGCCAGGCACCCGAAACTCGTCCCAGCTGATAGCGTTCGCAATCGATCCAGGGCCTGCATTGCCATCGACGAATGGCACGACGACACAACGTTCGACACTTGGCATCGCAGCGACTATCGCTGCCACCGTCGGCAAGCAATCAATACTCTTGCCGTTGTACCAATAGCCATTGGCGCTGAATAGCACTTTGGGTTGAATTTGGCCGAAGCGATCAACGACGCCATTGACACCGAAGTCGGGCGAACAGGACGACCATATTGCGCCCATACTGGCCGCAGCCAACATCGCGATCATTGCCTCCGGGCAGTTTGGCATGTAGCCCACAACTCGATCGCCCTTTACTACGCCGGCATCACGCAGTCCTGCGGCCACTGCGGCGACTGCACTATGCAATTCATCAAAGCTGAGTTGCTGGCGCCTGCCATCCTCACCGCAGAAAATCAGCGCCGATCGGTCACCGCTGTGGCGCAGCAGGTGTGCGGCATAGTTCAACGTAGAGCCGACAAACCAACCGGGGTGCATGATGTCGTATTGGCGTGCCAGTATCTCGTCAGCTCGTCGCTCAAACCTCAGATCACAGAAGTCGCATACGGACTCCCAAAATGCCGCTGGCTCCTGAATAGACCAGCGGTATAGATCATCGTAGTTATCGAACCCGCGCATACGCATGAAACGAAACATTGCTGATGCTTCGCGTCGGGCATCGCTTGCCTGCCAAAGAACCGGGTTTTGACTCATTTCCAGAGATCACAACTATTGCTCACCATGCCAGTATCCACATACCAACCCTTGTGTCCATGCCCGCACGGGGGAGATACTCAGGCTGCAGAATTGCCTGAGGCTGGACCCGGCATGTCGGATGTAATACCCCAAATGATGAACGCGGTAGCGATCGACGAACCGGGTGACCCGGAGGTTCTTCGCTATGGCGCACACAGCGTGCCACAGCCTGAGGAGCATGAAGTCCTGATCAAGGTCGTAGCGGCTGGCGTCAATCGTCCGGATTTGCTGCAACGTCGCGGCCTGTATCCGGTACCAGCGGACGCCAGCCCGTTGCCTGGGCTTGAAGTTTCGGGGCTTGTCGTTGCCACCGGAGCAAATGCCACGCGTTGGCGAATCGGCGAGTCCATTATGGCGCTTAGCCATGGCGGTGGATATGCCGAGTATTGCTGTGCGCATCAGGACCATTGCTTGTCCATTCCCGCAACACTGACCTTCATCGAAGCAGCCGCCTTTGCCGAGACATTTTTCACAGTCTGGTACAACGTGTTCATGCGCTGTGCATTGAAAAGCGGTGAGACATTGCTGGTTCATGGCGGCTCCAGCGGCATCGGTACTACCGCTATTCAACTGGCGAAAGCCATTGGTTGCACCGTTATTACGACAGCCGGATCGGACCAGAAATGTCGTTTCTGTGAGGATCTCGGGGCTGATATGGCGATCAACTACAAGAGCTCCGACTGGGCTGAAGTCGTTGCGTCGCATACGAATAATCGGGGCGTGGACGTACTGCTCGACATGGTCGCCGGACCCTACCTGCAGAAGAACATTAACGTTATGGCGCGTGACGGTCGCTATGCGATTATTGCGTTTCTCGGCGGAACCACAGCAGAGCTCAATATGCGCGACGTGGTAACAAAGCGCCTTACAATTACAGGCTCCACACTTCGGCCACAAACCATCGCCGAGAAAGCCGCTATCGCAGCTGATCTTGCCATCAAAGTAGGACCACTACTTGAAACCGAAGCAGTAAAACCCATTATTCATGCCACATATCCGCTCGCCGACGCCGCGGATGCCCACGCCCTGATGGAAAGCAGCCAGCATATGGGCAAAATCGTACTAACGGTAAGAGAGAACGAATGAAACTACTAATTGCAGCCATACTCCTGACCCTGACGATTACCGCAATTATGCGATATATGCGCGGGCCGAAGACGAGTCGACGCTCATCTGCAGTATTGCAGCGAGGCCAGCCACTGCCCGACTTCGCCGCGCTCGACGAGCACGGGAAGACGGTGCAATTATCGGATTTGCGCGGTACCGCGGCAGTGATTCTGTTTGTTCGCGGCAACTGGTGTCCCTTCTGCAGCGCGCAGGTCGAAAACCTGACCGCCCACTATAAGAGCATTGTAGACCTGGGTGGCCGGTTGATCCTGGTCACGCCGAAACCACTTGAGACGACACGACGGGTTGCCGAATTTTTCGAAGTCGAATTCGATTTTTGGCTGGATGAGAACCTGGCGATTGCCAGGCAACTGGATCTGCTGGACGAAGGCGGTGTGCCAGAAGACTATAATCAGGAATACGGCAGCGACACTGTGTGGCCCGTTGCAGTGGTGATTGACCGTGCGGGAACAATCACCTTTGTAGAGCAATCGAAGGACCGTTCGGACCGGCCTGATCCGCAAGTGCTGTTGCGCGAACTAAAGAAAGCGATCAGCAACTAGAAAGGCACTCCTACAGACTTACACAAGAAACGCATGAACAATTCTGACGCTTTGAACGCAGCTTCCACTTTGCGCTGAAACTGTGCATCGATACATTCGCCGGCAGCCATGTTTTTGACGGCGAAGAAACTCTTTCGTTTGATATCTTCGACCAACTCGTGCTCTTTATCAAAACCTCGCGGTGGTCGCTTCAGTGACTCACCGCCAAGAGAAAACTGGCGCTTGAACTTCGCATCAGCCATTGCCCTCTTCCACTCTGCCGGCTTTGCGGCGATCCGTTCACGAATGCCACGCAATGCATCGGGTTCCGGCCGCCACATGCCAACACCAACGAAAACCTGTTTTGGTTCTATGTGCACATAGTAGCCGGGAGAGTGGACGTCCTTCGCCTGCTCGTGCCTGAATTGAATACCAATATTGGTCTTGTAGGGAATCTTGTCTTTCGAGAAGCGGGTATCCCTGTAAACACGCATCAATGAACCGCCTACGCGCGTCGGAGTAGCCACAAAGTGCGGCGCGATATCCGCCAGCGGATCCTGCATCGATTGAATAAAACGCAATGCGACATCCAGCACTTGTTCTTCATAACGTGTCTTGTTCGCATTGAACCAGTCACGATTATTGTTTGCGGCCAATTGCTTGAGAAACTTGAGGGTCTCCGGTGTAAAAGCCGAGTATCGAGTCGTCGACACTAGTGGCCCTTGTTAGCATCGGGATTTGCGAACATCTCAGAATCGTCTTCTTCGTCGCGGGGCAGAAGACACGCGAAGTCTTTTTCGACCAGAATCGAAAGTCGTTGTCCGTCGTCAAGCAACTGTTCGCCGACCATGGAAACCTGCTCTGTAGTTGCCCATGCCAGCACCATCGTTTCAGGGAGAATGACAGTCAGATTCTTATCCGACAAAAACGCGCCCGGATTGACACTCGCCGGGCTGCTCTCGGCCATGTAGTTGAACTCCCGGCCACCAGGAAACTCCACCTTTGACTGCACCAAACCATCTTGCCGCAGGGCATCAACTTCGCTGCGCGTCAAACGCAGTCGAATGGAATTGTCTTTGATTCTTAGCTTCATATGGGTTGATTAGAGCATGAAAACACTGCAGCGGTAAGACTTGCACTGATATCACAAGTAAACTCAGCACTGCATTTGGACCACCATCGAATCCAGAGGTGCCTGTTGATTACTGATCCGTGGTTTTATTTCGTAGCTGCACCCGCTGTCCTAATCTATGGCATATCAAAGGGTGGTTTCGGCGGCGGTCTCGGTGTCATGGCAGTCCCATTGATGGCACTCGTTATCTCTCCCGTTCAAGCTGCCGCGATTCTATTGCCAATACTGTGCCTCATGGACCTGTTTAGTGTTTGGGCCTATCGCGGCAGGTGGGTAGCAGCCGAGCTGAAAGTGATCGTCCTGCCATCCCTTTTCGGAGTCGCGGCAGGTACAGCACTATTCGGCTACATGAGTCCTGCGATAATCCGTCTTATCGTTGGCACAGTGGCGCTGCTGTTCGCATTGCATTGGCTGCTCAGACATCAGCTGCAAGGTAAGGAGATTGGAAATATCGCCACGATCTACGGCGTTCCGGCGGCGGCGACTGCCGGCTTCACCAGTTTCATCGCGCATGCCGGAGGTCCACCGATAAGCATGTATCTGTTGCGCCGCTCGCTCAACAGAACCGAGTTTGTTGCGACCACCGCAGTTTTCTTTACTGCACTCAACTACGTGAAATTGGTGCCGTATACGTGGCTGGGCCAATTCAACACAGAAAATTTGTGGACTTCACTCGCCCTGTCGCCACTCGCTCCAATTGGTGTCGGCATTGGCGTGTGGTTGCATCGCCGCGTGTCCAATAGCTGGTTTTTCATCGTTGTATACGGGCTGCTAATGGTTGTGGGAGCAAGACTGATCTACGACGGTGTACTGACTCTCGGCTATTGAGGCCGCATTGACTGCAGCAGCGCGGCAACGTCTTGATTGCCCGGGTAGCGATAGACAAGTTCGGCAGCGATAGCGACTGCTTCCTGATACTCGCCTCGGTCGCGGAGGATCGTTGCAAGTGCCCAGGCGATGTCGAAATCAGTATCGAAACGCTCTCTCGCATCCCGGAATACCTGTACGGCCTCATCTGATCGACCAAAGGAATTCAGTGCGATGCCCAGCACATAGACATAGCGGTTCAGGTCCGGAGCGAGTTGCGCCGCCTTACCAAGCTCTGCGACACCGTCTTCAGCCCGGTCGGTACGCACCAGCAACAAGCCCAGCGAATGTCTCAGTGCAGCGTTATCCGGTGTTTGTCGCAAACCGTCGCGCAACAATTCCTCTGCTCGAACCTCATCACCCTGCATACGCAGGACGTCAACGGCGTTAATTCTGGCGACGACGGAACGAGGTTCCATTTGCAGAGAACGTTGATAATGTGCGACCGCAGCATCCAGATTCCCGGCGCGGGCCTCGAACGTACCAAGATTGGCATGCGCCTCCGGGCGATTTGCAATCGCAAGTTGCGCTGCTCGATATTCGTTTGCAGCGTCAAGATAGGTACCCCGGTCTGCCACGGACAACTGCAAACTCGCTGAGCTCAGCGCAGCAGCCGCTTCGATGCGAACACCGCGAACAGCGTCGCTTAGCAGCGGTGATGCAAACTGAATGTGCAATTCCGCAGGCAATGTGTGCAAGGCACGCAGTGCTCCGATTCTAATCAGTGGGTCCGCATTTTGCAGCGCACGCTGCACGGCCTCGGCCTCGGCCTGGCCCCCTGGTGCAAGTAATAGCGACAACGCGGTCGCGCGTGCGATACCCGGGAAGTTGTTGTCATTGATGATGCCAACGAGTTCCGGATTGGCGTATCCAATGCGCCCGGCATGCAGTGCATTTGCGTACGATGCAGGCAGCTCGGCGCCACCCGACCATTCGGCTACGATCGACGCCGCCCAGGCAGCATCGCGATCTGCGTGACATGTACTGCAGGCGTTCGGCGATCCGGTTGTCAGACTGAGGTCCGGCCGCGGCAATCGAAAACTATGGTCGCGGCGGCCGTCGACGCCCATATAGATTTTCGACGGCATATGGCAATCAACGCAGGCAGCCTCACCCTCAGCGTGGCGGCTATGGTCGCTCGTGGAGAACCTGGCTGGAGCATGACACTGCGCGCATACGGCGTTGGGGTCGTCGCCGGTGACAAGTTTCAAGGAATGCGGATTGTGACAATCGCTGCAGGTGACCCCGGCGAGATACATGCGACTCTGCAAGAATGAACCGTAGACATAAACCTCATCATCAATTTGACCGTCGGCAAAGTACAAGCGCTCTTCCAGGAGAGACGGCATGTGCGTGTCGGCAAGCGGTTTGCCATGTTCGTACTCGGACGTAATCAGGCCTCTTCTGGCGTGACAACGGCCACAGGCCTCTGGCTGCTGCGGTGCACGCATAGCCAGCTCTGTGCGTTCCGCTATGCCAGTTGCCGGATTCATCTGCCAGATCGATCGCCCCTGATCATCCAGGTCAATCGCGAGACCGTGGTCATGGCTGAAGGAATCGCTCTCAGCTTGTTGGATGTGCGTCGAGGCCGGACCATGGCACGCCTCACAACCCACATTAATTTCTTCATACGTCGTCGAGAAACTGTCGCTGGCAATGTCGTAGTTCATCTCCAGCTTTGTCGAATGACACTCAGCGCACATGTAGTTCCAGTTTTGCGCTCTGCCAGTCCAATGCAGCTCGTCGCCGGGACCTATGTACTCGTCCGGATACAAGTGAAACCAGCGCTGCCCGCCCGATGCCGCATCTCGCGTATCCCAGGCAAATGGCAACGCCTGTAAACGGCCGTTCGGAAACTGCACAAGGTATTGCTGCAATGGTTCAACACCGAATGCATAAACGACTTTAAATTCTTCCTGCAATCCGTCGGCATTTTCGGTCTGCACAAAGAATTCGTCTTCGCTCTCACGAAAACTCGTTTTTGTGTCGAAGTACTCAAAGCTGGTATTGGAGAAATTGCCAACAACGGTGTCGGCGTTCGCGACCTGCATCGCCAGGTCGTGATGCGATCCCACCCAGTCAGAAAACTGCACCTGATGGCAATCGCTACAGGCGTCGCTGCCTACAAAGGTCTTGGCCGAACTGATCGCTGGCCCAGCGGCAATATTTGATGTTGGCGCAGGGTTGCAGGCGCTCACGAACAGCATGCACCCGCAAACAAATAATAGAAATCGAAGGCGCATCAGTCCACCGTCTGCCGCAAGAGCAGATCCCCAGAAGTATTGGATACTGGTCACAGCGAACTGTGGCCAGTGAGACCAGTGCTAGTCACCCATGACGTTTTCGGCCTGCGGGCCTTTCTGTCCCTGGGTCACTTCCATAGTGACTTTCTGGCCTTCTTTCAGGGTTTTGAATCCGTCCATCTGAATCGCGCTGTGATGGACAAATACGTCCTGACCACCTTCGCGCTCAATGAAACCAAATCCCTTATCATCGTTGAACCACTTTACGGTTCCTGTAACTCTATCGCCTGACATATCGACCTCTGTAACAAGTGCACCGTCAAAAGACGGCTGGAACGCTCGCCCGGTATGGGTTTCGCTAACAGAATGTTAACCGACAATTCGCCTTAATGCGCGTGATTCCCAACCGTAATTGTCCGATTTTTTAAGGAGAAAAACATGAAAGACGTTTTTTCTCGCCGCTTTCGCGAATTTCGCCGGCACTGACGGCTTTCTCGAATTCACCAAAATTCAGTCGAAAATACCCGAAATATGCGCAATCGACGGCGTTTCTAGCTGCGTTTGGTCACATAGCTGCGGCCCAGTTTCGCCACCGAATCACAACCCAGCAGCGTCATGCCGCGCACTACTTCGCTGTGTAATAATTGCAGCGAACGCTCGACGCCCGCTTGTCCGCCAGCGGCAAGACCGAACAGATAACCACGTCCGATACTGCAGGCATTCGCGCCCATTGCCAGCGCTTTTATGACATGTGTGCCGCGCCGGACCCCACCGTCGCAAATAATCTCAAGACGATCGCGTAAAGCATCTGCAACGTCAGCCACGCAGTCAATTGGCGCTGGCGTGGACTCAAGTTGTCGCCCGCCGTGGTTAGAGAGCATCACGGCGGTTGCACCAGAGTCAGCTGCCTTGCGGCAATCATCAACCGTTTGCACGCCCTTGACGATGAGTGGGCCGTCCCAGCGACTTGCAAGCCACTCAACATCCTTCCAGGTCAGCGAGCGGTCGAATTGTGAATTGATGTACTCCATGATTCCCGAATCGACTCGCCTGCCGGCCCGCTCATCGCTGGTGATATTGACTAGCTCAAGGTCGTTTCGCAGTAGCACACGCGCCAGCCACCCCGGATGTCTGGCGAAGCTCAGTGCGCTGCTCAAGCGAAGCTTGGGCGGAATTGAGAAACCGCTCACAAAGTCACGTTCGCGATTGCCGGCGATAACAGTGTCCACAGTAAGACACAACGCCGTGTACTTTTGCTCCTTACACCGTTCAACGAACTCTGCCGTCAGCCCACGGTCCTTGAAGACATAGATTTGATACACTTTTGGGCAACTGCCTATCGCAGCAACATCTTCGATCGTTGTCGTTGCCAACGTAGACAAGCTGTAGATCATGCCGAACTTATCAGCGGCGCGAACAACCGCAGGTTCGCCCTGCGCGTGAAACAACTTCGACGCACCGGTCGGTGATATCATTACGGGCCAATCCATGGGCTGACCAAAAAGAGTTGTCTTCAGGTCTATATTGCTGACGTCTGAAAGCTGTGTCGGCAACAACTCGTAATCGTTGAAAGCATCAGTGTTTCGAGCGAGAGACAGTTCGTCATCAGCTCCACCGTCTAGATAATGGAATACCGGTGACGGCAGCTTGCGCTTCGCGATACGTCGCAGATCCATCACGTTATTACAATCGGATAGTTTCATGCAGCGAGAATATCACGTGAGAATTTCAAGGGTGGAGCAGCCGATTATGAGTCACATCCGTTGCATACCGCAGGCGCGATCAAGCAACACATTGACGCAGCTACCGTACAGGCTGTAATTTTCGCTACTAAACTCAGCAATGGCGGCACCCGATGCAGGACCATAACTACGAGCTTTCAATTCGCAGCACGACAGCTCGAAAGACAACCAGCGGCTGGCTTACCTTAGGGCTTGTCGCTTTGGTCGCGGCAGGCATCTTTTCAATTTTGCTGGTTCTTGCGCGCACACCGATCGTGCAAAGCCTTATTCCGCTCATCGATTTCTTTCGTGTGGCTCTCGTCATCCACGTCACTTTGTCGGTGCTCATTTGGTTGCTCGCTTTTTCCGCCGCAACGTGGAGTCTCAATAGCGAATCCGACAAACCGATATGGGATCGATTGTCGTTGCTACTCGCCGCCGCCGGCACCTTGATCATTATTATTGCACCCTTCGTTGGCGCGGGTGAGCCGCAGATCAGTAACTACGTACCTGTACTGCAACATCCCTTGTTCTTTGCCGGGCTCGGATTGTTTGTTACCGGCATAGGCAGCCATCTTGTTCGCTCCTTCAGCACAAGAAGGCGCCTGACAACGCAACTCAACGGAACAGATGCCCTGCACTTTGGCATCACCTTGTCCACCATCTTGACGGCGTTCGCATTCGCGTCTGTATTTGCTTCGTCGCGCGGCATTTCATCGGACATGACTGGGCAAGTCTATTACGAGTTTCTTTTCTGGGGTGGCGGACACGTGATGCAGTTCAGCTATACCCTGCTGATGATGGTCGCCTGGGTGGTCCTGGCGAGTGCCAGCGGCTGTCGCTTCGAACTAACCCCGCGATTGACATTGGTTTTCCTCATCTTTCTCGCGCTACCTGTCATCACCGTACCGTTTCTGTTCCTGGCACATGACATTACGACGGCCGGCCACAGAGTCGCCTTTACGGAATTGATGAAATACGGCGGGCTGTCTTGCCTGCCACTTGGACTGGCGGTTGCCGCAAGCCTCTGGAAAGCAGGACCAACAGGTGATGGCGAGGGAAGTTATTTGCGAGCAGCCCTGGTCAGCTCACTTTTGCTGTTCGCGGCGGGCGGCGTGCTCGGCTTCATGATCGAAGGGCTGGATATTGTCATTCCAGCGCACTATCACGGCGCTACTGTAGGTGTGACCATCGCTTTTATGGGGTTGACGTACTACCTCTTGCCGAAACTCGGCTTTGGACCATTGCCGCGGCGCTTGGCGACCTGGCAGCCGTATCTGTATGGCGGTGGCCAGCTAATGCATATTATTGGCCTCGCCTGGACCGGTGGCTATGGCGTGCAGAGAAAGACAGCGGGTGCGGCCCAGGGTCTCGATGGTATTGGGCAGATCGCCGGAATGGGATTTATGGGCCTTGGTGGCCTGATATCGGTAATCGGCGGTTTGTTGTTCTTAATCGTCGCCTGGAAGTCGATGCGCGGCCGGGCAAAATAGACCATGGAAATAGCCCTTTTCACGCTCAATGCAATACTCGTCTACCTCTTCGCGGACTGGTTGTTGCGAATGATTGAAACACGCAGGGGAGAAGCTTTACCCTACAGACAAGTTATTTTTTTCGTAATCTTTCTGTCTCTGGCCTTGCTGTCGTTCCGCCTTGTGCCTCTGCTGCTATCAGCCTAGTTCGCCGTGTAGCCGCGCGTCAAAGCTCGAAAAGTGACGGCCAAACCAATCCGACAAACACGCCTCCAACTGCCCGAGTCCAGCCTCGGCATCGTCGTTGACCGCATCCATCAATGCTCGAATCTGGTCGAGTAATTCTTCGTGATCGTCCTTGTGCGCTGCGTATTCTGCGTAACCGGATTCACGCATGAGCCGCTCCTCCAACGCAAAATGACTGGCTACCGCGTTATGCACATCACCGAGAAAACTCTCGATTGCCGTAACGTCACGTTCGCCACGCAACGCAACGTAAACTGCGTTGATCAGATCGATCATGCGCCTATGCTCGTCGTCCATTGACGGCACACCCACTGAAAACTCTGTCTTCCACTCCAGAAAACTCATGCTCGACTCACTGTATTAGAAACCGCTGCTCAAGCTCATCAAACCGAACGACAATATTCTGCCCCGGCGCAATATCAATTATGCGTGTAATCTCATAATCAAACCCCTTCTCCCGGTTGCTGTCGTTCATTCCGACAAACAGCTCATGTTCACCAGCGTCGACAACCACGCGCTGATAAACAATCGATTTGCCGTCGGACCACAACCCGGTCGGCGCCGCTATCGTCCTGTATAGCATCTCATCACCTGAGCGGAGTTCGATAACGACCGGATGACGTTCGCGCGGGCACTCGTTGGGTTTGCGCATATTCGGCGGCAGCTCGTTGAGCTCTTCCTGTGTAAGCGCTCGACAATCCCCGGTTCGTTGACCGGCATGTAGCAGTGATAATGAAACAATCGCTTGCCGCTCAGCAGTGATTTGATAGCTTGGCCAAACTGAAAGAAGGCCCACCGCCGCAGCAAAAACCCCGTATGCGAGAAACTCTCCGACCGACTTCATGACGCACCCGCTACGGATGCGTCGTCAGCTTCACCCTCATCAGACTCTGCTGCTGCGAGGCTAGTCTGAAATTGCCGATGCATGTCGATAGCACTGCCAGCGTCACACCAGGGCGACAGCCAGCCAAGCGCAACCTTGTTCGTATCAATGCGGCGGCGAAGATTGGGGTCACGCTTTCTGGCGATTCGCTGTTCTGTCCATTCGGCGCCAAGCCGATAGCTGCAATCACCACTTTCGCAACCCAGCAGCAGGACACCGTCCGCATGATCTCTACTCAGTACATAATCGATGACTGACGGGGGCAACTGCCCCATGCAAGTTACCTCGATGAGACCTGCGCTACTCGATCGTAATGCTCTCGTTGAGCGATTTCCCTTGCAGCCGAAGGCGATAACGCGCTCATCGCCGTCAAGTTTTTCGGCGGCAGTGCGAATTGACTCACGTAATTCAGCCACTGGCTGACCAGGCATGTCTATTCCGGGTACCAGCTCGCTTCGTGTTCGAAATGGTGTGGCTGTTGGGCATGCACCGACGCAAATTCCGCAGCTGATACAGAGATCGCTGTTGACCACCGCCTCTTGCGCATAACTAAGGCCGTCGCTGCGCGGCATCATCTGTACCGCACCAAACGGACAATCGTCGGCGCAACGTTTGCAGCCGTTACAGTTATCCAGATTGACTATTGCGACGGGTGGCCGTTTGGCGGGCGGCAACCAGGGAGCGAGCACAATTAGCGTGCTGATTCCGACCAGCAAGAACCACACCCAGCCTGGCGACCAAATCTGCACCAATGGATATACATGCAGGTAGTACCAGTCAAGATTGAGTACCTGCGGCGTAAGCGCAAGGTCTGCTTTGTCGTGACTCACCGCTGGCATGACAGCCGATAACACCAGCATGCACAACAAAGAAGCGGCCATCATGCGTCGTGGAGGATTGATGTTGGGACTGTTCAACCTGAATACATGTAGCCAGATGCCGAACACCAGAAATATCGGCAAACCGATCAGGTGCATGAACGCCATTAGTGTGAAGAAGCGATCACTCAGCAAGTCCGCGCTCAGGAAATTACCCGCCATCGCATTCGTAAAAATCGGAATGCGGTCCATAAGTTCCGCCGAACTGATGGCAACATATTGCGCCAGCTCATCCCACACCAACCAGTACCCGGTTATTCCCAGCGGAAACACCATCCAGATCAGTGGCACACCAGTCACCCAGTTGAACCAGCGATTGCGGCGATAGCGGTCCATGACAAACTCTTTAACGACGTGCACGGCGATGGTCAAAATAGCGGCATCAGAGGCATAACGATGCAAGCTGCGCATGACACCACCGAGATACCATTGCTGATGCGTAAGGTACTCAACTGACTCGAAGGCACCGCTTACGCTGGTGCGAAAAAAGATGAACAGCCAAATGCCACTAATCAGCACAATCCAAAAGAAGAATATCGTCAAGGCACCCAGATGATTCAGAGGGTTCTGCTCACCTTCAAAGATACGCGACATCGGCCGGCGTAGAATCCCGAAGCCGGCGCGGCCAATCTTGTGCAACAGGCCTGGCATTAGTGTTGCGAGCGCCGTGCGCTGCGAATTTCCTTAAGCAGATAAAACGCGATCCCAAAAACAATCGTGAGTCCTGCAAAAATCTGGAAAAACAAGGATCGATCGAATTCATATCGACCTGTGGCGGGGTCATATACGGTGCAAAACAGTTTAATGCGATCAAACAGGCTCGCGACGACCTTACCGGCCGATTCAGGTCGATTGAAAACCAGCTCTTTGAGCGGCTCGACAAGCCAGGGCAGTTCAAAGGTGACCCCGTAAACCTGGCGGTAGACAACTCCGTCCTTATCGATAACAGTGGCCTGGTTGAGATGATCGAAGCCGCGAGCCGTCGGGAAGAAGATGAAGCCCAGATCATCGCTGATTGCTTGAATGGTCGCTTCGGAAGCACTAAGAAACTGCCATCGTCCCGCGTCAACACCCTGTTCTCTGGCGAAATTTCGCATGGCTTCCGGTGTGTCATTTGATACATCGAAGCCGATAGTAACCACGTCGAAGCTGTCTGAACCCAATGCGTCTCGCGCAGCACGAACTGCTGTCGCCAGGTGTTTGGTCGTCATCGGGCAGACATGATGGCACGACGTGAAAATCATACTGATTACGAGAGGCCTGCCAGCGTGGTCATCACGAAGCCGAACGGCATTACCAGAACGATCAGTGAGTTCGTAGTTGCCGATCGCCCTGCCGATCGCGGCCTGTGATGTTTCGAGCGCCCGATCCGCGTCATAGCGGTCATCTGTCTGCGCCAATGCACCCTGACCTAATAGAAAGCAAAGCAAGGCGGCTAGTGTTTTGATCGCTGGCAATCTCATGTCATCAACTATACGGATAAATGGCCCGGCATCGTTCGCAGCACGCAATAGAGTTGCGGATTTTGCATAAAAAAGGGCGGGCTTGTCGCCCGCCCTGAATATCAGGTCTTGCTGGCTGTCTCCGAAATTACGACATAGGCCAGACAGATGCCAGATACTTCCAGTTAACTGCGTAGTACAGCACGAAAGTGGCCAGGAAGAAGATCGCCAGCAGGAATGTTCCTGGAGCGGCGAAGCCCCATTTCCCTGCCGCCGCATGTCCACCT
Source organism: uncultured Woeseiaceae bacterium (assembly GCA_964528965.1). Classification (GTDB taxonomy): domain Bacteria; phylum Pseudomonadota; class Gammaproteobacteria; order Steroidobacterales; family Woeseiaceae; genus UBA1847. Next base: position 32,918 of record CAZGVL010000004.1, read on the forward strand.
TGCGGCACGATAATCGGTGCGGCTCGCTCCACCCGGGTGAATGCAGTTCCATAACTCGATTCCGATTCGACACGCTTGCCGAAGAACACTGAAACCACAGTTACCAGAATGAATATTCCACCACCGAGAATTGCGGCCATGCCGCTCACACCGACGACACCCATGAACGTGTATGCGCTGGCAGGGTAGTCAAAGCTCAAAGTCGCGTTGGTAAACGCCATATCCCAATGTCGCCGTTGGACGCCGAGCGTACCTGCGCCCATCATTGCCATCGTGAATACGGACATGCCGATGCCGAAAAGGTACGGTTGCCACTTCGCTAATCCGGGGAACGCGACTTTGCGCCGGAACAGCACGGGTATCAGGAAATAGGTGAGTGACATGAATGCCAGGGTTGTTCCGATTACGACCGTCGCATGGAAGTGTCCTGGCACATAGATCGTGTTGTGGATAATGATATTGATTTGTTCAGTACCCATGACGACGCCGGATATGCCGCCGATAAAGCCGAAGCCAACCAGCGATATGAACATCCCGGAGAACACCGGGTTGCTCCATGGTGCCTTACGCAGCCATTCAAATAATCCGTTGGTCAGGCCTTTGGCACGTTGTGCAACCTCAATGGATCCCGGCACGGTCAAGCCGTGCACCATACTGGCCAGTACAGCGAGGTACATGGCGTAACTGGTGTTGAAGATCTTCCACTCCGAGCTGAGGCCCGGATCCACCAGCAAATGATGCGCGCTGGCGAGTTGCAGGAACGCGATGTAAAGGAAAAACGCAGTTCGACTCACTTTCTCTGACAATGGCCGCGCACCGAAAACGATTGCCGCGATGGCGTACCAAACCGACACATGGGCTGCGACATTAATCTGTTGCGACGAGTGGCCAAGTGCCCACCAAACCAGACGATACATTGCCGGATCGATATGACTGATGTAGCCGATCGACCACAGGTAGGTCGGAATCAGGATGATCGCACCCGATGCAATCGTGAACACCGCAATGATGCACGCGGTCAGTGCACCGAATGTCACAAGCGGAATCGAGCCTTCGTAAGTCTTTTCTTCTTTGGCGATAACCAGCGTGCCGAGGAAAATAAAACAGCCGATCAAAGCGCCAACGGCGAACAGGATCAATCCAAGATAGAAGTTGGGATTCGCCGGCATTGGCACATAAGACGTCATCATCACTGACGCATCACCATTTAGTACGGCTGCATTGTTGACAATTATGCCGAGGACCATAAGCGCGAATCCTACCCACGCGAGCCTTGGCGTCGCGAGACGACATTTGAGCAATGTAGACGAACAGAAGTACAGCACGGCTATTTCGAATGAGATGAGCCAGAATATCAACATGTTCACGCCATGCATTGTGAGCAGTTGATAGAAGCGATCAGCTGGCAGCAAATGCACCGCTGGCCAGCGCGTTAGCGTCACCAGTAGTGCCGTGATACCACCAACAAGGAGGATTACGACGGCTAACACTGCATTGGCTCGCATCAGCAGTTCGGCTGGCTTGTGGAATTGCAGGCCAGATTCGGGGCATGTTCTGAATTGTTCCTGGCTCATTGTCCGCCCTCCGTCACGTAAATTTTGCCGAGCATGTTGTGATGGCCCAGACCGCAGAATTCGTTGCAGATGATGGTCTGCTCACCTGAGGTATCCGGCGTGACCGTTATGACCATTTCATATCCGGGCAGAATCTGCGTATTGATGTTTATGGGCTGCAGTGAAAAGCCGTGCTGCCAATCCATTGACGAAATGTGCAAACGGTAGGTCTGACCCATCTCGAGCTCGAGCAGCGGCCACCATTGCCAGAGCCTGCCCAGCAGATAGACATCGCTTCCTGGTGGCGGTCTGACGACAGGCAGATTCGCGTCCGTTTCCGTACGTACGGTGTACTGATCGACCATCGCCTGCGTCTTTGCCATATAGGCCTGCGGCGTCGTTCGATAAGCCTCGTTCGACAGGTTTTGTTTTCCATAGATGTGCCAGAACGGCATCATGAAGAACATAAACAGGGACCACACTAACGCAATTGTGATCCAGGTCCCTTCTACTCTATCCAGTGGTTGTTTCCACCAGAGGATTTCTGCAGGCGGTTGAATAGCACTCACAGCTGCACCTATTCCTTTACCAGAGTCTGGCGATTATGGAGCGAGAGGGATGGTGGCGATTTCCATGATTCCCCAAACGATATAGAAGACCGTTGGGACGACGACGCCGATGAATAACAAGATGAACGGGTTATCCAGAATTCGCTGCATGACCGGCACTCGACCGGGCTCCTGTGTGCCTGTTGCTTCTTCACTCATAGCCACTCATTCCTTTTTCTGTTTGTACGAGCTGCCTGTCATGAACCATAGCGACCGCGTGTTGCCGGGGCTCGTCTACGATTCGGGAAAGTCGAATTTTCGTATCCGCAACAGTAGTCCTCCAGATTGACCAGATGTACTAGGGAATGTACGTAGTTTCCGAAACTGAGCAGATGAGAGCCGATTGAGAAAACCCGGTATGCTCCGTTGTTATGAATAGACAGATGACCGTTTTACTACTCGCCATCATTGGCACCGGCTGCGGCCAAGTCCCGGATCCAGAGCTCCTGCTGCACGACACCAAGTACAGTGGCTTCGGCGATACGCCGTACGAGTGTGTGCTGGACAGTGCAACAGCCCTGTATTGGGAGGTGAAGAGCAGCGAGCCCGGATTGCACGATTGGCGCCATACCTACACCTGGTTTGATCCCGGCGGCACCAACGATGAGCTCGACTATCGCGGCACAGAGGATGGCGGTGCTTGTGCCGGCAGCCCATGCGACACCGCGCAATACGTGCAGGCCGTCAACGCGGTCGGATATTGTGGCTTTTCAGATTGGCGGGTACCCGGCAAAAACGAACTGTTTTCGGTCAGCGATCTGCGTAAGCACGCAACCCCACCAACCATGAATATCGAATATTTTCCTTTTGCTCAGGCCGCCGAATACTGGTCTGTTAATGACTACAGCTTTCAGCACAACGCGGCCTGGGCCTGGAGTTTTGAATTTGGCCATGATCGTGTCGACTGGAAAGCCAGCCCGAAGTACTTGCGACTTGTTCGCGGCGAGCCTGCCGATCTGACGCCTGTAAAAGAATAATTCACTGACTGATGAAGAAACTCGCCACGACCTGTTTGCTACTCGTCATCGCGCTTGTCACCATCAGCGCATACCTGCGACTCGACAACTCAGGCATTGGCTGTGCGCCCTGGCCCGACTGCTACGGTAATATTGGTACTGGCGATGCAGCGGATGCAACTGTCAGCAAGGCGTACGAACGCCTGGTTGAAGATGCGACCCAACCTATGGCATGGGCCACGCCGGCGCACCGACTGATTGCAACGGTGCTGGGCTTGCTCGTTGTTGGTATGACGCTATGGTCACTCCTGCGACGTCGCGATCGAGTGCTTTCAATCTCGGCGCTGTCCCTGACTGTCTTTCTCGCGTGGCTTGGCATTTATTCTGACGGACTGATTAGTCCGGCAGTTGTCATGGGAAATCTCGCCGGCGGATTTTTGATGCTCGCGCTGCTCGGCTGGATGGTATTTCGGCATGACCAACCACCCTCGAATGCCAGGCCAGCCACGCGCAAGTGGATTACTGCGGCACTTCTGATTCTGGCCGTGCAAATCGGTCTTGGCGGGCTGACCAGCGCGAACTTCGCTGCTTCCGCCTGCCAGAGCGTGCCGGACTGCCATGGTTCGTGGTTACCGGGTGCCGATCTGTGGACTGCTTTCGATTTGGGCCGGCAGCACCAGTTGAGCTCCATTGGTCAGGTAATGGGCGGTGCCGAGCGCGCCGACATTCAGAAATTGCACCGTCTGGTTGCCGTTCTCGCTGTCTTGCTGTCGCTGGCTGCCGCCGCATCGGCCATCCGCGACGGTCTGGGGGTGACGGGAGTTATTGTACTGGTCGTTGTTGTCAGCGAATTCGCTGTTGGTATAGCAGCGATTGTCACGGACCTGCCAATCGGCGTTGCCGTCGCGCACAACTGGTTAGCCGCCATTCTTGTGCTGGCGCTGCTAAGATTGCTGGCCTTGAGCATTAACAGTAACAACCAACAGGCACGTTCATAAATGTCCGCTTCGATCGACCCTGACCTGGCAAATTCTGACCTGGCAAATCGCCGCGTCGCAACCTGGCTGCTCGTTTGCTGTGCGCTCGTCTTCGCAATGGTCATCCTGGGCGGTGTGACCCGTCTCTCTGGTTCCGGCCTGTCCATGGCTGACTGGCGTCCCGTCACCGGTGTATTGCCGCCACTGTCTGACGCGGACTGGCAGAAGACATTCGAACTCTATCAACAGACACCTGAGTTTCAGAAGGTCAACTCGCAAATGCAGGTTGATGACTTTAAAAGCATATTTTGGCTGGAGTTCTTGCACCGACTGCTGGGTCGCACGATTGGTCTGGTGTTTTTCATTCCGTTTGTCGTATTTCTTGCCAAGGGGTACATCCAACGTCGCGAGTGGCCCAAATACGCGTTGATGTTCGTTCTCGGTGGTCTTCAGGGCGTTCTGGGCTGGTACATGGTGAAAAGCGGCCTCGTCGACAACCCACATGTAAGCCAGTATCGATTAACGGCGCATCTCGTGGCGGCCTTCCTGATTTACTCGTACATGCTCTGGGTCGCTCTGTCGCGGCTGTATCCGGATATCGGCGTAAATCGACACGCCTGGTATCGCAAGACGTTGGCGCTCACAGCATTGATATCATTGACGATTATCTCTGGTGGCTTCGTTGCGGGCCTGAAAGCCGGCAAGATCTACAACACCTTTCCCCTGATGGGCGACCAGTGGCTGCCGCCAGGACTATCAGCGCTGCAACCCTTCTGGCGCAATCTGTTCGAGAATATGACGACGGTGCAATTCGACCATCGGGTTCTTGCGATCAGTACCTTCGTACTGGTCATTGTGTTCTGGTTCGGCGCCCGAAAAGAAAAACTACCGGGCCGTTCAGCACGAGCGGCCAATGCCTTGCTGCATACCGCCGTGCTGCAGGTCGCCCTCGGCATCACCACGCTGCTGCTCGCCGTACCCATCTTTCTCGGTGCGGCGCATCAGGCAGTGGCTATGCTGCTATTTACGGTGGCGCTGTATCTTCTGCACAGCTTGCGCGGCGGCCAGCCAAACAGCTGAGCCATATTTCGCTACCGGTGCTATGCATAGTGGCAAATACCCATTTTTTGCACCGACAAAATCAGTAACCATTGAGTCCTATGGATACCATCAAGACAAGTAATAGCCCCTCTCAAGACGTCTGTTTTGACTCGGAACTCATCCAACGACATGGCGGTCGCGGGCCTCGCTATACTTCTTATCCGACGGCACTACAATTTAGCGACCAGCTGGACGCGAGTAAGTACTTAAGCAACGCTCTTGAGAGCAACAAGAGTGACGTTCCACTATCACTCTATGTCCACGTTCCGTTTTGTCACACGCTCTGCTACTACTGCGGCTGCAACAAAATTGTGACGCATAATCAGGAGCGTGTGCAGCGCTACCTCGAGAACCTGTATCTCGAAATTGACATGCAGGCTGAATTATTCGACAAGAAACGCAAGGTTGAGCAGCTGCATTTCGGTGGTGGTACACCAACCTATCTTGACGACGAGCAGCTCACTGCTCTCATGCAAAAGCTCAGGAATTCCTTTGTTTTTGATGAAAGCGAGCAACACGAATTCTCGATTGAGGTCGACCCGCGCACCGTTGATGTGGCCGCAATTCAACGCCTGACCGAACTTGGATTTAATCGTCTCAGCCTGGGCATTCAGGACTTTGACCCCGCCGTACAAAAAGCGGTCAATCGAATACAGACGCCTGATGAAGTTCAGCAACTGGTCAGCGCCTCAAGAGACTCGGGCTTCAAGTCCGTGTCATTCGATCTTATCTATGGCCTCCCGCATCAGACGGCGGCCAGTTTCGACAGGACGCTTGATCTGGTTATCGCAATGAAACCGGATCGAATTGCCGTCTATAACTACGCACACCTGCCCGAGCGATTCAAAGGGCAGCGGATGATCGACACGAACGACATTCCGACACCCGAAACAAAGCTGGAAATCCTGCATCAAACGATCGATCGTCTGGGCGACGCCGGTTACGTCTACATCGGCATGGACCACTTCGCCCTGCCTGATGATGACCTGGTCGTCGCGCGACACGACGGCACTCTGCAAAGAAATTTCCAGGGCTACTCAACACACAGAAACTGCGACCTGATCGGTCTGGGAGTCAGCTCCATTAGCAGCATCGGCAACGTCTATGCGCAAAATTCGGCAACGACAATGGAGTACGAAGCACTGCTGCAAAACGGTCAGTTACCCGTCAAAAAAGGGATCGCCGTTGATACTGATGATCTGCTTCGTGCTGAAGTCATCCAGGCATTGATGTGTTACGACAGCCTGGATTTTGATGAATTCGCCGCGCAGCTCGGCATCGATTTTCGCGACTACTTCGCCGCGGAGATCAAACGAATGCAGCCTTTACAGGATGATGGGCTGGTTGTTGTCGATGCGGATCGAATTCACATTACAGCCAAAGGCCGATTACTGTTGCGCAGCATCGCCATGGTATTCGACCGTTACATCGATCCAGAGCAAGAAAGCGAGAAATTCTCCAAGGCTATTTGACACGGCGCCAGCCACGGGTTGAATCAGACTTCGGTGAGCCAGCCGTGCGTATCAGGCGCGTCGCCGTACTGAATATCCTGCAGTGCTTTGCGCAGACGCTCGGTGTTCGGGCCCGGGTTTCCATCCATCACCGGTATCTCGTCGCCCTGATAAACAAGACCACCCACCGGTGACAAACAGGCGGCTGTCCCGGACAGCGCCGCTTCATATTGAGACGACCAGGCCAGCAGTTCAGTGACCGTGAAATCGCGTTCACTGATCTTGTAGCCCAGGTCGGCCGCAAGTTTCAGAACAGAGTCCCGAGTAATACCGTGAAGGAAAGAGCTATCCAGTGGCTTGGTGATGACTTCGTCATCGCTGATCAACATGAAATTTGATGCACCGGTTTCCTGCACATCACCGTTCGGGCAAAACAACACCTGATCAACGCCATACTTCGCCTTCGCTTCCAGCGTCGGTACCAGTGCAGCTGCATAATTACCGCCGGTCTTGGTGCTGCCGAGCTGATCGGTGGAGCGCGCATGGGCATCGTCGACCAGTACCTTGAGCGTACTTGCGCCGCCTGAGAAATAGTCGCCCACAGGCGATGTGAGGACGAACAGCGTGGCCTCGGTTGATGGAGCGGCGGCCGCACCGATGTTTTCCAGTGTGCCAATCAGCGTGGGCCGCAGGTACAGCGAACTGGGTGGCGGCGGAATATCGGCGACCTGGTGAGCGACGAGTTCTTTCACCATGCCGGTCAGAAGATCAACCCCCGGAATCGGCAGCCCAAGCGACGCTGCGCTCTTGCGCATTCGCTCTACGTGGTCCTGTATGCGAAATATCCGTGCCTTGCCATCGTTCCACCGATAGGCCTTGAACCCTTCAAAACAGGCGCTGCCATAGTGCAGCACATGCGCCGCAGGGTGCATGGGAATGGGTGCCAAAGGCTGGATAACGGGTGCTTGCCAGGCGTTATTTTCGAATCGAACGATTGCGATATCGTCGCAAAATACTGTGCCAAACTGTGCCATTGCGGGATTACTGAGGTCGGAAAATCAAGGGCGTAACTTTGCCACTAATGCACAGCTATTGGCCAGTGCATAAGCAGCTTTTTTTAATATATCTTCAAATTTTCCGTTTTCTCAGAAACTCGGCGGACTGCAGGCCGTAATCAGCTCGCACGGCTCGCTGCCAGGATTGTGGAAATGATGCGGTTGGTTGCTCTTGAAGTAGTAGGCATCCCCTTGCCGCAAGACTGCCTTCTGCTCGGCCACGGTGACTTCCAGCCGTCCGCGGAGCACAATGCCGCACTCTTCACCCTCATGCGTCAACGCGTGCTTGCCGGTCCCGGAGCCCGGCTGATAGCACTCTTTGAGCAACTGAATCGACTTGTTGGCAAGGTTTGCGCCGACCTGCATGAATGAAACCCCGCCATCGGCAATCTCGGTCAGCTCCTCTTGCCGAAAAAATATACGGTCCGGCGCTTCAAAGTCACTGGCAAAAAACTCACTCAAGCTAATGGGAATGCCGTCGAGGACCTTCTTCAGCATACTGACAGTCGGATTCAGTCGGCTCGCCTCAATCTGTGAAATGGTCGCATTAGCCACACCCGAGACCTTCGCCAGCTGACGCTGTGACAGCCCTATTCGCGTGCGCAAATCCTTAAGACGCCGGCCGATTTCCTGATCCATCGTTATTTCCTGTCAAACTGTTTACTAAGCTAAACAGTTTGACGCTTCGATTCATATAAATCAATAGCTTACAAGAAGACAGATAACTAATTGTTTAACATACCGACATAGCATTACACTTGCCGACCAATCCAGTTTCGCCCTTCGGAGCCAAGCCATCATGAGCATGCCCGCAACCAACACCGACGCCCTGTGGATGCCTTTCACCGCGAACCGTGACTTCAAAAAGAAACCACGCGTTATTTCGGGTGCCTCAGGACATCACTACACAACCACTGATGGCAGCAAGGTCTACGACACGTTTTCCGGCCTGTGGACCAGTGGCGTTGGCCACTGCCACCCCAAGATAGTTGAGGCCGTGCAACAGCAGGTTGCCACACTGGATCTCAGCATGGGATTTCAGATGAGCAACGACAAAGCGCTGGCTCTTGCTGAGCGGGTAACGTCCATGGCTCCGGAAGGTTTCGAGCAATGCTTTTTCACCAATTCGGGCTCCGAATCGGTCGATACGGCACTGAAAATCGCGCTTGGTTATCACCGCGCTCGCGGTGAAGGTAATCGCACACGTCTGATAGGCCGTGAAAAGGGTTATCACGGCGTCAACTTCGGTGGCATGTCAGTGGGTGGCATGGTGCCTAATCGCAAAGTCTTCAGCGCAAATCTCATCCCGGGTGTGGACCACATACGCCATACGATGTGCGTCGACTACACGCCATTCACCCGCGGCCAGGCAAATACCGGCGCTGAGATTGCTGATGATCTCGAGCGATTGGCAGGACTACACGACGGCAGCAATATTGCCGCGGTCATCGTGGAGCCCGTAGGAGGCTCAGCCGGAATCATTCCGCCGCCTATTGGCTACTTGCAGCGACTGCGGGATATCTGCGACAAGCATGGCATCCTGTTGATTTTCGACGAGGTCATCACTGCATTCGGCCGCATTGGCGAACCGTTTGGCGCGCAGCGTCTCGGCGTTACTCCGGATATAATCACCACGGCCAAGGGTCTGACCAACGGTGTAATCCCTATGGGTGCGGTACTCGTGCGCGACCACGTTTACAAAGCATTCATGCAGGGACCTGAGCAAATGGTCGAGTTCTTTCACGGCTATACTTATTCGGGTCACCCGGTTGCGGCGGCGGCAGGTCTCGCAGTAATGGACGTGTACGTGGATGAAGGTATATTTGAGCAATCACGAGCACTGGAAGAGACCTTCGCCGATATGCTGCATTCGTTCGCCGACCACAAGTACGTCACGGACGTACGCAGCTTTGGCCTGATGGGTGGCATTGACCTCGCGCCGCGAGAAGGAGCCGTTGGTGCGCGTGGACTCGAAGTACACAAGAAGTGTTTTTGGGACGAAAAAATAGTCGTCCGAAATGGTGGAGACATCCTGCAGTTCTCCCCTTTCCTCAATTCAAACGTCGATGAAATGCAGCAGTCGTTTGAGAAAGTTCGCCGCGTCCTCGACGCCATCGACTGACACACAGTTTTTTCTGGAGATAACATGAGCGCTCAACCCGCCGAAAGTATTGATACCGCACGCATCGTTGGTCATTTCATCAACGGTGTTGATGTCAAAGACCAGAATCGCCCGCTCGCGGTCACCAACCCGGCGACCGGACAGATTTCAAAGCATGTCGCATTGGCGTCCAAAGAAACCGTTACTGAAGCAATTGCCGCAGCCGATGCCGCTTTTCCGGCGTGGCGGAGTACGCTTCCGGCCAAGCGTGCAAAAGTCATGTTCAAGTTCAAGCAATTGCTTGAACAACATGCCGCAGATGTCGTTGCGCTACTGACGGAAGAGCACGGCAAGGTGCTCGATGACGCCATGGGCGAGTATGTTCGCGGCGTCGAAGTAGTCGACTATGCCTGCGGAATTCCTGAACTACTCAAGGGCGAGTTCACAAAAAACGTGGGCCCGGGCATTGATAGCTGGTCGGAATTTCAGCCGCTTGGCGTGGTTGCGGGCATTACACCATTCAATTTTCCGGCAATGGTCCCGATGTGGATGTTCCCGATGGCCATTGCTTGTGGCAACACTTTCGTCCTGAAGCCGTCGGAACGAGATCCGAGTGCGGCGATCATGCTGGCCCGGTTGTTTAAGGAAGCGGGCCTTCCCGATGGCGTGTTCAATGTCGTCAACGGTGACAAGGAAGCGGTCGATACCTTACTGGAAGATGATCGTGTGCAAGCGATCAGCTTCGTCGGCTCAACGCCGATTGCCGAGTACATTTATCAGACAGGCACGAAGAATGGCAAGCGCGTTCAGGCGCTCGGCGGGGCAAAAAACCATGCCGTCGTCATGCCCGATGCGGACATCGACAATACGGTCAACGCATTAATGGGCGCAGCGTATGGTTCTTGCGGCGAACGCTGTATGGCGATTTCGGTTGCTGTTTGTGTTGGAGACGATACCGCCAATACTGTGGTCAGCAAGCTCACAGAACAGCTCAAAGGCCTCAAGGTCGGTAACGGAACCGACACCAGCAACGACATGGGCCCCTTGATCAACAAGGCGCATTTCGAAAAGGTACGCGGGTATGTTGACCTGGGTGTAGAGGAAGGTGCATCGCTGGTCGTTGACGGACGTACGCTCAAGGTTGACGGCCACGAAGACGGCTTTTTCCTTGGCGGCTGCCTGTTCGACAATGTGACAACAGATATGCGTATCTATCAGGAAGAGATTTTCGGTCCTGTGTTGTGTGTTGTTCGCGCGGAATCTCAGGAACAGGCAATGCAAATGATTGATGCCCATGAGTATGGCAACGGCACCTGTATCTTCACACGTGACGGCGAGGCCGCCCGATATTTCTCGGACAATATTCGCGTGGGCATGGTTGGCATCAACGTGCCACTACCTGTTCCCGTTGCAATGCACAGCTTCGGTGGGTGGAAACGGTCACTATTCGGCGACTTATTCGCATACGGCCCGGATAGCGTGCGCTTTTACACGCGACGCAAGACCATTACGCAACGCTGGCCATCAGGCGGCGTTCGCGAACAGGCGCAATTCTCCTTCCCCAGCAATCACTGAGCGATTCATCCGCTGCAGCCTTTGCTCAGGCGGCTTCGGCCGCCTTTGCTTTGCTGGTCTTGTGGCGCGGACCGTGTAATTATCCACTGCTCGATTTGGCTCTGGAAGTGCACTGACCGCTATGGATACTCAAAAAACTGCGACCTTCGTGAACGGAATGTGGGATTCAGAGATCATTCCCGAACTCTGTGAATACATCAAAGTACCGAACAAATCGCCACATTTTGATCCGGATTGGGAGAAACACGGTCACATGGATCAGGCCGTGGCCATGCTGGATGTCTGGTGCAAGAAGCAACCGATCAAAGGTATGCAGGTTGAAGTCGTCAGGATTGAGGGCCGTACGCCAATCCTGTTCATCGATATTCCAGGCGACTCCGACGACGTCGTATTGCTCTATGGGCATTACGATAAGCAGCCGGAATTCAGTGGCTGGGCCGACGATCTCGACCCATGGACCCCGACCATCAAGGATGGAAAATTGTATGGCCGCGGCGGCGCCGATGACGGCTATTCGACCTTCGGCTCTCTGACAGCCATCCGGGCACTGCAGGAGCAAGGTATTCCCCACGCCCATTGTGTAGTGCTTATTGAAGGCTGCGAAGAAAGCGGCAGTTTCGATCTGCCGCACTACATTGATTTGCTTGGCGACCGGATTGGCTCGCCAAGTCTCGTCGTCTGCCTGGACGCCGAATGTGGCAACTACGAGCAACTGTGGTGCACCACGTCACTGCGGGGAAATCTGACTGGCACACTGCGCGCTGACGTTCTGACCGAAGGCGTGCACTCCGGAAGTGCTGGCGGCATTGTCCCATCCAGCTTTCGAGTACTACGCAATTTGCTCAGTCGTATCGAAGACCAAGCCAGCGGCGAAATCTTGGTTGACGCTTTGTTTGTCGATATTCCGGAGCAGCGTAGCAATCAGGCCAAACTCGCCGCGGCGACGCTCGGCGATTCCGTGTACCAGAAGTACCCCTGGGCAGCGGCCGATCCGGCACCGGCTGAGTCACCCTATGAACTGCTGCTCAATAATACCTGGCGACCTGCCCTCAGCGTAACGGGTGCGGATGGCTTGCCTGCCTTGGTCAACGCGGGCAATGTACAACTGCCCTATACAACATTGAAACTGTCGTTTCGTTTGCCGCCAACCTGCGACGCGGCGATGGCGGCCAGTGCCGTCAAGGAAGCTCTCGAAGCCGATACGCCACCGCTCGCCGTCGTGGAATTCGACGCAGATTCGTCGATGGCTGGATGGAGCGCACCCCCCGTCGCCGATTGGCTCGAAGCGTCAATGCAAACAGCATCAAACGCGTTCTTCGGCAAACCATCAATGTACATGGGCACGGGCGGAACGATTCCGTTCATGGGCATGCTTGGCGAGAAATTTCCGCAAGCGCAATTCCTTGTAACAGGATTACTCGGCCCTAACTCAAATGCACACGGGCCGAACGAGTTTTTGCACATCGAAACCGGAAAACGACTGACGAGCTGTGTCGCGCAGGTGTTGCAGGATCACTTCACTCGTTAGTTGGCCGTTCGAATTAATCCTGCGGCAGGCTTTGTCGCAGGAAGTCAAACACGACTTCCCAGGTATCTTCGGTTGAGGCCCCTACCCGATCCACATTCAGCAAGGACGAACCATGCGCGCCAGGATCGGCAACGTAGGTCTCAATTTCATTCGCAGCGAAGTCCGCCATCTGAACTTTCAACCTGAAAATCCGTCTGCCCAGCGAGGGCCGAGGACGTCATAATCACGCCTGCGAGGAATGTGGGTAGTCTTACTATCGCCTGCTCCGAGCCAAGTCGTTCCCCGTGTTGACCGGCTGACTCGAAGCAGGTTCCCCTGCATCACATCGAGATGTTATTCCGAGATATTATTCGTACCGCAGCGCCATAATCGGATTTCGACGGGCAATCCTGAACGCATGCGCCGCCACGGTCCCCCAGGCGAACATAACTGCAATGGCGCCCGATACCGCCAGTATCAGAAACGGCGGCCCAATTCGTTCTGCAAAGAAGTTCAGGTACTGGATCGACGCCAGGTACGCGAGCGGCAATGCGATCACGAGCGCCCACAGCACCGGCTTGGAAAATTGCCACACCAGAAGCCTTGCAATTTGACTTGAGCTCGCTCCGAGAACCTTGCGAACGCCGATCTCTTTGGTCCGCTGAGCTGCCATGAAGGCCGCCAGACCGAACAGACCGATCAGGGCCAGAGTCAACGTTATAAGAGCGAATCCAGCCAGCGCGAGGCTCATGTATTTCAAAATTTTGTACACATCATCAAATACGGCATCCAGAAACTTACCCTGCATCGGATAGTCCGGTATCACGTCTTCCCAGACATCTTCGATTTGCTCAACGGTTTCAATGATATTGCCGCCGGTAATTCGGACCGACCCCGTCCGCAGAGATGCCGGATCATTGAAATACACCCACGCCTTTTCGGAATTGAACAGACCTACGATATTCTGCGTAGGAACAACACCGACAATGACGAGCTCCCGTACCGAGTCATCTTCATCGAGATCGTAAAAGCGATGATTGATCGCCTCTTCAGGTGACGCAATCCCAAGCGTTTCCAGTGCCATTTCGTTGACCAGCACGTTGAGTATCTCGGTATCTTCCTGCTGCACATCGTTTGCAAATTCCCAGCCAATATTTCGTCCAGCCAAAAGCGGAATGTCATAAGCGGTGAGGAACTCGGGCGTCATTCTCAGCAACTGCAGACTGACTCTTCCCGCCTCGTCACCCGGCACAGTGGCGAAATAGGAATACGAGTTATTCTGCTCATACGGCACCTGAGAGGAGAATGACACAGCATCGACGTTGGGCAGCGCCTGCAGCTCATTGCGCAGCGTATCCAGATTCTCGCCTATGGCATCCACTCCCAACCGACCCAACGTGTAGACCTCTGATCGAGGAAACTCGTAGCTGCTTTCCTGCACCAGTTGGTTTTGCATGTAGACAACCGCCACGAGCGCCAGCATGAATGCCGAGATCGCAAACTGGGCCCCAATCATGATCGACCGCATTCTCGATCCACCTTTGCCCTTTCGGGCCATATCACGCAGTGCGTCAATCGGGCTGGACCGGGTAATCAGCCATGCCGGATAAAGGCCGGCACCCAATCCCACCAGCATCGTAGTCAACAGCAGCCACGGCAGTGTTTGCAGATAGTTCAGGCCAAGGGATTTGCCCGCTGCATTATTAAACAACGGAATAATCAGCTCTAGCATACCTATCGCAACGAGCATGGAGATTGTTGCTACGACCAGGCTCTCGCTGAGAAATTGCACCAGGAGCTGACCTTGCTCGGCACCCATGGTCTTGCGCATTCCCACTTCTCTACTCCGACCAAGAGATTGGGCTGTCGCCAAATTCGTGTAGTTCACGCAGGCAACGATCAGCACAAGAAAACTCAACAGTTTGATGACGCCAATAACTGGCATCCCCAGAGCATCCCAGATCGACAAATTGGCGTTCTCCAATGGAGAAGCGAAGAGACTTGCTATAATTTCCTTTTGGTCTTTTGGTACAACGCGGTCAAAGATGCTGTCCAACTGGTTCTGCAGCCAGATGACATCCAGTGTTTCCGGCAGCATGACGTAAGTCATATTTCCAAACGATAGATTATTCCAGTCACCTGCAAGGTCGTAATCTCGCATTTTATTCAAGGCCGCCAGGGGAGCAACTATTTCAAGCGATGTTTCCATAATTGGCAGCGAGCTGAAGTGCGAATTCAGGGGCACATCAATCATTACCGCTGCGACCTGGTAGTCGAATTCATTATCCAGAGTCACGGTTCTGCCAACCACATCTGTTTCGCCAAAATATTTCATCGCTGCGGACTCTGAGATCAACAGACCTGTCGGACTATCCAGCGCGCTTGAGTCTCCATGGATGTAATCGAAATCGAATATCTTCAAGAAAGCAGCATCCGCGAACGCGATATTCTGATAGAAGCTATCCGTTCCCATTTCCACCAAATACTCTGCGGAAACCGTACGCGCGACAGCATCGATGTCCGGAAATTCCGACTCGAGGATTGGCCCAATAGCAGAGAACGTGGCGTTCATTACATCGACACCAACATTCAAGTCGGGAGCGGCATAAGAACCGATTGTGTAGGTTCTTGACGAGTTTTCAAAAAAAGCATCGTGAGTTTTTTCGTATTCGACAAGCAAGCCGCCGAAGATGAAGATCGTCATGCCGATTGCCAAACCCAAGATATTTATTACAGCGAAGGTCTTGTTCTTGCGTAGGTTTCGCAGCGCAATTTTAACGTTGTTCCAAAACATGGTATTCCCCGAGTAGACTGTTATGCGGCGCGTTTAGGCAGCTCGCGTGCTATCTGTTACGACGTGGCCATCAAACAGGTTAACCGTCCGATGAGCGTAGTCCGCGTGCGCGGGTGAGTGTGTGACCATTACGATCGTAGTGCCTTCACTGTTCAGCGAGCGCAGCAATCCCATGACTTCCTGGCCGTGTGCCGAATCGAGGTTACCGGTCGGCTCATCCGCCAGTATCAGCGGCTGGTTGCCAACGACCGCCCTGGCAACTGCAACACGCTGCTGCTGGCCACCCGACAACTGGCCCGGCATATGCTTCGCACGATGCGCGATACCCATGCGATCCATGACCGCCGCAACCCGTTGCTTGCGCTCGGCGGACGGCATGTTGTGGTACAGCAATGCCAGCTCAATATTCTCAGCTACATTCAATTCATCAATCAGATTGAAGCTCTGGAAAATAAAGCCAATATTCTTCTTGCGAATTGCACTACGTTGCGACTCGGAGTACTTCGCAACATTCTCGTCGAAGAAAAAATAGTCACCATCCGACGGACTATCGAGTAAGCCGACAATATTCAGCAGTGTGGATTTTCCACAGCCGGATGGCCCCATAATTGCCACAAAATCGCCCTGCTCGACTTCGAAATTGACTCCATTCAGAGCTACTGTCTCAACTTCATCAGTCCGGTAGACTTTGTATAAATCGTGCAACTTAAGCATTTTGATCTCCTGATATTCTGTCCGGCACTACCGGGCGCAGATAATTAATCTTCGTTGAGTGATAAACGGTCCATACCAACATAGCTGGTGTAAGGAGAAGTTATGACCTCTTCACCAGGTTCCAGGCCGTCAAGAATTTCTATGAAGTCTTTGTTGCGGCGCCCCATTTTGACGGTGCGTTTGATGGCTTCCTGGCCGTCAGGCGATACGACGAATATCCAGTTGCCGCCGGTCTCTTGATAAAATGCGCCGTTTGGAATCAACACCGCTTCTGAGTTGTCTCCCAAAGTGAGCTTGAGCTGCAGTGTCTGGCCACGTCGCAGATCTTCGGGTTCATCATTGAACAGCATATCGACTTCGAATTGCCCATCGTTCACTTGCGGGTATATTTTCGTGACAGTCAGATTACGTGTTTGATTGTCGTGATCCAGCGAGCCAGCTTGCTGCAAGTCGACACGTCCCAAATAGTATTCATCGATCTTCACATTGAGTTTGTAACCATTCGGGTCGTCGACCTGGCCCAGTCTTCCACCACGCTCGATTGATTGGCCGATTTCGATATTGAATCCAGACAGTTTTCCGGCAACCGGCGCCTTTACGTTCAAGTCATCCAGATTCTTGCGTGCGAATGAAAGGCCTTCCTGCATTTGTGCGCCGGCTTCACGAAGTTGTCGCAGCTGCTGTTCCTGCATCCGACTATCGGTTGCCTGGCTTTCAAGAGTGATGGCACGTCGATTCCCGTAATAGGTAAGTTCGTCCTGCAATTCATCCAGCGTCGATTGCGATACCAGGTTCTTCGATACCAGGTCATCTTGCCGCTCGATATTTCTCGTAAGCCGAACAATCTGGTAGTCAATTTCAATCAGATTGCGCTTGTGTCCAAGCCGGTTCTGCTCCAGCTGCAGCTCGATCGTTCGCATGTTGTTCAACTGTTCAGTCACCGCTGCCTCGCGACCCAGGACCTCCAGCTGCAAGCTGGTATTTGACAGCCGGGCGATGGGATCACCGGCTTGAACAATTGTACCGTCCTCAATAAGTACCTCCTCAACGCGGCCACCTTCGATCGCGTCAAGATAAACGGTACTACGAGGAACGAGACGTCCGCGCAGTGGGATGTAGTCTTCAAACACACCGGCGGTCACGTCGGAGACCGATATCCGCTGTGAATTGACGCTCAGACTACGTCCCTCGGTTAAGAGCCCGAACAGCATCCAGGCAACCAGCAGCACCGCTGCACCCGCAGCCACGAATCCAATCTTCTTGTTGCGTGACATCGTCGTTTTTACGATCCGGTCCATACCCGAGCCTGACAAGTTCAGGCCTTCATTTGAGTGGCTCTTGGAGATGTTGCTGATAGTCGTCACCGTCGGTATCCCTCGATTCGTTTTCCGGGCTGCGCTGTTGCTTCTTATTGTATGTATAGCAATTGCCGTGCCAACTTCTAACCCATTGTTATAATTGCTTTTTCTCAATTCACGACGCAGGCTAATTCGCGAAACTGTACGTTTTCGAACAGTCGATGTACGATTTCGGACAGTACCGGGAGACAGTATTGGCAGACAAGACCGGCAATATTCTGATTGTTGACGACGACGAGGACATCCTTACGGCCGGGCGTTTGCTGCTGCGCCGCAACTTCGCCCAGGTTGTTCCATGCCGCCACCCGGAGTTGATTCCGGATTTGTTGGCCGAGCACGATTTTGACGCCGTGTTGCTCGACATGAATTTCGGGCCTGGCGAGTCTTCAGGTGATCAGGGTCTCGAATGGTTGCAGCGAATACTGGCGATCGATCCGCAACTTGTTGTCGTGATGATTACCGCGCATGGCAGCGTGGACACAGTGGTGGAAACCATGAAGCGCGGTGCTACAGATTTTGTGGCGAAGCCATGGCAGAACGAAAAGGTGGTGGCAACTCTGTCTTCAGCCGTGAAGCTGCATCAAAGCCGCGTTGAAAGTGACAAATTACGCAAGACCAATAAAGTCTTGAGTGAGACGTTCGCGCCAGGTCAAAGCGAAATAATCGGCAGCTCTGAACCAATGCAATCGGTACTGTCGATCGTCGAGCGTGCTGCTCCCACCGACGCGAATGTTTTGATCCTGGGCGAGAATGGCAGCGGAAAAGAACTCATCGCTCGAGCAATACACAGGCAGTCGGCGAGAGCTGATCAGCTCTTTCTTTCTGTCGACATGGGTTCGATCAGCGAATCACTGTTTGAATCAGAGCTGTTCGGCCACAAGAAGGGGGCCTTCACCGGTGCCGCTGAGGACCGCCTGGGCCGGTTTCAGGCGGCCGATGGCGGCACGCTGTTTCTCGATGAAATCGGAAACCTGGCGTTGCACCTGCAGGCGAAGCTGCTGAGCGTACTCGAACAACGCAAGGTCACTCCGGTTGGCTCGGACAAGGCACAGGACTTTGATGTGCGAATTATCAGCGCCACCAATGTCCCCGCCTCGGAACTTCGTGACGAGAGCCGGTTTCGTCCGGATCTCTTGTTTCGACTGAATACTGTCGAACTTTCTGTACCGCCATTGCGTGAACGCCGTGACGACATCTTGCCGATTGCAGAGCATTTTGCAGCGCTATATGCCCGCAAGTACGGCAAGCAACAAAAGACGTTTTCGGGGCCAGCCTGCTCTGCCCTGATTGACTACGACTGGCCTGGCAACGTTCGAGCTTTACGGCATGCTGTCGAACGCGCAACAATTTTGTCCGCCAATGACAAGCTTGAACCTGACGATTTGCAATTGCGGTCCAACGAACCCGCCGCAATTCAGGCTTCAGTCACAGTGTTGCCGACTGTATTGAATCTGGATCAGATGGAGCGCGCGGCTATTGAAAAGTCACTGCATAAGTACGGGTTCAATATTTCACATGCCGCAAAAGAGCTCGGATTGACACGAGCGTCGCTTTATCGACGCATGGAAAAACATGGTATTTAGACGTTTTTCGCTACACCTCGCTATCCGGCTCGCGATGGTTGGCCTGTCCATGTTCGCTACGATCTGGCTGGCGTTGCGTCCCGGTCTACATGGTCTAACCAGCATTGCGGCTCTTGTTCTGGCACTTTCCGTTACCGAGCTTTGGTTGTTTATTAAGCGCACCAATAATGAGCTCGAGCGGTTTCTCGCCGCCGCACGGTATGCAGACTTCTCACAGCGGTTTAGCTTCACGAAAGTTGGCACAGGATTCGAATCCCTCGGTACGACTTTTACCGATATCCTGGATCGGTTTCGATCTGTGCAGACCGAAAAAGAATCGGATCTAAGACATCTGCAAGCGTTGATCGAACACGTACCGGTTCCTCTGTTAACTATCCACTCCGACAACTCATTAACGATGCGCAACAATGCAGCGCGGAGGCTCTTCGGTAGCGTTCAGGTCACCCAACTAGCCGATCTTCTACAGTTTGGCGCAGGACTTTACAAAGCCGTCGATGAAGCAGTCCCTGGACTAAGGGAACTCGTCATGTTCAATGTCGAGGATGTCGAACATAAACTCACGCTCGCGACCGCGGAAATCATAATTGGGCGAGAAAAGGAACGGTTGATCTCGCTGCAGGACATTCAGACGGAGCTGGATGAGACGCAAGCACAAGCGTGGCAGGACCTCGTACGGGTTTTGACGCACGAAATCATGAATTCGATTACGCCGGTTACGTCGCTCTCGGCAACGGCTTCCGACCTGGTTGATGATTTGCAGCACAAGGCCGGTGACGACTCACCACTAGCTGAAGACCTGTCAGACCTGCACGACGCAATCACCACTGTAGCCAGGCGGTCCGAGAGTCTTACGCAGTTCGTCAGCAGTTATCGGCAGCTCACCCGACTCGCACCCCCTGAGAAGAAACGCATTCATCTGGTTATGCTTTTTGATGAAGTCTGCTTGCTCGCCAAATCTGAGTTGCACTCCAGTACTGAGTCCTTTACGACACAAGTTACGCCTGACAGCCTCGACGTCTACGCTGATCGAGACTTGCTTGAGCCAGTTTTGCTTAATTTACTGCGGAACGCATGGCAAGCGACCAAGTTCGTTGAGGACGCGGAAATTCAATTGGTTGGCAGGCTCAACCGTCGTGGCAATGTGGTAATTGAGGTTAGCGACAACGGCGCTGGTGTGCCAGATGAGCTGAAACGTAAAATATTCGTGCCGTTCTTTACGACCAAGACTGGCGGCTCAGGAGTCGGTCTGGCGCTGGCCCGCCAGGTGATGATCGCCCATGGCGGTTATATCACAGTCGGTGAAAGCGACTTAGGGGGCTCGAAATTTACGTTGACGTTCTAACCTCGACAAGCCGGATTTGATTAGGCCATCTCTGCAGAGCTTCAGGACTTGCTATACGTCAGCGCCGTTATCTGCTCAGAAATCAAACCAATCAGAAAGATGATCACCGATGCACTAATAATCAGCATGCTCATGTTCGTAAAGCGACCCGCCGTAAAAAAAGTATACAGATAATAGCCTACCCCGGTGGCGAAAAAGAGTCCGCTGACCGGCAAATATATTTTGAGCGGAGAATACAGCGTCGCGACCTTGAATATGATAATCAGAAAGCGAACGCCATCGCGTATTGGGCGAATATGACTTTTGCCTATTCGATCTGCGGCTTTGATTGGCTCAAACACAACCGGATAACCTGACCTCAGGAAAGCCATCGTTATCGTCGTAGGGTAAGAAAAGCCGTTCGGCAGCAGATACAGAAACTGCTTAAAGAGATCCGCGCGCGCAACTCTGAATCCAGACGTCAAATCCAGAATCTCCCGACCGCTCAGAATCGATGCCATCTTATTGTAGAGGCCATTCGCAAACAGCCTGCCAACACTGGCATGAGAACCGGAATCTCGCGCGCCGACGACCATTTTATAGCCTTCGTCGAGCCTCGCAAGAAGGCGTTTCAAATCGCGTGGGTCGTGTTGCCCGTCACCGTCCATCATTGCCAACACATCGCCGCTTGCAGCTCGGGCTCCGGCTTTGACCGCAGCACCATTACCGAGACTCTCGGGATGTTTGATGACTATTGCGCCTGCCTGCTCAGCGGCATCTGCAGTGCCGTCTGTTGAGCCGTCGTCAACAACGATCACCTCAGCGCCCGAAAACTCATCGAGCGCTGTCCTGACAACATCGCCAATCGCGGCGGCTTCGTTTTTGGCTGGAATAACTATCGAGAGCTTCACTGCATTAACTTCCTGATTTGAGACCGCTGGGACCCGGCGATTGTAATGTCTTCAGAATGTTTTTTCAGCGCTTTAGAAAGATGACCTTCCGCCGAATCTGGCTCGGAGCCGTCAGAGCGTTAGGAAGTGAACATGATCATGATACCGGCCGCGATGGCAGAACCGATCACGCCGGCCACATTCGGACCCATCGCGTGCATTAACAATATGTTCTGCGGGTTTGCTTCAAGCCCGACCTTATTCGCAACTCTCGCCGCCATTGGGACCGCCGATACCCCCGCCGCGCCGATCAGGGGATTGATCGGCTGACGGGAAACGGCATTCATTAGTTTCGCCATCAACACTCCACTTGCCGTGCCGATCGCGAACGCAACCATGCCGAGAAGCAGGATACCCAGCGTACTGGGCACCAGAAACTGCTCCGCGCTTAGTTTGGAACCAACAGCCAAACCTAAGAAGATAGTGACGATGTTGATCAGCGAATTCTGCGTAGTATCGGAGAGCCGATCAACGACTCCACATTCGCGCATCAAATTACCGAAACACAACATACCGAGCAGTGGTGCTGCCGACGGCAGTAACATGGCGACCAGGAGTAGCAACAGCAGTGGGAAAACGATCTTTTCGGCTTTGGATACGTCGCGCAGCTGAACCATCTTGATTTCGCGTTCTGCCTGCGTCGTCAGCGCCTTCATTATGGGTGGCTGAATCAATG
This sequence comes from uncultured Woeseiaceae bacterium, assembly GCA_964528965.1. Taxonomy (GTDB): domain Bacteria; phylum Pseudomonadota; class Gammaproteobacteria; order Steroidobacterales; family Woeseiaceae; genus UBA1847. The sequence goes on from CAZGVL010000004.1 coordinate 55,198, forward strand.
GCACCAGCGCCATGTAGGAATATGCCGCTACCGCTATCGGACCAAGCAAGTGCGGCGCAAGTTTTCCCGCGACATAAATGGCCGTAGGCCCGTCGGCGCCACCAATAATGCCTATAGCGGCAGCTTCTCGCAGCGAGAAATCCATCCACCCGAGTGATGTAAGTGCCAATGCGCCCAAGAGCGTCGCAAAAATTCCGAACTGGGCGGCAGCACCAAGAAACAGAGTTTTCGGGTTCGCGAGCAAGGGCCCGAAATCCGTCAATGCTCCCACACCCATAAAGATAATCAGAGGGAATGCACCCGTCTCAATTCCAATCACATAGGACAGATGCAGCAGGCCGTCACCTGTCGCTATCTCAACACCGGGAATATTTGACAGCAGACCACCAAAGCCGATGGTAACCAGCAACAGTGGCTCGAATTTGCGCACGATTCCGAGATACAACAAGAGCAGGCACAGAGCCAGCATGATAGTTTGCCCGCCAGTAATTTGGGCAAGACCGGACCCAAGCCAGATTTCTTCAACAGCACTCATTAGTCGATTGCGATAAGTGGGTCGCCCACTTTCACAACATCTCCTTCCTTGACGAACACGTTGCTTACGGTGCCATCTCTGGGCGCGCTGATCGTCGTTTCCATTTTCATGGCCTCAACGACGAGTAGAGCTTGTCCTTCACTAACAACATCTCCAGGAGCTACGTCGACGCGGAATATATTGCCTGCAAGTACGGCATCAATAGTCTCACCGGCCCCGGACGAGGGTTGCGAACCCGTTGGCTGGGCTCGCTGCACTTTGGTCAACTCGCCGCCTTCAACCACTTCGACGGAGAACGTCTTGCCGTTGACCCGCACGGAATAGGCGACCGTCTCACCGGCGCGTCCGGTCGCGGCCGAAGCAGCGGCTGGTGCTTTAGTGGAGGGATCCGGAACTGGCTCGAACGCGGAGGGATTGTCTCTGTTCTCAAGAAATTTAAGCCCTATCTGCGGAAACAACGCATAGGTCAATACGTCGTCCACGACATCGGCCGCGAGTTTGATGCCCCGCTCCTTCGCGATCTTTGTCAGTTCTTCTGTTTGATTGTCGAGTTCTGGCTCGAGCAGGTCAGCCGGGCGACAGACGATCGCTTCGGCGCCGTCGAGCACTCGCTGTTGCAATTCGGGGTTTGGCTTGGTCGGCGTAGCTCCGTACTCACCCTTCAGCACACCGGCCGTCTCTTTGGTTATGTTCGCGTAACGCTCGCCGGACAGCACATTAATTACCGCCTGCGAACCGACAATCTGCGACGTAGGTGTCACCAGCGGCAACATGCCAAGATCCTCACGCACTTTCGGTATCTCGATCAATACCTCATCGACTTTGTCGCTGGCGTTCTGTTCACGCAGTTGATTCTCAAGATTGGTCAACATGCCTCCTGGCACCTGAGCAACAAGAATTCGCGAATCAATACCACGCAACGCACCTTCAAACTGAGCGTACTTTTTGCGTACTTCTCTGAAGTAAGCTGCAATCTCCTCGAGTTGGACCAGATCAAGACCCGTTGGTCGCTCGGACCCCTCCAGCATCGCGACCAGTGACTCAGTTGGGGAATGACCGTAAGTCATACTCATCGAAGAAATCGCGGTATCGATGTTATCCACACCAGCTTCAGCAGCCTTCAGGCAAGTTGCGATAGACAGTCCTGTGGTCGCATGGCAGTGCATATGCACCGGAATGTCCAGCGCCTTTTTCAGTCGGCTTACCAGGTCATATGCGACATACGGCCTCAACAAACCTGCCATGTCCTTAATACAGATTGAGTGTGCACCCATATCTTCGATCTGCCGGGCGAGATCCACCCAAAGATCAACCGTATGCACGGGACTCACCGTATATGAAATCGTACCTTGCGCGTGCTTGCCAACGGCCAAAGTAGCTTTGACTGCAGTTTCAAGATTTCGCATGTCATTGAGTGCGTCGAAAATACGAAATACATCAACACCATTGGTGGCAGCGCGCTCAACAAATTTTGCGACGAGGTCATCGGCGTAGTGCCGATACCCCAATATATTTTGGCCACGAAACAACATTTGCTGCGGCGTGTTGGGCATTGCTGCTTTTAACTGTCGGATGCGATCCCAGGGGTCCTCACCGAGATAGCGAATGCAGGAGTCAAACGTGGCGCCACCCCAGGTTTCAACAGACCAGAGCCCAACCTTGTCCAGCTTTTCCGCAATCGGCAACATGTCGTCGAGGCGCATGCGCGTCGCCAACAGGCTTTGATGCCCGTCTCGTAATACTACTTCTGTTATGCCAAGTTTTCTCGGTTCGCTCATAATCGTTCAGTGTCCAGGTGCTTATTGTTGTCGGTGTTTCGAAATCGCCGCGGTTATTGCAACAACTTCCTCGTCAGTTACGCCAGCGTCCTCTGCTGCAGGTGTCAGCCGTCGGATGAGCAGAGACATGAGCGACATAGCCGTAACAAGTACTGCGAGAAAGGTGAAGACCGTGCCCATACCAACAAGCATGAGAGTCAGACCCTGATCGAAAATCCCGCCTTCCATTTAGTTCGTCCGCTGCAAGAGTACGAACGATCGATTATACGCAATTTCTGAAAGGCACAAAGCATTGCGACCAACGATGACAATACTCGACGTAAACTTTCGAACGAAACAAACAAACTTTTTTATTGCAGGTGAAACCATTAGTCACGATAAGCCGCAGAAACCCGGCCATGCCGGCAACTATCCTATGCGGCATATAGTCTTGTCTTCTGGCAAACTCACCGAAATGAAGCGTGTACAGAAAATAGCTCCAATGGGCTTGGCTGCAGTTCTGTCGCTATGTGTCGTTGCATGCGCGACGACACCGAAGGTTGAGGTATCGCACGCAGCCGACAAGTCGGAGTGCGTTGTACTTTTGCACGGGCTAAACCGAAGCTGGAGGGCAATGCGCCCGATGGCAGCGGCGCTCGCCGATGCCGGCTTTACGACTGTGAACGTGGACTATCCGTCGCAAGCAGGTCCGATCGAGGAACTGGTGCCACTTTCAGTCGATGAGGGTGTGCGGCAGTGCCGCGATTCTGGTTCTACCAGAATTCATTTCGTAACACATTCAATGGGCGGCATATTGCTCCGCTACGCACACCACAAGTCTCCCATTGCCGACATCGGCCGCGTCGTAATGCTGGCACCGCCAAACCAGGGCAGCGAGTTAGTTGACGCAATGCGGGATTGGCCCGGCGCTGAAATGATTTCGGGCGAAGCTGGGTTGCAACTCGGAACTGATGCTGACAGCGTCCCCTCACATCTTGGCCCGGTTGACTTTGAACTGGGCGTAATCGCCGGAAGCGGATCGATCAATCCGTTTATGTCAGCAATGCTTCCCGAGCCGAACGATGGAAAAGTGTCAGTCGAGAGTACACGCGTTATCGGCATGATCGACTTTCTAATCGTCGATTCAGATCACCATTATATTACAGAGGACGAGTTGGTCATCGACAACACCCGATCATTCTTGCAAACCGGCGCATTCAGCGGTACATCGGGAGCGTCGGATAACTAGGGGTTACCGACAGAGTTCGTCTTTCTTCGCTTTGGTTTCAGTAATCGTCACGGCCGCCGATTCTTCGGACAAATACTCTCGCTCACCGTCGGCGCCGGTTTTGAACAGTTTTGGCGCGTTAACATAGGAATCGTAAATTTCTGTAGCGCGCTTGCAGTAATATGCCTCCTCGTCTTCACGCTCAGCTTTCTGTTTTTCCGTTTCTCCAGGATAGGCGTATCCGCCAGACTCTTCCTCTAAAGATTCGTCACCAATTTCCGCGAGGTTTCCTTTGGAGACCCAAACCAATACGACGCTAACGGCGTCTTCATGATCGGGGGTATCACTATAGTGAGTCTTGCCCATATCACCGACCCACGTATAAATCGGTGTCATGGTATCGACGAAATGCGTGTTGCCTTTCAGGTCAGTCCATTTCCATACATCAGCACTTACCGTATGGCAAAGACCGAGCGCGAGAAGGATCAGGGCCAGCAGGCTCTTCATAAGAACTCCATAATGCGCCCATTATGGGCGCGACCCACATGGAATCCTTTGACTCAAGTCACAGAAACACCGCCACATCGAAGCCGCACATTCGATGCGCGAATGAGACAGACACTCGCAAGCGGACTACTTTCGGAGAATTTTCTCGTCAGTTGCAATTCACAAGGCTGTTGATCCAGCTTGTCAGCAAAGCCACGCCGGCGGCGTCAGGAATCGTACTTCCTACAGGCGGCATACCGTTGCTGTCACGAGTATTTACTCTCGCTACCAGCACCGATCTGGATGCATTTCCCGGCGCAATGATGCTTGGATTAGTCAATCCAAGATCCCCGGCTTGCGGAGCGACATCACAAGCACCGGTATTGCTGAGCGCCGTCGTGTAGAGAAAATCAATATCGACTGGCGTTGGCCCACCACCTTGATGGCATTGCGCACAGTTGGTATGCAGATAGGCACGTGCACGCTGATCCAGATCAGCGCCTGTGTCCGCCGGATCCGGCATTGTCGGCAGCGCGCCCGGAGTTGCGGGTAATGGCGACGAGAACATAACGACATGATCAAGCGTTGCGAGCTGATTTGCCGTGATCGACGTGGATGGATACGTGAAATCCCGATTCAACTGCGCCGTTTCCGGTCCCAGTGCGAACCCGGCGGCCGATGTGTGGCATTGCGTGCACTGAGCTTCGCTGGGGAATATCCAGTCTTGCCCGTTCACCGTCACTGTTTTGCCACCACGCACACGAGTCGCTTCCGTCTCCGCAGCATTCCACTCGTAGGTATAGCCCGCCCAGACACCGTCCGGATGGCGCATTAAATGACGCGTCTCAACAAGCTGTGAATTCAGTCGGAAATTCTTCACCAGCACAGACCCCGCCGGGAAAGTCCAGTCGTCATCACCGCCAATTGATATTGTCGTGCCATCAGGCAGCCCGAGGTAACGGTCCTTGACCGCGCCATCCGACCAGAATGGCGCGTTGATATCGTACGGAATCAGCCCCGCATAAGCTTGTGTAATATCGGCTGGGTCGACACAGCCGGTGTCCGACAGTAGCTCCGGAATCGTATCCGTGCCGCCAGCTTCAGGCACAAGCTGTCGGACGCGACCGCTGTTGATATCCGTGTAGAAAATTTCACCGTCAGGACCAGCAGCGAATGATGTTGGCCCGGTCGAAGTGTCCACAATTTCTTCATTGTTGTATCCGCCGGCACCGTCCGAGCGCAACGCCCAGATTCGACCGGAACCATAATCGGCAAACACATAGCGGCCGGTTAGCCCGGGAATTACTGAGCCTCGATAGACAAGTCCACCGGTAATCGAATTGCCTTGTGTACGGCCATACTCAGTTACGGGGTCAATATAGCTTCCGCCGCAGCCGCTGGTATTAAAATCATGTGCGCCTTCGCGACAACGCCAACCATAATTTCCACCAAGCTCAATCAGATCAACCTCCTCATACGCGCCCTGTCCGACATCGCCTAACCACAGTTCACCCGTCGGCATATCGAAACTCCAACGCCACGGATTGCGAAGTCCCCAGGCGTAGATCTCGGGGCAGGAGCTCGCATTCGCCCCCGGACCGCACTTGGCCTCTGACGCGAAAGGATTGTCACCCGGAATGACATAGGGGTTGCTCGCGGACACGCCAGCTCCCAGCACGTCAATGCGCAACATTGAGCCAAGCAGATAACGTGTGTCCTGCGCACGATTATTCGGATCTCCGCCACTGCCGCCGTCCCCGAATCCGATGTACAACAGTCGTTCAGGGCCAGGGTCAGAGTCAGGACCGAACGCAATGTCGCCACCATTGTGATTGCTAAAGTCCTGATCAACTTCCAGAATTACCTGTTCAACGGTGCCTGCTCCCGGCGATTCAGTGTCATCAAGAATAAATCGAGATACAACGCTGCGCATGGACGGACCGGAATGTGTTCTTGTGTAGGATAAAAATACTTCAGGCACGGCCGGATAATCCGGGTGGAAAGCAATACCAAGCAGGCCACCTTCCCCACTGGAATTGACGGCTACTGACAGATACGTTTCCAGCGTTGTCGCGTTGTCCGGATCGAACACGACAACCTGACCACCCTTTTGCAGCACAAACCAGCGCGGATCAGCGACGGGCTCCAGCAAGATCTTTGTCGGCTGTGAAAAACTCAGCGAAGGATAGGCATTGACGACTGCGACACTGGTGTTTACCTGGGGTCGCGCCGGAGCGACACAGGTCAAATTCTGTGGCCGGGCAGCAAGACCCGATAGCGGAACATCGTCGCTCAGAATCACGCCTGTCGATGTTCCTGTGGGAGCAACAATATTGCTGCTGGGATTTGAAAAACGCAGCAGAAAAGACTCGTCTACTTCGACATCAGTGTCGCCGTGCACGATAATATTGAGGGTCTGCAAGGTCGATCCTGCGGGAAATGACACCGTGCCCGAAGCCGCCTCATAATCCTCCGGAGAAGTGGCTGTCCCATCCTCCGTCGAGAAATCAATTGTTGCCGCACCTGCCGCGGCTCTTGATAATCTAACTTCAATTGAGAGCGTCGCATCGCCCGCATCGCCCTCTGTTAGTGAGTAACTTCCAGTCTGCACAGCAGGCAGTGGGTCCGGCGTAGTGCCGCCGGACGCGGATCCTCCGCCTCCGCCTCCGCAGGCTGAAACCAGTAGCAGCGTACCCAACAGAAGCAGGCACTCGAGCTTTTTATGAGGATAATTCGCTGTCATTTCCATTCACATTTGACTCAGTAACGACACTATAAATTGAAAGACTGGCACAGTACGCATCGATTTAACATCTACTCGGTTTTGTCGCCGAATAGCGACTGTCGAGCTAAAGCTTTTCGTCCCCGTCGAGGGCAAACGCAACTACTGAATTCTGACCTGACCTCGGTCTGTTGAGTTCAATCGAGCTTCAAGTTCCGCAATCTTTTGCTGCTGTTCCTGAACGACTTTAGTTAGTACCGCAACAATGTCCATCGTGCTAAGGCTGTTACGCCCGTTGGTCGCAACCAGCGCAGGAACATCTTCGGCGATGAATCCCACGTAATTTTCATGCTGCTCGTTCTTGTAGTTGAACTGCACCGGTTGCAGTTGCGACAAGGCTGCGAGTGCTTCTTTCGCCGACAGGTTCGAGATGTTCTCTTTTCTGGCTCGTGACGAACTGTTTGTCCAGACACCGCCGGCGGTTACGTGTGCACCGCTGGCCATTTCAATCGGGTGTGATGGCCGCGAAACTCCAATACCAAGATTGCCCTCGCGATCGATGGTGAGTCGGTCTACTGAACCCGCACCGATAGTTAGTGTGCTGGCACGGTTGTGCATGATGTAGCCGGTTTCGCCAGACGACTGCGTAATCATCAATCCTGCAACGCTGCTGTTCTGCTCGTGAATCTGAATGTTTCCGTTCACCTCGAGACGCTGTTTAGGCTCCTTTGTACCGATACCAACGCTGTTGCCATCGTCGTAAATTTGCGAGTTTGCACCTGTCTCAGGCTTGGAGAATTTCACCAGAAAATTCTGGGTGCCCTTGATCGTAGCCTCTCCGGGTGGTCCCGCCGGGCCTCGTGGGCCTTGTGCAGCAATAGCAACAGGAACGATCGTCGTCTCACCATCAACCGGTGCCGTGGTCATTGACTCCGCTGCGACCGAATCGATTTCAGCCACTTCAGCTTGTGCTACTTCCGACAACGATGAAGTATCAGATGGTGTTTCTTCAGACACCTGCGCTTCGGGCAACGGCTCTTCAGGAGAGATTGATTCGACTACCTCCTCAACCGACTCTTCAACAGGCACATCAACCACCGAGCTGTCTTCATCGACAGCTTCCTGCTCTTGAGTTTCGATTTGCGCCGCTTCGGCGATATCAGGTGTTTCTGCCGGCTCCGGGGCTTCCTCATCCGAGGTTGGCAGGTGCTGATCCGCAACTGCGAGCGCGCCGGCTTTTTCTTCTGAATATTTCTCTGACGATTCTTCTGACAATTTCCTGGCCGAAACTTCTGGCGAACTTTCTACTGTTTCTTCTGCTGCTTCTTCTGCAGATGGCTCTGCCGCGGGCAGCGGTGCCTCAGCAACAACATTCGTCCAGTCAACGCTTATGTACCCAGTCGAGCCGCCAACAATTTCAACTTCGTGCCAATCACCATCAGTTGACAGCAACACCGCTGCATCACCTTGATTGAGATGACCAACAATTTCCGATTTCGAGTCCGGCGACAGACGAACATTAACGTGCTCTTCTACGGAGTCGATGGGCACAACGACTTCGGCGACAGTCAGTAATGGCAGCGCAGCAAGCAACACGCCCAGCGAAAATTTCATGACAGTCTCCCGACAACAGGTTTTGCGCGCGAAGCACGCTAAGGTCCTTTTTGCCATAATCCACGCCAAAATGAAGTGACGTAGTTCCGCATGAGAGAATTTAATGAATAATCAATAGGTTACAGAAATTGGGCTCGCCTGCTCAAAGCTCCTGCGCAGTGCTTGAGCTGTTGCCAAACCAGTCGACACGCCGTGTCAGGAACATGATGATCGCGAGGCTCACCCAAAGACCGATCGAACCAAACAGCAAGGCATAGGTTTCAGCACGCAAAGTCATGTACAGGAAGCTGTAGAGGCACAGCATCACGACAATAATCAGACCTACCTGATAGCGAAACTTCAGGGCGGATTTACTGTATCCGACGATCAAACTTGCGGATGCAACAGCACTGATAATGTAGGACCAGCCAAATCCAATGTGCTCCGCCAGCGATAGCAGTAGCAAATAGAACAGAGTGTTCGCAAAGCCGATCATCAGATACTGCAGCAAGTGCAAGCGCACACCGGCCATTACTTCAAACAAGAAGTACGCAACAAATGTCAGGCCTATGAAAAGGACCGCATATTTCGTGGCCCGCAGCGTTAGCTGGTATAGACCCACTGGCATGAAAATATCGACACCAAATGCCGATTGAGGCATTGCGTTGGCGTTCAGCTCACCCTCACGCCACACTGAAGGCATGGAACGGCCGAGGCTTGATATTTGCCATGATGCTGTGAATCCGTCTGCCGATATAGCGCGTTTCACTGGCAGGTAGGCACCTGAGAAACTAGGCGATGCCCATGACGAGCTCATAGTCACGCTGGTTGTGTCGCCCAACGGCAAAAACTGAAGGCTCCTGGTGCCATTAAGATTCATCTCAAATGAAAACGAAACCCGGTGTCCGTTTTGCTCGTTGAACGGATTCCGGATCGGCGCAACTATCTGTGGAGGCAAACCATCGGACACCAGCCCCCCGGCGACAAAACTGCTGGACTGGTCACCAATCTTCAAGACAGGAGTTTTCAGTATTGCTCGAGCATCACTAACGCCAACAGCTATGGATAATTCATCCCAATTGACTCGCGACGTATCGACCTTTAGCGCTTTTGTGTCTGGCAAAAAGAAGCTGCCACTGAACCGAACAACAGAGCTATAGATCGGCACCTCGTGGATACCGCGATAGCGAATTTGCGGATGCAGCTCGACATCAATATCCAACGTCTCCGGAAGTACATATATTCGTTTTCCGGTAACCAGAATGCGACCGTATTGATTGGCTTCCATGCCCTCGTAAGGCAATACCAGAATCGGAGCCGCCACCAACTGTTGCCCACCCCAGGACTGCGAGATGTCCCGTTCGGCTTGATGACTGACCATCTGCCGATCATTGATGACGTCCTTGATCATGCCGACCGGAATTAGCAGCACCATAACCATCAGGCCAATAAGGGCAACTTTGACGGACAAAGATCGACTAATTTCAGGTATTTTGTGCTGCATGCAGATTCTCCCGTTGGCTGCGGGAGATAACAACAGCCAAAGCTGTCATCGACGTGAAACACTTGTGGCGAATAATGGCCACATCACTAATGTGATCGCAATACGAAAGCTAGAAGGCTTCGCCAACTGAGAAATAGACGGCGTCGCTGTCTCTGGATCTGGCGTAGTCGAGGCGGAGATTGATTCTCTTGGCTTTCAGTACCATGTAGCGCAGACCGATCCCATAGCTGGGTATCACGTCCCTGTTATCGCTCTCAACATAGGTGCTTACGAGATAGCCGCCACCCGCGAACGCGACCAGGCCCCACTTTTTGTGGGCTCGCCACCTCGCCTCGAACTGTGCGGATACCGAATTCCTGGCCAAGTAATCGGTTGCGGAAAAGCCGCGCAATGGAATTCGGCACATGTCCCAAAGAGGGACATCACCAGCTCGCTTACAAGCCTCAACCTCCCACGCCAGGACCAGTGGAATTTTCGTCTCATGGTAAGCGCGGTATGAGATATCGTAAGACTGATACGTTGAGTCGCTGCCAAAGGACTCATCATTGAACAATGTTTTGAGCTGAAAAATATTTCCGGAATACGTGTTCAACGGCATGTCACGGTGATCGTACTCCAGATTGACGCCGAGCCCGATTGCCCTGGTTTCCGGAATATCTTCGGGTTCATCCGGCGATGAAGCGCTGCCGATGCGTTGGTTCACATCGACGAATCGAGTAACCGGGCCCACATACCAGCGCCCGGTGAATTTCCCGAGAAGTTGTGCGAACAAGAAATCGCCGTCGATCAACCAGTCGAGACTTTCGCCATCGGCCGTTTCTGACGGCGAACGCAAATTCAACTTCAAATCGGCATGGCCAAACACGCCTCCAAAGCGCCACTGGTCATTTTTCCAGTAGTGCTGGTGAGCAACGCCATACGCGAAACTCTCAGAGCTTGTGTACATCGCAGCGGCAGCGGTTACGGAGGCAGGTTGTGTCTTTTTCTGATCGGCGGTCTGAGGATAAAAATAGGCGCCACCAACCACCAGCCCGGTATCCAGTGTTGGATTCGAGATTGGAATCGGTACCACGACGATATCGCCCTTTTGCAGTTTTAGCCTGGTTGCATCATCGCGCAAATCGGGAGTGATGCCCGTTTTCGGCCCTGCTTCGTCATCGCCTGGCCCGGTTGACTCGTCTGCGACCACAGTGCCCAGCAGCAAGGCCTGGCAGACGATCACCAGAAAAAAGTACCGATTTATCATTTTATTTCAAATAGCCAATGCTGGCGCCAGTCTTGCTCGAGATCGAGCGAACGTAGCGCTAGTATATTCGATAGTCATACGCGTGACACATGTTCAGAAAGAGGCTAATCTAGCTTGTGCTCCGCTGATCGGGATAAACGAGCAGTTGCGAACAATCTTGTTAGCAAAAACTGCACCCATTTAAGAGCCAGGCACCAGGTCGAACATGGCGATCAAATCCTTTCTCGCTTCAGGATGGTCCAAGACATACGCCCGATAGAGGTGGTCATAGTGCGGAAAGGTTTTCGAATTACTCTATGGATACTGGCTGGATTCACTATCTTGCTAGCCGGCGCTTTCTTCTACCTGCAAAAGGCAGATCTCAGCGTCTATGAAGAACGAATCGAAGGATTCCTGAGCGACGCGGTCGGCCACAAAGTCGATGTTGATGGTCTGTTTGAGTTCCACTTTGGCAAACATACGCATCTGGTTGCCGAACAAATACGGGTTTCGAATCCAGACTGGCCGTCGGCGCCAATTCTGTTGAGCATCGAACATTTTTCCGTGACTGTGAATCTATGGTCGGTCTTCAAAGGCCCCCTCTTCATCGAGAATTTAAATATTCAAGGTATCAACTTTCGGCTTGAAAAAGGCGAACAAGGTGCGATGAACTGGCAGTCGGGAGCGGGAGTGCCGGAGACAGAGGACGAAGAGTCAGAGAGTGGTAACTTCAATACGAATCTGATCGTGTTTAGGGATGTCCGGATTGACGACTTCCAATTCTCGTTCATGAGCCCAGATCGCACACAAGCGTTGATCGCAGTATTGGATTACCTGACCATCAATCCAGGAGACAACGATATTCTGGACCTGGATTTGCGAGGCGCAATCAACGAATTTCCTTTGTGGGCGGACGGCAAAATTGGCCCTCTACAGAACCTCGTCAATGGTCGCGATATTTCTGCGAACCTTGAGATGACATTGGGCCAGCTCAAAATGTCCCTTGAAGGCTCGATCGATGACCCGACAGAACTAAGCGGAATTGAAACTGAATTCGAGATAAGTGGCCCGGCTCTCGAACGCATTATCGAAGCTTTGGAGATAGCGCCTTTCGCTGCAGGACCGTATTTTCTCGCGGCCAGCATTCAGGGAGCTAATGGCGGCAACGAATTTAAGGTCAAAGGCAATCTGGGCGAGATCGAAATATTCTCCAGCGGCAATATCGACAATTTCATTGGGGCCGATCGAGTACAACTGGACTTTCGCTTTGCAGGACCCGACACGAGCCATCTAGCAGAAGTCTTTGGTATCAACGGCGCGCCCGCTGCACCATTTCAGGTATCGGGCGATTTTGAGATGACCGGCGACGTATATCAGTTTTCCGAAACCGAGGCTCGAATTGCAGAAAACGTCTTGAGCCTCGATGGCATGCTGGACAAGAGCCAGCCGATTCCGGACCTGGACATAACGGTTGGCGCATCCGGGCCGGATTTTTCAGTCATTGGACCATTTGCCGGGATACCGGACCTTCCGGCGGACGCTTTTGATATCCACGGGAGAATCAAGAAATCTGACAAGCGCTGGTTATTTGACGACTTCAGGGCCGTTATTGGAAAGAACAGTTTTGCGGCAAACGGCTTGATCGGCGACGACGGTATTGATGACGCGGAAATATCTTTCAGCGCTTCTGGCCCAAACAACCTCTTTATTCAGTCGATAACCGGCCTGGAGGGTTTTCCGCCAAAACCCTATGCTATCTCAGCTCGGATAAGACCGGATCCTGTCGGCGCCAAAATTGAGGGTGCCACTGCAACATTCGGCGACAATAAGATCAAGATTGATGGTGTTATCCCGATTGACGGCGGGTTATCCGGTACCAAGCTGACTGTAGGGCTCAGCGGCACGGACCTAAGCCATATTGCAGCATTGACCGCCACGCCACACCTGCCTGATGGGCCGTACCAAATCAATGCCGGTATTCGACTGACTAGCAAGTCTCTTCAACTTGACAGTGTATCCGCCACTGTCGGCGGCCTGCGAGCTGCAGCAAATGGCGAGGTTGGGATGGGCTCAGAATCGGGTCAGTTTGATATGACCATGTCGCTTGAGGGTCCGAACGTTGCCGCTTTGATCGAGCATGAAATGCTGCAGCGGTTATCCGGCGAGTCGTTCAAGGCCAGCGGCAGAGTGAAGACAGAACCCGATGCTTTCGGCTTGACTGGGGTGTCTGTTGCGATCGGAAATCTCCATGTTGTTGTCGACGGCAACATAATGAAAAGCCTCGATTCCGCAAAACTCCAACTGGACGTTACTTCGCCAGATTCGCAGGTCTTGAGTGACTTGCTGGGTTTCAAAGACCTGCCGGCAGGAGCCGTATCTTTTCGCGGCAAGATCGAGAAGCAGACAGACTACCTGAAGTTCACAGAAACCAGCGCGAACCTGGGTGAGTTTCTATTTTCACTCAACGGAATTCTGAGCAGCGCTCCACGTTCTAACAACAGTGACTTGTCATTTCACGCGTCCGGTCCTGAAATGCGTCAGCTAGGCTTGCCGTTTGGCTTCGGTGGATTACCAACTAAATCTTTCAGCGTCACAGGTGATGTCGTCGGTGTACCAACAGGATTCGCGATCAACGAGCTCGTAGCGCAGATTGGCGACAACAAAATTGACGGCGAGTTTCGGGCCGACCTCGGCGACAAGCCTGAGATTACGGGCCGCCTTACGTCAAGCTACATGGACCTCAGCCACTCTTTGCGTGATGCAGAACCTGAGACCGCTACAGAAAATGGCAAATATTTTTTCTCCGATGATCCCCTGCAACTGGACTGGCTGCAGAAAGGAAATATCGATGTGACTTTCAAGACGGGACGACTAATCAGTCGCTTTGGGGACTTTCTCGACTTTAATATCGGACTGAGGATATGGGACGGCGCACTGGATATTCAGCCATTCACATTTCACGAATCAGAAGGTAAATTCAACGCCTCATTGCAGCTTCAGCCAACCGCCACGTCCCATTCGATCACTTTCGCTACCAACGTGGAAAACGTTCGCATTGGCTTGATGGCATCTGAACACCAGGACCCGGCGACATTGCCGCCGTTTAAAGGTCGCATCAACTTTAGCGGCACCGGTAATTCGCTGCACGAAATCATGGCTTCATCGAACGGCCATGTTTCCGTCTACCAGGGTGCAGGGCAGGTAAAGAGTGCAGCCGGTGGCTCCCGGTTTTTCGGAGACATCATCATGCAAACTCTGAACATCATAAATCCGACCTACAAACGAAGCCCACATACCAATGTCGAGTGCGGCATTTTCGAGATTGATATTAAGAATGGTGTCGCAACCGCAGAGACATTGGCGATTCAAACCGTCAAGATGACGGTGCTGTCAAAAGGAAATATCGCTTTCGACACCGAGAAACTGAACTTCAGAATTCAGACGACCCCAAGAGAAGGTTTCGGCATAAGCATAGGCGGAGTTATCAACTCGTTCATCAAACTGGGCGGAACGCTCAAGGTGCCAAAAATTGGCATCGATCCAGAGTCATCCACTGTAACAACCGGCATCGCTGTTGCGACTGCTGGGCTTTCACTGCTTGCGAAAGGAATGTGGGATCGCGCGGCAGCTGAGAAGAGCATCTGCGATCAGCCTGCGAAATAAGGTTCAGGTCGAGGCCGAATTCAGCCTCCGGATAATATCGTTGGCCAGCGTAATGAATATACGGAAACTCTCATCAGCGGCCAGCTGTTCATCAACCAACATCTCGAATGCTCTCGTCTGCAGGTCTTCAAGCTTGCTAACCGCCTCGCTTCTTTCTTTGGCCGTGGCGGTGTCGGTGATGGTATCGCCAATACTTATGGCGTCACGATAAAACACATCAATACGGTTCTTGCGACGCATCCGATAGATTCGCATCCCGGCAATTAACGCACTGGCCAACGCGATAAACAGCGTAACCAAGACCTCTGCCACGCCGGAATATCGCTCGTAAACCGAGGGAGCATCACGTTGCGAATAGGCCAGCAGTCCAGAATGTAGGACGAAAGTTGAGCGACTCGCATCAAGGCCATCGGATAAATGCCGAAAGAGACCGGGTTTCAGCGAAGCCATGGCCGGTCTCAAGCCATAGATTTCCTGTACCAGATCGTAGACAACTGCCTCGCTAAGGTCACTGCGTGCTACGAGCAGCATGTCTACAGAAACCGTCAGCACAGCTTCTGGTGTAGCTGTATCGTAAGTTCCCTGAGGAATGACAAACGCGTCGAGTTGAGGATTCAAAAGTGTTGCTGCGTCAATAGACGAACCGCGGCCAATGTCTTCTGGCGAACCCAGGCTGTACAGGCGAATTTCCGGGAACTCTTCGAGCAGATCGGGTGATATTGGCGCAAAAACCACGAATACGTCGGGCGCTTCTTCGGCGAAATCCACGAATGTGTAATCATTGGGAGCAAGATCAAGACGACTTGTGATCTGTTCAAACATCTGCCTGGATGCCGATCCGGGAGCGCCGGCGAAAACGGTTGCTCCACGCAGCAAATCAGTACCGCTGGATACATCCCTTCCTTCGACATAGCCGATGTGCAACACCGTCGGATAGAACGGCATCACGGTTGCCACACCGGGTCGATACGGCATGTTGTTGGAGACAAATGCGATATCCGCAGTTCCGTCGAGCAGGGAGTCCAGCGCCGCCTCATCAGTTGCCGACTGCTCTGTGAGGCTTACGCTAATTCTTGGGTTACTCTCAAGAAGGCCGGCAAAGTCTTGCGCGATCTCGCGGTCGATCGGCGAGTATGGGGAAACCATGCGCAACTCAACTGGCTTGTTGTCGCAGCCGGACAGGGCAACGAAAACAAGAGCCAGGACGGCAGAAAAGACTATTCGCATCAATATTTCGATAATTGCTTTATACGTTGCAGAGACTACACCGAGTAATTCAAAACTGCACTGACCTGCGACCGGTCGCGTTACAGATCATTCTGCTGTGTTCTCGGCGGTGGTGTTTGCGAAATATCGACCTGTGTTTGCTGTGTGGGTTTTGCCATTGGCTTAATTTCCGCAACCGCTAGTGAATCGATATGCGACACCGCTCGCAAGCCTTGCATCAGGTCCTGCCAGACCTTCGGCTCCACCGACTGTTTCAACTCAAGGTAGGTTGCCTGAACCAGCGGCATGATCTGCTGTTCAAGATCCCTGCCTTGCCGTGTAGCCGCGACAAGAACACTTCGCCGGTCCTGCCTGGAACGACGGCGCACGACCCGGTTATTTTTCTGCAGTCGGTCCAGGATGCCGACTAAACTGGGCGCGGGAAGCAGCGTCAATGCTGAGAGATCTTTAATGGCTATCTCATCATTCTCCCAGAGTACGCGTAATACCCGCCATTGTTGCTCTGTCAGATTAAAATCGCTGAAAATCCTTCGAAATCTGGGCATGATCGCATCCAGAGTTCGGTACAACATGATTGGCAGGGATTCGCTGAATTGTTGTATCGCCATCGCCGGAAAACTTCACTAATATATTAATCATTCATATATGAATGATTGGAGATCTTGTGTCAAGCCCCCACCCACCTGGTAAACCTGAAAATTCGATTGATCTGCGCAGCTGTTTGGGCAAATTCGCGACTGGCGTGACCGTCGTTACTTGCTCTGACGGGAATAGTGCTCCTTGCGGGGTAACGGCCAACAGCTTTAGTTCCGTCTCTCTGGACCCGCCGCTGATCCTGTGGAATATCGCCAAGGTCTCAAATTCGCTACAGGCGTATCTTGATGCGAAGTACTTCGCAATCAACATTCTGAGTGATGAACAGCAGGATCTGTCATCGCATTTCGCAAGAACGGACCACACTCTGTTCAAGAATGTTGTCTTTGAAATGTCAGAAAATGGCGCACCCATTCTGCCAGATACGCTCGCCTGTCTGGAATGTCGTACACAGCAGATTTACGACTGCGGCGATCACTACATCATTATCGGCGAAGTAGAGGATTTTCGATCTACCGATCGCACGCCACTACTGTTTTTCGGCGGCCAATACCGAGGGCTGGCAACTCCTGACACTTAATGGCAATGGTGGTGTGAGGTATGACGACCTAACTATGGCCCCGGGCCAAACTCTATCATGCCCGCTACAACGAACTTGCCTCGCCACGGAAGATTACCAGCAAATTAGTCGCATACTTGGTTGCGCCTAGTAGTTCCACAAAGTTCCGTCCTCCAAACGCACTACCGGATGATAACGGCGCTCGTAAGAATAGCGCTCCGCTTCCTTTTCATCAAAGTCGGCGCCAAACCGTTCACGTATTTTTTCGAATACGGTGGGCATGTAGCGCAGGTATTTTTCGGTACTCCATATTTCTTCATCGGGTAGCGAACCGTATTGCGTAATGAATTGTCTGGAGCTATCGCCCATTGCTGCTATCCCATAAGAACTTGGCCGGTGAGGTTTCACGATTGTTAAGGGTCGCGTCCCCTAGTCCGTATATTCCCTCATCGGTCATTATTTTCAGGGTGACGTAGTTTTTACCTGGACCACCAACAAAGACCTCAGCGCCTGTGATCTTCAATCCTGTCGCTCTGTTTAACTCTTACCAGCTTGATAAGAACCATCGTATAGACGCGTTAGACCTAAGCTGTTTTCGTCCTGCAATTCCACGGGCAGCAATGACGCAGGCAGATCCTGATAACTGACCGGGCGCAAGAAGCGCAAAATAGCAGCACTACCGACTGATGTTGTCCGGCTATCGGAGGTCGCGGGGAAGGGTCCGCCGTGAACCATGGCATGGCAAACCTCGACACCGGTCGGATAACCATTACAAAGAACGCGACCTGCTTTTCGCTCTAATACGGTTAGTAAGCGCTTAGCAAACTCCGTATCATCGTCGTTTAACTGCATCGTTGCGGTCAATTGACCTTCCAAATGTTCGGCAACCGCAATGAGTTCATCGCCTGAATCACACTGAATTATTAGTGCTGCCGAACCAAATATTTCATTGCCTAAGCTATTGTCTGACAAGAATTGAGCGGCCGTTGTACTGAATAATTTCGCCTGACAACGATTAGGCTCTGTTGATCCCTGACCCGCAGCTACCTCGATGACTGCATCATTAGCCGACAATTCCTCAACACCCTGGTTGTACGCACTATGAATATTCGCGGTCAGCATGGTTTGCGCCGGAGCTTCTGACAGCGCGGCACTCGCCTTATTGGCAAATTCGGTTAATTCGTCACCCGCCAAACCAACCACCAGACCTGGGTTGGTACAAAACTGGCCAGCCCCCATTGTTAGTGATCCGACAAAGCCTGCCGCTAATGTGCTGGCGTTTTCTTTAAGTGCACCAGGTAGTAGAAATACAGGATTGATGCTGCTCATTTCGGCGTAGACAGGAATAGGCTCCGGGCGATTTGCAGCAATACTCATCAGTGCCAGTCCACCGGCACGTGAGCCCGTAAAGCCAACAGCCTTTATCGCTGGGTTTGCTACCAGTTCTGCTCCGATTTCGTTTCCACAACCAAAAATTAGTGAAAAGACACCTTCAGGCATACCACATTTGTTCGCTGCAGCAATAATTGCTCCAGCCACTAGCTCACTCGTGCCCGGATGAGCAGAATGTGCTTTAACAACTACAGGACAACCAGCCGCCAAAGCTGAAGCGGTATCGCCACCGGCGACAGAAAACGCCAACGGAAAATTACTTGCACCGAAAACGGCGACTGGTCCTAGCGGTATGTGACGTAAACGCAGGTCAGGTCGTGGTAACGGCGCTCGGTCGGGCATCGCCGGATCTATTCTCGCGTCGACCCAGTTGCCCGCACGTACAACACCAGCGAACAATCTTAGCTGTCCCATGGTTCTGCCGCGCTCACCTTCTATACGCATCTGCGGTAAGCCACTTTCAGCGACAGCGCGCTGAACCAACGTGTCACCTAGTGCGAGTATTTCGTCAGCAATGGTTTCCAGGAAGGTTGCACGCTGCTGCAGGGGAATATTTCTGTATTCGTCAAATGCACTTTCGGCAAGCTCACATGCAAGTTGTACATCGTCTTTTGTTCCGCCCAGGAATGCGGGCTCCATTTTTTCACCTGTCGCCGGGTTTCGCGCGTATATCTCGCCGTCTGACCCTTTTACGGCGCGGTTGCCTAATAACATTTCACCATTAATGCCCATTCTCTAATCCACCTACGTCTGTTTAGTACAAAAAAACACAAAGGAACACTGTAGATTTACGACTGCAGCGATTGAAACAACTTTTCATGGCCTGGCGATTTTAGTCGCAACATGCTCTTGCCAAAAGATAGGAATTCAGCCATTGGATTAGCCTCTTTGATTGTTGGCAATGGATACCGCGTCTGCCGCCAATTGCGTGATTGCGTCGTAATTTTCAGCAGCGATGGCATCAGCCGGCGTTAACCAACTACCACCGCAAGCGATAACGGAAGGTAGCGCCAGATAATCGCGAAGATTCTTCGCAGACACACCACCCGTTGGCATGAAGCTCACATCCCTGAATACAGAGGACAATGCCTTCAGCATGGGTGGTCCACCTGCCAGGGATGCCGGGAAAAACTTCAAGGTTCGAAGACCGAGATTCCACGCCTGCTGCGCCTCCGTCGCTGTCGATACTCCGGGGTAGATCATCATGCCCGCAGATTGCGCAACTTCTACCACTGGGGGGTGCAAGCCTGGCGATACAAGAAACTGAGCACCTGCAGCAATCGCAGCATTCGCATGTTCCACGCTAAGTACCGTTCCGGCGCCAACTATGGCGTCCGGTACAGACTTTGCTATCGCTTCGACACACACTAATGCGTCCGCCGTTCTCATTACGACTTCGATAACAGTCAGGCCACCGGCGACCAGCGCCCGGGTCGTTTGAACGGCAACTTCCGGATCATCCGATTGCACCAACGGCACGACGGGCGCCTGACGAAGCCGGGATTCAATATCTGTGCTCATAAATACTCGCTGTGATGAATGACAAACTTTCCGATCAGGAGAAGTACCAACCACCATTAGTATCGACGCTCGTTCCAGTCAGGAAGCTCGGCGCGTCGGCTGCAATATACAACACCAGATCCGCAACCTCTCGTGCCTGACCTTCCCGCTTCAATGGCGTGCCGGCGGCAACATTAGTACGTACAGGGTCTTTTGTAAATTGGTCATGGAAAGTTCTACTGATCATTCCACGACATAAGCAGTTTACCTGAATGTTTGACCACCCAAGTTCCTTCGCCATGCCCCGCGTGAAATTCATCGCCGCGCCTTTCGACGTCGCCTATGCGGAAGCCCCGGGGCCGCCACCATCCGGGCCTGCAAGGGATGCAATATCCACAATCGCACTGTCTGCGCCATGTGCCGGCAGCCCGACAGAATATCCAGCAAGCATTTGCATCGCGCATGACGGATCTGGAGATGCTTGACCCGACAACCGTTTGCCCGGTAACTCATTGCCGGGCAAATGATTTATAACAAGCAACACCCTCCCCCAAAGTCCTACTGGCGGTCACCGACATGTTAGCTGCGCGGTGATACGCCGCCGTAGGCAACACCCGTCAACTGCGCCATGTCTGCCTTGAACGTTGTCAGGTCATCAATCGAAAAATCTGCAAGATTTCTGTGCCCCGCGGCACGTGCCAATACCGTCATCAGCTCAACCGACGCGGAAAAGAAACGGGCCAGTCGCTCGGCGGCAATGTCAACGGGCAAACGCGCCCTCAAGTGTGGTTTTTGAGTAGCGATACCGACAGGACAGTTGTTGGTATGACATGCGCGCATGCCCAGGCACCCTATCGCCTGAATAGCAGCATTCGACACTGCAACACCATCTGCCCCCAATGCCATTGCCTTCGCAAAATCCGCCGAGTGCCGTAACCCCCCTGTTGCGATGAGCGTCACGCCTTTTGCACTACAACTATCCAGGTGCCGACGTGCTCTGGCCAATGCCGGTATTGTTGGCACTGATATGTTGTCCCGAAAGATCAGCGGCGCAGCTCCTGTGCCGCCACCGCGACCATCCAGGACAATGTAGTCAACACCGATCTCCAGCGCCGCGTCGATGTCCTTTTCGATATGCTGCGCTGACAACTTAAATCCAATCGGTATACCGCCAGTCTTCTCTCGAACTTCGGCCGCGAAATCGCGAAACTGGTCCAGGCTCGTCCATTCCGGAAATCGCGCCGGGGAAATTGCTGCCTGACCTTCTTCGAGGTTTCTGACTTCGGCAATCTTACCTTTTACCTTATTTCCAGGAAGGTGGCCGCCGGTGCCAGTCTTCGCACCCTGTCCGCCTTTGAAGTGAAAGGCCTGCGTTTTTTGCACCTTGTCCCAGGAGAATCCAAATCGCGCGGAGGCCAGCTCATAAAAGTATCTCGAGTTGGCGGCTTGTTCTTCCGGCAGCATGCCGCCTTCACCGGAACAAATTCCGGTCCCGGCAAGCTCGGCGCCTTTCGCAAGAGCGACCTTGGCTTCTTCGGAAAGCGCACCGAAACTCATATCCGAAACGAAGAGCGGAATATCCAGATGCAGGGGTTTGTTCGCGTTCGGTCCGATTACAAGATCGGTAGCGACGGGTTCTTCGTCCAGCAAAGGAAGCTTGTGCAGTTGCCCTACTACGAACTGCAGGTCGTCCCAGGATGGCAAGCTGCCTCTCGCAACACCCATCGCCGCTGCCGGGCCATGATGCCCAACCCTCGAGAGACCCTCGTCAGCAAATTTTCGAATCAACTTGACGTGTGGCTCGTCGGCCGTTCCGGTCGGGTCCTGAAACAGGCCCTGGTAGGAGTCTCGTTTGTAGGGCTGCGGATGCTGCCGCGCCCAATCGGCAATCTCGTCGACATCAACGAGCACCTGCCCGTCGTCTACCCATGAGCTGAATTTGGGCAGCGTCTCGCTGTTTTGGTATTCGCTGATACCCGAATCGAGGCGATAGTCCCATCCGTGGACTCCGCAGATCAGATTGTCGCCCTCAACGTGGCCATCAGACATCAACGCGCCACGATGTGCACACCGGCCATACAATACGCTCACACTGTCGTCGAAACGCACAATCACCAAGTCCACATCCGCAACCAGCGCGTACGCTGGCTTACGATCTTGAAGTTCGTCGAAGTTTGCTACCGAAATCTTGTTCATTTCTAGTTGGTTCCTTGTGAATTGCTGTCTCGATTTACAGGCCCTTCTCGTAAGGGCAACTCAGTTGACGGTTTCCGTTCTTCGCAATCGCCCGATCGCATTACCAGCCGACCATAAATCTCGGCCAATGGAGCGGCTGTAATGCCGTGCAGTAGCACACTCATGGCCACGGTGATTACCGTCACAGTGAGAATTTCATTTCCATGCGGCACTGCTGATTCTTCCAGAATCAACAACACGAACAGAATCGAGGCAAGCCCGCGCGGGCCAATCCAGCCGAGGAATAGCTTCGTTGGAATTTTTAAGCATGCACCGAACAATGAAAAAGAGCACAAAGACCAAAGATGCAGTCAGCCAAAGTACTCTGCGATCGGCCCGACATTATTGAATAAATCAATAATCCAGCCGAGACGATAGCAAGCGACACCAAGTCCATCGCTTGAGTCTAACACCCGCTTTGCAGGAAATTAGAATCAGGCGAAACAATCCGCTTGTCGCAAAATTGAGTCACAAATACGCATGAATTATGCGCCCTGTTCGTCTAACCTAGTAGTTGTTGGAGAGTGGTTTTTGCAGAGCGAATCTTGGAGTAGATATTATGTCCCGAGAAGACATCGCCAAAAAACAAATGCACATGGTTGTAGCCGTGTTAGGGCTGCTCTCGTTCTCTACAATCAGCCTGGCTGATGATGCCATCTCCGACCAATCCGAGTTGCTGCCTGGACCGCAATCAGACGTGATGTTGAGTGGCGGTCCGGCCACTGGCGACAAGCTTGGTTTCGGCCTTATCGCGCGCTACTACCTGAACAATGGGTGGTTCACTGGAGCAGCGCTGGATACTTACGAGTCTCAGTACCAAGACGCCGCTGAACTTCCTGCTGGCAACCTGAACGCAGAGTGGAGCGATGCCGATGCGCTGGCAAGCAATACCGTTATCAGTGGTTTTGTCGGCCGCCTCTACGGCGAGGCCGATGGCCGTATTGACTGGTTTTGGTCAGCCGGTGTTGGCGTTGGCTTCTCTGATATCGATGGCTTTGGCTATGCTGGTGGTTCACTACTCGCTATGTCGTTCGAAGCGGATAGTGAGGTACACCTGGTCGGGTCCATAGGCACTTCATACCGGTTTACGCCAACCTGGTCCGCGACGTTTGCGGCCAAGTTGGAGCACCACTTTATGGATGTAACAGCCAGTCGCAATGGCTTTAGCAATAGCATTGATTCTCAGTCGCCACTTGGCGCGTACATCAGCATTGACTATCGATTCTGAACTCGAATAAGAACCACAAGACTTTCGCACTGCAGGGCGAAAAGCTACGTCTGTGCATGCCGACCTATCGATCGATATTCAGCACACAGTATTGACCGGTACTGTTATACGGGTCGCAATCTGCTGCGTAGTCCGGGGCGATTTCCAACGCGTTAGACGCGACCTTCTGAAAACGTCCCGACATGCTTCCTGCTGCTTCTTCGACCTTATGTAGACGAATTATTAGAGGTCGGCTTTCTATTCGTTTGGGAGCAACTGCACCACCGACTTTTGAACTCTTCCAGGTAGACATATTTGTATCTCGACGTATCTCTGTAACGTAGTCAGGGTACGCACGACTATTGCGGGAGTGAATGCTTTTCGTCGGCCCACAATTACCGTTCGTCAGATCAGCGCCGTTCGTCGCGCACAGGCCGCCGTTTATCAGTCCCAGCAACGAGCTACCCTGCAAATTTTACATAACGTCTCGCGCAATCCCTGGCACATGCTTAGTTTGCTCTTGTTGTCGATTACTTAGACGCTGTGCGCAGAATTGAACAGGCGTAAACGCTACAAAGGGTGTCGGATACCGGGCTTTGATCGGCAGCCCCGCACCACGCCAGGGATTGGATGGTTTCACAATGACAGCGTTTCGCCAAAATACAGCGGGCATGGTTTGCGCCGTAGCTGGCTTCGCAATGCTGACGATGTCCGGCTGCGCAACACAACCCGTCGTTATTGATTTGCCCCCTCCTCCCGAGCCCGTTGTAGAAATCATACCAATCCCGGACGACTCTCACTCGACGCCAATCCCGGAGACATTTCCCGAAGTGACTCCACCCGTCGTGGCCACCTTGCCCGAGGTCACCATCGTACTGACCAGCCGCGACGCAGCCTACGAAGATGTTGCGACGGAACTTGGCAAGCATTTGCAAAACTTCAGGATCTTCGATCTCAGCGACGACCGTCAGGCACCGGTCGTGACGTTTCGAGCTATCAATGATTCTGCAACAGAGGCCGTAATAGCGATCGGCTTACGCGCCGCCAAATCCTCTGTGGCAATGGCACAGGCACCTGTCGTGTTTAGCCAGGTTTTTAATTATCAGGACCACGATCTGCTCAACGAGCGCAGCCGCGGAATTGCTGCACTACCGCCATTGGAGGCACACATAGCAGCCTGGAAGGAGATGGACCCTTCGCTTAGCCGCATCGGCATAATTATCGGCGACGGCCACGAGAAGCTGATTGCCGAAGCCGAACTCGCTGCCGAGAAGTATGGCGTAGAACTTCAGTTACGAATCGTCCAGTCCGATCGAGAAACCCTGTACTACTTCAACAGAATGATTCGTGATATCGATGGCTTCTGGCTATTCCCTGACAATCGTATTCTCAGTGGTCCGGTCTTGCGGAAAATGCTTACAGAAGCCGATCGCCTGCGGGTGCCGGTTGCGGTACCCAATGAAACGATACTCTCGATGGGAGCATCAATCAGCTTTTCTACGGTTGCCGAGGATATCGCGGCGACGATACTGGAAGTAGTTCGCCAAATCGATGCGGGCGATATTGACCAGGTGCCTCCTCTAACCGAGCTCAGCGAAATCCGGGTTGCCGTCAATGACAGCAAGTTACATCGGCCGCTAGATGCGAGCGCCGAAGCACCCAATGGCGATGCGCAGAGCGCATTGCGATGAATGTCGCTCTGCAGGCAGTTGGCCAGTCGGTCTCACGTACGTTTCATCGCCTCTTCAGCCGGCGCAGCAAACGCGTACTAATCCATGAGATTCTGACGATACAAATCCTCAGTGCTGCGATTATCGGTGCCCTTGCTGTTGCCAGCCTCTATTGGGGTGGGCAATGGGTGCTGCAGGATAACTACAGTCGTTGGGCACTACAGTGGACTGAAGAACTAAACGAGTTAGGTGCGCCGCTGTACCTGAGCAGTGATAGCGATGCGCTACTTCGTCTGGAAAGCTACATATCCAAGTATCCCGAGATCAGCCGGGTTAGCTACTTCGCGGGGGATGGCAGTACTTTGTTCTCGATAGAGAACCGGGAAGATGCGCCTTCTGTTACCGATCTCCCCGCCAGTCTGCTTGACGATGCGAGGGCCCTGGTTGGCAGTGACAAGCCCTATATCCTGCAAAGCGGAATTCTCGACCCGCGGTATTTCGAAATCTTCGCCCCGGTCTGGACTGAATCGATAGCCGGTGACGGCCTGTTCGCGTTTGATGCGGCTGATGCGGTCGAGTCCAGTAAGACTCAATTGGTTGGCGTCGTCGGCATGCATCTGGATTTCAGTATTTTTCATGAGCGACTGCTATCCAACATCAAGGTTGCCGTTGGAGCTCTTGCGGCTCTGTTGATCATACTGGCATGGTTTGGCCGACGGGCACTACGCAGTGCGCTGGCTTCGATATCTAATCTGGAACGCCCTATTCAGGAACTCGCCAAAGGCAACCTGAACGTCAAGTTTCAAGCAGCCGAACATCGCGAGATATCCGATATAGTTGAAGCGCTTGAGAAGACCGCATCTGCACTGAGTGAAAGAAATGCGACGCTGGTACAACTTGCGAATCACGACAATCTGACCGGCCTGGTCAACCGCCGTCGATTCGTCGAGGACCTGAAAGCAGAGCTGGAAATCGTTGGCGATTCGACCAGCGCCATTGCCTTACTCTTCATCGACCTGGACCAGTTCAAGTACATCAATGATACCTGTGGCCATCCGGCCGGCGACAGGCTGCTCTGCAAAGTCGCAGACGAATTGCGACGCACTGTAGGAACCAATAATACGGTCGCCAGATTTGGTGGGGATGAGTTTGTTGTGTTGCTTCGTGATACGAATCAGATCTATGTGCGCTCAATCACTGAGAAGATTCTGGAGAACATGCGCGGCATTGCCCATGCAGAGGAAGACAGAATATTTCGAATCAATTGCAGCATCGGCATCACAATGGTTAAGGACTCTACTCCACACCATGATGACCTGATCGCTCAGGCCGATATAGCATGCCGCGAAGCCAAACTCGCCGGGCGCAACAGAAAACACTTCTTCAAGATGTCGGAGCAGCAAGCACAGCGGGTCTCTTCCGACGCCGGCTGGATGAACAAGCTGCGGAACGCGCTGGACTTAAACCTGTTTGAACTGCGTTTTCAGCCGATCAACTGCATTGACAGCGGACAGACCACCCATCACGAAGTATTGCTGCGACTGCGCACAGAAGACGGATCTCTCGCCAGTCCGGATGCTTTCCTTCCCGCCGCAGTACGATTTGGATTAATGTCTGAAATCGACCTTTGGGTCATTCGTAACGTCGCAGCAGCCTACTCGGACCATGTTGACGAGTACCCAGGCAATCTTAAATTCTCAGTCAACTTGTCGGCCAACGCTTTTGAGAATGAAGATCTCTCTTCAATCGTCAAAGAGACTTTCGAGCAGTTCGACGTGCCGGCCAGTCACATGATATTCGAGATCACCGAGAGTCTCGCAATCCGCCGACCAGCGCATGTCGAAAAACAGATATCCACACTACGCGCGATGGGTTGCGAGCTTGCGCTTGACGACTTCGGAACCGGATACAGCTCTTTCAGCTATCTGCAACGACTGCACTTCGACTACATAAAGATCGATGGAACATTTGTGCAGAACATTCTGAAGAATCCGGTTGATCAGAAGATGATTAAGCTCATTGCAGAGGTCGGGAAGGAAGCGAAAATGAAGACCATCGCCGAGTACGTCCAGAATGCGGAGGCGTTGGCACTATTGGGCAACTTGGGCGTCGAACTGGCGCAAGGATATTTTATTGGGCGACCCACAAAGAAGCCTGCACAGAAATCCACACCGATTTCGATCGATTCCAGGCGGGACCGAATGTTGAAAATGAGAAAGATCATCACCTGAACAGCAGGCCGCGCCAATTATCAGGCGCTTTGGTACGGCCGGTAGGGCCGCCTGAAGTAAAAGAACAAGCCAATTCCCAACAGCAGCATTGATGTGTACATCGATATTCGCCAGTAGCTCGTAGCAGCACGAACAATCTCGAATTTGTGCACAAACAACGTCTCGCAGGCTCCATCGCCGGTATCCAGACGCGTGGTGCTCGTCCCTCGCTTACCACCGCCTGCGCTGCTGTAGCTCGCCAAATAGCCGCGCACGTAAATCTGATCACCTATCTTAATATCTTTTACCTGATCGCGAATGTAATCGTCTGCAGAGATCAGATGATTGTTGGACAGCTGGTACATGTCGAAAGCGTCCCAGGCTTGCTGGTCCCGGGTTTGTACGACACAGGTGAAGATTCCGTTCCAGAACTCGATCTTGCTGAGATCCGGGTGTTTTGTGTTGTCGCCCCAAACGACACAGACATCGAGCATGTTGAGATGATCGTTGGCGAGAAAGTGCATGCGACTATTGGCATCGTGATGCCGATAAGACACGACCATGCCACTCAACTCATACTCAAACTGTGGTTCGATCAGATACTCAACCTCGTTGTAGATAGCTCCAAATGACTTTTCTCGAGTTGACGTCTGAATGGGCTCGGCAAGTGTATTTGCGACATAGTCGATGTTGCCAGGCAGCTCATTCCTGTTCCAGAAAGACACGAGTAGCCCGATTGAGCTTACGGCGATGACGACATTGGTGAGCTTCATTTCGAATTGTCACGATTGGCAGTATTGCACCAGTATAGAGCGGTTCGGGCCGGGAGAAATCGATGCAATTCCCATTTTTCTATTCATGCGAACCGAGACCGTAGCTTGCCAAGCGGTTGCTTGGTCGCACGCATATCACACAGTGGCCTGCCATGGCGGGGTCCCCGTGATGACCTGTACGCATCAATCGCGAGCTGGCAGGACCTTATACACTTCGACGACAGACCGTGCTGCTATGCAGTGACAAGCTCTGTGAAGAATGAATTGTTTGCCGAATATGGCGACGACTGCTGTTCTAATTATATCTCAGGCAGCTCCGAAATAGAGAAGCAGCGCCACAGATGACGCGCTGCTTCTCTACGCGATCGACAAGTATTTAGTTTGTCACGTTGACTATCTGCTCGATGACCTTGACGCCATGAACCATGCCGTGGCCCTGATCGGCACCAATAAATCGAACCTCATTGCCGTGTCCCGCTGATTCCAGAAGAGTCCTGATAGCCTGTTGCGTCGCATCGTCGATGGACTTGTCGCTGATAATCATCACGCCTTCCATGTTTGGCATTTCGGACATCGATATCATTGCGGGCATAGACATTGACACAGCCTCATGAGAACCCGCCTCTCCCGCTGCATGCATGACATGCACGCGTATGTCTTTGTCGCCGTGATCACCCACCCACGCAGGGCCATCAGGCCCACCAGGAATAAGTGGCATGTTGACCGACTTGCCATCGATATCAAAACGGTAGCCATCAGCTTCACGTGTCACCAGAATCGCACGACCGGACTTGTCGATTATTGAGCGGTTTTCGCCTTCCTGCATATCGTGCAAATTAAATCCCTGAACGTCGCTGTCCAGTTCGAAATGGACATCGCCATCTCCGGAATCATCGGCAATCGAGATTGTCATCCTCGTATTGGCTTCTTCTTCGGCATACGCAATCGTCGCCAGGCCGAAACAAGCCAAGAGCATTGAAGTTTTTCGAAAATTCATGGTCCTTACCCCAAATTGTTGTTATCCACAGGCCATTGATGCGCAGCGCGGCAATAAGGTTGCAAGTTGCTGGAGTTTTCTTCGGCAGAGACCTGATCGATATCATTGGCTAGCCATCGGGCAACTCATTTTGCCGAATAAATAGACCGTTACCCGGCTAACGTGACCTATAGCTGGCCACTAGTGCTCGCTCGAGTATACGCACAGTATATTGATACTCGAATAAATCCTCCTCCCGAAGCTCGTGAATGCCTGCAAAGACCTTCCGAGCAATGTCGAAACGCTGCAACTGGATCAGAAGTCCCGTCATTTCCAAATAGAATATTGCCTCGCCCGGAAATACGTCGATAGCTTGTGCGTAAACCTCAAGTCCGGACTCATACTGCCCGGAAGCTATGAGCTCGGACGCGATCGTTAGATAGATATCGCTAACCTGATCGATCCTATCAAGCCCAACTGTTTGCTCTATTGATTTCGCCGAAGAAAGCTCTTTTTTCGCCTCATCGAGGCGACCGGAATTCGTCAATGCAATCGCAGCAAGGTATAGCGGCATCGCATCTTTCGGGCGCAATTCAAGTGCGGATCGAAGAACGACCAACGCCTCGTCAATCTTACCCTCCATTACCAGGATATGTGATTTCGCAAACATGAGATCCTGCGTATCCAGTGCTTTGCGAGTGCGCAGCGTTAGCAGATAGTCGACCATTTCAATAAATGATTGATGAGACACAACACATTCCTGGTTCATAATCGCAGGTGTCAACATATCGATACTCGCGATAACGTGGGCATCCGACAGTCCGCTCGGGGGATGCTGAATGGCGGCCATTGCACTGTCAGCAACCATTCCATTCTGGCGACAGTCCAGATAGAGACTATGCACGCGCGGTCCCAACCCTGAATCTATCTGGTCCAGAAATTCGCGAGCTCTATCGTACTCCTGCATATCTGTAAAAACTGTCGCGAACAGGTAATTCAATCGGGGAGATTTCGGATGCGCGTAATAACTGAATTCGTATAGCGAACCCGGAGAGGCCCACGTTATTGCCCGTTGCCAGGTAAGAACGGACAAACCCACGAGCACGACACACAGCCCGATAAGTCTGACCCTATGAGAGTTGATCGCAACTTGAGCAACTGCGATTACGGCAAGCACGATTCCGTAAGAGGCAAGGTAGTTTCGATGTTCAAACATTAGCTCCAGCGCAAATACCGTTGATTCAAGCAAATGCGACGCAAAAAAGAACAGAACACCAAACGCATACAGTGGCGATCTCTTGCGCATGACAACTGCACTTGCGATCAGAGCTAGCAAGAGCACCACTGATAGCAGCGTCGTAATCGGGTCAAACAGGCCAGTCGATACGACCACATCATCATGAAAGAAGCCCATCGCCCGCTGCACCGGCCGCAACAACTGTAGAATGTAGAGCACCACTATTCTAGGCTCAGTCAGGACTCGCTCCAGCAACGTAAAATCCCGTGCCAGGTACGAGTCAAGCACCATACCGTTTATGTTGGCCAGCAAATAGACGCCAGCGAACAAATAGCCAACAAGTAGCGTGTAGTGCAAAACTTTGACCTGTCGCGCCAGGCTGCGACTACCTTTGAACCGGAGAACCAGCACTTCGATCAAGCTGCAGTAGATGGGGAATAGCAGTCCTGATTCCTTACTGAACAACGCCAGAGGAAAGAACAGAAAGAAACCGATGACTATTAGATACCACCCGTTCGCAGCCCCACTTATCTGCCTGCAGCGCCCGGCGGTATAGCAAAGCAAACCCGCCAATACGAATACCGTCGAAAGCTCGGTCATCCGTTGCACCGTATACAAGACTGTACTGACATGCAGCGGGTGTAACATCCACATCGCCGCCGCAACTATTGCCAGGCGAGTAATCTGATCACTATCGGGGAGCCGCAGCGCTTTCAGAACGTAAAGAGTCAGCCACAATACGAGCAGACCGGCTACCAGGTGCAACATGAGGTTGGTGTGCTTCCACCACCAGGTATCGTCGCCGTGTGCTATTGCATCCGCTATGAATGAAGCCATGGAAACTGGCCGGCCGAACGGCCCACTGTTACTAATAATGTAGCTGTCAATCAGCGTCCGCGGATTGTCCGCGCTGTGTTCGATCAACCCACCGAACTGAGCGATGTCGTCCAGCAGTAGCGGGCCAGTCAGCCCTGGAAAATAGACCGAGAAGGTCACAAGCAATACTGCCGCAATCGCCACCAGTGCGAATACGGTGGATCGATCAACACCAAAACGATCAAATCGACTAATTGTGAATTCTCCGACTTATTGTTCGAGAACCATGCGTTATGCACGACCTGGATACAGTGAGAGCATCAGGGAGTTTCGTTTGCTTCAATGTCCAGCAATACGGTCCCTGGAAGCCCTTGATATCACGTTCACTAACTTGCTGCCCATCCAACAGCCTGCTCTCAGTAGCATTCAACTTGACTAGAGCAACTTCTGACGACTGGAGTGAGTCCTGACTATACCCACTTGATGCCATCAGAGCGGCCATCTGCATAGCTTAGCTTGCGCTTGAATCTGCTTGCAACGATTCATTGAAGCTCAGCAATGCGAGTTCGATTTGGACAATGATACTGTCTTGTTTGCCCGCCGACAGCAGGCCTCAACTTTGTACCACGCAACGTACAGGATGCGTCGGTCGTGTGTCACATGATGTATGATCCGGGGCTTACGTGGCATTCCAGACTTACGCTGAGGTCGATCCGGTTGGCAGAAACTGCCAATCGACATACTGAAAACAGGACTTTATGAATTGACAATTCTCGTTACCGGCGGTGCGGGCTTCATTGGCGCAAATTTCGTTCTAAACTGGGCAGAAGGAATCGATGAAGCTGTCGTCAATCTTGACCTGCTTACCTATGCCGGGAATCTCGGCAGTTTGTCGACATTACCAGAAGACTTTCCGCATACGTTCATCCATGGCGACATCGCAGACAGCCAACTGGTAGCGTCCATCCTTCGAGAGCATCGGCCACGGGCAATCGTTCACTTCGCGGCCGAAAGCCATGTTGATCGATCGATACACGGTCCGGATGACTTCGTGCAGACGAACGTTGTCGGAACTTTTCGGCTGTTGGAACAGGCGCGCGCGTATTTTGTTGAGCTCGATAATAAGGAAAGTGCAGGATTTCGATTTATTAATGTTTCCACCGATGAAGTTTACGGTTCTCTGGGCGAGTCCGATGCACCGTTTTCTGAAGAAACATCCTATAGCCCCAACAGCCCCTACTCCGCGTCAAAAGCGGCTGCAGACCATCTTGCGCGCTCCTATTTCCACACCTATGGCATGCCTGTAATAACCACGAACTGCTCCAATAACTACGGGCCGTTGCAATTTCCGGAAAAACTGATCCCGCTGATGATCCTGAACGGGCTCAGGCGCAAGCCCCTGCCGGTCTACGGTGACGGACTCAATGTGCGGGACTGGCTGTACGTTACAGATCACTGCGCTGCGATTCGGCGTGTAATCGAAGCTGGCCGGCCAGGCGAAACCTACAATATCGGTGGTAATAGCGAGCTGACAAATCTTCAGGTCATTAATGACCTTTGCGAATTACTTGATGATCTAACGGATGCGACGGAAATTGGGGCACATGCGGAGCTGATTTCATTTGTTGCGGACCGCCCGGGCCATGACCGGCGATATGCGATAGATGCTGAGAAGATCAGTCGCGACCTTGGCTGGCAGCCGACGGAATCGTTTACTTCTGGCTTGAGGCGGACCGTGCAATGGTATCTGGACAACGAGAAATGGATATCTGATATTGAAAGCGGCGCTTACCAGCAATGGATCAAATCAAACTACGGAGACAGGGCGGAATCACAATGAAGGGAATAATACTGGCTGGGGGATCTGGCGTGCGCTTGCACCCGATGACGCAGGTCATTTCCAAGCAACTTCTACCAGTGTACGACAAGCCCATGATTTATTATCCGCTATCGATCCTGATGCTTGCTGGAATATCCGAGATCCTTGTGATCTCGACACCGCAGGACACGCCTAGATTTGAGTCACTGTTAGGTGACGGTTCGCGGCTCGGGCTCAACCTCAGCTACGCGGTGCAAGAGAATCCTGAAGGTCTGGCACAAGCATTCCTGATCGGCGAAGAATTTATCGGTGGCGAGCCCTGCGCTATGATCCTGGGGGACAATATTTTTTACGGCACAGATCTGCAGCCAAAACTGGCCAGCGCCGCGGCCCGAACAGAAGGCGCAACCATCTTTGCCTATGCTGTACGTGACCCGGAACGATATGGCGTCGTCGAACTCGACGCCAACGAGCGAGCAATCAGCCTCGAAGAGAAGCCATCCGAGCCCAAATCACGATATGCAGTAACTGGCCTGTATTTTGTGGATGCTGACGTCGCGAACATAGCAAGAACCATAAAACCGTCGGCCAGAGGTGAGGTAGAAGTTACCGACATCAACAAGGTTTACCTGGAAAGGAAACAATTGCACGTTGAGCTTTTAGGACGTGGAACTGCGTGGCTGGACACTGGCACTCAACATTCTCTGCTGGCTGCGGCCAATTTTGTCGAGACTATCGAAGAGCGACAAGGCTACAAGGTGTGTTGTCCCGAGGAAATCGCATTCAACATGGGTTACATCACCGCCTCTCAGCTCGAGAATATTGCCAGCTCGTACAAGGGCAGCACTTACGGCGCCTATCTATTGGAGGTCTTGGCGAGCGCCTGACGGTGTCGCAAGTTCCAGGTAGCCTGCCGATCGATTACAGGAACTGTGTTTGGGGTCTCTTTTTCGCATCAGGACAGGTGATATTGTTCATCAGGATGTCAGTTACTCAAATCGCGCAAGGTGGACACGAGAGACTGCGTCATTCAACCGGAAGTTAGGCAATTTGCCCTGCGATGATGCAGGTTTGAGAGTGCATACTGAAATGACAGACGAATTTATAGTTTTCGGTGCGCCGGATATTCAGCAGGCGGAAATTGACGAGGTCGTCGACAGCCTGCACGCTGGCTGGCTTGGCACCGGACCCAAAGTGAAGAGATTTGAGAGTGACTTCGCGGCCTACAAGGGCGTGGAATCAAACAGAACAGCGGCTCTCAATTCGTGCACTGCAGCGCTTCACATCAGCCTGCTGGCTGCAGATGTCGAGCCGGGCGACGAGGTCATCACCACAGCCATGACGTTCTGCGCAACCGTCAATGCAATCATTCATGCAGGTGCGACGCCCGTTCTGGCAGATATCGACGCGGACACGCTCAATATTGATCCGGCAGAAATTGAGCGCCGCATAACGGCACGTACACGAGCTATCGTCCCTGTACATTTTGCGGGTCGGCCTTGCGATATGGACGCGATACTGGCGATTGCCAGAAAACACAATCTGACAATTATTGAGGACTGTGCGCACGCCATCGAAACAGAATACAAGGGCAAGAAAGCCGGCACCTTTGGCAAATTTTCCTGCTTCAGTTTCTACGCAACCAAAAATGTGGCCACCGGTGAAGGCGGGATGGTGATTGCGAAAGAGCCGGAAGCTATCGATAGAATCAAAGTACTCTCTCTGCATGGGATGTCTCGAGACGCGTGGCACCGATTCGGCGATTCGGGTTACAAGCACTACCAGGTTGTTGAAGTCGGGTTCAAGTACAACATGATGGACTTGCAGGCAGCACTCGGAATTCATCAACTGGAGCGAGTTGAGACATCCTGGATCCGACGCCAGTCAATCTGGAACAGGTACCAGGAAGCATTCGCTGATCTGCCGATAGGGACGCCTCAGGAAGCGGAAGAAAATACCAGACACGCTTATCATCTCTACACCATCACTGTCGAAGAGGACCGTTGCGGCGTATCAAGAGACGAGTTCATTGCGTCTATGACCAAAGCGAACGTCGGTGTGGGTGTCCATTATCAAAGTCTCACCCAACACCCCTACTACAGAGATCGATTCGGCTGGCGGATCGATGAGTTCCCGGTCGCCGAGAAGTTTGGTGCGAGCACGGTAAGTCTGCCATTATCGCCAAAGCTGTCGGATGCCGAAGTCGATTCAGTCATCGCCGCCGTTCGCAGTATTGTGTCCGCTTAGCAGTACGAACTACTAACCTGGAATCCGGATAGCAATGGGCGAGCTAAAAGATAAAGCCAGTCAATACGCGGACGCATTTGATGGCGCTTCGCCTTTGGCGGACGAAGAGAATCGCGCAACCAAAGCAGCCAAAATGCGAGCCGTACTCGCGGATGAGGGCGTATTTGAGAACGCTAATCTCAAAATTCTCGACATCGGTTGTTCATTTGGCCATATCTTGAGATTGCTCACCCCGGAAACTGGCATTGGGATCGGTATCGACATCGATAAGAACATCGGATCACATGCTGAAAACGTGTTTTTTGTCCGCACAGACGCCGAAAACCTTCCATTCCCGGACGAATCATTCGATCTCATTGTCTGCAACCATGTGTATGAACACACGGATAGCGCCGAGCGTTTGCTGGCGGAAATCCGACGAGTCCTCGGCGAGGACGGTGTTTGCTACTTCGCTGGTCCGAATAAATTTGACCTTATTGAGCCTCACTACGGGCTGCCATTCCTCAGTTGGTTGCCGAGAGGTTTGGCCGATCGCTATATGCGCATT
>CAZGVL010000005.1:0-82507 GCA_964528965.1 uncultured Woeseiaceae bacterium
GGGCCATGCCCGCGATAAATATCAATCGCGGGCATGGCCCGCTCCTACCAATCTATATTTCTACGGATTAATTCGTTCGAAGCGATTTTCCGCGCGGTTCTTGCGCACGTTGCCAGCTTCGAACACCTGGCCACTCATCACGATGTAAGTGCCTGCTGCTGCAATGTGTACCGCCGCTACGGCCATACCTACGTTAAACACTGCATCTGTGGTTTTGAATCGCGCCGGACTCAGCGCACCTGTCAGCACAATTGTTTTATCGTGAAGCGTTGACAGGACTTTCGCCGTATCGGGCATCGTGTCGGTACCGTGCGTGATGATGTAGTGCATTGCATCATCTTTTTCGATGTAATCCCGTATCATCTCCCTGTCTTCAGCAGTCACTTCCAGACTGTCTTTCTGCAACAGTGATACGACATCGAATTCAAAATCGACCATGCCCTCGGCAAGAATATGCCGTACCTGCGACTCCCCGACTTCGAATTGACTTAACGCATCGAAATAAATCTTGTCGATCGTTCCACCGGTGGTAATGAATCGAATAAACATGTCGCCTGGTATTTCCTTGCAGTCGCCGTCACGCGTAGCGGCATAGGATGCCACAAGCTCGCCGTCAGGCCGCAATATTTGGCGGAACTGTGGCGATCACCTTTGCACCGCCAAGGTCTGATCTGTCGATTACCAGACTCCCGCCAAAGGACTCAGCGAGTTCCTTTACGACAGCAAGACCAATTCCGTGACCTTGCGTTGATTCATCCAGGCGCGTGCCGCGCTGCAGCAGTGCCTCTGCGGCCTCCTCCGGAATTCCCGGGCCATCGTCTTCCACTGTCAGCACCATGCCACCCGACGCGGTCTCCGGCCGAAGCAGAACGCGTACACGCGAGTCGCACCACTTGCAGGCGTTATCGAGCAGATTTCCGCTGAGTTCAAGAAAATCGCCCGTATCCCCTCGAAACTGCATGCCCGGCGATATGTCTGTACTAATCTTTGGGTTCTTGTCCCGATAGACTTTTTGCAGCCCATCGACGAGTCGCTGAATCTCTGCAGCAACATCAATACGAGTCATCGTCAGATTGCTTGACGCGAGCGACGCGGGTTTGCGCAATTGGTAGCGCACGATCTCATCCATCCGTTCGATCTGCTCATCAAACCGATGACTGAAGCCTTCTTTATTTTGATCGCTTAGCAAGGCCCGCATTGCCGCCAAAGGCGTCTTCAAACTGTGAGCGAGATTGCCAAGTGTGTTTCGATAGCGCTCTGACCTGCCGCGCTCGCTGTCAATCAGCAAGTTAAGGTTCCGCGCGACACCTGTTAATTCTTTGGGGAACGAGCCGGACAATGACGCTCGTTTACCCTCTTCTATCTCCTGAATCTCGATTTCAACCTGACGCAGCGGACGCAACAGGCCCCGCATCAGAATCGAAATAGACAACAACATGATTAACGCAACAGCGGCGAACCAGCCAAACAACTGACCGCGAAATCTCGCGATCTGAGCGTTGAACGAGTCCAGACTCTCTGCCACTTTAAATACGTATGGGCGTAGTTGACCGTCCGGAAACTCCCACTGCACAGCGATGCTCAGGGTTAGCAACGGCGTACCATCGCTGAGTTCCTGATCCAGGTAGACGCGTGCGCCGACTTGCGGGATAGGACTAACCGGAATGCTCAAACCCAACGCCGAGCGAGATTGCCATACGGCGCCGCGGTCGCTGTCCAGCAACTCGCCATACAGTCCTGAACCAATATTGCCGAAACGCGGTTCGTGCATATCCGGTGGCATTTCCAGTCCACCCGAA
Source organism: uncultured Woeseiaceae bacterium (assembly GCA_964528965.1). GTDB lineage: Bacteria > Pseudomonadota > Gammaproteobacteria > Steroidobacterales > Woeseiaceae > UBA1847. The sequence continues at coordinate 1,800 of CAZGVL010000005.1, forward strand.
TCGTTCGGCTCTGCGGCCGCCAGCAACGCCATCAGGTGGCCGTCCAGAATATCTTCCTGCGCCTGTTCGCCCGCTTTGCGAAAAGCCGTATCCAGCACCACGATTGTCACACCGAAGAAGAAAATCATCAGCACGCTGACTGAGATCAGAAGTCGAGTGCTAAGTGATGATGTCGACATTGTCAGTCAGATTGATTGCGTTCCAGGGCAAAGCGATAGCCACGGCCGCGAAGCGTTTCGATCGGTTTGATAGAGTTATCGGGATCAAGCTTTTTACGCAATCGACCGATAAAGACTTCGATAACATTGCTGTCGCGTTCGAAATCCTGATCATAGAGTCGATCAGTGAGTTCGGTCTTTGAGATAACTTGTCCCGCACGGACCATCAGGTACTCAATAATCTTGTACTCAAAACTCGTCAACTCGATCACATTCCCGCTTAGTTTCACTTCCTGACGCGACATATCAAGATCGACTGGACCGGCGCTGAGGAGTGAAGACGCCCAACCACCGCTGCGGCGCATGAGTGCATTGACGCGAGCACTGACTTCTTCATAGTGAAACGGTTTCACCACGTAGTCATCAGCACCGGCCTCAAGGCCATCGACCTTGTCCTGCCAGCGATCACGGGCAGTCAAAATCAGGATTGGAAATGTCTTACCTTGTTCGCGCACCTGACGAATTACGTCCAGCCCGGACATCTCTGGCAGACCGAGGTCAACAATGGCGAGATCAATCGGATACTCCATGGCGAAGTACAGACCTTCTTTACCATCGGCTGCCTGCTCAACAGCAAAGCCCTCGTCAACGAGGCTGGTTGCCAGCGTTTCACGCAACGTGGCGTCATCTTCTATGAGTAGTAATCGCATACCCGGCTCCTATCCGTTGCCGACTTTTCGGCCGCGGACTTTGACAGTTTTTACTTTGCCGTCGGTGAGAACCCTGACGTGGTGAGTTTCGCGACCGTTGCTGACTGTGGTCGATGCGCTAACAATCTGTCCACCGGTTTGCCGGCGCACTGATTCGATTGCCTGGGACAAGGTCATGCCATCATCTTTGGCGACCCGCAGATCGACGGTATCCCGACCGATTTGCAGCGACAATCGTCCTTCTGCGGCCGGCTCAAGGACAAGTGCACTCGCCGAAGCAGTTGCAAGCATCAGCGGCAAAGTCACAAGCATTACAAACAGTGAGCGCACTACGAAATTCCTGTCGTCAAGGGTTGGAGAAAGCGGCAATCACACCGCCGACAAGTGTCGTACGTCGGCAGCATGAATGCAATGAACAAGGTCACACCAAACGACAGTCCGATGGCCCTGAGTTCCACGCCTGGCTATACCGCCGGGCGAATGTCGACCCTGATTCGCAGCTTTTTACCTGGGTCGTGCGGCATCGTCGTCGCATATTTCTGGCCGTGATATTTGTAGACAACCTGATACCCATCGATGCGCTCCTCACGGCGCTCTCGAAGCTGGGTTTCACAGCGTTCTACAACGCGTGACTTCTGCACGGGACCGCCTGATGCGTAGTATCGGCGTTGCGCAATGTCGTTACCAATAGCGGCACCAACGAGACCACCGGCAACGGTCGCGGCACCATTGCCATGACCGCTACCAAACTGGTGACCGACCACTGTGCCGATAACAGCACCTAACAAAGTGCCGCCAGCACCACCTGCAGGACGTGGGTCAACGGCGTAATACTCAACCTCTTCCCAGCACTCCCGAACGGGCGTTTTCACGGTCACGTAGCGAATCACTGGCTCTGAGCTAATAACCTGCGCATAGTCAAACTTGGGGCCTGCAACAGCCGTGGTTGATATTCCAAGCAGTGCCGTGGCTGCGACCAGGCCTGCCGTGCGTCGTGGGCTCTGATTGATCGTCATTGTCTTAATCCTCTTGTGGCTCCAGACCGGCCCTTTTGCCAGTCTTGGGGCAAGATTAAGAGGTCACCAATGAACATTGGCTGAACGGCCCGAACCGATTGGATTTATTGCGACTTGGGCCCTGTTGCCTGACCGTCCTGCTGCGCTTGCTAGTGGCTTGCTTCCAGGTCGTAAAAACTTGTCTGGACGTAATTCATCAGGATCGCCGGACTTATTCTGGTTATAGACGCCAGCTTTGAAGTACATGCAATCGTCTGCGACGTCGCAACCACTATCTGACATGTCGATAATCTGCTTAGCTAACTCGACACCGTCTTTGCTGATCGTGACATCGAGAAAATTGCCCACGGCCAGGATCACGTGGAGGCCTCTAAGAGCTTTACCGCTCTATCACCATTATTAGCAACATTGGTGATCGCGGTTCCTGATCCGCTTCGGTCCGCGTCGCTCCAGCCGTCCCGGCCGCTCTCAAAACCGGGGTTTTCAATACCTTGCGCAAAGCTTGTTGCAACAGGTAACAAGAACAACGCCAGGCCTGCAGTGGCGCTCAGGCTTCGTATTGCAGGAAACGGCATATCTCTGCCAACTCTGTTCAACAGTGCGCCCTGACAAAATAGAGCCACTACAGGTTTGCTACCGTTACCCCACCCTTTTCTTGGCCGCACGCCACTCTTGGTCCAGAGACTCGAGTGTGTGCTGCTTTAGCGTTTGTCCGCCATCGACAATCATCGCCTCCATGTCCCGGAATCTGCGCTCGAACTTGCTATTCGCAACTCCAAGGGCCTTTTCCGGATCAATTTCAAGGTGTCGGGCCATGTTGACCACCGCGAATAGCAGGTCACCAAATTCCTCTTCCATCTGCTCTTCGCTGCGCATGCCAACGGCTTCTTCGAGCTCTTCAAGCTCTTCGTGAATCTTCGCTCTGACTCCTTCCCGATCCGGCCAGTCAAAACCGACCCGAGACGCACGTTTGCCGAGTTTTTGGGCCCGTTTCAGGGCAGGCAGTGCCTTCGCCACACCTGCCAGCGCGCTATCATCATCCGACTGCGCACGCTCAGTCGCCTTGATATTTTCCCAACTATCTTTGCCCTGCCCGGCCGAGCGTTCCGCGTCATCACCAAATACGTGGGGGTGGCGGCGAATCATCTTCGCTACGATGCCACTGACAATGTCCGAAAACTCGAACGCGCCAGACTCCTCGGCCATGCGGGCATAGAAGACAACCTGGAACAGCAGATCTCCCAGCTCATCCCTGAGGTCGTCCATGTTGCCCCTGTCAATCGCATCTGCGACTTCGTAGGCCTCTTCTATGGTGTACGGCGCGATGGTCGAAAAGTCCTGCTGCAGGTCCCACGCGCACCCGTTGTCAGGGTCGCGGAGACGCTGCATAACTTCAAGTAATTTCTGTATATCACTCATAACTTAATAATTAAGATAGTAATTCTCTCATCATAACCAACATGAATGCTGTCGCTCCCCAGATGCGCTGTTCGTCATAGATAAACTCGACAATGGGCATTTTATTACCATAAAACTCACGCTCGGCTGCACGCTCATTACGTGGATCAAGCAGATATTGTAGTGGTACTTCGAAGGTGTATTCGACCTCTGACTTGTCGACAACAATCCCGTCTGGCTCCGCCAGGAGACCGACAACAGGTGTCACGGCGTAGCCCGTAACCGTCGGCATCGGGTCCAGGTAACCGATCACTGACACTTCCTCCGGGGCAATTCCCACCTCCTCATGAGTCTCGCGAAGAGCCGTGGCCAGAATATTGCCGTCACTCTCTTCCATGCGGCCGCCAGGGAAACTGACCTGAGATGCATGGTGCTTGAGCTCCGCAGAACGTTGCGTCAGCAAAACCGACAGGCTGTCAGCACGTTCAATTACCGGTATTAACACCGCAGCAGGCGTTAGCGTCTGCGCTAACTTCTCGCGCATTCCGCTCGGCCACCGCTCACTGCCCGGCGGCATGACGACATCGGTGGGATCCTGCGGCATTTTGGTGTGAGCGAAGCTCTCGCGTAGCAAGGCCGCGCTGATATTATTGAGGTCAATCATCGCGAAATCAGTGTTTGATACCGCCCTCAGTCAGACTTGCCGGATCCAGCAATCGATCCAGCTCTGCATCACTAAGGTCCGTCATCTCTTTCGCCACTTCTTTTACCGGACGACCTTCCGCATACGCCTTCTTGGCAACTGCAGCGCCCTTCTCATAGCCGATAACCGGGTTCAGAGCCGTCACTAGAATCGGGTTTCGGCCCAGAGAGCGCTCGATGTTTTCAACGTTGACTGTAAAGCCTGCTATCGCGCTGTCAGCCAGGCAGACACACGCATTGCCGAGGATCTCGATGCTCTGCAACAAATTATGCGCAACCACCGGCAACATGACATTTAGTTGAAAATTGCCGGACTGGCCAGCCATCGCAATGGTCGCGTCATTGCCCACAACTTGTGCCGCAACCATCGCAACCGCCTCAGGAATCACGGGATTGACCTTGCCCGGCATAATGCTTGAGCCAGGCTGCAACGCTGGCAATGCGATCTCGCCAATGCCGGCAAGCGGGCCGGAATTCATCCAGCGCAAGTCGTTGGATATTTTGGTCAGGCTAACCGCCAGTACTCGCAATTGGCCCGACGTCTCCACAGCCGCGTCCTGACTGCTAAGCGATTCGAAGTAGGAATCAGCCGCTTTGAAGTCTGTGCCAGTTTTCTCACTGAGCAGCACCGCCACTTTCCTACCGAATTCTGGATGTGCATTGATGCCGGTCCCGACCGCTGTGCCACCCTGCGCCAACGCGGTAAGCCGACTCATCGTGCTGTTCAGGCGCTCGGCGGCATGATCAATTTGCGATCGCCAGCCATCAAGCTCCTGACCTAAGGTCACGGGCATCGCGTCCATCAGGTGAGTGCGGCCGGTTTTTACCACCTCTCTGGTTGCATCCGCTTTCTTCTCCAGCACCGCCGACAAATGCCGCAGCGCTGGTTGCAAGGATTTGTTGATGCCAATCGCCGCACTCACGTGCACGCAAGTCGGAATGACATCATTACTGCTCTGCCCCATATTGACATGGTCATTGGGGTGCACCTCGGCTCCGAGTCGTTCGGTTGCCAGATGGGCGATAACTTCGTTCGCATTCATATTGGAGCTCGTACCCGAACCCGTCTGGAACACATCAATCGGAAACTGGCGGTCATGATTGCCCTCAGCCACGTCCAGTGCCGCCTTTTGAATGGCAATTGCCGTATCGCTGTGCAGTAATCCCAGTTCGGCATTGGCGCCTGCAGCGGCCCACTTCACCAGGCCAAGCGCTTCAATGAATCGGCGTGGCATCGTCAGCCCACTGATCGGAAAGTTGTCCACAGCTCGCTGGGTCTGCGCTCCCCATAAAGCGTCTTCAGGAACCTTCAGTTCACCCATGCTGTCGCGTTCGACGCGATACTTCTTCTCAGTCATTGCTCTGTCCTGCTCCGTTTGGCGATCTGCTGACTGCCATTCAGTCAAATTGTAAATACAGCGTCCGGAATCGTCGCGGAAGTGACGGGTACCGACGCCAATCGTGTATGATTCGCGCTTTGCGCGCGCAAGTCTACACTGGTTTTAATTCCATGAAAGTCTCAACACTGAGAGCGATCTCACCGGCCGACGGCCGATATGCCGAAAAGGTCAACGGACTGCGGGATATCTTCAGCGAGTTCGGCCTGATTCGATTCAGGGTTCTCGTCGAAGTCCGCTGGTTGCAATGCCTGTCTGACGATAACTCTATCAGCGAACTCGCTCCGCTTTCCGCGGTCATGAAAGACGTCCTGAATCATATCGTTGACAGTTTCTCACTCGACGACGCCGAACGCGTCAAGAAGATAGAAGCGACGACAAATCATGATGTGAAAGCGGTCGAGTATTTCATTCGCGAGAAGCTTGGTGATGGACCAGAGACTCAGGCTCTGAAAGATTTCCTGCATTTCGGCTGCACCTCCGAAGATATCAACAACCTCTCCTACGCTCTTATGTTGCGTGCCGCCCGCAAAGATGTCGTGATTCCACAGATGCGTGAACTCCGAACGCGATTACAAGCCATGGCCAGGCAGTTTGCTGACGTGCCAATGCTATCGCGTACGCACGGTCAGACTGCGACTCCGACGACGGTAGGCAAGGAGTTGGCAAATGTCGTCGATCGATTACAACGCGCCCAACAGGATTTTCACGATGTCCAGATACTCGGCAAGTTCAATGGCGCAGTCGGCAATTTCAATGCCCACCTGGTTGCCTATCCTGACGCTGACTGGCAAGCGATCAGTGATGGCTTCATCGAATCTCTGGATCTGGCACCGAACGCCTATACAACGCAAATCGAACCGCACGACTGGACTGCCGCTTACGCGCACGCGCTGGTTCGATACGACACGATTCTTATCGACTTCTGCCGGGATATCTGGGGCTACATTTCGCTAGGCTACTTCAAGCAAAAAGTTGCCGAAGGCGAAGTGGGTTCGTCCACGATGCCACACAAGGTCAATCCGATTGACTTTGAAAACGCCGAAGGGAATCTGGGCATGGCCACAGCAATGCTTAGTCACTTTGCCGAAAAGCTGCCTATCTCGCGCTGGCAGCGAGACCTGACGGATTCAACGGTGCAACGGAATTTTGGGGTGGCGATCAGCTATATCATCATCGCCTTGCAATCGGCCCTGAAAGGCATTGGCAAATTGCAGCTCAATGAAGCGACGATTGAACGAGACGTCGCTGCAGCCTGGGAGGTATTGGGCGAAGCTATCCAAACCGTCATGCGTCGCTACGGTATTCCTGAGCCGTACGAAAAACTCAAAGCACTGACGCGCGGCCAGACAGTCAACCAGTCCATGCTGCAAGAATTTATTGCAACGCTGGATATTCCGGAAACCGAGAAAATGCGGCTCGCTGAATTGACGCCGCAGAGCTACGTCGGACTCGCCAGCAAGCTCGCCAAGAACGTTTAGGACGGCCGCAGTCCGATTCCAGACCCGATTTTCGGGATTTCGTACAGCGGGTGTGGATTCGGAACCATATTTGTACATTCACACCAGAATGGCCACGTATCGGTTCGTTCTGAAGTGCCCGTCGTACGTGGGATGCGAATGTTTCTTATCACGCACGCAGCCGTCCAAAACGTGACGCAGTTGGCACGGCCAAAGTTGTGCGGCCGGTAAGATGACAAGCCTGGGAAGGTATTGTCTGCTTCTTACGTGCGGTCAAATCACGCATTTTCGAATCAGGCCCGATCGAATCAATCTCACGATAAGCATCGCTATGGAACAAGCTGAAGAAAGAGGCAAACGCTGGGTCATCTCGACCAAGGAAGAGATGCGTCTGGCCGCGATCGAAGTTGTGCGTGAAGCCACGCGAAAGGTTTCAATATTCACGCATGACCTTGAACCGGGAATTTATGACGATCCGGATTTTCTTGAAGTTATCAAACGACTTGTGCTCTCGCAGACCTATGCGCGGGTTCGGGTACTTATCGCTGATCCAAGTCGAGCCATTAAGAACGGCAATAACTTTGTACACCTTGGCCGGCGACTGAATACCTACATTGAGTTTCGTCACGTCCGTGAGGACTTCAGAACCCACGCTGAATCATTTTGTATCGCTGACGAGGTTTCACTGGTCTATCGTTTACAGGCAAGTCGCTGGGAGGGCATCGTTGATACCTACGAACCCCCGGTTGCCAAGTTGTACAGCAAGATGTTCGATGAAATCTGGTTAGCCAGCGAAGTGGAACCGGAATTTCGCCAGCTCGGCGTATAAATCCAGGCAAGACCTTTCGAACAATAATTAATGCATCCAACTGACCTAACAGTCTCCGCTGTCGTATGCCGCGATGGCCGCTATCTTCTCGTCGAAGAACACGCGATGCGCCGTGTTGTGCTTAGCCAGCCTGGTGGACACATTGAAGCAGGAGAATCTCCGGAGGCTGCTGTCATTCGAGAGGTTCTCGAAGAAACTGGCTGCCAGGTCGCCTGCGGTGAGCTGATTGGGACTTACCTCTGGATTCACCCACAGACACGGCAACAGTTCTTACGCCTGGTCTTTGCAGCAGAATTTCTGGACTGCGATGAAACTCGAAAGCTGGATGATTCGATCGTCGCAAGAGTCTGGCTCAGCAGGGACGAAATTGAAGCTCGTCGCAAGACTCTGCGATCGCCAGTGGTCCTGCGATGTGTACATGATTTCGAATTGGGACGGCGACAATCCGACGCCCTGCTCTCTGGTATGTTGCCACTACAGAATAATGTTGATGCGATCCTGGCGCAGGCTGATCTCGTATAGAAGACCATCGTGCTCATGGCACGCTCCCACATGCAGTTTCGATAATTTGGACTGTCCAATCAAGCGGCGCTCTACTAGCAATGGTGCAGCTGCTAGAATACCGGCCCATGGTCCCTGCTCTCGAACACCTTAAAAATCAGAAGGTCATCCTCGGCCTGTCTGGCGGCGTCGATTCTGCCGTTGCTGCTTTGCGCCTGAAAGACGCAGGTGCGGACGTTGAAGCCTTGCACATGACCAACTGGGAAGATGATGACGGCTACTGCACTGCCGCCGCAGATCTGCAGGACGCACGGCGCATATGTGAGCAGCTCGACATCCCCCTGCATCATGTGAATTTCGCAAGCGAGTATCGCAATCGTGTATTTGAGTACTTTCTTGATGAATACCGTTCGGGAAGAACACCGAACCCCGATGTTCTGTGTAACCGGGAAATCAAGTTCGGCGTATTTCGCGAGTACGCAATGCGACTTGGCGGGCGCTGGCTGGCGACAGGCCACTACGCGAGAACATCTGCGGTTGGTGACGAAACCCAATTGCTGAAAGCTGCCGATCAAAACAAAGACCAAAGCTACTTTCTGCACGCAGTGAAACAGAAGGCTCTGGCCGATGCGGTCTTCCCTTTAGGCGACCTGCAGAAGAGTGACGTCAGAAAACTCGCTCGCGAGCACGGTCTGGACGTGCACGACAAGAAAGACAGCACTGGAATTTGCTTCATCGGCGAGCGGCCTTTTCGCGATTTTCTCAGCACTTATCTGCCCGCCAATCCGGGGCCGATCTGGTCAGTCGACGGCAAGGAAGTTGGCAGCCACCGCGGTCTTATGTATTACACAGTGGGTCAGAGAAAAGGCCTCGAAATCGGTGGGCGCAAGGACAGCAGCGACGATCCCTGGTACGTCGTCGACAAACGACTTGCGGACAATGTATTGATCGTTGCTCAAGGGGACGACCAATTGCTGTATAGCGACGGCCTTTTGGCTACTGATCTGAGCTGGATTGGTGTGCCGCCCACTAGTCTTGCAGACGGTTTCGCCTGTGTGGCCAAAGTTCGATACCGCCAGGCCGACCAAAAATGCGTTGTCCGTGCGTCCGGGGATAACGCCGTCGAAGTTCAGTTCGATGAGCCACAGCGTGCGGTGGCACCCGGGCAATATGTCGTCTTCTACGATGGCGAGCATTGCCTTGGCGGTGCGGTTATAGACAGGATTACAGCCAGGACCGTTGACCGCAAGACGCAGCAATCCGCGGCAATTTGCTAAGCGATTCATTGCACCATCGGCTATAATGCGGCCCCCCGGCGATGGGTATCTGCCCTCGTCAATGACCATTAAGATCCGGAGAAACACAATGAAGGACAGCTTCGGCGCGCGTTCTACGCTTGCTGTCGGTGGTGATGAATTTGAGATTTATCGCCTCGACGCCGTCACGGACGGACATGTAAATCGACTCCCCTATTCCCTGAAAATCTTGCTTGAGAATCTGCTCCGCCATGAAGATGGCCGAGACGTGACTCGGGAAGATATTCAAGCCTTGGCCAACTGGAATCCGAAAGAGGCGCCAAGCACCGAGATTTCATTCACTCCCAGCCGCGTGATCCTGCAGGATTTCACGGGTGTGCCAGCCGTCGTCGATCTCGCGGCAATGCGCGACGCCGTCGTCAAACTCGGCGGTTCTGCGGATCGAATCAATCCGCTATCCCCTGCCGAGCTCGTCATTGATCATTCCGTGCAGGTCGATAGCTATGGCAGCGCAGGTTCGCTGGACCTCAACAACAAAATTGAATTCGGGCGCAATAAGGAACGTTACTCGTTTCTGCGCTGGGGCCAGTCTGCATTCAAGAACTTCCGCGTCGTACCCCCCAATACGGGAATCGTCCACCAGGTAAACCTGGAGTACCTGAGCCGCGTAATCTTCGACACCACTTCTGATGACAAGCGTAGCGCCTATCCTGACACTGTCGTGGGTACTGATTCGCACACGACGATGATCAACGGCCTGGGTGTGCTTGGCTGGGGTGTTGGCGGTATCGAGGCAGAAGCCGCGATGCTCGGCCAGGCCATTACGATGCTGATTCCAAATGTTATCGGCTTCAAGCTGTCTGGATCCCTGAAAGAAGGCACGACCGCCACCGACCTCGTATTGACCGTAACCGAAATGCTCCGCGAAAAAGGCGTAGTCGGCAAGTTCGTCGAGTTCTACGGCGACGGATTGTCGCAATTGCCTTTGGCCGATCGCGCAACCCTCGGCAACATGTCTCCTGAGTTCGGTTCGACCTGCGCTATCTTCCCGATTGATGGCGAGACCCTTCGTTATCTGGAATTGTCTGGCCGCGATGCTGATCACATCACGATGATAGAGGCCTATGCGAAGGAGCAAGGGCTGTGGCGGTACGATGGCCAGCCAGATGCGCTGTACAGCGATACTCTGGAGCTCGACATGAGCACGGTTGAACCCTGCATAGCTGGCCCCAAGCGACCGCAGGACCGGATTGCGCTTAGTGTGGCTGACACCACCTACGAAAAGCACCTTGCCGCAGCGATTGCCGATCGTGACGGTGGTGGCTCAGCGACAGCGAGCATCAAAGGAAAAGACGTCGAGATCCGCGACGGTGCGGTCCTGATTGCTGCAATCACCAGTTGCACGAACACATCCAACCCTGCCGTTATGGTCGCAGCAGGATTGCTTGCACGCAACGCCAGGGCCAAAGGGCTCACAACCAAACCCTGGGTCAAGACCAGCCTGGCACCAGGCTCAAAAGTCGTTACCGACTATCTTGAAAAGGCCGAATTGCTGGATGATCTCGATGCGATGGGTTTCTACACCGTGGGTTATGGCTGCACGACTTGCATCGGCAACTCCGGACCGCTTTTGCCCGAGATCGCCGCTGCTATCGAGGAAGGCGACATCGTCGGCACCAGCGTACTTTCCGGCAATCGAAATTTTGAAGGCCGTATTCATCCGCTGGTGCAAATGAATTTCCTTGCATCACCACCGCTCGTCGTCGCGTATGCGCTGGCAGGGAATCTTGACGTCAATCTCCTCAATGATGCGCTTGGCAACGATCAGGACGGCAATCCCGTCTATCTTAAAGACATCTGGCCGGGTCAGCAGGAAGTCTATGACGTCATGACCCGCAATATTGATTCCACGATGTTCAAATCCAGCTATGGCAGTGTCTTTTCAGGCGACGAAAACTGGAATGGCCTGGATGTGCCCGAGGGTGAAATATACACCTGGGACGCTGCATCAACTTACGTGAAGAACCCACCCTACTTTGAAGGGATGACGCTCGAACCTGCCGCAGTGCAGGAAATCCACGGTGCCCGTATTCTGGCATTGCTGGGTGACTCGGTCACTACGGATCACATATCTCCGGCAGGCAATATTTCACGGGATGGGCCGGCAGCCGAATACCTGAAGTCTCAAGGTGTGGAGCCTGGCGATTTCAACTCCTACGGCTCGCGACGCGGCAACCATGAAGTGATGATGCGCGGCACGTTCGCCAACATCCGTCTTCGCAATCAGCTGGCCCCGGGCACTGAGGGCGGCTGGACATGCCATCAACCTGATGGCGAACAGATGTCAATTTTCGACGCGTCATTGAAGTACAAGCAAGCGGGAACACCGTTGGTCGTTATTGCCGGCAGCGAATACGGCACCGGCTCATCACGAGATTGGGCCGCAAAGGGCACACTACTACTCGGCGTGAAAGCTGTGATTGCCAAAAGCTATGAGCGAATCCATCGTTCCAATCTGATCGGCATGGGCGTGCTGCCGCTGCAATTCCTCGCTGGCGAAGATGCGACATCGCTTGGACTAACCGGCACAGAAACTTTCGACATCACCGGCCAGACTGATGCCAGCGCGGAAAACGTAAGCGTTACGGCAACTGCGGCGGATGGCAGCACCACGGCATTCAAGGCCAAGGTGCGCATCGACACGCCGAAAGAGCGTGACTACTACGAGCATGGCGGCATTCTGCACTACGTATTGCGACAACTCGCTGCCTGATCGGCACTTGCCTGATCCATTGCAAATCCCGGAGACGCTGATTGCAGCGCTCCGGGACGCGCAACATATCCTGGTCCTCACCGGCGCTGGCGTCTCGGCCGAGAGCGGTGTGCCTACTTTCCGCGATGCCCAAAGTGGTCTGTGGGCACAATACGACCCGCTGGATCTCGCTACCCCGGAAGCTTTTGTTGCCGACCCCGAACTCGTCTGGCGCTGGTATCGATGGCGCCGCGAACTTGTTGCCAAAGCCAGGCCCAATCCGGCTCATATCGCCCTTACCCGACTGGCTGGCAGCGTACCGCAACTGACCCTGGTCACGCAGAATGTCGACGGCCTGCATCAACAGGCCGGCAGCGCCGACGTCATTGAGTTTCACGGCAATCTATTTAGCGACAAGTGCTTTCGTGACGGCCGCATTGAACTGCAAGCTGATGACGCAGCAGTGCCAAAATGCAGCGACTGTGGCGCGCCGTTGCGGCCCGGCGTCGTTTGGTTTGGTGAATCGATACCCGAAGCGGCGTTGGAGCAGTCTCTGGCCGCGGCGAGTAGCTGCGATCTGGTCCTTTCCATCGGCACTTCGTCAGTGGTCTACCCGGCAGCCGGCCTCATCGATGTCGCTCGTGATGCGGGCGCAACTATTGTAGAAATCAACCCGCAGCCGACCGCAAATTCCAGCAGCTTTGATTTTGTATTGGCGTGCAATGCCGGGTTGATTATTCCCAAACTGGTAGAATCTCTGTCTGGATAACCCGGTTCGCTGCAAAGAGATTTCCCCCGATGACCCAAACCGCAAATAGTATTTTGACAAGATCGCGCTATGCCAGGATTTTCGGCTATGTGCTGGCTGCTGTACTGCTGCTCAATATAGCCGTTGGCATCTATTGGTCGCGCATGCCGGATGTGTTCTGGGTCAATCACAGCATTGATGATGAGCGTATCGTCGTTGGCTATTCTACAACCGACAGCCTGATACGGGTTGCGGAGACGCTGCTGGACAAGCCAGGCGGCTATCTCAGCAACGATCGCATGCCGCCGAGCGTGTTCCTCGACAATATTCCCAACTGGGAATACGGGGTGCTGCAGCAAGTTCGTGACCTGGCCCGTGTCATTCGCAATGACCATAGCCGCAGTCAGTCTCAATCGAAGGAAAATCCGGATATCGCAGCAGCTGAGCCGCGTTTCTTCTTCGACCGCAATTCCTGGATATTGCCGCCAACTGAGTCCGAGTATCGGGATGCCATCGCTGGCTTCAAGACATACCGCGACCAGCTAACGGATGACAGCTCCACGGACGCTCAATTCTATGCTCGCGCGGACAATCTTCGGGAATGGCTGTCGCAAGTGGAAAAACGGCTCGGCAGCCTGACTCGACGCCTCGGTGACAGCGTCGCGGTCAACCGTATTAATACGGATCTCGCCGGGGACCCCGCTGCTGAAGCCTCCAATCGACAGGCCGACACGGTGGACGTGAAAACGTCCTGGTTCGAAGTCGATGACGTATTCTTCGAAGCCCGCGGCGCATCGTGGGCACTGGTACATTTTTTCCGCGCTGCGGAGTTTGATTTCGCTCAGGTGCTTGCCGACAAGAACGCCGAATCGAGTGTTCGACAGATCATCCGCGAGCTTGAGGCCAGTCTGCAGCCACTAGGATCACCGATGATTCTGAACGGTAGTGGCTATGGCCTGTTCGCCAATCATTCTCTGGTCATGGCGAACTACCTTGCACGTGCCAATACAGCCGTCATTAACTTGCGAGATTTGTTGGATCAAGGATAATAAGATACATTAAGTATTATCTATAGACTATTGTTTAGTAGCAGTTTATTTCTTGATGAATGTTATTGACTAATAGATGCCCATCCATGTCGGTATCTGCTTCCACGCATCGGACAACTCTCTATCCAGTCGCTTGTAGTCGGGTTCGTGTTGGCCAACCGCCGCCCAGAAGCGGCGTGAATGGTTCATATGTCGGGCGTGTGAAAGCTCGTGAATCATCAGGTAGCGCAGCAATGAAGGGTCGAGAAATAACAAACAATAATTGATGCTGATCGAGCCGCTGCTGGAGTGACTGCCCCAGCAAGTCTTTTGCGCCCGAACCTGCATTTTCTTGAAGTGATTATTGGTTAGATCCGACAGCGTGCGCAGTCGCGGCTCAAATTCTTTCTTAGCAATCGATGCCAGCCATCGCTTCAGAGCGGCGACACAGAGACCGCTATCGGTGGTCCGCCCCGAAAGTACCAGCAGATTATCTTTGCCACGGCAACGAACCGTCGTGGCGCCAGCCTGGGGCCGATAGACAACCCTGTAGCTCTCACCTATGGCCGGCAAGGCTAAGCGGTCCGGGAGCCGAAATGGCTCCGGCGTGTGCTGTTTGGCAAAGTCGGAGCGGGCCTTTCGAATCCAGTCATGATGCTCGCTCACAAAGGCCTGAACGTCTGCAGCCCGGGTTCTGCGAGGAACCACGACCTCTACACGCCCCCGGGGGTAGACTTTGATGGAGAGTCGACGTGCGCGGCCGCTCTCTCGAACGGAAAAACCCGAGGGAGCCTCGGGTTCTTCGGTATCCGAAAATAAAGACAGCTGTGTCGCGGCGCTTTGCACGCCCCCATTGTACGGGTGTTCGAGCGCTATGCGAGCGTTTGCCGGCCGGCCGACAGCTATAGGGCCCTGATGTACTGCTCAGAGCCTGATGTACTACCTAAGGATAGGCTCCGTCAAAGCGAATCGCGTCATCCATGCTCATTACACCGCTTACACCACCAACTTCGGCTGTGCTGCTAATGTAAAGCTCAACCTCACGCTTCAGACGAATCTCACCGTGCACCCGGGTTCCGGGTCCGATGATGACTTTGGGCAATCGTTTCTTTTTCTTGAACCAGCCACTATTCGACTTCTCAACGATGACATCGCCTTTGATGATGGCCCCGTCGCTCAAGTGAATATCTCCGTTGACGGTTTCCAGATCACCACCGATTTGACCGCCGGAGATTTCGATTTCGCCATTTACATTGCTGACGTTCTTGGCCACGGTGCTGCCATTATCGACTCTGATACTGCCGTTTACCGTATCAACCCTGCCACTGATCGCAGAGTTTTCGTCGATGGTTATCGATCCGTTCACCGTATCCAGATCCTCGGCATTAACGCCTGAGCCCAGACGCACAGCGCCATTGACTGTGTCGGCGTCCCGGATCGTGGCGTTATCCTTGACTGTAACCGAGCCATTGACGGTTTCAACGTCGCCTGCAACGACCGCATTCTCGCCGACGGTGATACTGCCATTGACTGTCGAGGCACCGTCAGACTCGCTGTCGGCGGATATTTTCACGCTGGAATTCACATTGCCGGCATGCGCTGGAATGGTCAGCATCAACAGGGCCAGCAGGCCCACGGAAATCACACTCTTGACTAAAACTCTGTTCATTTTCAAACACCCTTTGGAATCGCTATATAGATTAGATACCGCAAGTAGCAAAACGGTTGCAATTCAATGTGACTCGATTATCGTACGTGCTTCGTTGAGCCACTGAATAGCCCCCAATGCAGATTGCGCTGGAAGCCCGCAATATCGTTAAACAATACCCAGGCGTTCGAGCTGTCGATGACGTCAGTTTCTCGATTGCTGAGGGCATCTGTTTTGGCCTGCTTGGGCCAAATGGTGCGGGCAAGACAACCACCGTCGAGATCATAGAGGGCGTCACCGCAGCGACCTCCGGTGAGATTTACTACTTCGGCCAGCTTGCAGGCAGCAAGTTTCGCGAAGAAGCAGGCATTCAGTTCCAGAACACCGCACTGCAGGACAACCTGACCGTGCGCGAATCACTGCTAATGTTCCAACGACTGTATGACCGCCAGGCTAACCTCGATGCCATTATCGAGTCCTGCTCATTGGGTGAGTTACTGAACAGGGACAACCGAAAGTTATCCGGCGGCCAACGGCAGCGACTATTGCTCGGTATAGCTCTCGTCAATCGGCCACGCCTCGTCTTTCTGGATGAACCGACCACCGGTCTCGATCCGCAGGCGCGACGTAACTTCTGGGACCTGGTGCAGAAAATCAAGGCGGATGGTACGACAGTGCTGCTGACGACCCACTACATGGATGAAGCACAGGTACTGTGTGATGAAATTGCGATCATGGACGCCGGTAAGATCATGCTGCAAGGTTCTCCGGACGCCCTGTTGCAGGAACGTTATCAGGGCCTGATCATCGAGTTGCCGATTGCGGATCTGCATGGCGAACTTGGAACGATTGAACATCAGGTGATCGAGAATCTCGGCATCATTGAAATCACCTCCAGCGATGTGAACAAGAGTCTGGCAGAGTTATCGGCCTGCGCGGCAGACCTGAAGCGCATCAAGATTCGCCAGCCGAATCTCGAAGATCTGTTTCTTGACCTTACTGGTCATTTACTGCGAGCCTGACCGTGGAAGACGCAACCCATGCTTAAACGAATCCTT
The DNA here is from genome assembly GCA_964528965.1 of uncultured Woeseiaceae bacterium. Lineage (GTDB taxonomy): Bacteria > Pseudomonadota > Gammaproteobacteria > Steroidobacterales > Woeseiaceae > UBA1847. The sequence continues at coordinate 18,461 of CAZGVL010000005.1, forward strand.
GCAGTCTTTCGCGCCCGCAATCTCGAGTTCGTTCGCGATCGCTCGACCATGGGCTGGAATCTTATTCTGCCGGTCGTTTTGATGTTCGGGCTCGCAACAGCGTTCGGCGGCGACGGCCGCAACGCATACACCGTTGGTGTTCTGCAGAGTGGCATCGAAATTAACGCCGAACAACATCCCTTTCTAGCGACGCGCTACATCAAGTTTGTCGCCCTGCACGACGAGCAAACAAGCTTTCTCAAAATCGCACGCCACCAACTCGACCTGCTGGTCCAGTTCGAAGGTAGTAAACGATACTGGGTAAATCCTGAATCACCAAAAGGCTATTTCGCAGAATTGGCACTGCTGCAAAGCGATGCGATGGCCGGTGGCGGAATTGAAAAGGAACAGATTAGCGGAGACGCTATTCGCTATGTTGACTGGGTATTGCCGGGCGTACTCGGCATGAACATGATGTTCAGCTGCCTGTTTGGTGTCGGCTACGTCGTCGTTCGATATCGAAAGAACGGCTTCCTAAAGCGTCTGCGAGCGACGCCGTTAAGTGCACTTGAATTTATCATCGCGCAGATAGCGTCGCGACTCCTTCTCATCATGTCGATTACCGCGTTCGTCTATGCGGGCACACACTATTTACTCGATACGCGAATGGAAGGAAGCTATCTCGCGCTGTTTTTCGTCGCAACGCTTGGTGCAATCTCAATGATCTCCATGGGGCTGGTCGTCGCAGCTCGAGTGACCAGCGAGGAACTCGCCGGTGGCCTTCTCAATATGATCAATTGGCCGATGATGCTCTTGTCCGGCGTCTGGTTTTCGCTGGAAGGTGCCGGTCCGCTCGCACAAAAGGCGGCTAATATTTTTCCGCTCACGCACATATTGAGTGCGTCGCGCGCGATCATGCTTGATGGCGCGACATTGATTGACATAGCGCCGAGCATACTCATACTCACCGCGATGAGCGTTGTTTTTCTGGGTATAGGTTCGGCCACCTTCCGCTGGCATTCGGTATAAACCTATGCCATTCCCCCTGATTGACATAGGTGCCAACTTAACGCATGACTCGTTTGACGTAGATCGTGACGAAATAATGCAGCGCGCAGCTGCGGCTGGCGTGCAGAAAATGGTCATCACGGGTAGCAGTGACCAGGGCAATAGAGAGGCTGCTGCTCTTGCAGGCGCACACCCTGGTCTGCTTTATTCGACAGCAGGCGTGCACCCACATCATGCATCTGACTATGACGAGGCCAGCGCAGACCTGATACGCTCCCTGGCTAAAGAAAAGTCGGTCGTTGCCGTCGGTGAGTGTGGTCTGGACTACTTTCGTAACTTCTCGCCACGGGAAGCGCAGCTCGCCGCATTTCGCTCACAACTCGGCATCGCTGCAGAAACCGGATTGCCTGTCTTCTTACATCAACGTGATGCGCATGATGACTTCGTTGATGTGCTTGAAGCTGCGCTGCCGAATCTGTCGCGCGCGGTTGCACATTGTTTCACGGGTGAAGGTGAATCGCTGCGCGAATATCTGGCAATGGGATTGTGGATCGGAATCACCGGGTGGATCTGCGATGAGCGGCGCGGCGCGCATCTGAAAGATATCGTGTCGATTATTCCCGATGATAAATTGATGATTGAAACAGACGCGCCCTATTTGCTCCCCCGCTCACTGCAACCCAAACCGAAGACGCGACGCAATGAGCCTGCATATCTGCCTGAGGTTTTGCGAATTGTTGCACAAGCTCGTGGGCAATCCGAAGAGCACGTTGCCAGGATCACCACCGAAAATGCCAGTCGTTTTTTTGCTCTCTAGTCGCTACTGAAGCCGGCTTTCTTATGCTGACCGTCGCAAAACGGTTTATTGTTGGACTCGCCGCAGCGACACAAGGCGGTCTTATTGCCACGCCATGCCTCACGTCCGCTGCCGTTGAGAATAGTGACATTGCCGTTGAGCAGAATTGGACCGTCTTTGACCGGGCGAATTTCAAGAGCCCCACCGTCAACACTTTCAGCATCGCCCTTCTCGCCGACAGCGCCGTAGTCCTGAAAGCCGGCCTTCTCATGAGAATTATCACAAAACGGTTTATTCGCCGACTTGCCGCAACGACACAGCGCTGCCCGATACTTCAAACCTGGTGCATTGGATGGCGCATCCGCTATAGACAGCTCACCACGCACGAAAAGAGGGCCGTTGTAAGCGACGTTGACCGTATTCACGGGATCTGCCACTTCAATATGTGATCCATCGGCATACTCGGCTGTGAGCGCGCCGGTTGGACATCTGAGCACCACCTCGTAGGTATCATCGTCTGTTGACAGGTTCGGGTCACACCAGGGTTTTCTTCCCCCTACGAACAGCTCGCCTTTCGCGCGCCCGCATTCACCAATGTGAATACAAAGCCGACCATGCCAGGAAACATCAACCTGCTCGCCAGGATATTTAAACGCCTTACCATCCGCCATGCTCTTACTCCAGCTCGCCCAAGGGCCGCCACATCAGAAAATCATTGTACACAGTCGATCCTACTCTGAAGTCGATCGTACCGATCTGGGTGAAACGATGCTTGAGGTAGAAATTGATCGCCCAGTCCGCCTCGTCCCAGACGGTCAACCAGACTCCATCAGCAGAGTCTGACGCTGCGCAGTGCAGCGCAGCATCCAACAGACTGCCACCTACGCCAATGCGCTGTTGCGATGGAGCGATGTAAAGCTGATGAATTTCCCTCACGTTCACCGCCGGTATCGCGTCGGGTGCTTCACCACCACGAATTTTTGCAAGACCTGCCGGTTGATCGTTTGCCGTTGCCAACAGGTAGGTTACGTCGCTCTTGTGCAACTCGCCGCGGATAGCTGCCGGGCTAAAATTTTCCTGCAAATAGGCTTCGGTATCCGCGACCGATGAATGTGGCCCATACGCTGTGCGAAAAGAAGCCCGGCCAACTTCCGAGAGCGCATCAGCATCATCTGACTCAGCAATTCGAGTTATGAGATCAATTTCGCCCAATCAGATCCGCCGCCGCTTAACCGCCCCACGCGCCTGGGCATCCACAGCTTTGCTATGGATCAGATCCCAATGCGGTTTGAATGCCTCAACCTTCACCTTCGCCACCGCCTTGTTCGTTTCACCGAACTGTTCCAGCAGTTCATCGAGATCACAGACAAGCCCCGGGACTCCCTTCGTAAATTCCGCACCGTCGATAAACACAATCCGTCCGGCGACTGGCACTTGCCGAACGATGTTTCGTACTGCGGCGATGCGGTCATACAATGCCGGCTGTGGATTTGAGAATGTGTAGCGGCGCTCAGCACTGATAACGGTCCAGTCCTGCATTTTGTCGCCTCCAAACACAGTGCCCTGCACATCCTTAACATCAACAATCAGCAAACCCTGAGATGTGAGAATGAGATGGTCGATAAGAATCTCGCCTTCATCGCCGTTGGGAATAACCAGATTCCTGATTCGATCGTGGCCAATTTCCTGCAACACGGTATCGACGCTGCGGTTTCTTGCCCTGCGGTTTCTGTACAGTAGCCACAACAGCAGCAGCACCAGCAACGCGGCCAGCGATACGAACCATTGCGATTGAGCCTGTTGTAAGAATTCGGACATCGGTATCCATTCGCGCACGATTATTGTTCTATTTATGTCGCAACTTCGTTGTTCGTCAAGTGGTCAATCTACTCTGCCCCGAAATACCCGTCCATAGCTTCGCTAAGCGCTGCCAACTCAGGCTCGATGGAAACTGACCGAACCGGTCGCGACAGGATCTCTGCAAGCTCTGGAGGAAGCGTGACTGTAGCACCTATTATTGGCTCGACCACCGTTTCAAATTTGGCCGGGTGTGCCGTTGCGACGAGAATCCAGTCTGTAGCAGCTCTTATTTCAGGATCAAGGTCATCCCAGGTTCTTGTAGCCGTTGCGGTATGCGGACAGGTTGCAAATCCGAAGTCCGCATAGTCCTTCTTAATCTGTGCCTTAATCTTCACGTCATCAACCGAAGCAATGCCGAGTCTCTCGCGCAGAATGTCCGCTTCGCCGAGCAGTCCACGAAGTCTCTCCATGTTGCTTGGGTTACCAACGTCCATTGCTGAGGCCAGCGTCTGAATACTGCTACGCGGCAACCATTGCAGCGATTCGAAGTAGTCTGGAATCGTCTTGTTTGCATTGGTCGCCAATACGATTGGACCTATTGGCAATCCCATCTCACGGGCCATGATACAAGCCAGGCCATTGCCCAGATTTCCGGTAGGAATTACGTAGCCTGGCTTGTTGCCGGTACTGCGGTAGTGCAGCAGACTGGAATAAGCGTAGTAAATACTCTGCGGCAGCAACCGACCGATATTGATGCTGTTCGCTGAGCTGAATCGGTACTGCGATGCGAGTGACTCATCTGCCATCGCCGCTTTCACGAGATTCTGACAATCGTCGAATTCACCCTGCACGCACAACGACAGTACATTGTCGCTCCAGCAGGTTAGTTGATGCGCTTGTCGCTGCGATACGCGTCCATCCGGGAACAATACGACCACGCGCATACCCGGTTGTTCATCAAATGCCGCAGCAACTGCGCCACCAGTATCGCCAGATGTTGCAACCAGAATCGTCAACGGCGATCCCTCGTTGCCTTCAAGTCGGGTCAAACAGGCCGCAAGAAAGCGTGCTCCAACATCTTTGAAAGCGGCAGTCGGACCGTGATACAGCTCGAGCAATGTAGCGCTTCCACTCGTAGATGAGATCGATGTCAGAGGAATTGGAAACGCATAGGTCTCGGCGATTATCTCGTTGAGACTGTCGCTCAGCGTTGAGCTTTCGAAAAATGGTCGCAACAGGATTTCGGCAACTTCCTGAATGCTGCTCGCAGCGGAGAAGTCGTCGACTGAGAATGCAGGTAGTCTCTCCGGCAGAAATAGACCACCGTCCCTGGCGATGCCTTTCACCAGTGCCTGATCGATTCCAGCACTATCGCCGCCACGCGTGCTTAAGTAGTTCAACTGCCTTCTTCCACGTAGGCGCCCGGTGCATCCATAGGACTCACCCAGGATTGGCATTCGATACCGAGCGCGCGACACTCCTGCTCCATCGTCATCGCCAGATTTTTCGCGTGACGATCCTCACAGAGAGCGAAAATACTCGGTCCGCTGCCGGACAAACTGCACCCAAGGGCACCGGATCGTTTAGCGGCAGCTGTTACAGTCTCAAAACACGATACGGCCGCCGCACGCTGCGGCTCAATGACAACGTCTTTTAGCGTCTTGCCGATCATTTCAATATCGCCTGCAGCGCATGCGGCAATAAAACCAGCAAGATAGCCTTGCTGGCTTATCCACTGCTCCATCGAGTAGCCACGCGCGAGACTACGTCGGGCCTGTGCAGTGTTCACTTGCAGGTTCGGGTGCAGCAACACGGCACTAACGCCTGCCGGCGTCGGCAAGCGAATTGTTTCCGGTAGCAATACTGGTGGACACAAAATCAATCCGCCGAGCAAACTGGGCGCCACATTGTCGGCGTGCAGCCCACCGCTCGCGTACTTCTCGCCTTCGATCGCATAAGCTAATAGGTCTGCAACAGGAAGCGGCTCCGCAAGCAAAGCATTGACGGCGACTACCGCTGCAACGGCCGAGGCAGCTGAACTACCCATACCCGACTGCAACGGCACACCCTTGAACACCTTCAACTCGACGCCACCCGATTCGCCAGACGCGTTCCAAAGTGCCTGCGCCGAAATTGAAGCCGTATTCTCATCGGTATTGGTTGAGAGGTACGGGTGCAATTCGCCATCAAGCCCTCTGACTTCAGCAACAATGACACCGCTTCCGCTGCATCGCGTTGCGCTTACGCGATCGCCGACGCCAGCCAACGCCAGCCCCAGCATGTCAAAGCCGACGGCAACATTGCCGATGGATGCGGGTCCGAAAGCGGTGACAGTTGCAGCCATGTCAGTAATCCACGCTCAGGAATTTCGCCAACCGCAACAAGTCTGCAAACACGCCGCCGGCCGTGACTTCAGGACCTGCGCCCGGCCCCTGTACCACTAGCGGATTGGATGAGTAACGCGCCGTTTCGAACTGCACAATATTATCGGTCAGATTAATATTGCTAAATGGGTGCGCCGCATCGACGGCCTCCAGGCCGACCGAGGCGTTACCATCGGCTGCCAGCCGAGCGACGTAGCGTAACTTCTTGCCGGCTGCAGCTGCTTCTTCGTACAGAGCTTTCATTTCGTCATCGTACTCTGACAAGCGGCTGAGAAACTCATCAATACTGCCTTCACGCAACGCCTCGGGTATCAGATTCTGCACCGGGAAATCTCCGATCTCTATTTCCTGGCCTAACTCGCGTGCAAGAATCGTCAACTTTCTCGCAACGTCCATTCCGGAAAGATCCTCACGTGGATCAGGCTCTGTGTAGCCGCTTTCGTTTGCGACTCGTACGATCTCCGAAAAAGCAGTCGTGCCGTCATAGACATTGAACAGGTACGCCAATGTACCGGAAAGAATTCCTTCCACAGAGCGAACTTCATCGCCTGTGTCAATGAGATCGCGAAGCGTCGTAATTATCGGCAAACCGGCACCTACGGTCGTCTCGTAGAAAACGTGCGAACTGCCTTGCTCGGCCTTCTCTCTCATCAAACGGTACTGATCAAATGTGCCACTGAACGCTTTCTTGTTCGGTGTAATGACGTGAATGCCACGTTCGAGCCAGCCGGCATAGCGCTCGGTAATTGATTCATTTGCCGTGCAGTCGATAATCACCGCATGTGGCAGATGATCCGGATTTATGTGCTTTTCGAAAGTGTCAAAATCAAGCGCAACAGCCGCATCGTCATAATTCTCAGCCCAGTTGCCCAGAGCAAGGCGACGATCGCCAAGCAACATCGATTTTGAACGCGCGATCGCCCGAACTCGCAGGTCCAGATTGAATTCCTTTGCAAGGCGCTCAGCTTGACGTTCCAGTTGCTGCAGCAGAGTCGCACCTACGGTGCCAGGACCAATCAGGCCGATTGAGATCGTTTTTGCCGACAGATAAAAGCCCGAGTGCACTGCTCGCAATGCCTGCGTTGCTTCGTCGGAATCAACAACTGCAGAGATATTGCGTTCCGATGAACCCTGCGCAATAGCACGGATGTTAATACCTGCTCGCCCCAGTGTGCCGAAGAATCGCGCCGCAACACCTGCCGTGCCTGCCATGCCATCACCGACAACCGCGACAATGCTCTGCGCATCATTCAGGTCGACGCTTTGGATTTGCCCGCTCGCGAGTTCATCGACAAAGGCATCACAAATCACCTGCTTCGCCCGCTCGGCCACGTCACGAGGAACTGCAATACAAATGGAATGTTCAGAACTCGCCTGGGAAATCAACGTGACGGAAACACCGGCATCCTTGAGCGACGCGAACAGGCGATCAGCGGTGCCTGGTACGCCGATCATTCCGGAGCCCTCAAGGTTCACCAACGCCATACCGCCAATTGCCGTGATTCCCTTGATGCCACTTTCGGGGGCCGATACGGACTCGATGCGACTGCCACGATGATCGGCATTGAAACTATTGCGAATGACAACCGGAATGTTTTTCTCGATCACAGGACCCAGCGTCTGCGGATGAATAACTGTTGCGCCGAAATAGGCCAGTTCCATCGCTTCGTTGTAGGTCATGTGGTCGATGACTCTTGCTTCAGGCACACGTCTTGGATCCGCGCTCATGACGCCATCAACGTCCGTCCAGATGGTGAGTTCAGATGCATCGCTCAGCGATGCGAAAATGGCCGCAGAGTAGTCACTGCCATTGCGCCCAAGTGTGGTTTGTAAATCGTTCTCATCAGCAGCGATAAAACCGGTAATTACGGCGATGCCCGCAAAGTCCGCTGCAATTGCTTGCGAGAACCTGCTGCCGGATACATCCCAGAGTACAGTCGGGCCCAGCTCAGTCTGGCTAACGGTAATGACCTTACGCGCATCAATCCAGGTACCGCCGCGACTCCCCGCTTCCTGCCCAAGAAATGCCGCCAACAGGCGAGCCGACCAAATTTCGCCGTGCCCCGCGATAACATCCCGGCTGCGCTGCGGCGCAGACTTAACCAGTGCAATGGCCTTCAGGACGTCCTCAACATCAACGGCATCCTGGCTCCACTGATCGAGAATCGTGACCAGCCCATCGCCCACCAGCAGGCTCCGCGCGGTATCGGAGTAGCGCTCGCCGATCGCATGCAAACACTTGCGGTAGTCATCGTTGTCCTGCTCGGCGAGCGACGCCAGATGCAACAAGGCATCTGTCATACCACCCATCGCAGAAACAACAACACCGCTACGTTCGTTATTCGTGGCCAGTACCAGCCCTGCGACACGACGAAAGCACGCCGCATCGGCCAGGCTACTGCCACCAAATTTGTGAATTTTCCACTGCTTCTTGGTCACTGCTAAACGGTCCATCGCGCAAAACCGTGAATGATAGCGACAGATTTTTGCAGCGTCGCCTGTTTTTTATGAAACCATTATTGCGGCGGCTCGATTCGCACGACAAAGAGCCGCTCGCCGTGGGAATGAAGGCGCTACAGCACGCTTCTCATGTGTCCTGAGATTGCGCCAAATCGGCCGCGTGGAGCCTGCGACGAATCAGATCAATATCTCTCCTGATTTTGTACAGATCGGATGTGTAGGCGCGCGGCACCGAAATAGTGGTCGTCGCCTGATCCAGCCGTTCAAGTTCCCGCATGTTCCTGGCGATATCCATCTCCTGCAGATTCTCGGCACGGTCCGGATCAATTGCCTTAATGGTTTCATACATGCGCAAAATGCGCAGCCGGATACGCCAGTGGTACAGAGGTGGCACGAGCTTGAATAACGGTATCGCCAGTGCGAGCAACGGCAACAGCATGATCTTGAGCCGGTCAATAAGCGTTGCGGCCCAAAAAGGCATTACGCGTTGCAGAAAAGGCGGTCCGTACTTGTAGTAGCGAGCTGCGTCTTCGCTGAGAGGCAAGTCGGCGAAACGGGCCGTCGGAAATTGCCCCTGATCAGAGAGCAAACTACTCCCACCATGGATTTCACTCGCGACCACCAGTAACAGATCAATCAGTGCGGGGTGGAGATCCTCCCGGCTGGCCAGCATCGCGGCAGGCGCCACTGTCACTATGTCATGCGCTGGTAAATTCGAAGCCAGGTCCATAACGCCCTCGGGCAATAACACTGCCGAGAGGTTCGGATACAAGCGCGCATAGGCCTGAGCACGGTCAAAATCGTAAAGGTGCACATCGGGCAACGTTAGCAGTTGTCGGATCACATCGGATTGCGGCGATGCCACGAAAAATGCAGCTTCGATATCACCAGCTGCCAGCGCGGTCAAAGCATCTGCATAAGAATGTTCATACAACTCTGCGTTGTCCGCAGTCACTCCGTTCGCCGCCAACAGCGCCATGCTGATGACGCGCGCACCACTGCCCTCTGCGCCAACGGAAATTCGTGCTCCCTCCAGACCATCAAGATGTTCGATCGGAAAATCCGCACGCAAAAACAACCACAGTGGCTCGAAGTAAACGGAGCCTAACGCCATGACGCCGGTAGCCGCTTCGCTGTCGGCCAGACCGCTTTGCATAAACGCCAGATGCACCCCGGAGTCGGTAGCCAGCAACTCAAGGTTTTCGACTGAACCGGCGGTTTCGCGCAGCTCAATCGAGATGCCGTGACGACTCATCGCCGTAACATATTGCTTGCCGAAACTGTTGTAAGCGCCGCCAGCCTCACCCGTTGCAAGCACGATCTCGCGAGGCGGTGCAGGATCCACGAACTGGTAGGCTGCAAACACCGCACCGAGCACCAGCAGTACGGCGATTCCATACGTTACCAGTAAGTCCCTTATGCGGTGCCACGGTGATGCCATATCTTTGTTCTCGCGCTGCCTCTACGTACTATAACGGTACGGAAACGAATGATTCGCGAAATTTGCCGAGCCTGACCGACAGGGCCAAAAAGAAATGGTGGGGCGTGTAGGATTTGAACCTACGACCGGTCGGTTAAAAGCCGAATGCTCTACCACTGAGCTAACGCCCCATTTTAAATTTCAAGTGGCCGGGAGCCACGCTTTGCCGGCGGCATGATACCGGACCGGGACCAAATGACAAGCGGATTTGAACGGCACTCTGGACATATTGGCAGCCGTGCAGCCAGCTCAAACCCCTTCAGTCTCCATTCGCTTCAAATACTGGCCTGCAAGCCTGGCCGCGGTCGTCTCCGGGTAATCGGTCTGAACCTTCGTCAGGGTGACGCGCGCCTCGTCCCATCGTTGCAGGCTGTAATTGCAATAGCCGATCTTCAGCAGCGCATCGGGCACCTTGCGTGATTGCGGGTACTTGCTGATCACAAGCTCGAACGCGCCCAGCGCTTCCTCGAAGCTGTTCGCAGCGTAATACGACTCTGCCAGCCAATATTGTGCATTGTCCGCCAGTTCACTCTCTGGAAAGGTCACCAGATATTGACTGAACGCAGTCGCCGCCATGTCATAGCGCTCTTGCTTCAAGAGTTCAAAAGCCGCCTGGTAATTGTCGCGGTCAGAGCCGCCGGGAACCGGCAGCTCACCGGGTGTCAATGTGCCGCCATCGAGCACGCTAACCGCCCCTCGAGCGCTGAGACTGGCTTCAAGACCCTGAATGCGCGCATCCAGATCCGCGTATAAATCGCGTTGCCGCTCGCCGGTTTCGGTCGCTTCATGCAAGAGCGTTTCGGAATTACCCTGCAGCTCTGCCGTCCGTCGTTCCAACGAGCTCACTTGCTGCGACAACTGCACGAGGCTTTGGTTATCGACAATTCGCTCAATATTCGACAGACGACGATCCAGATCATTGAGCTTGATCAATACCGGATCTTCATCGGGCGGCGTAACGGCGCAGCCAACGGCCAGAAATAATGTCGCAACGATTGCTGCACAACTTGTCGTTTTCAATGTCTTACCCTGGTCCGCAGCAGTTGCTTAGTCGGTGTACTGAATGACAACACGACGATTCTGCGAGTACGCTTCTTCGCTGCTACCAAATTCTGCAGGACGCTCCTCACCGAAGCTGACCGTCGAAATTTGTGCCGCCGAAGCACCCTGAATCAACAACATGCGGCGCACAGCCTGTGCACGCCGTTCGCCCAAACCGATGTTGTACTCGCGCGAGCCGCGCTCATCTGCGTGACCTTCCAGCCGAACCGTCATGCCGGAATTGTTCGCCAGTTGCACAGCATGCTGCGATACGGTGTCTGCGTCTTCCGCCCGAACTTCTGATGAATCGAAGTCAAAATAGATGGTCGTAGAGAGTTCGTCAGATCCTTCTTCGTAAGGAATCTCCGTCCCGTCAGAAAAGCCGCCGTCATCATAACCGTCCAAATCAGCGCCCTGATCTCCGCTTCCTACCGTACTTTCTGTCGGCTCCGGATCAGGAATAGTGCTCTTCGGGCAACCCGCCAGTACGAAAGAAAGTAGGCCAAGGGCCATCAGTTTATAAATAGACATGTCAAAATCCTTGCAAAAATACACCCAAGCGTTAGGTATATATAAGTTTTAAATCAATAGGTTAAAGGTATTACTTAATTCAGTTAATACGGCAAGCATCGTACACTAGTAGCGCGGGAACGGCGACCAGACTGGCTCACGAACATCGGATCCACCCGATATCAATCGTTGCCTGACCAATCCATCCGCCGACACCATTTCCAACACTCCGTTGCGGCCCTGGCGTGTTGCGTAAATCAATGTATCGCTGTTTGGCGCGAAACTCGGCGACTCATCCTGTTGTCCTCTGGATAGAATCAGCGGCACGGGATCATCCACATCCATCACAGCAATACGAAAATTCCCACGGTCGTTATACACCACCGACAACTTCGATCCATCTGGCGACAAGCGTGGCCGAGCATTATAACTCCCATCGAACGTAATGCGCTCAGGAGTTCCGCCGGTCGTGGCAATTCGATACACCTGTGGGCCACCACTTCTATCCGAGGTGAAGTAGATATATTTTCCGTCAGGAGACCATGTTCCCTCGGTATCGATCGCCCGATGCGTCGTCAGGCGCTTGGTTTTCCGCGAATTGATATCGAGTATATGAATGTCCGGATTGCCATCGACACCGCCCAGAGTCAGCACCAGCTTGCGCCCATCAGGCGAAAACGCCGGAGCCCCGTTAATACCGGGCCGGCTGGATACACGCTCGCGGTTGCCGGTGCGTAGTGTCTGAATGAAGATGGATGACTTGCTGCCCTCGAACGACACGTACGCAAGTCGGCGGCTGTCTGGAGACCAGGCCGGCGACATGATCGGGTCATTGCTCTCCATGATCGTGTGATCATTTTCACCGTCCTGATCAGAGACAATCAACGAGAAGAGTTGCCCATCCCCCTGACGCTTCGCCGTAACATAGGCGATCTTGGTATTGAATACGCCTTTGATACCGGTGAGTTTCTCGTAAATCATATCCGCTGCGCGATGCGCAACCTGGCGCATCGTGCCGCGACTCGCGGGCAGACTGTAGCCAACCAACTGACTCCGCCCGAACACATCAAACAGCTGGAAGCGCAATTCATAGACGTTGTCGCCAGTTTGTCTTAATTGACCGACGACGACCGCTTCTACACCGAGCACACGCCAGTCATCGAAATCGACGCCTGCGCCCGTTGTCGGTTTCTGCAGCATGTCGTCTTCGGGTATGGGCTTGAAGCGACCGCTGCGCTGCAGGTCTCCGGCAATTACTTCGGCTACGTCCAGCGGCATCGCACCAGCAGCTCCCTCCCAGCCGAACGGCACGACCGCAATGGGCGCTTGCTTGGCGCCGGCACCGCTAATTTGAATAGTAAGGTCCGCAAACGCAGTGGTCGTAAAAACAACGCATGTCAGGGTCAGAAATATCAGTCTTCTTAGCACAGGAGCTCCGTATGTCAGCCGTTAGTCAACGGGTGTGAAATCAAATACAAGATTCGGATCGAACAATATCGGATTAGAAGGCGAAGGCAAAGGCGATGCCTTGAAAATAGCCGCCTTAATGGTCCGTCTGACAGCCTCATCACCATTGCATTTCAGAATGGTCGCGTCGATAACCTCACCGCCGGGCAACTGCCTGATACGGATGCGGCAGACCAGATCTGCGTTCGCACTGGCCGGCTTTACCCAGTTCCGCTCGACTCGTTGTTTAAGGGCGTACACATAAGCCGCCATTTCATTGGAGTTCATAGCCGCAAGCCGATCGGATTCTGCTTGCACTTCGGTTTCTCGCAGAGCCGTTGCCTCGGCAAGCCGCTGCCGTTCGTTTTCCTCACGCTGGAGTCGAGCATCATCTTGACGTTTTTGCTCCGCCTCGGCCAGTTTGCGCTCGCGTTCAGCCTCATCTGAGAGACGCTTTTTCTCGGCATCGGCTGCCCGACGTTTTTTCTCTGCCTCGTCAGCGACCCGCTTTTTCTCCGCTTCCTGCTCGGCGATACGGCTCAAACGCTGCTCTTCAACGCGGACATCTTCAAGGCGTTTCTGTTCTTCCGCCTGTTTGCGCAACTGCTCGCTGTTGTCGGGTGGTGACTCTGCAACTGGCGGCGGCAACTTCTTAACAGCCGGAGGAGGAATTGAAACTGCGTTGTCCGTGACCAGCGTGCCCTTGATCGCCAGTGGCATGGCCGGCATCGCCGGGCTGCTAAATTCGAATGCAACGAACAAACTACCGAACAGCATGACGTGCAGCAGCACGGCCAGTGTCATTGGGATTATATTGCGCTCGTCACGAATCATTGGTCGTTCGCCTGCTCGCCGTCGCTACTCGGGCACCGGGTAGGTGTCGAGTGGATCGGTGATAAAGCCAACGTTGTCAGCACCGCCCTGCTGCAACAGGACCATTGCACCGACGACGTTGCCGTAGGCGACCGCCCTGTCTGCCTTTATCAAAATAGGTGTACTTGGCTTGTTACGCAGCACGGCACCGACGCGCGCCACGATATCTTTGGCCGACGCTGGTTCTTCTTCGTCGTCACCTACGTTGATGTACAAATTTCCGTCGATATCGACGCTAACAATCAGCGGCGGATGATCGGGAATATCGGCAATGGGTTCCGCACCCGCTTTCGGCAGTTCCACTTTGATACCCTGCGTCAGGAGCGGCGCGGTTACCATGAAAATCACCAGCAACACGAGCATGACGTCGATATAGGGAACGACATTGATCTCGCCCATCAGTTTGCGTTTCTGCATCGGCGCGGCCATGTCAGGAGGCGATCTTATTGCGTGCGTGGCGACGCAAAATGCTGGAAAACTCTTCGGTGAAGCCGTCGTAGCGATATTCGAGTCGTACCACTTTGTCCGCATAGCGGTTGTAGGCAATGACCGCCGGTATCGCAGCGAACAAACCCATGGCGGTCGCGATCAGGGCTTCCGCGATGGGTGGTGCCACCACAGCCAGCGTCGCCGACTGAACATTTGCCAAGCCCATAAACGCACCCATGATGCCCCAGACTGTTCCGAACAAACCGACATACGGACTGGTCGAACCAATCGTCGCCAGCGTCGCCAGGCTTTGCTCCAACCGATCAACTTCGCGCATCTGCGCGACACGCATGGCACGTCGACACTCTTCAACGACTCTGTCTGTACTGATATCACCTGCTTGCAACGCACGGTTGAATTCGCGGAAACCCGATTCGAAGATGCTGGCCATGCCCGAACTGCCGCCCTTTTGTCGCGCCGCATTGCTGTAAAGGGTATTGAGATCGCCACCAGACCAGAAATCAGCCTCGAACTTGTCCGATGCATCTTTTGTTCGCCGGATCAGTCGTCGTTTCGTAAATATGATGTTCCATGACAGCAGCGACGCCATGATCAGCAGCAACATGACCAACTTAACGGGAATGCTGGCGTCGAGCAGCAAACCGAGAACAGATACATCTGCATTCATGATTCGTTTTCCTCAAAAATGGTGGCAGGAACCCGCACGGGTCGCATCGTGTCAGCATTGAGATACGCCGCTGTCACACTGCCCTTGCACAGTAATGTGCCGTCTAATTCCTTCAGGTATATGTTCTGTTCAATTTCAAATGTCGCCCGCGTCAACTTCGCAAGCCGCGCCGAAACGACCAGTTCATCATTAAATTTAGCCGGCACAATAAACTCAGCCCTTGTCTCAGTGACCACAAAAATGCGTCGGTCCTCATACATCAGCTTTGGCTGATCAACACCCAGAGATCGCAGCCACTCCGTGCGTGCACGCTCCATGAAACGAAAGTAGTTGGCGTAATAAACAACACCCTGCGCATCGGTATCCTCGTAATAAACGCGAACTGGCCATGCAAAGGGTTCGGTGATTGTGATATCGCTCATTGTCACCATTAGTCCTTGTCGAATAACGACAGTTCCTCGGGAGCATTGCCGACCGGAGGACTCAGACCAAAATGCAGATACGCATTCTTCGTCGCAACCCGGCCGCGCGAGGTGCGCATGATGAAACCTTGCTGGATGAGGTACGGCTCGATCACATCTTCGATGGTGCCACGCTCCTCACCAACCGCAGCCGACAAACTCTCTACACCGACCGGGCCGCCATCGAATTTCTCGATAATGGTTTGCAGCACACGTCTGTCCATGGAATCAAAGCCGTTCGGGTCAACTTTCAGCATATCCATTGCGCTGACCGCGACAGCTCCGGTAACCACCCCGTCAGCTTCGACCTCAGCGAAATCCCGCACGCGGCGCAACAATCGGTTCACAATACGTGGCGTGCCACGCGATCGTTTGGCGATCTCTGCTGCACCTTGCTTCTCCATAGGAAGCTTCAATATGCCGGCTGAGCGCTCGGCAATGCCTTCCAGGTCCGGCACCGAATAGAACTCCAGCCGCTGCACAATGCCGAATCGGTCGCGCAGCGGTGACGTTAGCAATCCGGCGCGGGTTGTTGCTCCAACCAGCGTAAACGGCGGCAAATCGAGTTTGATGGAACGTGCTGCAGGACCTTCTCCGATCATGATATCGAGCTGAAAATCTTCCAGCGCCGGATACAAGACCTCCTCAACAATCGGGCTTAGCCGATGGATTTCGTCAACGAACAAGACATCATTCGGCTCAAGGTTCGTCAGGATAGCTGCCAGATCTCCGGGTCGCTCGAGAACCGGACCGGATGTCTGGCGCAGCCCTACCCCCATTTCATTCGCGATAATGTTGGCAAGAGTTGTCTTGCCGAGACCCGGCGGACCAAAAATCAGCACATGGTCCAACGCCTCAGAGCGTTTACGAGCAGCGGCAATAAAAATCCGCATTTGCTTGTTAACATCCGGTTGACCGCGATAATCGGCCAGCGTTTTTGGTCGAATAGCCCGGTCGAACGCCTTGTCCTCAGGCACGGCGTCAGGTCTGGATAAACGATCATGTTCAATTGCAGACATTGTCTATTTCGCCGCGTGTTTGAGAGCGAGTCGAATAATGTCCTCGGCCGAACAGTTTTCAACATCCATATCACCGATCAGCTTGTTCACTTCTTTCGGCTTGTAGCCAAGCGAGATAAGCGCATCAACCGCTTCACTGCGCGGGCTTGCGTCCACCGCAACTCTGGCCCTGCCCGCGGCCGAAGGCAGCTTGGCAACTTTGTCCCGCATTTCGATAATCAGGCGTTCCGCCGTCTTCTTGCCCACTCCAGGGATTTTGACCAGCATCCCGGCGTCTTCATATTCGATGCAACGTTGAAAATCAGCGACACCCATGGCCGATAGAATCGCGAGCCCCATTTTCGCGCCGACACCACTGATCTTTAGCAGCGCCTGAAACAGTTCCCGTTCCCTCTCGCTGGTAAATCCATACAAGGTCTGCGCGTCCTCGCGCACCAGGTGGTGCGTGTAAATGAACAGTTCCTGACCCGTCGCCGGCAAATCGAGAAAGGTCGACATAGGCGTCTCGACTTCGTAACCGACCCCCTGACACTCGACCACGATCTGTGGCGCTTGCTTGAAAATAAGTCGACCTCGCAGAGAACCGATCATTGCAGGCTCGCAGCGACGGCTACGCCGTCGAGACGTGCACGAATACGGCGTTGATGCCCGTGGCACAGAGCTGCGGCAAGCGCATCGGCAGCGTCTGCGGCTGGAACACCCTCAAGCTGCAGCAATGACACGACCATGTGTTGCACCTGTTCTTTCGTCGCGGCCCCGGTACCGACGATGGCCTGCTTGATTTCTCTTGGCGCATACTCAACAACTTCGACATCGTAGGCAAACGTCGCACAGATAGCCGCCGATCGAGCGTGACCGAGCTTGAGTGCACTGCCCGCATTTTTCGCCATGAAAACGCTCTCGACCGCCACGACATCAGGCTGATACTGCGCCACGATCTCGCTGACGGATTCGAATATTTGCTTGAGGCGGGCCGAAAAATCGCCATCAAGACTTTTTATCGTGCCGCTTGCGACGTAGACCGCTTTTTCGCGCTCCAGATCCAGCACCCCGAATCCCGTTAATCGAGAGCCGGGATCAATGCCTAATATGCGACGTTTATCGGTCAATTCGAGCCTCAAAGTTGAGCGAGCACATCGGCGCTGATATCTGCATTGCTGTAGACCTCTTGAACATCGTCAAGGTCCTCAAGCACCTCAAGCATTCTGATCATTGACCCGGCCTCTTTCACGTTAAGCACCGCATTCGTTTCAGCTCGCATGGTGAGTTCAGCTCGCTCCGCCTCGAAGCCAGTAGCTTTCATCCCATCACGTACCTGCTCAAAGTCTTCGGGTGACGTCAGCACTTCAATCGAGCCATCTTCATCGGCGACGACATCTTCCGCGCCTGCCTCAATAGCGGCTTCCATGACAGCGTCCTCATCACTTCCTGCCGGAAACAATATCTGACCAACGTTGTTGAACAGATAGCTAACGGAACCATCTGCACCGAGATTGCCGCCGAATTTGGAGAACGCATGGCGCACTTCAGCCACCGTTCGATTGCGATTATCCGTCAGGCAATCAACCATTACGGCGGTTCCGCCCGGCCCGTAGCCTTCATAGCGCAGGTTCTGATAATCAGCACCGTCCATTTCACCTGAGCCACGTTTAACAGCGCGCTCAATATTGTCCTTGGGCATGCTCTGCCCTTTCGCCTTGTCGATAGCGAGACGAAGACGCGGGTTCGAATCAATGTCACCACCGCCGATACCTGCGGCGACCGTAATTTCCCGAATTAATTTGGTGAATAGCTTGCCGCGTTTTTTATCCTGGGCGCCTTTGCGGTGCTGGATATTCGCCCATTTACTATGTCCTGCCATGATGTCCTGCTTACTTGTCGTTGCCAGATAAACGCCCGAAACGCCGCTTTCATCGGCTGCCCATCAGCAATCGTCGCGATCATTACCGACCGCATTGCGAAGACCAAACCGCGTAGCTAACAAATTCGAACATGCCCCGAGCGAAATTGTCGGGGTATGATAACGGTTATTGCCGGCGCAGGCACAACATTGAATTGGCGTTAAATGTCGCGTTCGAAAGCAAAAAATCCCCCTAACAGCGTCGATCAGGTCGATATCGTCGAAGCTGCCCGTGCCTATCTGGATGAGCTGCCGAAAAACGAAGCTATTGACGCTGCGATTGCTGAAGGACGCGAGATCGCTGCAGAAGTGGAAGGGTTGGGATTGCCGCGCGAGCTGACGGCGGCGGTGCATATTTACCCTTTATTTCGAGATCAGAATCTTGAAATAAACTCCTTGGAAAACAGTAAATTAGACAGTCTTTCTAGACTCACTGGAGATTTAATCCAACTGGGTCGCTTCTCCTTGCCGAAGAACTGGCGACCGGGTGAGGCGCTGGCAGAACAACAGTCTGAGGCACTGCGCAAAATGTTGCTGGCGGTTGTCGAAGACGTCCGGCTGGTGATCGTTCGTATAGCAGAGCAACTCTGCAAACTCAGAGCAGCGAAGAATCAGCCGTCGGCCGTGCAACATTCACTGGCCGTTGAAGCTCGCGAGATTTACGCTGCGCTCGCAAATCGCCTGGGGGTCTGGCAGTTCAAGTGGGAACTGGAAGACCTGGCCTTTCGCTATCTTGAGCCCGATACCTACAGAGCAATCGCGACTGCGCTCAACGAAAAACGAGCGGAAAGAGAAGCCTTCATCGAGCAAATTCAGTCGGAGCTCAAGGCTGAGCTCGATAAGCTCGACATCAAAGCCGATATTTCGGGTCGACCAAAGCACATCTACAGTATCTGGCGAAAGATGCAGCGCAAAGACAGAGGTCTGGATTCTCTGTACGACATACGTGCCGTTCGAATACTCGTTGACGATGTCAAAGACTGTTACGCAGCGTTAGGCGCTGTGCATAACCTCTGGTCATACCTGCCCGGCGAATTTGACGATTACATCGCCAATCCGAAAGGCAATAACTATCAGTCGCTGCACACAGCCGTTCTCGGTCCGGAAGGTAAGACTGTAGAGATTCAGATTCGATCACACGACATGCATTCGCAGGCGGAACTGGGCGTCGCAGCGCACTGGCGCTACAAAGAAGGTGGCGGAATGCCCGCCGCATTTGACCAGAAAATTAGGGTGCTCCGGCAGATGCTGGAACCGACCGATGACGGCGCCGACCTGCTGGCGCAGATGCGCGACGACGTCTTTGAGGACCGCGTGTACGCCGTTACTCCAAAGGGTGACATCACAGAGCTACCCGCGAACGCAACGCCGCTTGATTTCGCCTATCACGTGCACACCCAGGTCGGTCATCGTTGCCGGGGGGCCAAAATTGGCGGTCGAATAGTGCCGCTCACGCATAAGATCCAGAATGGCGACCAGGTCGAGATTATTACGGGCAGCCAGCCACAACCCAGCAGGGACTGGCTGAGTCCGAAGCTGGGCTATCTGGCGGGTGCCGGGAGCCGTGCCAAAGTCCGCAGCTGGTTTAGACATCAGGATAAGGACCAGCATCAGCGTCAAGGCCGTGAGATATTCGAGCGCGAACTGGCCCGACTAAACGTGCGTGATATCGCAACGGATGATATCGCCCGGCAACTTAAGCACAAGCACGCGGACTCTGTGTATATCGCACTGGGTGCTGGCGACCTGACTGCAGCAGCAATCGCCAGTGCGTTACAGAACATGCGCGGGGAAGAAGTGCCGAAGATGCTGCGGACACGGCGCGGGCCGCAGCGGGCGCCAGGAAAAGTCGATCCCGTAGCAGTCAGTGGTGTCGGGGATCTGCTGTGCAACTACGCTCGGTGTTGTCGACCGGTACCGCCCGAGCCTATCGTCGGTTACATCACACAAGGACGCGGCGTCAGCATTCATCGCAAGGACTGCGGTAATTTCCTGAGTCTGAATCAGCGCCACAACGAGCGCGTGATGGACGTGTCCTGGGGAGAATCGGCCGCGGCGACCTATCCGGTGGACCTGACTTTGCGCGCTTTTGATCGCAGCGGTCTGATCCGGGATATCGGGCTGGTGCTGGCCGAAGACAAAGCGAATGTCACCAATTTACAGACCCGCACCGACAAGAAAAGCATGCAGACGATTATGGAGATCAGTCTGGATATTTGCGATTTGCCGACGCTGAGTGATGCCATTAGCCGGCTGGAGCAGATATCAAACGTCGTCTCAGTAAGGCGCAAGGCCTGACCGAGTGACTCAACAGCCGAGCATGACTGGACTATGCGGCTGGTTTCTTTTTCGCAATATCTGTCGCTAGCGCGATCATGCCAGTCAGATCGCCAAGATTGGCCGGTACGACAAACGTATTTCCCACTCTCGCCAGATTGCCGAATTCGGAGACATACTGCTCGGCGATCCGTAGTTGCATGGCTTCGCTGCCACCGTCAGCAGTCATGCTGGCTGCGACTTGACGCAAACCTTCGGCCGTCGCCGTCGCGACCGCCAGGATAGCTTCCGCTTCACCGTTGGCTTCGTTAATTTGCTGCATCTTTTTGGCTTCTGACGCCTTGATCACGCGCTGCTTGTCACCCTCAGCCTCATTAATTTTCGCGTCACGCTCACCTTCTGAAGTCAGAATCACCGCACGTTTTTCACGCTCGGCACGCATTTGCTTTTCCATGGCGCTGAGAACGTCGTGCGGCGGATTAATATTCTTGATCTCATAGCGCAGTACCTTCACGCCCCACGGATCCGACGCTTTATCAAGTTCCGCGACGACATTGGCGTTTATCGTGCCGCGCTCCTCGAAGGTCCTGTCCAGATCGATCTTACCAATTTCACTACGCAGCGTAGTTTGCGCGAGCTGTGAAATAGCGAACATGTAGTTGCCGATACCGTAGGACGCGCGCCCTGGATCAAGAACCTGCATGTAAAGCACACCATCAACGCCAACCTGTACGTTGTCATTGGTAATACAGACCTGCTCATCGATATCCGTAGCTTGCTCTTTCAGGTTATGCCGGTAGGCAATCCTCTCGATGAACGGAATCAGAATATGAAAACCTGCATCCAGGACCCGGCTGAATTTGCCGAGACGTTCGATGACAAAAGCATTCTGCTGCGGGACGACTACAGCAGTCTTGACGAGAATAATGATGGCGACGAAAACGACCGCCAGTGCCGCGATTAGAGATTCCATTGAGTTTTGTCCTTTGCTATTTCTTATTCAGAGTTGACGTGCAATGTGAGCCCGTCAACTTTGACGACGATCGCGCGAGTGCCACCTGCGATCAATGATTCGCCTGTATTTCGAACAGTCCAGTTTGTGCCGCGATACTCAGCTCGGGCGTCTGCACCGGGTGCCAGATCATCAATAATATTCACGCTATCGCCTGAGATGGTCCCGCGAAAGCCCTTGGCTCCGCCGCGTATTTTTTCATAGAGGCTCTTGCGAAACGTAACCATGAAAACCAGTGAAAGAATTGCAAATGCAAGCCACTGCGCCCACTCAGGCATCGCGATACCCAACAAGCTTGCGAGCCCGACAATCCCTGCCGCGAGACCGAGAAACACCATAAAAAACTGTGCGTCTATTGCGAACAGCTCTGCTCCCAGCAAAATAGCACCGAGAATCATCCATCCCCACCAGGTCATCGAAACTCTCCTCTTTCAGCAATGCCTCACTATAACTCGGCACCCCGCTGACAGGAACGTTTTTCGTTGCGGCATACGTTAGTTTGCGGCTCCTTAGCCACTATTATCGGTTACTATCTGATGCGCCCATTTCTGAGAATAATAAAAAGGAGCAGTCATGCAGGACGTCATTGGCAGTATG
Source organism: uncultured Woeseiaceae bacterium (assembly GCA_964528965.1). Lineage (GTDB taxonomy): Bacteria > Pseudomonadota > Gammaproteobacteria > Steroidobacterales > Woeseiaceae > UBA1847. The sequence goes on from CAZGVL010000005.1 coordinate 40,621, forward strand.
AATAACATCATCTGGGGGCCAGTACTGATATACCTCTGCCTCGGCGCAGGTCTGTTCTTCTCTATCGCGACGCGCTTTGTACAGGTTCGGCTGTTTGGGGAAATGTATCGCCTGATATTCTCAGGCAAGGAATCCGACCGAGGTATTTCATCCTTTCAGGCATTGGCCGTGTCATTGTCGGGAAGAGTTGGCGTCGGAAATATCGCCGGCGTTGCTGCAGCCATAGGCTTCGGTGGACCGGGCGCCGTTTTCTGGATGTGGGTAGTTGCATTTCTGGGCGCGTCAACTGCGTATGTCGAATCAGCACTTGGCCAAATCTACAAGGAAGAAGATGAAGGTCAGTTCCGCGGTGGCCCAGCCTACTATTTCGAAAAAGCGATGGGCCAAAAATGGTACGCATGGATTTTCGCCATCAGTACGATTATCGCAGTTGGCGTTCTGCTTCCAACCGTGCAATCGAACAGCATCGGCAATGCGGTTGAGTTGGCTTTCGGCAGTACCAGCACACTGGAAACTTTCCTCGGCACCGTCAGCTACACCAAATTGATAACGGCTTTTGTCGTCGTCACCATTCTTGGCATCATCATTTTTGGCGGCGTAAAACGAATTGCGCACGTAACCCAGGTCGTAGTGCCGTTTATGGCCATCGGCTATGTCATCATGGCAGTCGCAATAATTGTTATGCATTTGCCGCAGTTGCCCGGGATATTTGCCATGATCTTCAAAGATGCGTTCACGCCGATGGCGGGGGTTGGCGCGGCGATCGGCTGGGGCGTCAAACGAGGTGTGTATTCGAATGAAGCCGGACAGGGAACAGGCCCTCACGCTGCTGCGGCTGCGGAAGTTCAGCATCCTGCTCAGCAAGGGCTCGTACAGGCTTTTTCAGTCTACGTGGACACTTTGTTCGTTTGTACAGCAACGGCGCTCATGATTCTGATCACGAACCAGTATTACGTCATGGGAACAGAGGGCGTGACGCTCGCAAATGTGGGCTCATTGACTGCGGACATCGCTGCAAATAGCCCGGCGTTTACGCAGCTGGCATTGGAAAGCGTGATCGGAGGAAGCGGCAAGGTGTTTGTCGCCGTGGCGTTGTTCTTCTTCGCATTTACTACCTTGCTCGCCTACTACTACATCGCGGAAACCAACGTCGCCTACATTCGGCGTTCATTCAAGTTTCCGGGAGAGCTCACTATTCTTAAGATCGTCCTGATGGCCGCTGTTTTCTACGGCACCGTGCGATCGGCAGATCTTGCATGGGGATTGGGCGATATCGGCGTGGGCATCATGGCCTGGTTGAACATCATCGGTATACTGATTCTGTTCTTCATGGGCTCGCCGGCAATCAAAGCGCTGCGAGATTACGAAGCACAGCGAAAAGCGGGCGTCACTGAATATACGTTCGACCCGGAAGCGCTGGGAATCAAGAACGCCGATTTCTGGAAGAAGTAGCCAGCTTCAATTCGAGTCAGGCAGCGTCGACTGACGCTGTCTGCTCATGACGGGTTCAAGCCGCCATACGCCCTACTTGTTAGGGTAATTCAGGGCTTTATTGTCGACCGCCAATGATGCTTCATGTACGGCTTCGGCAAGACTCGGATGCGCGTGAATGGTGCGCTGCAAATCTTCAGTACTGGCAGAGAACTCCAGAGCCAGAACAATTTCCGAGATTAACTCGCCGGCCATAGGCCCAACGATATGCGCGCCAAGAATTTCATCGTCATCGACCGCAGAAATTATCTTTACCATGCCACTCGTCTGTTCCATTGCTTTCGCACGACCACTCGCGGCGAACGGAAATGAACCGGTCTTGTACGCGCGGCCACTTTCTTTGACTTCGGCCTCGGTTTTGCCGGCCCACGCGATTTCGGGCGAGGTATAAATTACGGAAGGGATAACGTCATAGTTCATTTCTGCCGTTTCACCCGCAATAAGATCCGCGGCCATAACGCCCTCTTCCGATCCTTTGTGAGCAAGCATTGGTCCGCGAACACAATCGCCAATCGCGTAGACACCTTTCACACGCGTACGACAATTATCATCGACGACGATAAAACCTCGATCGTCGACTTGAATACCCGAGTCTTCCGCTAACAATCCGTCCAGGAAAGGTCGGCGGCCTACCGCAACGATTAATTGGTCAAACTCGATGGTCTGCGGGCCTGACTTATCGTCATACTCAACCGCAACGCCCGCAGGACCAGCCTTGGCGGACGAAACTTTCGCGCCCAGCTTGATATCCAGACCCTGTTTTTTGAACTCCTTCGCGGCAACTTTAGCCACGTCGCGATCGGCCATGAACAGAAAGTCATCCATCGCCTCAAGCACGGTAACTTTGGATCCCAGGCGCGCCCAGACACTGCCAAGTTCCAGACCGATGACGCCAGCTCCGACCACACCCAGCCGTGCGGGAACGAAATCCAGTTCCAACGCTCCCCATGAATCGATAATCTTATCGTCGTCAAACGGTGCAATCTTCAGTTCGATCGGTATCGAGCCGGACGCTAGTATGATGTGCTTCGCAGTAAGAGTTTCGACTGCGCCGTCAACAGGTGTGAACTCAACTTTCTTTCCGGACAGCAACTTGCCGTGGCCAACTAGACCCTCGATCTTGTTCGCCTTGAGCAATCCAGCGACACCACCTGTCAACTGACGCACGATACCCGCACGACGCTTCTGCATGGCTGCAAGGTCAACAGTTACTTCACCGGTATTGATACCGTGTTTCTTGAATTCATGTTGTGCTCGATGCACAAGTTCGGACGACTCGAGCATCGCTTTCGATGGAATACAACCAGCATTCAGGCAGGTTCCGCCGAACGCATTCTTGCCATCTTTGTTCTTCCACTCGTCGATGCAGGCGACGCTTAAACCATGCTGGGCTGCTCTGATTGCCGCTACGTATCCGGCAGGGCCCGCTCCAATTACGACGACGTCAAAACTTCTGCTCATAGCACTGATTTTCCAAAAACCGGGGAGGTAGTTAAATCTGTAGCAACAGTCGGCCCGGATCCTCGAGCTGCTGCTTGATTGAGACCAGGAACTGCACTGCTTCTCGACCATCGACAATTCTGTGATCATACGTCAAAGCGAGGTACATCATTGGCCTTGCGACGATTTCGCCATCGACAACCATGGGTCGTTGCATGATCGAATGCATACCCAATATGGCACTTTGTGGTTGGTTCAAAATTGGCGTTGACATCATCGAACCAAATATCCCGCCGTTTGTGATCGTGAAGGTGCCACCGGTCAGATCGTCCATACTAATGGTGCCGCCTTGTGCCTTCTTGGCCAGCGCCCCAAGCTCACTTTCGAACTGAGCGAAGTTCATTTGATCAACATCACGGACGACCGGCACCATCAGACCGCGATCCGACGACACCGCGATGCCGATGTCGAAATAGTTGTGGTACACGATATCGTTGTCCTCAACAGAGGCATTGACAACCGGAAATTTTTTGAGCGCTTCGACGGAAGCTTTAGCGAAGAACGACATGAACCCCAGCTTTACGCCATGCTCTTTCTCGAAAGAGTCTCGGTACTTCTTACGTAACTCCATCACAGCCGTTAGATCAACTTCGTTGAAAGTCGTCAGCATGGCCGCAGATTGCTGCGCCTCAACCATGCGTTCTGCAATTCGCGCACGCAAACGCGTCATGGGTACACGCTGTTCACTGCGCTGCGCTGCTACGTAATCGTCTTCATCGACGATAGCCGGTGTAGGATCACCCGGTGCTACCGTACTGCTGTCATCGCTCTTCAAAAACGACATCACATCGGCTTTGGTCAAGCGACCGTCTTTGCCGCTGCCAGTTACCATAGTTGCATCAAGATCATGCTCTTCTAACAGGCGCCGTACCGCCGGACTGGTCTTGATCGGTCCATCACCTGCCTGCTCAACCGCGATTTTTTCCGTCTTCGCTGCCTGTGGTGCCGCAGCAGCCGCAGCGCTACTCGCTACCCCGCCCTCCTCGAGCACCGCCAATACGTCGCCCGCCGTGACGGTTGTGCCATCAGTGATGCGTATTTCCTTGAGAACTCCCGATGCCGGAGCAGGGACCTCCAGGACAACCTTGTCGGTTTCAAGGTCGACCAGATTTTCGTCACGGCTAACTGAGTCGCCCGCCTTCTTGTGCCATGCAACAAGTGTCGCATCACTGACAGATTCGGGTAGCACTGGAACCTTGATCTCAATACTCATTTGGTTTTCCGTTTTGTTGTTCTTGGTTTGGCCGACTTACTCGCCTTGGTTTCGATGCCCAGCGCAGCTTCAACCAACGCCTGCTGCTGCTGTGAATGAACTTTGAATATACCGGAGGCAGGCGCTGCCGCACTAGGCCGTCCCGCGTAATAGAGCTGCTGACTATCCTTGAGCGACTCTTGCAAGCGATGACGAATTTGATACCAGGCGCCCTGATTCTGCGGCTCTTCCTGGCACCAGACGATCTCCTCAACGTGGCCATACTCTTGCAGCAGCGCAGCGTATTCATCGACAGGGAATGGGTACAACTGCTCTACCCTGATCAACGCAACATCAGTCAGTCCGTGCACCTGACGTGATTCGAGCAAGTCGAAATAAACCTTGCCACTGCAAAAAACCACCCGCCTGGTTGTTTTGCTATCAAGAGATTCAATTTCAGCAATGATTGGCTGAAACTGGCCCGTTGAAAGCTCGGCTACCGGAGATACCGACATTTTGTGGCGCAACAGACTCTTCGGTGTCATGACGATTAGCGGCCGACGAAACGCTCGCAACATCTGTCGCCGCAACATGTGAAACATCTGCGCCGGTGTTGATGGCACGCAGACCTGCATATTTTGCTCCGCGCAAAGTTGCAGGAATCGCTCGAGCCGAGCCGATGAGTGCTCTGGGCCCTGCCCTTCATAACCATGTGGCAAGAACAGAGTAAGACCACAAATTCGGCCCCACTTGGCCTCGCCCGAACTGATGAACTGATCGATCACAACCTGCGCGCCGTTGACGAAATCGCCGAACTGCCCCTCCCAAATCACGAGCGTGTTTGGCTCTGTCGTCGAGTAACCGTACTCGAAGCCCAGCACAGCTTCTTCGGATAACAGCGAATCGATCACGCGGAACGCATCCGGCCTGTCGACAATATGTTCCAGCGGGGTGTATTCCCGATTGTTCAACTGGTTGTGCAGCACAGCGTGACGGTGGAAAAAAGTGCCACGGCCACTGTCTTGTCCAACTAACCTGCAATCGTGACCATCCTTAATCAGAGCCGCGTAGGCCATGGTCTCTGCAAATCCCCAATCGAAATCGACCTCGCCTTTCGACATGCGGATGCGCTCATCAATAATTCTTTGCACGCGACCATGCAGTTTCATATCGGGCGGCAGCTGCGTAATCGCGTTGCCAAGCCTGGCAACCGTTGCAGGACTAATCGTCGTATCGACCGTTTCGGTCCAACTCGCGTTCAGAAATGGTGACCAATCGACCGTGAATTCATTGCCAATCATGCCAAGCGACGAAACCGGCACTGGCTCACCGCGATCGAGTCGATCTCGGTAAGCGTCCTGATACCCAGTTATATCAGTCGCGGTGACTAACTGCATGTCGAGCAGTTTTTGCGCATAAATTTCGCGTGTCGTCGGATGACTGCGAATTCGCCCGTACATAATGGGCTGTGTTGCTGCCGGTTCATCTGCCTCGTTGTGACCAAGGCGACGGTAACAAACAAGATCTATCACAATATCTTTCTTGAATTTTTGCCGATACTGCAAGGCCAGCCTGGTGACAAAAACTACCGCTTCCGGGTCATCACCATTGACATGGAATATCGGCGCCTCGATCATTTTTGCGACATCGCTGCAATAGTCGGTTGAGCGCGCATCCGACGGCCGACTGGTCGTGAATCCGATTTGATTGTTTATAACAATGTGTACCGTGCCGCCCGTTCGGAAACCATTGGTTTGCGACAGCTGAAAAGTTTCAGTGACTACACCCTGCCCCGAAAATGCTGCATCGCCATGAATCAGGATTGGCAGCACTTCCTGCCTTGCCTTGTCACCACGACGTTGTTGTCTCGCTCGTACCGAGCCCTCGACAACCGGATTAACTATTTCGAGATGTGACGGATTGAACGCCATCGCCAAATGCACATTTCCGCCAGGCGTCTTCATATCTGCAGAAAAGCCCTTGTGATACTTGACGTCGCCGGAGCCCTGCAAGTCCTCCAGATCGTAGTTGCCCTCAAACTCTTCGAACAACTCTTCTGGAGACTTGCCCAGAATATTGACGAGCACATTGATCCGGCCGCGGTGGGCCATGCCGATCACAATCTCTCTGACGCCGGACGCTCCACCTTGCTGGATGAGATCATCGAGCATTGGAATCAGGCTCTCGCCGCCCTCAAGAGAAAATCGCTTTTGCCCGACGTAGCGAGTGTGCAGATAACGTTCGATGCCCTCGGCGCTGGTCAGCTGCTGCAGAATCCACAGTCGTTCTTTGGTCGTCAGCGTGTCACTTGCCGCGCCGCGCTCGAATCGCTTGCGCAGCCACAAACGTTCACGCGCCCGGGAAATATGCGCAACTTCGGCGCCAATCTTGCCGCAGTAAATTGACTTCAGCATTGACAGGATTTCGCGCAGCTTCATGCGCTGATTGCCCAATCCGGCGAATCCGCCCGTAAAAAATTCCGAATCCATGTCCGCCTCGGTCAATCCGAGGTAGTCAAACTTCAGGACGCCCGGCACACGACGCTCCATCAATCCCAACGGATCAATATCAGCGATTTGATGTCCACGCAGGCTATAGACCTGAATCAGGCGCGATACGGCAGCCTGTTTTTCACCCGACGCGACAACTGACCCGGAACCTGATCGCTTCGCCGAACCGCGTCTATTCGCGGTCTTCGCACCGCTACCGGTCAATAATTCCTTGCGAATGGGCGAATGGGCGATTTCAGTCGCCGGATCGCCCAGCGACTCAAAGTAGTTGCGCCATTCATCCGGCACGGAGCCAGCGTCCGCAAGGTATTGCTCATACAGAGCCTCGACGGCACTGGCATTGCCACCGAACAAGGGCGTAGACGCGTATTGATCTTTGAGGGAATTACTCATGAGACAACAGTAGTTATTCGCCCTGCAGGTCGCGGGCCGAAGGGTTCAATTCAGGCTCAAAAAAACGGGTCGTCAGTTTAGCCTAAGAAACTGGGATAGGGAATGGAGAAACGCTTATAGATGCTGTAGTAGATAGACGAACTCGTAGCAAACCAGGCAGCAATAGAAGCTGAAGAACACTGTCAGAAAAATTCCGGTCCGTATTCGGTTCATAAACCGGGCTTTGGCCATGAAGACCAGCATCAGAATTCCAACGCCGGTCATGGCCAGTTTGATGGCTGCAAACGGACCTGTACCGTGCTCGAGAATAGCCGCCATAAAGGGATTAACCTCGACCATACCAAGCTGTATCAGCTGCAACGTCATGAACGCATCGGCGCAACTCAGAAGCATGGTGCCTACCGACAGAAAGAACAGCCATGGGTGATGCCAGTCGAGAAACAGCACTTCACTCCCATCTTCGCGTCGCTTGCCGTGGCGCCGCGAGCGCACAAATCCGTAGAAAACAGTTCGCCAACTGGTGCTGCGTCGATCATCACTTACTCGTTGGCTAACAACAGCCTCCGTCAATTCCATTCAGGTAAATCTCCTATTGATCGCTCTCATGCGCTGTCTTTCAGTTGACCGGCAGCGCCCACCAGGGTTCCAGGTCACTTTTCACCTGTTTGTCAAAATACGGAGCAAGTTGCGTACCAAAAAGCCCATCTCGCTGATATTACAATGCTTTACGGGTTTCTGTACCGTTTGTAACTAATACGGTGTATAGCAATCCGACACCCATAGCCGCTTGATTCAGATGGAGCCGCAGGCCGAAAACAGTGATAATTCGGCGATATCTATCGCGCAGCGAAACGGAGCAGGCAACATGAAAGGCTATACAGCGGTTTTGCCAGATGGCGAGGCAATCTCGTATATCGACCGCAAACGGTGGTTATGGACACTGTCCGTGGTGTTCCCACTGTTGCCATTTCTGGGCATCCTGCTGCATTCGATCAAGGGCGACGAGCGATGGTTGCTGTTCCCGTTGTTGGTCAACTATGTCGTCATTCCCGCGCTCGACATGGTCTTTGGCGAAGATCGCAACAATCCACCCGACGAATTTGTGCATCAACTGGATCAGGACCACTATTACCGTCGTTTGACCTACTTTACGGTACCTATGCATTTCATCACCCTGCTGGGGACGGCATGGTACGCAAGCACTCAGGACCTGAGCTGGTGGGCCATAGGTTCACTGGCCGCAATCGCGGGGCTCACTGCCGGGCTCGCAATTAATACTGGCCATGAGCTTGGCCACAAGAACTCTAAATTCGAGAAAAACCTTGCGAAAGCGGTGCTCGCGATTCCTGGCTATGGCCACTTCAGCGTCGATCACAATCGCGGCCATCACAGCAATGTTTCGACGCCGGACGATCATGCCAGCTCCCGCATGGGCGAGAGTATCTACAAGTTTGCGCTGCGCGAAATTCCGCTGTCATTTCTTCGCGCGTGGCAGTTGGAAAAAGACCGCCTTACCAGCCGTGGCAAGTCTGCCTGGCACCAGAACAATCAAATTCTGCAATCAGCCGCACTCACCGCGGGGCTTTGGTTGTTGCTGACTATGTTGTTCGGCTGGGTAATGATTCCCTTCCTGCTAATTCACAATGCAATGGCGTACTGGCAACTGACCAGTGCCAATTACGTCGAGCACTATGGATTGCTGCGAAGCCAGGACGAAAACGGAAAGTATGCGCGCTGTGAGCCACATCACTCGTGGAACAGCAATCACATTCTCAGCAATCTGGTGCTGTTCCATTTGCAGCGCCACTCTGATCACCACACGCATCCTTTGCGCCGCTATCAGTCGTTGCGACACTTCGACGACTTACCGACACTGCCGAATGGCTATCTCGGCATGTACCTGATTGCCTATGTTCCGCAGCTGTGGTTCTGGATGATGGACAAGCGCCTGCTAGCGTTGCCTCACGTGCAGGGGGACCTCGACAAGGTCAATATTGATCCTGCCGCCAAAGCCGCGATTTTCCTGAAGTACGGTCGCGACAAGATGGCCGAGCCCACGCTGGGCTGAGCGAGCGAAGCTGCCTGGCTGGTGGCCTTTCTGGACAAAATGCCGAGTATTGCGCCCGGATACTCAATCCAGGCCGAGTTACCCTAGACCTGTCTAGTTCAGCAATGGGGATCACGCATGACGCAAGCGCAGTCGATCCGCGCACCGATCATCGCAATTCTAATCATCGAGGCCGCTGCCCTTGTTGCTCGGTCCTATCTCGAGCTTACGCTTCGAGCCGATGGCTTCGCACATGTATTCGCCAAAGACCTCAGTTTTTTCATCGTTCCGCCGATTCTGGCGATACTGCTTTTTCCGATTCTGAGAGACCACAAGGACTATTTGCTCGGTCTGTTTCGCTTCGAAGACCTGACTTTCAAACTCGTGTTCTCCGGAATCGCCGTCGGTCTGCTGATGCGGATCGCCTGGTGGTCGCATGTGGTATTCATCGGCGCTACCGGTATTTCGCGAAACCCTGATCCGAACGCCATCGTTGGGCCGATATTCTCGTTCGGGTGTCCACCGACGGTTCAACTGTTGGTCGGCATCTCAGTCATGGCAATTCTCGTCCCGATTATTGAGGAAACAATCAATCGCGGTTTAATCCAGTCATCGCTGGCGCATCGAGGCAAAACACAAGCGGTTCTATTATCCTCACTGATCTTCGCCGTGGCACATCATCCGGCAACAATTCCGTTCGCGTTTGCGGCGGGGTTGGTACTGGGCATTCAATTCTGGAACAGACAGACGCTTTGGTTTTCCCTCGTCGCACACAGCACCGTCAATGGGCTAGCACAACTGGACTGGAGATGTGTGCACGGAATGTGGAGTCCGCGCCCGCAAGACTTGCCGATGTATACAGCAAGCGCTATCTCCCTGATGGTCTTTCTAACTTCACTCACCGGGATCTATTTTTTGATCCGGAAAAAAACGGCGGGGCGTAGAGGTTAGTTCTACAGCCCCGCCGATCCGTCTAGTCCAAAGATGTCGCAACACGCTCAATGATGTGCGACGCAGCCTCAACCAGACCTTCGTACGCATTGATAATGTCCCTTCCAATGCCTGCCACATCGGCTACTCCGCTGTAGGTATTAACAGCGTCCGTCGCCGAGCACGTTTCCGTGCCACCGCTCACCACTCCAATTTCTGTCATTGTCAGTTCTCGCATGATTCAAACTCCTTTTCGAATCGATTTTTTTAAAATTGCGCACACCGCGCAAGTTCAAACTACGCCTCACTACGTGGCTCTACCTGCCCCATAACTCAGCAAATGTGCCGCATTTAACATAGTCCGGACCTGCAGGGCTTATTCCGTGTCGTCGGCTTGTGATACATCGCACAGAACGGGTCGTGATGCACATCTACCCTGTTATTTCATACTTTCGTTGGGCAAACGGGTAAGAACGATGAATCACCAAATTTTAAAAACCAGCGCGTTGCTGCTGGCCCTGTGTGTGACTGGTGTCGCCAGCGCAGACAGCAACTTCGGCATTGGCGTCAAGGCCGGCACGCTCGGATTCGGTGCCGAAGGACGCTGGCAGGCTTTGCCCTGGGTCGATCTTCGACTGGGAGCGAACGTCTACGAGTACGAAGATAGCAGCGATCCCGGTGACATTGAATACGCCGGCACGCTGAATCTGGATACTTACTATTTGACGGCGAACTTCCACTTTCCGGCCAGCCCATTTCGTGTAACGGCGGGGGCGTTTTCCAATAGTAACGAGATCTATCTGATTAGCGGTGACAACGACAGTTACAATATTGGCGGAATCGAATATCCGGCAGATGCTGTCGGTGAGCTAACCAGCAGCACCACATTCGATGCAGTCTCTCCTTACGTCGGTATCGGCTATGACTTTGAGTTGTTCGGCAAAGCCGGTCTGAATTTCGACCTTGGCGTTCTCTTGCAGGGCGACCCCATCGTTACGCTCGAATCAGACGGCTTGGCCGTTGGCGACCCGACCTTCGATGCAGCACTGGAACTGGAACGACAGGAACTCGAAGATGAAATGAGCAACCTGAAAGCCTGGCCTGTCATCTCATTGAGTTTCGTTTACAACTTCTAGTCCGGACAAGCCTGGCTCTATCAGTCCCGGCCTTATTCAAGCGGCGTTGCGATCACACAGGTGGCGCAATGCCGTTTTTATTGGTGGCCTACCGCCGACCAAGGAGTGCATCCCGGCGCACCACGATGAGTGCTATGCAGACCGTTAGCAATACTGGCAAGGGAACCCACATCAATCGACTCCAGCCGAAATAGTGCATCACTGTGCCGGCCAGAAAAGATGCCGTTGCTGACGTACCAAAAACCAGAAACTCATTGACTGCCTGAGCGCGAAAACGCTCCGTCATCGAATACGTGTAGGTCAACATCGTTGTCCCACCAACATAGAGAAAATTCCAGCCGACTCCGAGCATGACCAATGCCCACCAGTAGTGCGTGACCGACTGACCCTGCAAACCAATGATCGAAACGGCCAACATTCCGACTGCACCAATGAGCATCATTCGCGCAACACCCAGTCTCTCAATCAAAAACCCGGAAACCAGCGATGGGACGTACATGCCGAGCACATGTGCCCGGATTACGGTTGTTGTCTGCTCTATCGAATAGCCATCATTCACATGCATACTTAGTGGCGTCGCAGTCATGATGAGTGTCATTAATCCGTAGCCTGCGGTGCCGCCTAATACCGCAACAAGAAAAACCGGCTGCCGCACAATACTTGGCAGTGAGCGCCGCGTTTCGTGGTGCTGATCATCACCACCCCCTTCTATGCCGCGCATGAATTGAAATAGCACCGACTGCACGACGTACATGCCGGCAAGAACGTACATTATTCCGGCATACGGTATTTCACTAAGCCAGTGCAATCCTCGGTCCGCAAGCGCCTTGCCGACGAACGCGCCACCAATCGATCCAACTAAGACGAATGAAATTGCACGCGGAATATACTTGGCTTGTACGCTTTCGGCCGCGGCATATCGGTACTGCTGCGTGAATGCCATATTGATACCGAACAGCACCGCCGCGAGTATAAAAAGCTCGAAGCTCTGCCGTGAGAAAGCCACTGTTGCAATGATCAGTGCGATTGCTGCGGACAATGACGAGAGCGAGAAACCTGCCCTGCGACCAAGTCGTCGCATCAGAAATGTGGCTGGCACAGTCGAAGCTGCCATCGCAATTACCATCATTGAAACCGGCAACGTCGACCAGGCTTGATTCGACGAAAGCGAAAATCCAATAATTCCGCCAAGAGATACCAGGACGAACGACCCGGTCGCTGAAATCAATTGGCAGAACACAAGGATGATCAGGTTACGCACGTGCGGTCCTCAGGATCGAAGTTATCGATCGGCAATACTGGGCCGAAGCTTCTCACAAATTCAGCTGAACATGTTCAACCTGTATTTGCATCGAAGCATAGCCGTATAATGCGTTCATTATGATTTTTGACCTGCATACACATACAACCGCGTCTGATGGCGCATTGAGTCCCTCCGAGCTTATTTCTCTCGCGCGCGACAATGGCGTCGGCTGCCTGGCCATAACTGACCACGATACTATCGCCGCGTACGAGCAAATTGAGGCATCACAATTGCTGGACCTACGGCTTATCGTCGGTATTGAACTATCAACTTCGTGGCAAAAACACGGGATTCACATCGTTGGACTAAACGTCGATCGCGACAATTCCGAGTTAAGGGCGGGCATTGCCAGACAGCAGGATGCCCGCGTATCGCGCGCAAAGGAAATTGCACGTAGATTGGTGAAGACGGGCATCGACGATTCTTTCCTGGCGGTGCAGAAGCTGGCTGGCGACAGCATGATTGGTCGCCCACATTTCGCTCAGCACCTCGTCGAGATCGGTCATGTTAAAGACATCCGCACTGCCTTTCGCCGCTATCTCGGCAACGGCAAGACAGGTGACGTCAAACAATGCTGGTCGGACCTGCCGGAAGTCATTCAATGGATCCGGGCCGCAGGTGGCACCGCGGTACTCGCACACCCTGCGAAGTACGGTATGACGTGGACGAAACTTCGTGCACTGGTTGCAGACTTTGCAGCATCAGGCGGCCAGGGTATCGAAGTTGTTTGCGGCAATCAGGAATCTAATATCACCAAAAAACTGGTCGACATTTGTAATGATTTCGAACTCGCAGCATCTTGCGGTTCGGACTTTCATCAGATCAATAGTTGGTCCACTCCTGGTAAATTTGCGCAATTGCCGGACACAGTTGGCAAGGTATGGGACTCATGGTCGATCTAGTCAGCATTTCTGACGACACCAAAATCCCGCACAGCGAACTGCAGCTAACGGCCGTCCGATCCAGCGGTGCGGGCGGCCAGAATGTGAACAAAGTCGCGACAGCCATACATTTGCACTTTGACGCGGCGAACAGCCCTTCTCTGTCAGACAAAATCAAGGCTCGATTGCTCGCCATGGACGACCGACGGATAACGCCAGACGGTGTCATCGTCATCAAAGCACAGGAACATAGAACTCAGGAGCGGAATCGTAAGGCCGCGATTGATCGGTTACGTGAATTGATTCTGAGTGCGATGGTTGAACGAAAGCCGCGCAAGCAGACGAAGCCATCCAGGAGATCCGTGCAGCGCCGTATCGACAGCAAGCGCCATCGTGGTGGACTCAAGCAAACTCGCGGAAATACTTCGGACGACTAGTCTTGCAACACTTTGGGACAATGCACGGCGGCGGACTGCCACAGGCAACCGGACTCATCCCAGTACGCTTGAACACCCAGGTTCTCCATCAAGTCCAGAAACTCCGGGTGCTGCCGTAGCGGCAGCAGTTCGCGAATGAACAGGATATCCATTTCAAATGCTTCGCCGGGTTCTTCGAGCAATCTGGCAACTGACATCGCGCCATCGACATCTCCCAACGCAACTCTGGCCGGGACTTCGATAAGCGGATCCAGAAGACCGGCTGCTGAAGACTTACTGATCGCATCGAGCGCTTCAGCTCTCAGCGCCGGGTCACCAAACGACGCAAAGAACGGCTCTATCCAGCTAGTACCTTTGCCGGCCCTGGTAACGCCGATCTTGGCGAGTTCACCAGCTTCCTCAAACCGCCCTTCGCGCAGTAGCGACCATGCGTAACCGAGTATGTGTTGCGATGTACTAGCACCGAGCTGGTTAGATCGAGCATAGTATTCGGCCGCTTTTTCCGGTTCGTCCAACCAGGTGTAGGCGATCGCAACCCTGCTGTTACTGATCGCGCCACCAGGGTCTACCTCCACTCCTGCCAGCGCCTGTAGCAACGAATCATCCAGTCTGCCGACACTGGCCAGCATGCGTGAATACCAGTTGAATGCGTCAGGATCGACAATCGCCGCCTGTGTGGCGCGAATATAAGCCTGCTCCGACTCCGCCCACCGCTTTTGCTTGTGAAAAACGAGGCCGAAGATGGCTCCGGCGGCATCGCGAATACTGCCATCGACCGCTATACCCCTTTCGACGGCGTCAATGGCCCGTCCATGCCATTCATCCAACGGAGCATCGCGAAAGTCCGGCATCAGCACATAGGCTTTCGCGAGCATCAGGTAGGCCGGACCGAACTCCGGGTCCAGCTCGATTGTTTCACTGAAAAATTCGATCGCTTTCTCAAGATTGCCTTCTTCGCCGCGATACTCGAAGACAAACAAGCCACGCAGGTAGCTGTCATAGGCATTGAAGTTCTCTGGCTTGCTCAAGGACATCAACTGTTGCGAGGATTCGCCAAGCAAGTCGTCGCGCAGAGCCCGTGCCAATTCAAGCTGCAATGCGAACAATTCGTTCTTCGGCCTGGTAATCGTATTTGAAGAAACGGTATTTCCGGTGCGTCCATCAATCAGCTGATAACCGATTTTCAGCAGATCACCCTCGCGCTCCACAGTTCCTGTCAGCAAACCATCGACACTGAGAAAATCGGCAATCTCAGTAAACTCCCTCTTCGGGTAGCTGACTCGCACGTTCTTTACGTCGAGTCTGGCAATATTGCCCAGCGTCCGGACAACCTCTTCCTTCAGCCCATTGCCGATGTACTGGTCGCTCTCCTGCGTGATTAGATTGTCAAACGGCAGCACGCCGATCGTGCGAATGTCTTCGTTCGAGTTCGGCTCCCCTGTCATTAGATAGATGACCAGCGCTGCAATGACGACTATGGCACCTGCGAGCGGCCAGGTCGGAATTCGTCGCTGTTGTTTGTTGGCATTATCTCGCGCCGGCCGCTCAGGTTGCTTGAGCCTAATCTTCTTTTTCAGTCGGTAGCCACGCCCCGTCAGAGTCTCAACGTACTCAAATGGTGCTTTGTCGCCCAGGTGGCGTCGCAGTTGCGCAATTTTCTGGTTAATGGCCTCATCGCTGGTAGGACGGTTGTCCCAGTGCTCGGCCACGAGTTCGTCGCGGGTAACCATGTCACCGTCACGCATCGCGAGTAACTCGAATACGCCAAACACTTTGGGTTCAGGATGTCTTTCCTCATCACCGCGAATGAAGACCCCTCTTGCCGGAAGAATCTCCCAATCCCCGATTTCAAACCCTTGTTGTAATTCTTCTTTGCTTGGCATGCAGCAGTCCCCTTGCTGGCGCGTTGTCATATTACCCTACTGGTCCATAAACACCACACCTGGCCAGAACAGAAACTACTTATATTTCAGCATGTTAGCGACGTCACTATTCAGTTCATAGCGCGGATATCCAGCACCTTGATGTTATTTTATTACAATGTTACCTTTATAACAAAATACAGCAATGAGTAACACACATGAGCCCCAAACTGATCACGCGAACTCAAACCGGCGTTCGGATTGAGACATCCCTGCTGAAGGTCCTGAAGGGACTGGCCGAATACACCAACCTTTCGCTCGGCGATTTGCTGGAAGGCATCGTCTTGCACAGCTTCGAAGGGAAGGCACCCTTTGGCGATGAGACCCTCAAGGTCATCACGCAACTTAAAGCTGTTTACAGCTGCGAACTGACCGCCTCAGACAGTCATACATTAAAGGAGAACAGTAAATGAACGCTCTGGCTGCGCCCAACCTGAGCATTAACGCCCTCGAGAACCTGCAGATTGATGCGAGTAGCTTTGACCACGAGAGTCATATCTATCTGGCGTGGTTGTACCTGTGTGAATTCGGCCCCGCCGAAGCGATTCGGCGTTTTAACGGCGCCTTGCAACGCCTTACGTCTCACCTCGGCGTGCCAGACAAGTATCACGTAACCATCACCTGGATGTTCTTGCTACTTATTGAGGAGCGTCGACCAGCAGATCAGCAAGATGACTGGTTCGCTTTTCGCCGCCACAACGACGACCTCTTTACCGGTGGTATCGATGTAATGCTGCGGTTCTACAGCAAAGAGTTACTTTGGAGTGATCGAGCGCGAAAGGCTTTCATCCTGCCCGACCGGCTGGCCGCGTGAACAGTGACCAGGCGCCGCCATTCGATGTTGGTGGACGTACGATCATCCTATCGAATTGCGGCGATACTCACCAAACTCTGCCTGATGGCTAGAACAGACCTTCGATCCGCCCTTCTTCGTTGACCCGAATATTGTCTGCCGCAGGTTTCCTCGGCAATCCAGGCATGGTCATGATTGCTCCACAGACGACAACCACGAACTCCGCTCCAGCGGCGAGTCGAACCTCGCGGATGGGGACTACGTGTCCGGTCGGAGCGCCGAGCAAATTCGGATCGGTCGAAAAACTGTACTGCGTCTTCGCCATACACACCGGATAATGACCATAACCTTCGGCCTCAAATCGAGCCAACTGATCGCGGACCTTCTTGTCGGCAATAATGTCGTCGGCGCCATACATCTTGCGGGCAATGCGCTGCGCTTTTTCCCACAACGACAAATCATCCTGATACAAGGTACGGAACTGCGCTGCACCGCTATCACACAGCTCAGCAACATGTGTGGCGAGTTCAATCGAACCGTCGCCGCCGTCGGCCCAATGTGTCGTCTTGATAGCGCGAACACCAAACTGTTCGCAGAACTTCTCAACAACGCTTACTTCAGCATCGGTATCCGCTGTGAAGTGGTTGATTGCTACCACAACAGGGACACCAAAATTGCCGAGATTGCGAATGTGTTGGCCGAGATTCTTGCAACCTGTTTCGAGTGCTGCAACGTTCTCTGCACCAAGGTCGGTCTTCGCCACACCGCCATGCATTTTCAACGCTTTGATGGTTGCGACCAGCACTATGGCGTCTGGCTTCAGGCCGGCCTTGCGGCACTTGATATTGAGAAACTTCTCCGCGCCAAGGTCGGCTCCGAAACCCGCCTCGGTGATGACGTAGTCGCCGAGTTTCAGCGCTGTTTTGGTCGCGATGACTGAATTGCAGCCGTGCGCGATATTGGCAAACGGGCCGCCATGCATCAACGCTGGATTGTTCTCCATCGTCTGCACCAGGTTCGGCTGAAAGGCATCCCGCAGCAACGCCGTCATTGCGCCGTGTGCGCCCAGTTGCCGCACGGTCACCGCCTCGTTCTCCCGATTGTAACCAAGCACGATATTGCCAAGACGGTTTTCAAGATCCTGCAGATCGCTCGCCAGGCAGAAGATCGCCATGACCTCCGAGGCAACCGTGATATCGAAACCGGCCTCGCGAACAACGCCGTTGTGAAACCCGCCCAACCCTGAGGTAATTGTTCGCAGCGCCCGGTCATTCATGTCCACAACTCGCCGCCAGGCAACGCGCCGCGGATCAATATTGAGTTGGTTCTCCCAGTGCATGTGATTATCGATAAGCGCAGCCAGCAAATTGTGCGCCGCGCCAATCGCATGAAAATCACCGGTAAAGTGCAAATTGATATCGGTCATCGGGACAACCTGAGCGTAGCCACCACCCGCAGCTCCGCCTTTCATGCCAAAACAAGGGCCCAGACTCGGCTCACGCAGACATATCACGGTCTTCTTGCCGATCTTGTTCATGCCATCACCCAGGCCGACCGTCGTCGTCGTCTTACCTTCACCGGCCGGAGTTGGCGAAACAGCGGTTACCAGCACGAGCTTGCCGTCACCTTTGTCGCTTTGAGATTTGATGAAGTGATCGTTGATCTTGGCCTTGTCGTGGCCGTAGGGAATTAATGCTTCGGTCGGGATGCCGACTTTCTCGCCAATTTCCTGAATCCGCAGCACATTTGCCGCCTGTGCAATTTCGATATCGCTTTTTACAATCACGTCAATTTCCTCGTACCTGGCCTATTGTCGGCAGCGGATTCTATATCAAAGAATCTGCCCTCGCATGGCACGACAAATTGCGCCAGGCGAACGTCACAGGCAATTAGGGCTTTCCGCAACTGCATCACGTATCTGTCGATGCAATCGACCTATACTCCACATACGTCGAAGAACCGGCTAAATATCGACAGATCTTGCCGACATGTCGATCAAAACGACAGGTAATGCCTATATGTCGATAGAATCTAACTTTATCGACATATAGAGCCGACATGTCGATGAAATCGACAGGAAGACACGATATGTCGATAAAATTCGTGTTTTTCGACATATCGTCGTAAAATGTCGCTCGGATCGACATGTTTCAGCCTCAGCGGAGTAGATCGTAAATGACTGATTTTGATCCTAAAATACCCTATAACGGGCTACCAGACCTGCCACCACCGGCCGACCTGATCGAAACCAACGAGATTCTGAAGCGCTGCATCAATGCGCGAGTGGCGCTGGCTGAGCTGAAACAGGCCGCTGAGTTGATCCCGAATTCGGCAGTACTGGTGAATGCACTGCCATTGCTCGAAGCACGTGCCAGTTCAGAAATCGAGAACATCGTTACCACGACCGACAAGTTGTTTGAATATGCGGATATTGCGGAAGACAAAGCTGACGCTGCTACCAAGGAAGCACTCAGATACCGCACCGCATTGTTTGAAGGCACGAAAATGGTCCAGCGCGGCATGCTGACGACCGATATGGCCATACAGATATGCAGCACCATCAAGGGCATCGAACTGGATCTCCGAGACCAGCCGGGAACCACACTAAAGAACCGCATGAGTGGTGAAGTCATTTACACACCGCCGGTGGGCCAAAAGCTGCTGCAGGCAAAGCTCGACAACTGGGCCAATTTCATGCATCGGCACACCGAGTTTGACCCATTGGTCCGGCTGGCCGTGCAGCACTACCAGTTTGAGGCAATCCACCCTTTCGCAGACGGCAACGGCCGAACTGGCCGCATCCTTAACATCCTTTTCCTGGTCGAACACGGACTACTCGACTCCCCGATTTTGTACCTCAGCCGCTACATTATTAGCAACAAAGCGGCGTACTACCGCCTGTTACAGAAAGTAACTCATGAGCAGGACTGGGCCTCATGGATAAAATTCATCCTTGATGGCGTCGAAGAAACCTGCACATGGACGACTGACAAGATCAAGGCTATTCGCGAGTTGATGGAACATACCGGCGAGTTTGTGCAGAAAGAACTGCCGAAGACCTATACATGGGAGCTCGTAGAAGTATTGTTCAAGCAACCGTACTGCCGCATTGGTAACCTGGTCGAAGCGGGCATCGCGAAACGCCAGACCGCATCTGTTTATCTCAAGCAGCTTTGCGATCTCGGCGTCTTGCGAGAAATAAAATCCGGGCGCGAGGCGATATTTGTCCACCCGAAGTACATCGAGCTGCTGACAGGCGAAGAGAATATCTGGGTTTACTATTCAGGCGTCGAAACAGACTCGGCTAACGAGTCGGTCAGTCTCGACTAGCACTCTGGATTGATAGATCTGAAGCTGTCTTAAGCGCGATTCATTACCCGCGCCCACGATGTGGAACGGCGAACGCAAGACTGACCGTAAACCCGTTGCTATAAATCGCGAAGCCAGCATAAAATCAGCGGCAAGCAACGCGGAGCTCCACTCTTGACCATCAGTCGTCGATCTTTATATCAGGCCTTCAAGTACACGATCTATGCGCTCCTCACGCTCAATATTTATTTTTTCTTCGCAGAAGAAATAGCGGCGAGCGCACACCAGTTTCGGGACGGAGTTGCCCCCGGCGATCTGATCGAGGCATTCGCTGCGACTATTGATACCGCCGCATGGGTCATCTTGCTACTGATGTTCGAGCTCGAAACCTACATTCTGGAGGATGATCATTTCACGAAACCCGTCACTATCACGCTGCATACACTGCGTACAGTCTGTTACGGTTTTATCGTGTATGCCTTTTACGGTTACATCGTCAATTTGACGTCACTGTTCAATGTGTCGTCCGTTGCGGACCTGTCCAACCTCTGTACGCTCGCATCAGATCAATGGGCGTACGCCACGACGCTTGATGAGTTCGCTGATATCACGGCTGCCAATTGCACCAATCTGTCCGTCGCCAGCTCTTTCCTCCAATTTGATGGCATGCGTGCGGTAGTCGATGCCAGCGGCCTCACAGCAATGCGCATGCTTGCCTGGGTGGACGTCGTCAATGCTGCTGTCTGGATTCTTGTCGTGGTCATTCTCGAGGCAGATGTGCGTCTGCAAGAGAAAAATCTGCTGGAAGGAACGGCTCTACGAGTCAGCCAGATACTCAAAGTCGTCTTTTACTCGCTGTTGTTTCTGGCAGCGATCTACTGGGGCGTCGCCGGCGATTTCGTCGATTTCTGGGATGCGTTCCTATGGCTGGTCGCTTTCGTATTCATCGAGATGAATGTCCTCGAGTGGCGGCAGGAGTCTCACGCCAACGCCGCCCTGGTCAATTCTGACTAAGACAGCGCAATACCAGGCTGGCGGCCCAAAATGGCTTAAACAGACCATTTTCGGACGAAAACACCGCTCATCACCCATCGATCATCGAACCGTCATTGCTTCGTCATAGAGCGGTCAGGACCTGCCAACCGTGACAGCAGATGATTACAGCTCGAAAACACGAGCTGGAGAACGACAATGACCGAGCAAAACTGGATTCAGGAAATCGAGATCAGCGTAATGCTACTAGGAGCGTCTTACGCGCTTTCAATCATCAGCCTCATCGTCTGGATTGCTGACAAGACAGGATTCTGAGTTATGGGCCCGCTTCGAGTCGAGAGTCCCCAGCGACCCGACTGAGCAGTTCCTGATCAGAGTCCTGAAACTTGAGGTGCTGGAGGTCTATTGAGCCACTCAGCGACAGCAAATACGCGTGCCAGCGGTCATCTTCTGATCGCCGGTAGAAGCCTGAGACTTCCCAGCCATCACCAGCGCGATAAATGTACGCTTTGCCTGCCTTACGATTTGGTGCCAACGCATCAACGATCTCGAGCTCGCCGATAGCCAGAGTCGTCACCAGGATTATCCTCGCGGAGCCGATGACCGACTCTTGCAATGCTCTTTCGGCTCTTGGAGCAGGGTCAGTAATCCATCGATAGGACAGCACTGCGACCAGCAACCCAATCGACAATCCAAATATCAGACGTCCCGTACGATGATTCATTGTTCTCTACTCAATTACAGGTTCCTCGCTCGCAGGTCGATCATTGTCGACAACCAGGATTAATCAATACCAATCATTTTGTGCGTCTGCAAGCTGAGCTTCCATTGCGGATTTTGCAGGCAATAATCGATCGCTTTGCGAGTATTCTCGACGACATTCGCATCGTCAAGTGGCTGCAGATAGAAGTGCTCAAACAACAAGTGTGCGAATTTGTCCGGTTTTGTCGCTGCCTCCACTTGAGGAAACACTAATTTCAGCTCGTTGCCAGTGAGCTGTTTCAGCTCAGCGTTGGCTTTTGGGCTGACACAGAGCCAGTCAATACCGACCGGCGCCTGGACCGTACCGTTGGTCTCGACGCCCACCTCGAAGCCTAACGCGTGCAGGCCATCTACAGCGGCCGCATCCAGTTGCAACAAGGGTTCGCCGCCGGTGCAAACCACATAGGGCTTGCTGCCATGCTGCGTCGTCGGCCAATAGGCAGCAACCGCGGCTGCCAATGCCTCAGGCGAATCGAATTTGCCGCCGCCCGGCCCATCGATACCGACGAACTGCGTGTCACAAAATTTGCAGATCGCGGCGCCTCGATGTTCCTCTCGCCCACTCCACAAATTGCAGCCAGCGAAACGCAGGAATACTGCCGGCCGACCGGTATGCCCGCCCTCGCCTTGCAACGTGTAGTAAATTTCTTTAACGCTATAGGTCATCGGCCTCAACCAGCGGATCTGCTACTCCCGCATCGGCGAATCCCTTCGCCCGCAGGATACATGCAGGGCATTGACCACAGGGCGGCCGCTCTCCGTTGTAACAGGTATGGGTCAGCGCCATTGCGCCGAGAGCGCCCAGCTCTACGGCAAGCTCAACCGTTTCCTGTTTTGACAAGTTCATCAAGGGGGTGTGAATTCGCACGGCGCTTTCCATACCCAAACGAATAGACTCCTGCAGCGACTGAATGGTCTTCTCGCGGCAATCCGGATAGCCACTGTAATCAGTCTGCGCAACGCCGGTAACAAGGTTGTCGATATTTCTCTGATAGGCGAACGCGGCAGCGAATGTCAGGAAAATCAGATTGCGCCCGGGAACAAATGTATTCGGCAATCCTGTGCTTTGGCTGACCTCAGCTGCAACGTCAATTGATGTATCCGTAAGAGAGTCTCCGCCGAGTGCCGCGAAGGTATCTATCGGCAAGCGCGTATTTTCAACACCGGCAGCAGCCGCAATTTTTTTGGCACATTCAAGCTCAATTCGATGCCGCTGGCCATAATCAAATGTAACGCTGGATACAGACTCACGCCCGTACCGTTTGATCGCCCAGTAGAGGCAGGTCGTTGAGTCCTGGCCACCGGACAGAACGACCAATGCCGTTGCCGGCGAATCAGCTGTCATCTGTACCAAATTGCCGATCTCGCAATTCCTTTTCCAGTTCTTCCCAGTCAGACTGCTGGTAGACGACCAGATGGTCCCTGGTTAGATCCTCCGATACTTGCCACAATTTACTGGCCATCTCCGCGTTTCGCATATGATTGTTTCCCAGTACGGTAACCGCATTGGAGTCTTCGAAGTACTCGCCACTGGTGGAACCAATGATCGGTTGCGTAGCGACGTAGCAGGTTGTGGCTGCGCCCTCTGCGAGCGATTTCGTACCGCCAAGGGCAGATAATAGGGCGAAGCCTGTTTGTTTTATGCCGCTCATATTTCGGTCGATTTGTGTGTTGATCAGGCCGGGATGCAGGGAATTCGAGGTTATTCGCGTACCTTTGAACAACTCGCCCAGCTGCAGAGAAAACAGGACGTTGGCAAGTTTGGAATGGCCATATGCACGCCGATCCGAATAGTCGCCCGCCAGCGCCAGGTTATCAAATTGTATTCCGGACTCAGGCGCATCGAGGTAGGCAGTCCTGCTGGCCACAACAACGACACGTCCCTGCCCGGCAAAGAACAGGCGATCAAGTAGACGGTTCAGCAATACGAAATGTCCGAGATGATTGATGAAGAAGTGCTTTTCAATGCCGTTGATCAGTTCACGCTCATCGCTTCCGCCGCGAATACCAGCGTTGCACACCAGAATATCGATCGGAGCACGAATCGAACGGATTGAATTTGCACATTCGACCACGGAATCGAGATCACCGAGCTCAAGTTGTACCGGTGACGTAGTGCCGCTTACCGCGCGACATGCCGCATCCGCTTTTTCGATCGTGCGGCCGGTTCCGATCACATGTGCTCCGCGCTTCGCGAGCACACGCATCGTTTCGAAGCCGATGCCCGAGGTGCATCCCGTTACGACCGCCAGCTTCCCTTTCAGGTCCAGACCAGCAGTCACTTCCTCTGCCGTGGAGTCCGGACCAAAGCGACTCTGAGGCACACCCATTGTCGGAATCTTGTCCGGGCCGCTGCACCCGGGCAATGACGACGAAGCTACGGACGCCCCGGAAAGCTTCAGGAAAGTACGGCGATCCAAAGTCATGAGCTATTTGTGCCGCTGAGCGTATTCACTTGAAGAGTCGGTCTGCTTCGCTGAGCGCACTATCATCACCGGTGTCGGCTGCATTGTCTGCGTCTTCCGAGAACAAAGCGTCCAGCTCGGACCTGGCACGATTCTCCTCCGCACTTGCGGTCGCATTGAACGCGTTTTCGCTGGGCACATACCATTCGCAGAAATTCAGGCGGCCTTTTTCGGAAACCTCTTCCGCATCGTCTTCGCGACACTGCTTCGGTACCAGCTTGTCGAAATTCGAGCACATCAAACATACATGCAAGTAGTTTCTGCACTCAGGACATTCATCCTGCCGCGACAATGGTAGCGACAACTCCGATAACGAAGCGCCGCATCGATAGCAAGAAATGTTATGGGCCATTTTGTATCCGCGCGTGAAATGAAGCTCGTATTATAGCCGCTCGAAAACCGAGTCGGGAAATCTCGTCTAGCGCACATGCACACAGCGTACTTTGCGTGTCGATTGTGAATTGAAGCGGGCGTCGGTTCGCTACACGGATACTCAAATATCAATAAATTACATTAACTATCTATCTTATCCTATTGTTTGTTATCTTTTTTAATGATCTTTTTCGAAGCATGCGTTGGCCGTCATTATCGACCTCGTTGACAGCCCTGGCAAACTTGCCGCATTCGCCAAGGTGGCGTGATCGATTCAAGATTCCCGCTCGATCAGATTGAGACAAAGGGCGCTTTACCCTTCCCCGGTCGCAGTATAAAGTTCGTATTCTGCTGCCAAGCCTTGCCTGACTTATGCAACCCAATCAAGTCCCTCTAGTTGTCCTCGCCGCCGCACTCAGCGCGAGCGCTATGGAATCTGAACTCTTGAATAGCGAACGTATTGAGCGTCGTTTCGGGAGTTACGCGATCGATGTGATCACCGCGCAGCCAGGGCTTCGCCGTAGCAATCTGTACAGCATCGAGCAAGACGATCATGTTTGCAGAACTTATGCCGTCGTCAAATTCGCAGATCAAAGCTCCGGAAAAGTCAGCGAAGAACATTCAAGAGTATTGGCCGGTGGATCTATTGGTGCGGTATTTAAAGCGAACGGCTGGGAAATTGTAAAGGACACATTGTATCTCGGTGAAATCCCGACAGTTGATGCCACTAGTGATATAGGACGCCTGATGCGTCTTGGAGATCCGCAGGATCTCGCGGTACACATTTACCGACTCAGCCTGCGAAAAGGAGATGCCTCGATCAATTACGCAACAATCATCGAATCCCACCATCCAGACTACCTGACCCAAGCTGACTTGAAGCGTCTGTATCCGACCAGCAACGATCTGGGAATCGATGCTGCTGCGGTTGCGGAATATATCGGACTCGTTCTCCTGCCCGAATAAAATTGACCGCCATAGTTTGTCGCGCTAAACAATTGAGACTAGACTTGGCCGTACTGTAGCTATTCTCCATCGAGGCAAGAGTCATGAAGATAACCAGCATTCTCCGACTAGCAACCGCCACCTTTTTGATCACCGCATTTGGATCGGCCATCGCTCAGGATACGTTGGATGATCAAGCCGATGTCTGGGCCGTCGTTGAAGAACAATGGGATGCAGACGAGAAAGGCGACAAGAAATGGATCGACCGATTGCTCGCAGACGATTTTTCGGGGTGGGGTAACAATTCGCCGGCACCGAGAAACAAAGCCTCAACCAAGATGTGGGACCGCTTTAACAATGAGCAAAGTAAGCCACTGATGCACGAGCTTTACCCGCTCGCGATCGTTGTACATGACAACATCGCCGTCGCTCACTACTTGTTCACCAATGCTACCGAGAACAAAGAAGGCGAAGTTGACGTTAGCAACGGCCGCTACTCCGATGTCCTGATCAGGACCGATGATGGTTGGAAATTCATCGCATGGCACGGTGGAAACGATGCGAGCGACGACTAGCTACCGCTAGTACCGGCAATCCGCCCAGCTAAGGGGAAGGCGTCGTAGCTCGAGGCGCGGTCGAATCTGCTGCATTTGGCTCGAATATTCGTCTATTTGCGACCGCATTTGATTTGTAGTGTCGCAAAATCCTGAATGTAGGCTGGCGCTGTGGACGCCTGTCTGCCGACACTGCCATTACCGTCACCCATTTCACCAGCGGCAACGAACCTCATCCAATTGCCGTGCCTTGTTTCTTCGCCGTGGCGATAAGACGGCCGCACAGACCAACGATAGGTCTTGCATCCATCAAGCTCGGCCAGCAGTGTGTGAGTAGACCCCTGAATGTTTCGCTCGATATAGACAGGCCGATGCCTGTCGTATATTTCGAGATCAAAGAGGACATCTGACTCCTCAACATCGTCGGCCCAATTGCCGTACACGTCTCCACCAAGCAAGCGAAACTCCCACGCCAGCGTTGGTGTGGTTGATCGGGTGCTCCCCTGCCAGACGTTCTTTTTAGCAGTCTCAACGGTAGCCGACTTTAGCGGCTTGAGCTCGTTCTGCAGGTCGATTCTATCGATGACTTCAGCCGATATCTCTCGTCCGAAATAGTGTCGTGCGAAGTTTCTGTAGTCTTGCCAAAGCGCGTTATCGTTTTCAGTCCAGTTTTTCAGCGTATCCCTGTCCTGATATCGGACTGTCTTCTTGTAGATATCTTCCTGATCACTTTCTCGACGCAACGAGACATCCACGGCCGTAGTCAGGATTGCTTCGTCGTCCTGTACATCAATAGTCAGCTCTTTGACGCTGACGTACAGAACCGCGTCAACGTCCTCCGGAATTGGCGTGGTCGCGGCGAACATTTTTGAATCTAGCCCTGGCACTCGCTGCAGGGCCTGGTAGACATCCGTCGCCAGGCGGTCGTTGACCAGAGCCTGATTCGATTCTGCGAGGTCTTCGGTCAGCGCATCCCGAAACTCCTGAATCTCACGCTTGGCGTGCCCGGATATTCCACCATAGACCGCACCTGGAATGGTCAATATGGATATCGGCACGTCGATCGAAATACCACCCACTTGCGTTGAGTACGTTCCAGAGTTCGCACCTTCACTGATACCCCCCAACAAGCCCGGAGTAATGTCGTCATAAGTGCCAGTAATTTCCTTGTTCGCCGGGTCCGTGCCCGCAATTACGACAAGCTTCTTTACCGAAGAACGCAGTTCTTCTGACAGATGAAAGTACACAATCGGCTTACTGGGTTCAGCGACCTGCGCTTCCGACTCGGAATCAGCCTGAACGACCGCGGCCCAGGCAGAAATTATCATCAGCGTAGTCACGACTATCGTCTTCAATAGCCCGCTGAACACGGCTGCGCGTGTGCGATTGAGTTTCAATAAAAAAACCATAGCAATCCTGTGCGAGGTAATAAACATCACTTCTTGTATTCGACAGTGTCAATTTCGCAGAAGTTCAACAAGCATATTGCCCTGACGAGATCAGAGGAAGCAAATATCGCTTTTGTCAGGCAGGCCCACGCCCTGCCTGACCCGAGAACGTCCGCAGTCAGGATTAAGCAGGGGTTCAGCTTCGGTTGGCTAGGATGGTCCCCAACATGACCAAATCCGTCGATCCAGATCGAATCGGGAGGCTGTATGAAGACGCATATGAAGACAGAATTGATGACCAGAATGCCTGACGTTTCAGGAATCCCCGGCAAACTGCTTTGCCTGCTGGCCATGTGGCCGATGCTAAGCCTCGCCCAAGTTCCTGTGGACGACCAGGGCAATGCTATCGGCGAGTACTACTCGGACGACAGCATGGAGAACGCAGCGGAGCTGGAGCTGGAACTGGTTTCAGACATCGAGCTAGAGGACCTTGTGGGTTCGATTGCGCTCTACCCGGACGACCTCCTGGCCATCATTCTGCCCGCGTCGACTTATCCTCTGCAGCTCGTAGAGGCATCGCGATTCCTGGCCGACCTGGAGAATGATCCCTCCCTGAAACCTGACGAAGACTGGGATGATTCTGTTGTGGCGCTGAGCAACTATCCGGAGGTCATTCAATTGCTAAACGATGACCTGGACTGGACCTGGCAACTTGGCGAAGCCGTCATAGCGCAGCAGACTGATGTCATTGCCGCGATCGAAGTATTTCGAGATCGCGCCTATGCGGCCGGCAATCTGAAGAGCGACCAGTATCAGCAGGTTACGCACGACGAAGGCGTCATCGAAATAACGCCGGTCAACGAGGAAATTATTTACGTCCCCTACTACGAACCAGAGCGCGTCGTGGTCTACCAACCGCAGCCCGTTTACTACTATCACCCGCGGTCATACCCGGTTTACAACTACCCGTATCCGTATGGCCACACCTTCCGTAGCGGCTATTTCTGGGGAGTCACTACCGCCTATTCGATTGGCTGGACCAACCACTACTTGAATGTCTACCATCATAGCTACAATGGCCACCCGTACTATGGCTACCACTACAACACAAACTGGTGGTACCGCCGGCCATCAATCCACGTCCACAACACCTACTACGTCAACAATCGTGGTAGTCGCACGAGCAACTATTATCAGACCGGCGACCACTGGCGGCCGAACAATGCTCGTCGCTTCAGCTCTGGGCAACAAGTGACGAAAACACGCTATCGACCCAACAGCAGCTCAATAACCAACAGTGTGCGAAGCACGCATCGGTCGACCGGACGAAGCGTTTCTGCATCCAGTAACCGTGCTGCCAATACGCGCAACAGAACCGCTGGTTCCACGGCTCAACGTAGTTCAACGAGGGTTGCGCGCAATACATCGCAGTCGGTATCGACAAACCGAACGGGCGAGCTAGCGGCAAAAGACAGCATCCGATTCAAACAGCGAGATGGCGTTTCGCGATCTTCGACTGCCAGAAACAGCGCTTCCAACAGGAGCAAGACACGCAGTGGAGTCGTGCGCAGCAGCTCGACGACCAGAACCTCTGCAGCAGACGTTCGCTTCAAGCCGAGAAAAGTCGACACCGGTTCCAACACAACACGGCGTAGCTCCAACGGCCAGTCGCGAATTTCTACCGCTCAACGAAACACGACGATCGCAAGCAATACGTCAGTGAAGCCCTCGCGGACAGACAGCAGACGACAAGCAGCTGTGCAGCGGCAAGCTAAATCATCCGGAAGTACCCGGCATTCCAGTAGTACACGACAGCAGTCGGCGCCGCGCGCTGCAACGAAGAAGTCTGCACCCGTGCAACAACGTCAGCAACAAGCTGCTCCGACGCGGAAGAAGCCTCAGCAGCGTGCTGATGCCAAGCCGCGCTCAAGTTCATCGGACAGAAAGTCTGCTTCGAATTCACGCAACGACCGAAGTGGTAGCAACAAGAGCAACAAGCAACGACGACATTGATGCTTGGGCGGTGGGTCTAAGACTCGCCCTCGTCCGGAGAATCCTTGCGGCGATTCGGAGACGGCGAGTCAGCGTCGTCCGCGTTGTCGGATTCAAGTTCGCCCGACGAGAGCTCCCAGGCGATGTATGCGATCGATCCAGCCGCGATTAACGCCAGAATGACCGAAATAATGGGGAGCAAGCTTCGCATGCGAGTAATCCTACCACCGCATGTCCCGCATTAAAGCAACCTTACTCCGCGTTCTTGTCCTTTTCGGGGCGCGGCTGCCGACCGGCTTTGCGCAATGCATCGCGCAATACGAATTCGATTTGCGCATTCAGACTCCGCAAATCATCGTTTGCCCAGCGATGCATCGCTGCCAGCGTTTTCTCATCCATTCGCAGCGCGAAAGCTTTGCGTGCAGCCATAGTCCTGGTCCGATTCCGAGCTATAGTTAGTTGTAAAGAGAACCGGAATTTACTACCGGCTGTGCCGCTTCTTCACTGCACAGGACGACCAGTAAATTGCTCACCATCGCCGCTTTGCGTTCTTCATCAAGCTCGACAACGTTGTGAATCCTGAGCTCTTCCAAAGCCATGTCCACCATCCCAACAGCACCCTTCACTATTTGACTCCGCGCCGCGATGATTGCTGAAGCCTGCTGTCTCCTGAGCATCGCGCTTGCTATCTCAGGGGAGTATGCGAGATGGCTTATTCTAGCCTCAATGACTGTCACGCCCGCTTGTTCGAGCCGGTCCTGAATCTCTACACGCAGGGCCTGCGCAATTTCCGCCGGGTGACTGCGCAAGGCAGTGCCCTCGCCTTCATGCGGCTCGTACGGATAGGTCGTAGACAAATTGCGCAACGCCGATTCGCTCTGAATCTGGACGAACTGCTCGTAGTCGTCTACCTCAAATAACGCTTCAGCTGTGTCGAATACCTTCCAGACCACAACGGCCGCAATTTCGATCGGGCTGCCGCGCGAGTCATTCACTTTGAGCTTACTGCTCTCAAAATTCCTGATGCGTGTTGAGACTGCTTGTTTGGCGTAGAAGGGATTCGCCCACTTCAAACCCGGATCATGGGCGGTACCAACGTATTTGCCGAAGAGCTGCAGGACCTTGGCCTCGTTCGGATGGATCATGAAAAAACCCGCCCACAAAACTGCGACAATAACGAAGCTAATGGTTACCGGAACGCCCACCAGCGATTGAGCGCGTAGCGCGAGAAAGATGGAAAACGCCAATACGATTTGCGCCACGGCGAGAACAACCAGCATCAGGTACCCGGACGACACGTTCTTGACCACTTCACGATTCATAATCTTCTCCCTTCTATGTTTCATTTTGATATCATTTTGATATCAAACGACGAAGAAAGCAAATGCCACAGCCACACGCCTGATCAGCGCAGGCAGTTTGATTGGATTATGTAAAGTTATCGCTGCGCCAAGCTCGTGCAGACTCGATCAACGCACGTCAGTTGGACCCGTGGCTATGGTCAGCACAAAGCTTTATCTCCACCTGTTTTCGCGTTCTCTCTGCGATAGGCGCGTCAAGAAAGCGCTGCAGATCGTTGGCATCATGCCTGAGCGCGAAGGCGAAGCAGAATAGCTCGATGATGGACACCTGGCGGCCAGGATTATCGATCAGCACCACAGAATCGCCCACGGCAATCTCCCCTTCATTCATTACGCGAAAATACGTCCCGGGGCGCTCGGCGCGTCGGAATTTCATGCCGAAGCCCTTATCCTGCATTTTAGCGGCGAGTGTGGCACAGGGAATTCTGGGTGCTGTCGCTTCAAGTACGACATCACCAATGAGAAGTCGATCGCCGACATAGAGCTCAGTCGGCAGACCATCAATCGTCAGGTTTTCACCAAAAGTGCCCGGCAGTAAGTCGAGATCATGCTGATCTGCCCACCATTGGTAGTCTTCGACGCTGTAGACATAGACTGCCTGGTCAGGGCCACCGTGATCAACCAGGTTACAAATAACGTCGTCGCCTATCGTCTCCTGACCGACCCAGACAGAATCTTTGACCGGCCTCTTTTGAATGCCCGTCGTCTTAGACTGGCCGCCGAAGGTGAGCGTCTCGGCCTTGCCGAGATTGACGCTGACAATGCGAATGTCTTCCAAACTATGCGTACTCCGTTAGCCCTGTGAGACCAAATTCTGCGTTCGGGGTACGATACTTGAGATTGGAAACTCAAGTCGCCATTGCTTCTGTCAGACTTTTACACGCCCGATCGCAATTGCGAACAACGTCAGAGCAAGTAACAGTGTCGCGAGAACTCCGCCAAACATGCAGACCATGAATATCACTTGTTGCATATGTCTTCTCCCGTACGGATACAGTGGAAGTAGATGGTTCTAGGCCACCCTACCACTCTGAACCATGGGTAGAAATACCTACACGGCAAGGTTAAGCGTCTCGAATCGCAGTTATCTTACTGAAATGTAAATGGTTTTCCGTCCGGAGCAGAGTCAGAGAGATATTTCGCCCGCAACCGGTCATGTCGCTTCGGCGGAAACTCTTCGAGAATGAACTTGCGGACGTGGTTTGCTGCAATCAGGACCTGATCGCCTGCAATCTGGTGCAATGAGTTGGCATCCTCAATCACTTCAGATGCTTCCTGAACGTGGCGTGGCTTGGCCGAGTCCTGCCTGGCTCGTAAATTTCGCAATTTCGCCTCAGCGGCCGTTACATGGCGCGTTGCCTTATCAACTGCCAGAATCTTCTTATCGTAGGTCCGCACCAGTTGCAGCAGTTGGCCGCGCGCCGAATCCTCAAACACACGGAATGCAACAAACACCGCAATCGCCGCGCCAAGAACGCTGGCGCCGAGAATAGCCCAGTTGTGTTGCAGGAACTCCATCGACATTGACCAAAAATAACCTAATCAGCGGGATGCGACTACGACCTATCTCGCAGAATCGCATCGGTGGTGCAAAACGCGTTACATTTTCAATACTTTCAATGTACAATGCACCGCATGGCTAAAACCAAAATTTCAACGCTCAACTTGCGTATTGATCCTTCGATCAAGGACGCAGTGCGGGAAGCGGCTGCCAAGGAACACCGCAGCGTCGCCAATATGGTCGAAGTCCTGATTCGTCGTCACTGCGATCAAATGGGTATCACTATCACCGAACAATCCGATCTTTTTCCGAGGACCGAGAATGGATGAACGAACTCTAAAGGCACTGGTTGCAGCTGGAGCTGTGAAGAACATTCACATTATTGCCAGTGGCGCGCGTTTTCATATCGAAGCCAGGACTCAAACCGGCGCAATCACGGCCGAAACCCACAAGGGCAAAGTCAAGACCTGGGTCACGCTGGATGCTGCGGCGCGATGGGTACGCGGACTCGGAATAGGCGGCGCACAGGTCAATCTGACGCACTGGCAACCCGGGCAACGCGAGTTATCTTTGTGAAATGATTTTCTTGGAAGTTGGTGTAGAGTAAACGACGCATACTTGGCTATGGTTTATTCGGACAACATCAATGCGCACTCTTTTTCTGTTCGCCCTGCTCGCCCTCACAACGAACGCGCTTTCCCAGGACAAAAGCTCTGACTACACCCAGCCCTGGGAAATCAAAGCACACGAAGTCCTGCAACAATCCGTCTCGTACCGATCCGCCGAATCGTACGGTCAGGTGCCGGCGCTGGCTGAGTACCTTGCCCAACAGTTTCTCAACGGTGGCTTTTCTGAAGACGACGTATTTCTGTTTCCTGTCGACAACGGAGAGGAAATAGTCGCGTCGCTTGTCGTGCGATATCGAGGCGACGGATCACTCAACAAGAAACCCGTCCTGTTTCTGGCCCACATGGATGTTGTCGATGCAGTACCTGAGGATTGGGATACTGATCCCTTTACGTTAGTCGAAAAAGATGGCTTCTTCGCGGGGCGCGGCGTCATCGATGACAGACTGGGCACATCGATTTACACCGCTCTTTTCATTCGCCTCAGGAACGAGGGTTACCTGCCTGGTCGCGACCTCATCGTCGCGTTCACGGGAGACGAGGAAACCGCTACAGACACGACTGACGACCTGCTCAAGAATCATCGGGATCTGATCGACGCAGACTTCGCGTTCAATCTCGATGGAGGTGGTGGTGTACTGGACGAAGACTTCAAGCCAATTGGTTTCTATCTTCAGTCCGCCGAGAAGGCCTACGCCAATTTTCAGCTGACGGCCCGAAACCGGGGCGGGCATAGCTCGCGTCCACGTCCTGACAACGCGATTTACGACCTCGCCGAAGGTATCAAGGCCATTCAGGAAGTTGAATTCCCGCTGCGAAGCAATGAAGTGACGATCGAGTATTTTGCTCGCTCGGCGGATATCAGAGGTGGTGAAATGGGCGCAGCAATGCGCCTCTTTGCGGCCGACCCGAGCGATGCTGACGCCGCCGCAATAATCTCAACGAACCCGTCGCTTGCGGGCTTCATACGCACCACGTGTATACCGACGATGCTGACTGGCGGCCACGTCGAAAACGCCTTGCCGCAAAGCGCTTCAGTCACTATCAATTGCCGAATATTTCCTGGCGTGACACTCGACGAAGTGAGGACTACGCTCGAGAAGTATCTGGGCCACCTGAATCTGGAACTGACAACGAGTTCAACGGCGAGGGTCTCACCAGCGTCACCTAATCGTGAAGATGTCTATGCTGCAGTGCGCAAGGCTGTTGAGAACGAATATCCGGGCACACCTGTCTTGCCAGCGATGAGCGCCGGAATATCAAATGCGACGACAGTCCGCACGGCCGGAATCCCGACCTACGGAAGTTATGGGATGTTTATTCGTGAACAGGACGACTTCACGCATGGGCGGAATGAGCGCATTGCTGTGAGCTCATTTTTCGCCGCCCTCGAACATTGGTACATCGTTACGAAAGAAATCTCCAGACGTAACTAGTCGAGATTAGTCTGCGTCGCCATCCGGCCAGTCCAACTCAAACGGAAATGGCCTTTCGTCCGAGTTGAAGGTCAGATAACGCATTACCTGACTGAGATAAGTCGCAAGGCTCTGCCCCGTTTTCTTCAACTGAGGATTGGTATCGCCGGTGAAAAGTACCCACAAGAACCCGAGCACTACAACGACCGTAGACACCATCGCTGCGACGCTAATTAGTGCGTAGAAAATCAGCATGAATACCAGACGCAACCAGGTTGGACGAGACTTCAAGTGGGTCTCAATCGAACTTTCTTCACCATCTCCGGCAACATGATCTACTGGCGGGTTATCTTGACTCATCGTTCTGCTCCTGAAAGCTGTTTACCTAAGCGCCGAGGCGCATAACGCGCCGGGAAACTTCGTTCTGATCCTTAAGCTACTAGTATCGGGTCGGCGTGGCTGTTTACAAGCCATAGCCACAATATTAAGCGGCAAAAAACACCTTGTAACCAATAACCAGGACCACGATCAACAACACCAATTTGATCAGGCTGGCGCCGCCACTGCCGGACTCCGCCATATCAGCGTTGCTGGCAGCCGGAGAACCCTTTCGTTGTCGCACAAGGAAGTCGATCGCCTCTTTTGCCTCTTTCAGACCAACATCGGTTTCTCCGCGGTAAATCTTGATTGCCTCTATCTTCCTGCCGGCATCCACCGCAGCCTTCACGGCTTGCGAATAGGTATCACCTGAACTATCCATAGCGCCTCCTGACCGAATCATATTAGAACTACTGACTGCGCGGCGTCACGTACATCGTGATATCCGCATGCACCACAATAGTACCGCCTGTATCTCTCACATCAACCGATACAACCGCATCCTGTTTTTCGCCGGACCTTACAGCGGGGAGTTCAGCGGTAGCACTGATTCTGGTCGCGGCCTTACCCAGATACTGAATGTTCATGCCTTTCGGGATCCAGCGCATATCCTCTGGTATCGACACTTCTGTCAGTACGCCAGCCGCTATTTCGCACAAGTTCGCCATAGCGATCGCATGGATGGTGCCGATGTGATTCTTCACTTTACGGCGCTTGCACATCGTCACCACTGCATGACCAGGCTCCAGCGTCACGAACAGCGGTGAGATCGAACTGAAATATGGCGCGCGAAAGCAAATAATGCGTGTAAATACCCAGCGACCAAACGCGGTTCCGTTGAGTCGTGTCCACAAACGTAAGGCGAGTGATGAGTTATTTATCGCATTCCCTTCAGTCACGGCTATCGACCCCATTCAAACGATCGTTCGTCAGGCTGCTTGCAAGCAAACGGAATCCTCAAAGGTGTATCCCTGACAATGCGCTGATCATCGAGAATGGCTTGCAATTTCGGAAAATCAGCTGCGCCGAAGAACCGGTAGTTTAGAAAAATCGCGAGCACGATGAGAACGTCAGCATCATAGGCCCAGGCGAACAGCAGTGAGATCGGCAGCCCCAGCCCAATGATCAAAATCAAAACCAATTGCACCCAATCCGGCGCACCGAAGGTTGGCAACATGACATCCAGTAGCTGGACAATGAGCCAGGCTACAACGATGCAGGCAATGCCCATGCGAAATACGTTGCGGCGCTTTAACTCACTGAATAAGCTGGCCATATATAGTTCATATCGTGCCTCAGACAGGCGCAACATAGCATTAAACCAATGTTGAGTGGAGATAACGGTGGCAGGCAAAAAACCCTATACTGACGGTTACATTCGCGACATTCTGGGCAATACAAAAACGATTGCGATGGTCGGGGCCAGCAGCAATCCGGAGCGCCCCAGCAATCGAGTAATGCAGTACCTGCAAGCAGCAGGATTTCGGGTTATTCCGGTTAATCCGGGGATCGGCGCAGAAGGACTATTTGGCGAGACCGCCTACGCTTCGCTAGAGGATGTGGCAGACCAGATCGACATGGTCGATGTGTTTCGCCGAGCAGATGCCGTTGCCGGTATCGTCGACGAGCTGCTACCCATCATCGAAAGCAAAGGCGTCAAGTATCTGTGGTTGCAGCTTGGCGTTGTTGATGAAGCATCCGCCGATCGAGCTCGAGTGGCTGGGCTCGAAGTGGTTATGGATCGTTGCTTGAAGATAGAGCATAAGCGGACTGCCCGCTGATCTGCGTCGCCCTCGAAGCTCTGCAAGTCTTCAAGCTGCCATGATGTCCAGTAGTACGTAGCGCAAAAGAACCTCATAGCTGTTCTTATCCAGCTTCATACCCTCCGGAAGCTCAAGCGTATGGATCGGTCGCTCGTCTTGTGCCCGGATTTCCTGATACACCGTTTCGCCTTCACGATAAACGCGATACTTAACGTCACGGTGATCATTGAACTTTAGATTTACCTGACTCTCGGTCCAATCCTGAATTGTTCTCTGGCTCATGTTCCGCTCCTTATTGCCATGCTTTTGGCCATACCTTTTGGCCGAAATCTGCATCGTCTCTGCACTATTTGCAGAAGTATCAGGAGAGTAATTGCAAAGCCTGTGCCAACAATGGGACGTCGAAACCACATAAGCGTTTGACCAGTATTTTCAACGACTTACGAGATAGGCGCGAAACACTTCATTTTTAAGAGCAACACGCAGTGTCAGTTGTTGACGCATATTTCATGCGATTTGCGACAGCCAATTGACATAATTTCTGTCTGAATTTAACGCCTAAAGCGGCCAGACAAACAGGATCGTCGGAACCGATACAACAATAATCAGAATCTCCAACGGCAGTCCCATTCGCCAGTAATCACCAAAGCGGTAACCACCCGGCCCCATAATCAGCGTGTTGTTCTTGTGACCGATCGGGGTTAGAAATGCACAAGATGCTGCGACCGCGACGCCCATCAAAAACGGGTCCGGATTAACGCCAAGCCGCGACGCAATTTCGACGCCCAGTGGAGCAGCAATGACCGCCGTCGCCGTATTGTTCATGACATCTGAAAGGGTCATCGTTACGATGATAAGAAGTGTCAGAACAACTACTGGTGAATAGCCGGCAGAGACTGACACGATTCCATCGGCTATCAACGCGGTGGCGCCGGTATCCAGCAACGCACCGCCAATTGGAATCATGGAACCCAGTAGCACAAGTACCGGCCACTCGATGGATGTGTAGACATCACGAATCGGTACAATTTTCAGCAGCACATATAATGCGGCGACGCAGCCCAGGGCAACTGGCAGGTAAATGAAACCGAAACTTGCTGTGGCGATAGCGGCGGCAAATATGCCCACTGCTTGCCACACCTTCTCTCGCTGGATGACTCGTTGCCCACGATCCGCCAGCGGCAGTAGTCCCAGACGCCCGGTCACGTCGGTCAAGCGCTTTTCCGGGCCTAGCAGCAACAAAACATCGCCTGCCTCGAGGGTGAGCTTGCGAACGTTGTCGCGAAATCGCTTCCCCTGCCGAGACACGCCCACCAAGGCGACGCGATAGCGGTACAACAATTTGAGTGACATTGCGGAACGACCAGCGAGCTTGGAAGATTCAGGCACGACAACTTCGGTCAACACAAGATCGTCGCCTTCAAGCAAGCCTTCTCCCCTGCCGACATACTCAAGGCTCAGCGAACCCAGCGCATTCTCAAGACTTTCCGGTGTGGCCTCGATAACGAGAATGTCTCCCGCTCTAATCTCTGCGTCGCGCGCAAGTCCTGGTAACCTCCGCCCTCTTCGGGTCAACCCGAGAATTTCGACATCGATCTTCTCCGCATGTTCGTCAAGGTCACTGACGTTCTGCCCCACGATGTCAGATCCCTCCGGCACTCTGACTTCAGCGATGTAGTCACTTAATTCAAACAGATCACTTCCAGCATCCGTCGCTTTTCGATCGGCGGGCAACAACCTCCAGCCAATAAACGCAACGTATGCGACGCCAACCACGGCGCAGGCGATTCCTACTGGCGCGAAATCAAACATATGGTAGGGCTCACCCAGTATCTGGCCTCTGAATTCCGCAACGACGATATTTGGCGGTGTTCCAATCAGAGTGATCATCCCGCCCAGAATCGAAGCGAAGGACAACGGCATGAGCGTAAGTGACGGACTGCGCCCCGCTTTCTTCGCCGCTTGCAGATCCACTGGCATCAGCAATGCCAGAGCGGCGACATTGTTCATCAGGGCCGACAATGAAGCGGCCAGCGCCGCCATGATCGAGATATGGGCTCCCAGGCGACGGGCGCTATCCACGACGTAACGCGCGATCAACTCGATGGCACCTGAATTGGACAAACCACGGCTGATTACCAGCACCAGCGCAATGATGACGGTCGCCGGATGACCGAAGCCGGAGAATGCCTGCTCCTTGGGCACGATGCCGGTCAGCAATGCAAGCAGCAATGCGGTAAATGCGACAAGGTCATAGCGCCAGCGCCCCCAGATCAGGAACACAAACACAAACAACAGAATTCCAAACAAGATCGACTGATCTGGCGTTAGCATCTAGAACTTACCTCACAACGATTGGCCTCTCGCAACACCGACGATACGACAATCTGCAGTGAATGCCGAATTCGGCGCACGGGGTATGTCGGAAGAAGGCAGCGCGTTAGTATGGCCGCATGCATATTGTCATCATCATCCTGCTGCTGATCGCCCTGATCATTGGGCCCGGCATCTGGGTCAAGCGGGTACTTGAGCGCTACAGTCTTCCTGATGATCGCTACTCGGGCACGGGTTCCGACCTCGCCCGTCATCTGCTCGATCTGCATGGACTCGAACAAGTCGATGTTGAGCAGACCACCGAGGGAGACCACTACGACCCTGAGAACAAAGCAGTACGGCTGACTGACGACAAATTCAACGGGCGCTCGCTGACTGCGATTACCGTTGCCGCCCACGAGGTTGGCCACGCTATCCAGGATCAACAAGGCTACGCACCTCTGCGGTGGCGGAGTCGGCTCATCAAGAGCAGCCGCACATTCGAGAAAGTGGGTGCTGGTGTGCTGTTAATTTCACCCTTTATTGGTGCCCTGACTCGCATCCCTGGATTGGGCATATTGATGTTCGCCGCAGGCTTCATAACGCTGGCGACATCAACACTCGTGCACTTCGCGACCTTACCAACCGAGTTTGACGCCAGCTTCGGGCGCGCCTTGCCCATTCTGGACAAGCACAACATCCTGATCAAGACGGATCGACCACATGCGCGGCGCCTGCTGACCGCGGCCGCGCTGACCTATGTATCCGCGTCACTGATGAGTCTGTTAAACATCGCACGCTGGATCGCGCTGTTGCGCCGCTAGAACTGGCCTGATTGACCCCTTGAAACCCGCCTTAGCGCGCCAACATCAAGGCCCGGCGCGAATATTACTGAATCGCAAAGTCCGCCGCTCAGGCGGCGAAATCGGCTGCCAAAACGACGCTTTGGGGTCTGGATGGCCCGTCAGCGCAGTTGCAGCATGATAACTGTTGATTATCACTGGTTTAGGGACATCGCTACTGCTATTATCCGCGCCCGAAAGCCAGTCTGGCCGTGGTCGCAGCATCGAATGAGTGACCCGGTAGATCGACAGGACAGGCCCCGAATACGAGCACTCACTTTTTCGTAGCAACAGCCCCTGCTCTCGCTAGACAGTTTGAGCACGGGAAACTGATGATAAAAAGAAGTGATTGCCAGATATTAACGACGACAGAGCAGAAGCAGAGAAATGAAAGACCTTAGCACCTACCGCAATATTGGAATTTTCGCCCACGTTGACGCGGGCAAGACCACAACCACAGAACGCATTCTTAAGCTGACCGGCAAGATTCACAAGACCGGTGAGGTTCACGATGGTGAGGCAACCACTGACTTCATGGATCAGGAGCAGGAGCGCGGCATCACGATTCAGTCGGCGGCAACGAGCTGCCAATGGGACGGCCATCGCATGAACATTATCGATACGCCGGGACACGTAGACTTCACCATTGAGGTTTACCGCTCTCTGAAAGTACTCGACGGCGGCGTTGGCGTTTTTTGTGGCTCAGGTGGTGTTGAGCCTCAATCAGAAACGAACTGGCGTTACGCGAACGACTCAGAGGTCGCGCGTATTATTTTCGTCAACAAGCTGGACCGCATTGGCGCTGACTTCCTGCGTGTTGTAAAACAGGTTAAAGAGGTGCTCGGCGCGAATCCAATCGTCATGGTACTGCCTATCGGTATCGAGGACGATTTCAAAGGACTCGTTGATCTGATGACCCGTAAAGCCTGGGTCTGGAATTCGTCTGACGATCCTGAGTCTTACGAGATCGTCGACGTTCCTGAAGACATGAAAGACCTCGTCGAGGAATGGCGCGAGAAGATGATCGAAACCGCGGTCGAACAGGATGATGACGTTCTGGAACAGTATCTTGAGGGCAACGAGCCGTCTGAAGCTGATCTGAAGCGTTGTATCCGCAAGGGTACGATCAATCTTGATTTCTTCCCGACCTACTGTGGTTCAGCCTTTAAAAACAAAGGCATACAGAATGTTCTTAATGCAGTTGTTGACTACTTGCCGAACCCGACGGAAGTTAAGCCTCAGCCAGAGATCGATCTGGAAGGTAACCCGACCGGTGGCGTTGCCATAGTCGATCCGGACAAGCCGTTCCGCGCCCTGGCTTTTAAAATCATGGACGACCGTTACGGTGCGCTGACGTTTACGCGGATTTATTCGGGCACGATCAAGAAGGGCGACAACGTTCTGAACACGTTCACCGGTAAGACAGAGCGCATTGGACGTATTGTTGAGATGAACGCCGATTCACGAGAAGAGCTGGATTCGGCGCAAGCTGGTGACATTGTTGCCCTGCTGGGTATGAAGAATACCCGCACAGGCCACACTCTCGCGGACGCCAACAACCCGGCGACGCTTGAACCGATGGTATTTCCTGATCCGGTGATTTCAATCGCGATCTCACCGAATGACAAAGCCGGTACCGAAAAGATGGGTGTCGCTTTGAACAAGATGGTGCAGGAAGATCCGTCGTTCCAGGTCGCTACCGATGAAGACTCTGGTGAAACTATCATCAAGGGCATGGGCGAGCTGCATCTCGACATCAAGGTCGATATCCTGAAGCGTACGCATGGTGTTGAGGTCACGATGGGCAAGCCACAGGTAGCCTATCGCGAGACGATTACGAAACACACCGAAGACGTGTACACGCATAAGAAACAATCAGGTGGATCAGGTCAGTACGCCAAGATGGAATACACCATCGAGCCAGGTGAAACAGGCAGCGGCTACGAGTTTGAGTCCAAGGTGACCGGCGGTAACGTACCCCGTGAATACTGGTCTGCGATCGAAAAAGCGTTCAGAGTCAGTATGGCCGAAGGCACGATGGCCGGCTTCCCGCTGTTGGACGTTAAGTTTACGTTGCTGGACGGTGCGTTCCATGCCGTCGACTCCTCGGCATTGGCATTCGAAATTGCGACCAAGGCAGCCTACCGGCAGTCTGTTCCCAAAGCCGGACCGCAATTGCTGGAGCCGATCATGAAGGTGGACGTCTTCACGCCTGACGATCACGTTGGTGACGTTATTGGTGATTTGAACCGTCGTCGCGGCATGATTAAGTCTCAGGACGCAGGTCCCACGGGTGTTCGCGTTAAAGCCGACGCGCCGCTGGCCGACATGTTCGGTTACATCGGCCATCTGCGTACGCTGACATCAGGGCGT